>NZ_CP197412.1:5216297-5868335 GCF_052161625.1 Brakhagea slesvicensis
AAGGAGAAAAAAAATTGGAAACGATTACGGTCGGAGGTGGTTGTTTTTGGTGTGTAGAGGCTGTGTTCCAACGCGTTCACGGCGTGACCAAGGTAGTTTCGGGTTACACAGGTGGCACCAAGAAGAACCCAACCTACAAAGAAATTTGCACCGGACTGACCGGGCACGCTGAGGTTGCTGCAGTAACCTTCGACCCCGAGATCGTTTCGCGTGAGCAGATTCTGGTCATCTTCTTCAAGACGCACGACCCGACGACCCTGAATCGGCAAGGGGCGGATGTTGGAACCCAGTACCGCTCTGCCGTCTTCTATACGTCTGACGAGCAACGCGATTCGGCCGAAGCCGTGATTAAGAAGATCAACGAAGAGAAAGTGTATAACCAACCGATCGTCACCGAAGTGACTCCATTGGACGTTTTCTACCCTGCCGAAGACTACCACCAAAACTATTTCAATCTGAACAAGAGCAACCCCTATTGCCAGAATGTTGTTGCCAGCAAAGTGGTTAAATTTGAGCGACTGTTCAAAGAATTCTCGGTCAACAACAAGAAGAACAAACCAAGCAAAGAATAAGAGGACGGTACTCCCAAGTGCGTTGACCGTTTTTAGCCGTTCCTCTGTGAACTAGGATTTGGGAACTTATTCCTTAAAGTGAGTTCCCAATCGAATCCATTCGTTTGTGCCTCGGCCCAGTTCAATCTCCACGACGTCGATCACGGGACCTTCCGGGAAATTCGTTTCGGAGTCATCGGGTATTTGGTCTGCGACCTCGATCGTAAACGATGGCACAAGTGTTCTGGGGACATTCAAGGAGAATGAAATTGGAACGCCTTGGTAAAGCCTCATTCCCGCATATTCACTGTTATTGCGCTGCTCGATCTGTAGCGGTAGCGATTTGTCCGTTTTCCATTTCACGATAGCGGCGGCGGATTGTTCTCCGATAGGCACCAGTCTGGTTCGACGCCTGGAGGATTTGTTTTCGCTATTGGGAATGAGTTCCCCATTTTTGAAAGCGTCTGTCGAGGAAAGAGTTGGGGTTTCCCCGACTTGAATGGTTCGCCATAGATGCTGGCTGCCATCGACTATTCGAAGACGCCATCGCCTCACAAATTTATTGGAGGGCGAGTCTGCCAATCGAATAAAAAGAGGATCGGGTTCGGACCCGTTCCATTTCAGTTCCAGCATCGGCTGTGGGCTTCCGGGCGTTTTAACGTCGGCTTGAACGAAAATGGATTTTGAAGACGGATCCAGTTCTATAGCTTCTCGGTTTGGAATAATTCCAGCGAGTTCTCGTTGCACTTTCCAAGTTGAAAATGAATGACTTGGGTCTGCAAGCCCGTCGCGATCGCCTTCCAAGAATTCCGCTTCGAGACGCAGGATGGGTTGGAGTGTCTCGAGTTGCGGGCGAGTCAATTCCCACGGATAGGTATTGGGCCGAATTCGCATGCCATCACGCAAACCGATACCAAAAAGCTGAGTGCTTTCCGACATTCCGACATAGGGTGACGTGGGTGGATAATCGGCCTGTGGCGAATCGAACCAAAGTCGAAAACCCAGTTTCGAAACCAATTCGTCTGATTGCCCGTTGAAGTAGTGATTGTCTCCGAAGTCTCGTTTCGCCTCGTATCGTTTACCTGCAAGCTGAATCGATGAGGCGTTTCGCTTGGAGTCCTGAGGCCAAGAGATACTGCTCGAGGAAGACCAACCAGTTGGCATCCAATCCTTGCCCATTTTCTTTTCGATTGCGAGTTCTCCATCGATAAAGACCGCAAAGCGAAATTCTTGTTGCGGGGAATCCCCCGTATAGAGGGTGACACGATGGTCGCCTGACGGAATGGAGCACCGACCGACCACCGGCGGAATGCCATCTGCTGATACAGTGCCGACACCAAGTCGCAGTTCGTAGTCCATGTTCTCTGGAACGTAGGTGTTCCATGAATAGAAGCCGCTCGCTATCTGCGGTATGGCTACGTAGGAGACTTGGTTGCCGTCTTTGGTTTTGATCTGACTCGATAACGCCAGTAGATTGCTTTGGACTCTCCGCAGGTCTCTATTCCGTTGGAACGCGACACTGATTGCGAGTCCAACGGCAATCAATGCGGTCAACGTCAGCAGGTGACGAAGTGAGAATCGAAGTTCTCCTGTGCGAATGACCATTCGCTTACTCATCATCCTGCTCCACCTGGGCAAGCCAACTCGGGTCAAAGTCAGGAATCGATTCGCCTCTTAACAAAAGATTGAACTCTCTCTCACGCGATTTTGGGGAGAGAATGAATTGGCCCCCCGCAAAGGTCTTAATCGTTTCGCCCCCGACGTTTTGCTCGTTGGCGGATTGAGGATCGAAGATTCGCAAAATCGGAAGAATTGTGTTGGAGTCGAAAGAACGGGGGCCACGTTCACTTCGAACCAATTTCTGGACACGCAATTGATCAACTCGATCGGATGAAAGATTGCTCCACGAGGTTGTTCCGTTCGAGCCTTGGAAGGAATAGAAAACGAGAATGCGTTCTCCTTGCTTTTGCATGCTGATTGTCAACAGATGATGGATCGCTTCTTTTCTCGGAGTTCCCCAACTCGATCCCGATCCGCCCCGGTGGAAGATGCCGTCTTCGGAAATATTTCCGCCACCATTCCATTTGATAAAGTCATAGTTCGGAGGGAGGTAACAGCGAAACTGCCAGATCCCTAGCAAATGGTCTGCAACTTCCTTGGGGACATCCGGTGAAGCGACTTCAGCCAGATAAACGAGGCTCGCATCGTCGATCTCCATTTTTCCAAGTTCTGCTTCCAATTGACCGACCTCTGCCGAGAGCCGGATATTTTCGTTCGTTAGATACACGAACACAATGATTCCAAGCATGAACAGGAAAACGATTATCCCTCGCGCAATGTGCTTCATATCTCTTTGCCTTCAGGATGATCGTAGCACAGGTCTCCAGGCCCATGGTTCATGCTGGATGGTCGTGAGGGCTGGAACCCACACTGGTTGCGTTGCGATTATACAGGAGGGTGAGAGGCTCTGGAGACTTGCACGAGCGCCTGGAGCGACGACTCGGTGCTATGAAGATGGAGGACGGGGGCGAAGGCTATTCTGCGATCAAGTCGCGGTCACGGATTCCCAATAGGTATAACACGGCGTCGAGCCCCATGGTGGAAACACGATGCTCGGCCGATGCGCGGACAATCGGCTTGGCATGGAAGGCGATGCCGAGCCCTGCTCGCGCCAGCATGGGCAAGTCGTTGGCACCGTCGCCAATCGCAATCAATTGCTTCCGATCGACTCCTTCCGCTTTCGCCAATTGCTCCAGCAACACAGCCTTTCGTTCTGCATTGACAATGGTCCCTACAACATGGCCGGTGAGCTTCCCTTCGATGATCTCCAATTCGTTTGCAAACACGTGATCGATGGAGAGCTTTTTTTGAAGGTAGCTACCGAAATAGGAAAACCCACCGGAGAGTATGGCGGTTCGATACCCGAAGCGTCGGAGGGTGGAGATCAACAGCTCTGCACCTTCGGTCAACTCGAGTCGCTCGGCGATCTTCGGGAGGACGCTTGCAGAAAGTCCTTTTAAACGCTGCACGCGCTGACGTAGCGACTCGTCGAAATCCAGTTCCCCTCGCATAGCCGCTTCCGTAATCCGACTTACCTCTTCTCCCACTCCTGCTTCCTTGGCCAATTCATCGATGACCTCTGCTTGCAATAGGGTCGAGTCCATGTCAAATGCAACGACGCGGCGAATCCGTCGATAAGCATCGTCGCGTTGCCATGCCAAATCCAAATCCAATTGACTTGATAACTCAAGCAAACTGGCTTTGAGCACCTTGGCATCGCGTGGCTCTCCTCGGATAGAAAACTCCACACAGGCTCTCGTGAGCTGGTTGTTGGTTTCACGAGGTGGGCGACCGGAGAGTCGGGTGATGACATCGATATTGAGGCCTTGTTCGGCCAACATGCGACTTACCGCATGGAATTGCTCTGCGGTGACGGCACGCGACAAGAGAGTGAGTATGAATCTGGACTTTCCCTGTTGTCGAACCCACTCGTCGTATTCGACAGCGGAAATCGGCTTTTGCTTTCCCTTTAGGCCAAGCTCCCCGCCCAGCTTGATCGCTTCTTCTACAACCTGGAGGCTGTCTTGGTTGGCCGGTATCCTCACCAGCAATCCCAGCAAGAGAGACTGGTGAATGACAGCTTGGTTGACATCGATAATCAAGCACCCGTAGGTGGCGAGAAGCTCCGTGAGGGAGGCGGTGATACCCGGGCGATCTTCCCCGGTGAAGTGCAGCAAGACGAGCGTGTCAACTCGATCGTCACTTTGCTTGTTGGATTGTTTGTCGGATAGGGTACTCATGGACAGAATTCTAGCGAAGAATCCTCATTCCTCCGAGCCCTATGGAAACGGTCGAGAACAAGTGCTCGGCCCAGGGTTACTTCGGACAAATCGGGAGTGGTGCAGCCACTCCTTCACTTTCCTCGTGCAACTTGACACCGAGAAAAGCTGCTGCGGTGGCGGCTGTTTGGGCCAGCACATACTGGTTTCCCGTGTCGATCCCATGCACGCGCAATCCGGGGCCGATCGCACCAAACCAAACCCGTTCCGAACCCACCTGCGTTTTTCCGTGACTCTTCCACTCATCGCGCACCAATCCCCGGCCGTGGTCGCTTGTGAACAGGAATACTGTTTTGCCCTGATATTGTGGCATCGACTGACATGTCTCCCACAATGTTCGAATGAGTGCGTCGTTTTGCTGTGCGGCGGTGAGGTAACGGTCGTATCGTCCGGCATGAGCCCAGTCGTCCGTTTCGCCGAGCGAGACGAATAAAACACGCGGCTGGTGGGTTCGCACGTACTCCAATGCACCTGCCATCGTGATTGAATCATAGCGAACCCCGCTGAACTCGCGGAACAGTTGGTCCGAGATCAAATTCAACGAAGCAAGCGTCCGGGGGTCTCCTTCCGTAAACCGGGTCCATCCTGCGTTGACGGGTATCCCGCTTCGCTTGTCATGGATGATATAGGGAAATACATCCCAGGAGCAAAATGCAGCGACCTTGCCTCGGTACAGCGGCTTGTTCTGAAGAACCTCGAGGAAAGTCGTGTTCAGATTGTACTTCTTGGCATTGCTGTCGACTTTGGGATCTGGTTTGCCCGTGAGCAATTCGTTGTACCCTGGATAAGAAAAATAGAGTCCATTCGAGACGGCGACCACCGAATCCCGTTCGACATCCCCCGCAATCCAGCCTTGATCCGATTCCCATTGGCTCCAAAGAAACGGCATCAGCACTCGACGACGTTCGTCGGGGGTTTCTCGCCAAAACAATTCCTTCAAATTCTCAACGTTCTGGACACCGGCCTCTTTTGTCAAGTAAGCAGGGTCCGCGCCGCGGAACACTTCTTCTCCCCGAAGTCCGTCGAGCGTAATCAGCACCACATTTTCAATAGGTTGCTTAGCCGATGCAGATGTGTTGCCTGGCTCGTTCGCCGTGTCAGCGATGTGAAGATTCACTGGAAAGGTTTCATTCGGTGACGTTGACTCGTGCAGTGATTTTCGAAGTTGCTGGACCAACTCTGGATGGCTTGCAGCGACGTTGTTTTGTTCGTGCGGATCCGATGGAAGGTTGTAGAGTTCCCAAGGCCCAGGTTTGCGTGTCGCAAGCCCCTGTCTTACCAGTTTCCAATCGCCATCCCTCAAAGCAACTTGCCCTGTGTATTCCGGGAAAACCCAAACCATTGGGGAAGACCGTTTCCACTGGCTCGCAGGGCTTGTTAACGCGTCCCAAAAGCTTTCGCCGTCCACATCCGTGGGGGGTGAAAGTTGTGTTGCCTCGCAGAGAGTTGGGAACCAATCGGGGAAGTAGGTCGCCGCATCGCAGGTCGTGTTGGCGGGGATCACTCCGGGAAGCCTGGCGATCATCGGGACTCGAATCCCACCTTCGTAAACACTCCCCTTGTTACCACGCAGCGCACCAGCGCTCTCGAAGAACTCGATGTCAGCCCCTCCGACATGAAAGGCAGGTTCCCCTTTTTGGGGATGCGTAGGTCCATTGTCGCTCGTGAAGACGATCAAAGTCTCGTCGGCGATCCCTTTCTCGTCCAGGATGGCCATCACCCGTCCCACGTATCGATCGAGATCGCTCACCATGGCCGCATAGCCAGCCCTAGGCCTTGGGTGGGGAAGGTAACCGTTGCCCCCTCGATAGACGAGTTGGTCCCAATCTTTTGGAAAGGCATCGAGTCGCTCTTTGGGGGGATGGATCGCGACGTGGGGTTCAATGAATGGTAGATAGAGGAAAAAAGGCTTATCGCTTGGTACGCGGAGAAAGGCTTCTGCTTCCGCCAGCATACGGTCCGGCGCGTAGACCTCACCGATCCAGTCTTCCGCTCGGATCTCTCCATCTGGCTGTTTGGCATTTCCCGGAATGGGTTTGGCATTCAATGGAACGCGTTCTTGGTTGCGCCATAGGTGCGACGGGTAGAAGCTGTGTGCGACGGCCTGGCAGTTGTAACCAAAGAAGAGGTCAAAACCCTTTCGTTCGGGAGAGCCCGTGCTACCGACAGGACCCAACCCCCATTTGCCAAACGCGCCAGTACGATAGCCCGCTTTCTGAAAATGCATCGCTACGGTGTACGACGACTCCGAGAGAGGCATTTGACCTTCGCTGAACTCCGGATACTTCAAGCGAGCTTGCTTGTTGCCTCGAACCTCCGCATGGCCGAGATGCTTTCCCGTCATCAGGGTGCATCGCGCCGGAGCGCAGACAGGAGCACCGCTGTAATGCTGGGTGAACCGAATCCCTTGTGAGGCCAATCGATCGATATGGGGCGTTGGAATTTTTTCTTGACCATAGCAGCCTAGATCCCTCCATCCCAAATCGTCCGCGAGGATGAAGACAACGTTTCGCGGTTGTGCAGCCACAACCACGGTGAATCCAGCATGGAGAAGCACGAGGCTGAAGAGGAGCCAACGCAGCGACAGGATGAGGAATGGGTGCATAGGTGGGAACAACGTAGGGGCAGAAGGGATGAAAATGCCGATGGCTACAGTATGAACAGCTTTTCCACCGCGATGTTTGCGAGGACTTCGGTGCAGCGGAAAAATTCTCCGACCGTTTCGAGCGGTCTTTACCGCATCTTCATCATCGATCCGGTCCTTTTTTGGATTCCTTTCGACGTCCCAATTTGACTTGAATGCTAGCGTTCTTAAAATCGCGTCCTGTACCTGACGGGAATGGGAATGACGGTGAGTCACATCGCTTAGGCGTTTATGGTCACTGTGGAGTCTCCTAAAGGAGCTTTCTCTTCCTTAGTTGGGTTCGCCAGCAGGATGGTTCCTGTCTGGATGGAAACTGATCGGCCTGCAAGATAGCAACCCGATCAGACTCGCACGGTCCAGGAGTTAGCGATGAATTTGGCGCACGACGTGACAAATGGCGAAAGCACCATCCCCACGCGGGTAGTTGCCTCTCTTAGGCAGAAGCTTGGGGCCCATCGCATGGATCTTTGGTTCGGAGCCGATGCGAAATGGTCCGTTGTAGGTAATAATACAGTCGGAGTGGAGGTTTCCAGCCAGTTCGTAGCCGACTGCGTCTCGCGCATGTTTCGCAACGAGCTTGTGCAGGCAATCGAAGAAGTTGCGGGGGACGGCTATGGATATCGTGTCTTCGTGGGGAAGATCCCTGCGTCGATGTCTGCGCTTGATTCTGCGGTAAAGCGATCCAGCCACGCTCCCGATAGCTCTCCGCGGGTTCCTTCGCTCCGGGGAGACCATCCTCCGTATGCCCAAGAGCAGAACGACCAGCGCGACGTGCCAACCGTACAGCCAACATTAGATAGCAATCGAAAAGCGAGAGAAGAATCGCGTGGGCTAGATCGCGCGGCGACCTTGCGCCTGCACCGCGAGGCGGTGAAAAGCGACCCGGTCCCATCACCCATCGGAGGGCCGAAGTCGAATCTGCCGTCGATTCAGTCGTCGCACCAGTCGTCGCACCACGACGCTTTGTCCACCGTGGAAAGGCTTTCGGAGTTGCGTCGCGAGAATGAGCGACGTTGGGACGATTTCATTCAGGGAGACCACAACCGTCTCGCCTACACAGCCGCCACGATGGTTCTCGAAAAGCCCGGGCAAATCACCCCTTTGTTCCTGCATGGTCCGCATGGATCGGGTAAATCCCATTTGGCTATCGGCCTCGCTCACAAATTGCGAACGACGTACAAAATGCGTCGCGTCCTGGTCCTCACCGGTGAACAGTTCACGATCGAGTTCACCGAAAGCGCACGAGGAGGGGGCTTTGCGAACTTCCGTCGCAAGTACCGAGATGTGGATGTCCTCGTGATCGACGATTTGCAGTTCTGCCTGGGCAAGTCTGCTACGCTCGCAGAGCTGCGCAATACGATCGACATGCTCCTAAGAGAACGAAAGCAAATCATTTTGGTTGCTGACCGCAGCTTGAATGAACTGAGCGGATTGAGTGCCGACCTCCATGCTCGCCTCGCTGGTGGAATGACTTGCGGAATCGAACCGGTCGATGTCGGAACCCGAGCCAAACTGCTTGAGCAGCTATGTTCTAAGCACGGAGTGGATCTTCCAAACGCTACGATCCATGAGTTGGCAGCTCAAGCGGCTGGGGATGCACGGGTCCTGCAAGGGGTCGTGCACCGGTTGGTCGCGCAGCAACGCATGGTGGGTGGTGCGATCACGCACGATCAAGCTATTCGATGTACACTCGACTTGCTCCGTGCTAGCCAACCGGTAGTTCGCATGTCGGATATCGAAAAAGTCGTGTGCGATGCGTTCGGTCTGGAAGAGAAGGCTTTGCGTGGCAAGACGAAATGCCAGCAAGTGAGCCAGCCACGCATGCTCGCCATGTTTCTAGCTCGAAAGTACACGCGGAGCGCCTTGTCGGAGATCGGTGAATACTTCGGCAATCGTCAACACTCCACCGTTATTTCCGCGCAAAAGAAGGTCGAATCTTGGTTGGGAGAAGACGAGTTGATCCAATGCGGTCGCGGCAAGCTCGCGGTCAAGGAGATCGTCAAAAATTTGGAATCCTCCCTTCGCGTAGGATAGCGGTTCTACCGATTCGCTATCGGTAGCAATCAGCCGTTACGTCCAACCGACCCTAGGTGGTGTTAGGTACCTAGTGAGTGGCCTATGGCGTATTGCCTTGCTTCCCATCACGTGGAGATTGATTGATGTCTGTGCACGAGAAACTGAACTACGTCGAGTTCCCCTCGTCCAATTTGCCCATGACAAAGGCCTTTTTTGAGAAGGCATTTGACTGGACCTTCATCGACTACGGACCGGAATACACCTCCTTTTCAAACCAAGGACTAGACGGTGGATTCTTTCGGTCGGATCAGTTCTCCAGTTCTGCGCACGGGGCAGCACTCTTGGTCTTCTTCAGCAACGACCTTGAAAAAACACTCGCGAAAGTCGTGGATGCGGGTGGAACGATTGTTAAACCAATTTTTTCGTTTCCCGGTGGCCGTCGATTCCACTTCACGGAGCCGTGCGGCAACGAATTCGCGGTGTGGTCCGACTCGGTCTAGCTTTGGGCCGGCTTCGCACGGACGACGTTTTTCGCAAGTCCGACTGCTTCCAGACTGCGAATGACCCACCACGACATGTCGAACTCAAACCAGCGGTGGCCGTGGTGCGCTGCGCGAGGTTGTGCGTGGTGGTTGTTGTGCCAGCCTTCACCGTGGGAGATCAGCGCAACGAACCAGTTGTTGCGGCTATCGTCGCGCGTCTTGTAATTCTTGTAACCGAACACATGGCCGATCGAATTGACGCTCCAGGTGCCATGCAACACAACAATGGTCCGAACGAATACTCCCCAAACCAACCAACTTGCTCCTGTCTGGACAAAACCGCTCCAGCCATTGAAAAACCATCCGAAAATGCCGCCGAGCAAAGCGACGATGGCGGCGTGGAGCCAAAAGACTTTGACCCACATACCTCGCCGTTCCAGCTTCATATAGAACGGGTCTTTGAGCAAGTCTCGCGCGTAACGTTCAAAACTCGTCACGGAATCATGATCCCGATTCCTGTAAACAACCCACCCTACGTGCGACCACATCAAGTTTGCAAGTGGTGTGTGTGGGTCAGGTTGGTGATCGCTATGCTGGTGATGCATGCGGTGGATCGCAACCCATCGGGCCGGACTATCCTGCAAATTGCAAATGCCTAGAATCGCAAACGTATGCTCCAACCACTTCGGGCATGTGAACCCACGATGCGTTAGCAACCGATGGTACCCGACGGTGATTCCGAGCATTCCGAAAACGAAGTGTCCCGCAATCGCCACCACCAGACCGGACCATGTGAAAAACCATGGCACGAAGGCGAGCAAAGCCAGAACATGCAGGACCACCAAGGGGATCAGGTAAAGCCAGTAAATCCTAAGCGGTGTCGCGCTCTTCGGGTAAGGAACCCGCTGCATGATATCCGAGGTGGCAACAAGTTCCGCGTCTGCGTTGGCTTCTTCAATTAAATCAGTAACGCTCATGCGTCTTCAGGCTTGGTTGGAAATCGGTGGAGCTGTGGATGGCGACTAGGCCCGACCAGTATCACCTGTTAAACGAAAATGGTCGACAACCGAAACAGAAAAAATTGTACCGTTTCCGATCCCATTCTGGTTGGCTCCAGAATATGTTGGAACGTTTTTATCTGCCACTATGTTTTAAGCGACACAAGCTACCGATATTCTCCATAAATGACAAATCGGAGAAAGGCAAAATGAGGCATTCCTCCCAATGTGTCGTCGGCCCGCTGTGTTGCTTCGGCACACTTGCTGCGGCCCTTGTGACCTGCCGGTACGTCGAATGCCCAATGCGACCCAACATCTCGAATTGACTGCACCATGCGTTCTCCTTCTCACGCCGTTCTCATTACGGGATCGACTGGATTTGTCGGTCAGCACCTCACCGCTGCTTTGATCCAACAAGGATGGGAGGTCTATGGAACTTCCCGATCCGCAGCAGGTGACCAAGTCTTGAGTTCGGCGGGCTGCATTCCCGTCCGAATCGACCTGGAACAAGCCTCTTTTCCCTTGGCACCCAAAGCACTGCCGGACGTTGGGGTCGTCTTCCACCTTGCAGGTAAACTCTCCGGCTCGTTGAATGAGCTGAATGCTGTCAATCAAGCTGGAACGAAAAAGATTGCGGAATTCTACGCAAGCCACGGGACTGGAACGCGGTTGATTCATGTTAGCTCGGTGGCGGCAGGAGGCCCATCGAGCGAATCCTGTCCGAAAAAGGAATCGGATCCCGCGAAACCGATTTCGCATTACGGGATGAGCAAATTGGCGGGTGAGGAGATGGTTCGCGAATTCGCGTCCTCGCTTCCCTCCACCATCATTCGACCCGGTATCGTATTTGGTCCTGGCGACAAGGAGTTCCTGCGTTTGATCAAGGCTCTTTATCGCGTTCGCCTCAACCCATTGATCGGCACGGGGCGACAGCCCTTAGCCTTTGTCGAAGTCGGCGATTTGGTCGCGCTTCTCCTACGATGCATCGAACAGGGGGAAAGGATACCGAGTCGCAATCAATCCGATGGAATGGCATCACTCGTTGGTCACGGGATTTACAATGCTGCCGATTCGGAGCCGCTCTCCATTTATGAGCTTGGACGGATCTTTCGTGAGGCGACAGGGCGGTTCGTTCTCCCGCTTCGCATGCCAGCTTCGTTAGCTTGGTGTTTGGGCGCTCTCGGAGAAGGGACGGCGAAACTAACTCGCATGTCCTCGACATTGACGCGCGACAAGATCCGCGAAGCGACTGCATCGGGTTGGTGGGTAAGCCCAGAGAAAGCCGCTCAGCAACTGAACTGGACGCCTGCGATCCCTTTGAGAGAAACCATGAAGGCTTGGATCATTGAATCCATGAAACAGGGACTCCTTTAGCCCAATGAGTTCAGTTGGCCTCTTCCATGGAGCGGATATATTCTCGCAGCCTCTCGAGTTCGTCTTCCGTTCCCTTAAGCCTGAGCATGTTCTTGACACGTTTCTGAAGCTCATGCGAATTGACGGGCTTGGACAGAAAGTCATCGGTGCCTGCTTCGACCGCCCGTTCGATATCACCGAGTTCGCTCAACGCAGTGACCATGAGGATCATAATTCGAGAGGTCGCTCTATCGGATTTCAGTTTTCGGCAAACTTCAAATCCGTTGAGCTTGGGCATCATCACATCGAGCAAAATGAGATCGGGCGAAAACGATACCACCTTGTCGAGCGTGTCCTGACCATCGACGGCAAACGCTGTTTCGCAGTCGATCTTGGCCAAAAACGCCTCCAGCAGTTCGCGGTTCTGTGCGTTGTCGTCAGCGATCAGAATCTTTGGAGCACTCATGAGGATTCCTAAACGGCAACTGCCAAGCCGGCGGCAGGCACTGGGAACTGATTGGCGAGTTGTTTGACCTCTTCGCGGATGCCGGCGAGCGCATCGGCGTCGTCGTGTTTCTTCAATGCCGTCGCAATCCAACCCGCAATGGTCTTGAACTCTTCGATTCCCATCCCTCGCGTCGTCAGGGCCGGGGCGCCGATTCGGATCCCGCTAGGATCCATTGGCTTTCGGGTATCGAAGGGAATCATGTTCATGTTGACGGTGATGCCGCATGCATCGAGGGCTTTTTCTGCAACCTTTCCTCCGATTCCGAAGCTGGTTACATCGACGAGGACCAGATGGTTATCGGTGCCGCCGCTGATCAAACGGAGCCCATGCCCGAGCAACGCATCGGCCAAGGCCCGCGCGTTGTCGACGACATTTTTTCCGTATTCTTTAAACGAAGGCTGCAACGCTTCTCCGAAACAGACCGCCTTTCCCGCAATGACGTGCATCAAGGGGCCACCCTGAATACCGGGGAATACAGCGCTGTTGATTCCTTTCGCATATTCGTTTTTGCAGAGGATGAGTCCCGCTCTCGGACCCCGCAGTGTCTTGTGCGTTGTGGTGGTGACGTAGTCGGCGTAAGGAACCGGTGAATTGTGAATCCCCGCTGCAACCAGCCCCGCGTAGTGGGCCATGTCTACCATCAGCTTCGCCCCCGTCTCGCGAGCGATCTCTGCAAACTTCTCGTGAAAGATTTCGCGCGGATAGGCGCTGGCGCCGGCGACGATCATTTTCGGTTTGTGTTCCCTCGCCAACCTAGCGACTTGGTCGAAGTCGATTCGATGATGGACGGGGTCGACCCCATACGCAAAAAACTTGTACAGCTTTCCGCTAATATTGAGGTGCATGCCGTGGGTCAAATGTCCCCCTTGGGCAAGGTCCAAGCCTAGGACGACATCGCCCGGTTGGAGTGCGGACAAATAGACTGCTGTGTTCGCTTGGGAGCCCGAGTGGGGCTGCACGTTGGCATGTTCGGCTCCAAAGAGCTCTTTGGCACGATCGATTGCGATCGTCTCGACGACATCCACATATTCGCAACCGCCGTAATAGCGCCGCCCCGGATATCCCTCCGCGTATTTATTCGTCAGGATACTACCTACAGCCTGCATCACCGCAGGGCTGGTGTAGTTTTCGCTGGCGATCATTTCAAGGCCTTCCTGCTGACGCAAAGCCTCGCTCTCGATCGCAGACCAAATAGCGGGATCCTGATTTTGAAGTAGTGACATCGGAATCGTAGGTCAAGAATGGTGACAAAGGGAAGATGGGAGGATGATTGTCTCGAGGTCCTAGCGAACCGTCAACCTCGGCCGGTTAACCGCCATCGGGCGCGAAAGAGCAACACATTGATTGCTAGTAGAATTGCAGATAGCCCCAGCGTCAACGCGACATAAGCCGCAATAAGGGCCCAGGAACCGGCTTTCGCTACCCCGCGCCCTGCCATCGGCCCAGCCTGCATAGCTGCTAAAGGCGCACTGTCGACTGCCATGAAAGGACTGGAAACTCCAATGAATTTCAACGTCCCCAAATTCAATTCTTGGGTGGAAAACGACCAGATCAAAAAGGTTACCGCGACGGGCAGGCAGTAGAGTCCCAGTAGGGTGGAATAAGTGAGCATCATCGCGGTGCTTGTTTTGCGAACCACCGTGGACAAAAACAACGCGAGGATGGCGTTGAACATGGAGGCTACCACGATAATGCCAAAGTATGCCAGCATCGATGGCCAGTTGTCCGATAACTCCGTCAATGGCAAGAGGGCGAGCACCATCGGGAACATGAGAAACGAGGTGAGGACAAACGAGACGCGATATCCCGCGAGTAGTTTGCCCCAAAGTATGCTCCACGAGGAAACCGTGGTCGTGAGCAGCAAATCGATCGTTTGCCTCTCGCGCTCGCTCGTGATACTGCCCGCCATGAAAACGGGAGCGACCAAAATATTGAATATCAACACAAACCCGGCATAGTAGGCTGCATAGATGGGCATCAGGAACAGAAAAGCGGCCATCAGTGGGATCGCCAGCAGCATGCTGATCTGAATGACCAAGCGGAGCATCAAGCTCCCTTGGCTAAACAGTTCGGCATGCATCTCTTTGTCGTAGATCGGGTTTGCATTGTCCTGCATCAAGGTCTTGCGACGAGGAGGTGCAAAAAGATTGTCGGGGAATTGGTCGCGTTGGATCACAAGCCCTACCGCTTCCCGCTGCTCCTTTTCCAAGTCCACGACTTCGTTTCCCTGGCTCCCGATGTCGGGAGGATAAAGCAATCGATGGGCTGTCACCCATAAGAGCAGTGAACCGATGGTCAAACAGAATACCGGAACGATCGTCGTTGCCAAAAACAATCGCAAATCGCTCTGCTTAGCAAGCCACAACCATGCGATGACCCCTGTAATCAAGATGGGCAAAATAAAAACATAACTCACCACGAGCGAAGAACTGGTTCGTTTGAAATGGCTCGAACAAAACATACTGATCGAACCAAACAAGAATATGGCGGATAGCAATCCGATATACGCCCCGAGCAACTCGTAGATAGAAACGCCTCCCAACGGCAAACAAAGCATGATGATGGGGAGCGACCCCGATACCAATACAACCAAATGCGCTAATGCTGCTATCAGTTTTCCAGCAACGATGACGCCAGGCCGAAGGGGACTAGCCAACAGCATTTCATAGGTCTTTCGCTCCTTCTCACCCGTGATCGCGCCGGATGTAAAGCTGGGCGCCATCAAGGATGCAATCGCGAATTGTCCCACAAAAAAGAAATCAACAAGCCGCTGCGCCGAAGCGGATTCGCGGCTCAAATCGATCTTGGCATCCTGAGGATAGGCGATCAAAACCACCACCGCCAAGGCGACTTGATAGACCAGCATCAGCAGGAACGCACGCGGCGTTCGCAAGTTGACGATCAGCTCACGCTGAAGGACTGGGTTTTGAAAGAGAAACATCCGATGAGTTCAATCTATAAAAACGTGTATCCGTTACCGAATCCCTTCGAGCTCCAACGCTCGAATCTCCCGTTCCATCGCCTCGCGATCTTCTTCCGTAATGTTCGGGTCGGGCAATAGCGAGCGCCTGGTGCAATTGACGAGCGCTTGCAACGTTTGGTATCGGCGCGTTTGTTTGATTGCAGGCTGGATAAAATCGCGAATCATGGCCTTGAGCTCCGCTTCGTCCTTAGGAGGAATCGCTTTGAACTGGCTTCGGAGGGCTGCGAACCCAGCAGAGGAATAGTCCTGCTCCAATCCCTCGCGGTCGAGCCAATCCACAAGACTCTCATTGACGAGTCCGGTTGGTCCTACCATCCAACGAATGAAGTCTTTTCGGTCTTCGCCGATCGGGTCGAGAATCGGAATGATCAAATCCCCTACCCGCCCTGGCCTGCGGATATCCGGTGACAAGAGATGGATTCGGGCTGTCATCAATAACCAGATCACCTTGCCTCGCAATTGGGTGTCGCTCATCATGCCTTGGATTTTCCCGGTCAAACGCCGTTCGGTTTCATGGGCTCCCTCCCCGACGCTACCGAATTGCGTGTCCGCTTCGTCGACAAAGATCACGACCTTTTCCAATGCTTCGAGAACGCGGCGCAACCTCTCGAAAATCACGTCGGTTTGCCCAAACCATTGACTTCGAATGTTCTTGAGGACCAGCACGGGCATGTCGAGCTCGGATGCGACCGCTTCGAAGATGAATGTTTTTCCTCCTCCGATCGGTCCAGCTATCGCTGCCCCAGGTAGAGCTCGATCGTCAGGGAGCTTCATTCGGGGAATCAAATAGGCGTGGAGGAATTCTTTCAGTTTGGAGAATCCAACACAATCGGAAAGTCGGTGAGTCGGCTTTTTGAATTCGATGACATCTTCTCCAAGCTGCCCTTGGATGAAGGCTTCCACTTGGCGGGTCGTATCGGTTCGCGTCACCGGCTTTTGAAGATAATCAGCCGAAAGCAAAAGCTGTCGCATGGCATGCAAACTCAACCCTGCGGTCGCAATCCCTACCAATTCTGGATCGTGTTTCTGGCTCGAAGGATTCGCCGCGGTGTGGACCTTGATGAAATGCTGGCGAGCCGCCAAATCAGGTGCTGGGATCTCCACGCTGAGGACTTGAGGAAGCCGCGCTACTCGAGGGTGGATCTGGCTTCTCGATTCCGCGATCAATACAACGGCATCCCGACCGCTGAAGAATGCCGGATCGCTGAACCAATCCGTTACAATCGCGATGCGCCGAAGTTGAGCGTCATTCATCCTGGCGACATCACCGTCACCTGCGGGTAACAGCATGTCTGCCCCCTCGATGAAGATCAGCAGATTCTCTTTCAAACAAGTTCGAGAGCAGATGGTCAATTGCCTTAGAAACTCCAGCGCCTGCGTCGCATTGCCGATCGCGTCCCGAAGATATTGATCGAACTCGCGACGTCGCAATTCGAAACGACTTCCATCTTGGAGCACTTCACGCATCGGTATCGCGTCGACAGTAACCCCGTTCTTCCATGCAGTCCAAGCCTCTCGGAGCCGGCTGCGGTCTTCGTCGCTCAACCGAACAGGACCGTTGAGTTCGTAAACGACTTGGATCAATCCCGCGACCTGAGTTTTAGAAACCAGGAAGGGGAGAATGGGCACATATTGCTTACCGTCGAAATACAAATCGTAGATGTTGCCCGATAAGACGATCGATCGAGATTGGCCCGAGTTGAGCACCCGAGCTAATTGCGAAAAAAAGGGATAGCTCGCAGCTGGAAGATCGTTGGTCGGCAATTGCACAGGGGGTGATTGACTCATGGGGAACCGATGGAGAAGGGGACGTTCGCGGATCGTCGCATTCTATAGTTTGGGAAACGCTTCTGGTACTTGCTCGGCACAGAACCTTCAAAAAGCGATACACTTATTGAACCTTCTGATCCTCTTCTTGCGCTTTCCAACCCCGCATTCACCCCGCCCCCCGTTTTCACCGGAGTGCCTGTTAGCATGCTGAACAAAACCTGCTCCACTGTTACCTTGGCCTTCGCTCTTCTTTTGGCCCTTGTTCCCATGCCTAGCTCGATTGCAGCGGCCTGCGCCGAGTCCTCTGGCGTCGAGGTCGATCCCGCCGAGTTGCTGGCCGATCAAATTACTCCCTGGCTGGATCGTTGGTCGGAGTGCCCCAGCCCACTTTCGATTCAGATCTTTTGCCAAATCGAGATCGACCGAAAGCCCCAATCGATCGAGATCCTTTTCGTGCGAGATACAGCGGATCGATTCGTTCTCGCGTGCAAGCATCCTGATTACGAAGCGACTCTTTGGAGAACAGAAGAGCGCACAGCGTTGGTCTTGCCAAAGCACCGAACCGTGTTCTTCACCGAAGGGGAGACAGATTCGACGCACCACCTGCAGACGACCCGATTTATCGATCGCTGGCTCAGCGAGGGGACTTGGCTATACGCAGCGAAAAATCTGCTCGATTCCACCGAGGCGGCTGACTTAGCTGGAGCGATTCTCTTTCTCTCCAAAATGAACCCAAAGTCGATCGATGGATCTCCCTCGAGCAACGAACAGCCTTATTGGGAGCTGCGGGACGGATCGACCCTGTGGATCTCGGAGGAGATTGCGCGATTCCAAAGCCAGCGTGCCAAAGTGGTTTGCGAGGTCCTGGCCGCGCACGACCCGAGGACGCAAAAAGCTCTCAAGGATCTTTCGACGTTCGAATCAAACCATGCAAAGGACTTCTGGCCCGATTGCGAAATCCAACCGCTGGAACGGGCCGAATTGGAAAGGACCTTCTCGCGAGGGCTTCGAAGGGCTATGGAGGTCGTCGCCCCCTCTCCCCGACTGAAACAACCAAGCCAAAAGGCCCGATCGGTAGATCACGGGCTCCTCGAATGGGAAAATGGAGAACGGGTCGCGCTCCTTTGGGGAACGCCAGAAGAGATCGGAAAAGCCCACGGAGAGCTGCTGAAGCAAGAAGCTTGGCGATGTATCGATTCGGTTGTCTACGGGTTCGGTTCGGTGCAGACCATTGCTACAGGCAAATGGTTTCGGAGCGAGCTCGAGTCTGCGTACGAACGGCTAGCCCCTTTCATTCCTGAACGCCATAAGACGGAAACGGATGCGTTAGCTGATTCGCTGGGCGTCGATCGGAAGTTAATGGCGGTGGTCAACGTCTTTCCCGAACTGTTTCATTGTTCTGGATTCGCCGTTTTTGGTTCCGCGACGAAAGATGGGAAGCTGTACCACGGTCGTGTCCTGGACTACATGACGACGATTGGATTGCAGGATTCCGCGACGACCTTTGTGATTGCACCCGATGGCTACCTCCCTTTCGCCACCATCGGTTACGGTGGGTTCATAGGAAGTGTCAGTGGTATGAACGCCTCGCAGGTCTCGCTCGGGGAAATGGGGGGCCGCGGCGAAGGGAAGTGGGACGGTGTTCCCATGGCGACCTTGATGCGGCGGGCACTAGAGGAGTGCCATTCCCTCGAGGAGGTGAAGCAGTTATGGTCGACTAGCCCTCGTACATGCGAGTACTATTACGTCTTTGCTGATGGCAAAAACCGAACGGCTGTCGGTGTTGCCGCGACCCCGGAATCATTGCAGTTCGTAGCACCTGGGGAAGCACATCCCTTGCTAGGGGATGGGATTTCCGATTCGGTTGTCCTATCGGCAGGAGATCGATTGGAGGAGCTCAAGCGACGGATTCGCGAGTCGCATGGCAAGATCGATGCCGAGATAGGACAGCAACTGATGTGTCGACCCGTTGCGATGGATTCGAATCTCCACAATGTGTTGTTCGTGCCCGAAGATGGGGTGTTCTATGTCGCGAACGCGAGCCATGACCAACCTGCTGCAGATCGCCCCTACACACGTATTTCCCTTCAGGAAAAGATCGGACGAATTCGGTCCCAATCGGCTACCGTATGGAAGGCCGTGGATAGTATTCCCGCGTCCGCCAACGATCCTGTTGGAAAAGCATCGGACATACTCGCTGGATTGCTCTGGAAAGCTGCCGAGTTTCCTGTGCACCTCGAACACCACGATGACAAGCAATTCCTGCGATTTCCTTCTCCGTTGACCACCGACGATCCGGACAATGATCGCGTTGCCCTCGAGTGGTTTGCTGCTAAGGATTCCGATGTGGGACGTCAGTCCTTTCCAGCGGTATTGGTCGTCCACGAGTCCGGGAAAGGGATGACTGTCGGGAAAATGATCGCGCGCGGATTGGCGTCTCAGGGCGTTCATGCCTTCATGATCCATTTGCCTCACTACGGTGTGCGCAGGACTGCAATGGCGAGCCAAGCCGATCCGGCCCTGGCTCTGCGCCAATCGATCGCCGACGTCCGCCGGGCCTTGGACGCGATTGCGACATGCCCCGGGGTTGATTCGACGCGCATCGCATTGCAAGGTACCAGTTTGGGAGGTTTCGTTGCTGCTACGACCGCAGGACTTGATGATCGTCCCAATCGATTGATCATCCTTCTCGCTGGAGGAGATCTCAAATCCGTCGTCCGAGATGGCAAAAAGGATGCTCAAGGCTTCCGAAAGCAGATGATCGATCGAGGGTTGAGCGAGGAGGCGATTGACCGAGCGCTCGATGCCGTCGAACCGCTCCATTTAGCCCATCGAATCTCCTCGCAGAGGACTTGGTTGTACTCTGGAAAGTACGATGACGTGGTGCCACCCCGATCCTCGAGACTATTCGCAGATGCGGCAAGGATTCCCTCATCGCAACATATTGAACTAGAAGCCGACCACTACAGCGGCGCGCTGCTCTTACCGGGTATCGTCAAGGAGATCGCAGATATCGCCAAACAGCATTAAAGTCTTTGCTTTGGCGCAGTTGTAGGGCGCGGAACGCCACTTGACTCTCGAAGTTTCCACACCGCAATTTGACTTCGTCTGCTTCACCACCCATAGCTTCAGTAGAACGGATTTTCTCTTTCAGCCCAACCGGGGACTGTCGCACGGATGTCGATCAGGCAAATTGTCGCCATACTCCTCCTATTCGGAATGGTGCCCACTGTGCTCATCGAGAGCGGAGTCGGGCTCGTTCAGTGCCGAGGGGGGGAACTACGCGCTCTGACGTCCGAGAAAGAGGCTTTGGAGCTGCGTCTACAACTCATCCAAAGCGCGGAACAGTCGATCGACTTGGTCTCCTTTCAATTCCGAGACGATCGCACGGGAGGACAAGTCCTTGTTCATCTGATCGATGCCGCGTCGCGAGGCGTATGTGTGCGCGTCATGGTCGATGGTCATTGGGGAAGCAACAGTCTTCCTAAACCTCTCATGGACTATCTCATTCGCTGTGGGATTCAGTTTCGCGAACGCCCCGTCGATGTCCGGTATCAGCTTGAACTAGGCCGGCCTCGGCTTCATGACAAACTCCTGCATATCGATCAAAAGCACCTTATCATTGGGGGAAGAAATATCGAGCAGGACTACTTCGGAATCGGGGAACGAATCTATATCGACGAAGACTTCTATGCCCATGGGGTCTGCCACGCATCGATCGCGGACTACATTCAGCGTCGATGGAACGAATGCGTCACCGCCCAGCCTCGTCTGTATGGTGAAGAGGCAAAACGAATGCTGAAGAAACAAGTGCATACCGAATGGAACAACATGCCGCGCGAGCAAGCCTTTTGCGAAATCGAAAATTGGCTTGCGGAATGTCGCGAACAACCCTTGGCTGCGTGCGATACATCCCGGTGCGGAACGGATGAATATCCCTCCCTTCCTATCGAATGCGAACAAGTGCAATTCCTGCACGATGTTGTCGGCGGTAAGAAGAATGCTCCCTGTGCAATCACTTCAAAAATCCATCAGGTGTTAGAACGATCCAAATGCTCGATCGATCTCTGCACGCCCTATTGCGTCATCACTCCGCAGCTGAAACGAATATTGATCGCAGCCCGCGATCGGGGAGTTCAAGTTCGTATTCTCACCAATTCACTGGAATCGACCGATCAAGTTGTCGCGCATGCGGCGTTCGCAAATGAACGCCGTTGGCTGCTACGGCACGGAGTGCAGGTATACGAGTTCCAAGGTTGTTCGACTCTCCATGCCAAACTGATTCTCGTCGATGGCAAGACCTCGGTGATAGGAAGCCATAACCTGGATTACCTTTCTGAGCGACGGAACTCGGAAGTCGCTTTGCTGGTAAACGATGATCCTTTCGGGGATGTCATTCGCGAGATCTATCAGTCGCTCTTGAGGCAATCGAACGCCTTGAAGCTGGGCGAACTTCTACGATACGAAGCGAAGGAAAAAAGTGTCGACCGAGACGATCTGCGGTCATTCCGACGCCTTCGATTCGCCGCCCCTTTTATTCAAAAGTACCTCTAGCCCGATCTGCGTTCGGGCGGCCGGTCTATTTGATGCGCCACCACTGCGAGCGGTCGATACCGAGTTGGGTTGCTACCGCTTCGATTTCACCTGCAAATCGACACGCATCGACGTAATAGCCTGCGGTCGGTCGAATCTTTTTTCCGCACGCCGATTCCCAATAGGAATTCAAGCTGGCCATCGACAGCTCCCGCACCCATTTGGCGATGATGCTTGCAGCGCCAGATGGAAGCAGTGAATCCCCGCCTACTCGAAAGGAAAGCGCCACCTCACAACCTCGCCACTGCGTTCGATAGGAGGATAGCTTGGGTCCTTCGCAGTCCGCTTGGACCCAGACTCCGTCCAACGCATCGATCACAATGGCTTGGTAGCGATTCCTGCCACCATGCTTGTCGAAAAACATCTCGATGCACCGATTATTTCCGCAATCAGCTCCGAAGTCTAACAGGTCATTGCCGGGTAGGTTTACCGAGGAAGATTCCAAACAGGATTCCGCGAGAGACTTGGCAAGCTGGAGGGAGAGTTCGCTTAGGACCGTGGACTTATTTCCTGTCTTGGTGACCATTCGATTGAACTCAGGTTCGTCGATACATCGAGCTTGAACCCCAAGGAGTTTCACTCCTACTCGATCGAGTTGCTGGGATATCCGCGGGCCCAAGGTTGCGAGGATCGATTGGCGCGCGAGAGGTCCCGCTGCGGAATCCATCTTATCGTTCAGATACGAATGATTCGAATTCCATTGGCCTCTGACCAGGTCGTGGAACCATGGAACAGATTGGAGGCGTTCCCAATCCATCGCGATAAGCTTGGAGAGCCCGGAGCCGGTGGCGACGTCCCCTGAAGTGGCCGCGAGGAGCCATTCTGCGGCCAGCGAAAGGCTTGGCCAGCCATACTTTCCCACGAGGATCTTTTTCGAATCCCCGATGCTTAGAAAATCGTGGCCGGGGAAGGAGGGTTTCGGCTGAAAGCAGGTCGCCAATTCCTGGGTGAGTTCGTCGATGGTCCATCGATCCGGAATCCACCATGCGGTGCCGCCGATCACCAAGGGCCCCATGCTGGGTCCGTACCCTGCTTCATCGATTCCGATGACAATTCGTCCCCCCATCGAGTAGGTTCGTCCGCCCAGCGAGCTAGTCCGTACGCTCATGGAGCAGGTGGCGTTAAAAGTTTCCCGTACGGGTCGGCTTGCCATACTCGCCCCGTTTCCAATTCCATGGCCGTGAGCCACTTGCCGCCGTAGCAGTAGGTATCGATACAAATCAAATGAGGCAACTCGATAATCCTGCCTTCGCGGTCATGTGTGTGCCCGACGATCGCTCGTTTTCCTGACATATGGGGACCGGGAACTTCCTGCGTTAGCTTGACCCAGCGGAGAAGGTCGTCGGGCTGTTCCTCGAGAGGTAGGTCGGGGTCATAGTTTGCGTGGACTACGAAGTGTGTTTCGTTTTCAAAGAAGCTAGGAAGATTCTCGAGAAAATCGCGGTGGCTGCGAGGGACGCAACCAAGATCCCCGACAAACCCGTAGGAGTCCATGGTTTGGACGCCACCGTGGTTCAACCAAGAAAACGGGGGAACTTCACCCCGGAGAACCTCCAGCATCATGTCCTCATGATTCCCCCTCAGCGTCACCAATTGGCAGACTTCGCGCAGTTCCAACAGCCGATCGATGACCCCTTTGGAATTTGGCCCGCGGTCGACATAATCACCAACCGTAACAATCGTGTCGTTCGAGGATGGTTCGATCGCTTCAATAAGAGCGTTGAATGCGTCCAAGCACCCGTGAATGTCCCCTATAACAACCGTTCTTTCCATTTGCTGTCGCGTCCCTCTGGTGGAATGGTCTCATTCGCCATTCAGCTTATTCGCTAAACCGCACTCGGAACATGCCAAATCAACCAGACGCTATGACTTCAGAGTCCCCATCGACACCTCCGGAACATATCACTCCCCTTCGCGTTCGATACTGCGAGATCGACGGCCAAGGCCGGGTGCATAACTCGCAGTACTTGAATTACTTCGAACGCGGACGGGTCGAAATGCTTCGCAGTTTCGGGATCTCCTACAAGGAAATCGAGAAGTCTGGCTTGATGCTCGTCGTCAAAACGATGCAAGTCGAGTTTCACTCCCCCGCCGAGTTCGATGAAGAATTAGAATTGGTGACTTCATTGAACCACTGCTACGGTGCGAGGATCGACCATGGATACCGAATTGTACGCCCCCCCGAATCCGCTCTCTCACAAACGATCGGTCCCATCGTCGTTACGGGGGCAAGCAGTATTGCGTGCGTCGATCGAACCGGCAAAGTTCGTCGTCTGCCAAAAGAGCTTCAGTTGTTTCGCAGCCTCTCGGGGGATTGAGCCCAAACTCGCGCGCAGGGGAGTTCATGAAAAGGGTCGAGTGCGCGGATGGAAGGTTCTGCTACAAGCCTCCCTTTCGCTCTTTTTTTGCCTTGAGGCCACCGTGCAACAATCCCAAGCGCAGTCTCCAGACCCCCGCACCTACGAGTTGGCTACCGCCCAGTGGCAACGCGCTAACAGCGATCGATTGAAATCCCCCAATGGTTGGCTCGCCTTGGTCGCTCATCTGTGGCTTAACCAGCAGTGGATCGATATCGGAAGCGACGCGGCCTTTCCTGGTTACCTCGGAAGCGACGCCCCGCCAGGACTTCATGTTCAAGCAATGACCTTCGAGAATGAAGTGCGCGTGCGGACTCGCTCCCAGCACACTTTGCGATTGCGGCGATCGACCAGGAAGGAGACCGCCGACTCCTCCCAGGAAACGGAAACGACTCTAGGCGACCTCCCAACCCTCGAATCGGCTTCGCTCAAACTCCCCCTTGGACTCGATGCCGATAGCCCCGATATCCTGATCGTCGCCGACCGTTATCGTGTACAAGCGGTCCGACGCAATGGGCAAATTGCACTCCGCGTGCGGGATCCAGAGTCCTCGACGATTCGGGAGTTTCCCGGGAAGTTTTGGTTCCCGATCGACGCTTCCTACCGCGTTTCCGCAACGTTTACCCCCTATTCAGAGAGCAAATGGGTCACGCAGACGAATTCGAGGGGTGAACAAGCTGGGGTAGAGCAAGTAGGTGAGATTGCATTCCAGCTCGATGGACATTCGGTGCAATGGATTGTTCAAGCTGAAAGCGATGCAGAGCATTTGATCGTTTTTCGTGATGCCATGTGCGGCCAAGGCGCTTATCCTGCGTGTCGATTCCTTAATTTCCCCATTCCCGCATTGAATGGAAATTCCCAGGGAACGGTCCACCTCGATTTCAATCGCTCCTACAATCCGCCTTGCGCGTTCTCGCCCTATACCCTTTGCCCGTTGCCTCCGGAGCAAAATGTTGTTGAGTTCTCGATTCCGGCGGGGGAGCGATACGCGACGCGAAGCGAACGATTGCAGCGAATGCAGAAGGTAATGGGGAAACTACCGGATTCCTCGCGACAAGTTCCTCTCGACATAGAGTGGGGGGAGCGAAAGTCGATGGAAGGTTACGAACGCATCCATTTGACGTATGCCTCTGAAGCGGGAGATCGAGTCCCAGCATGGTTGTTGATTCCGCACGGCGTCAAGCGTGCGCCGGCCATGCTTTGCTTGCACCAAACGATTTCAATTGGCAAAGATGAACCGGTGGGACTAGGGGAACAAGAAAGCAAGAGGCAAGCTCTCCATCTGGTTCAGCGAGGCTACGTCTGTCTGGCGCCTGATTATCCCAGCTTTGGCGAGTATCGATTTGACTTTCAGCGAGCCTTTCAACAGGGCCGTTTTGAAAGCGGGACGATGAAAGCCATTTGGAATAATTTGCGAGCCGTCGATCTCCTCAGCACACTACCCGAGGTGGATCCTGAGCGGATCGGTGTTATCGGGCATTCCCTGGGAGGGCATAACGCGTTGTTCACCGCCGCCTTCGACACCAGGATGAAGGTAGCGGTAACCAGTTGCGGTTTTTGCAGTTTTCCCAAGTACTACGGCGGTAATCTAAAGGGTTGGACGAGCGATCGCTACATGCCAAAAATCGCATCTGTCTATGAAAGCGATCCGCGACGCATGCCGTTCGATTTCGAGGATGTGCTCATTTCCATCTTCCCTCGAGCGATCTATGTGATGGCTCCATTGCATGACGCCAATTTCGAAGTCACCGGCGTAAAGGATGTACTCACGAAAGTGGAGCCGGTTTACGAGCAAGCAAACGCACAGGAGCGATTGAAGGCAGCTTTCCCAGACGCGGGCCACGAATGGCCCGCGGATCAGCGCGATGCGGCGTATGCGTTTATCGACTCGATTCTGAAACGCTGAGTTAGCAACCCGGACATCTCAGCATCCGAGTTAGCGTTGGTGTGAAGTGGACCAAAGCCGGACTAGCGGCTTCGCCCCCTACTTCGCAGGGAATAGTTGCTGCCGGAGGAATGTGTAAGCGAGCGCCTGCATGAATGCGGACTGCTTGTTGTTCGCGGCTCCTCCGTGGCCGCCTTCGATATTCTCGTAATAGAGAACCGAGTGCCCCTGCTGCTCCATTTTCGCCATCATTTTGCGAGCATGTCCCGGATGGACACGGTCGTCTCGAGTGGATGTGGTGAAGAGAATGTACGGATACTTGCGATCCGATGAAACGTTGTGGTAGGGGGAGAACGTTTTGATAAAGGACCATTCGGCTGGAATATCTGGGTTCCCATATTCCGCCATCCATGAAGCTCCCGCGAGGAGTTTGTTGTAGCGTTGCATATCCAACAATGGAACTTGGCATACGACCGCTTGGAAGAGCTCTGGGTAAAGGGCGACCATGTTCCCCATCAGGAGTCCGCCATTCGAGCCACCTTGGATACCGAGATGATCCGGGGAAGTAACTTTGCGAGCGATAAGGTCTTCGGCGACAGCGGCAAAGTCTTCGTAAGCGCGATGACGATTCGCCTTCAAGGCTGCTTTGTGCCAACGGGGACCGTATTCGCCTCCGCCGCGGATATTTGCGACGACATAGACTCCTCCCTGCGATGTCCAAGCTCGTCCTACCGAAGCGCTGTAGCTGGGCTGCAGGGAGATTTCAAATCCACCGTAACCATATAGCAATGTAGGGTTCTTGCTATTGGACTCCATGTCCTCGCGAGCGACCATGAAGTACGGAACGCGAGTCCCATCCTTGCTCTTAGCAAAGTGCTGGGAGATCTTCAGTCCCTTTGCATCGAAGAACGAGGGGAGTTCTTTGAGCTTTTCTGGTTCCGAGCCGATTTTGCCCATGTAAAGAGTGGTCGGAGTGAGATAGTCGGTGCTGGTCATGAAGTACTCATTCGACTCATCCGGATCGACTGCCGTGACACCGATGGTCCCAAAGCTAGGGGCTCCCACCATGGGCTCGCGTTGCCAGCCTTTGCGACTGGGAGTGAGCACAAAAAGCTTATCCTTCACATCGTCCAGGACTTTGAGAATAGCGTAGTCCTTCGTGAAACCGATGCTGGCCAAGGCGGTTGAATCGGTAGGTTCGAAAATGACTTCGAGCATCCCCTTCCCTGCGAGGAAGTCCTCGAGATTGGTGAATAGGAGCGAACCCGCTTTGTAGACCTTGTCACCCAGATCCCAGTCTTCGCGTAGTTCGATTGCCAGGGTCCCGCGGAATACTGATTTGTTGGCTGTATTGGGTGCATCCACTTTGATTAGCTTTGCGTTGTCGTCCAAGACGAACAGCTCATCGTTGTAGAACGCGATGGTGCGCGAGACATAATTGCGTTCGAAGCCGGGAGAGTCATCATGAAAAGCGGAAATGGACATGTCTTCCGCTTTCCCCTCAAAGACAACTTCAGCCGATTCGAGAGGCGTACCACGTTTCCATCGTTTGGCAATGCGTGGGTAGCCTGATTCGGTCATGGAACCGGGGCCGAAGTCGGTTTGGATGAAGACATGGTCTTTGTCGATCCAACTCATCCCTCCCTTTGCTTCCGGTCTTTGAAAGCCATCCTTCACAAACGAACGGGATTGCATGTTGAACTCGCGCGTTACATCGGCGTCCGCTCCTCCGCGAGAAAGTGTGATCAGAGCCAATTCATAGTTGGGCCTAAGGAGACTTGCTCCCTTCCAGACCCAGTTCTCGTTCTCGTCTTTGGCCAATTGGTCGAGATCGAGGAGGACCTCCCACTTTGGTTCCTTTTTCTTGTATTCCTCTAGCGTCGTTCGACGCCACAGGCCGCGCACATTCGTTTTGTCACGCCAGAAGTTGTAGTAGTAGTCCCCATTTTTGGAGACGAACGGGATCCGCTCATTGGAGTCCAAAATCGCAAGCAAATCGGATTCGAGCTGCTTGAACTCGGAGGAGCTAGCAAGCTTCGAGAGGGTTACCTCGTTTTTGGACTTCACCCACTCAATGGCTTTCTCGCCGGTCACATCTTCGAGCCAGACAAAAGGATCAGAGGGGCTGGATTCGATTTCTTGCGACATCGTCATGGGGGTCAGGAGGAGTAAACTGGCAGAGGAGAATGCGATGGCGATGGCATGGGTGACCCATCGCGAGAGCTGGAATTCCATAGCGCAAGGTGCCTTAAAAGGGGGACAGAACGGAAATGGCCGCATGTTTATGAATACGTGGTAGAAACAGCACGATGGAGAGGGGAGGTTGATTGTAGCAACCGTTGGTCGGAATCGATATGATGATTCGAACTCGTCGCGGCAGCGACATACTGACTTCTCCTGCGTTGATGGGCAAGGGCGTGACCATGGTACGCGATTTCGTCGTTGGATCCGGGGTGGCTGGGGGATGGGAGTTCGCCCGTTCGGACGTAGGGCACCCCCACCCGATTTTATCGTTGCTCCGATGTCTGTTATGGGCTCTTTGCTTGGTTTGGATCGCATTCGGTGCGTCCGTGTCGAAATCCCAGGAGCCGACCGTATCGCTTGATCGATACCGATCGGTATCGTCCGAGGAGCGGATATCTATGCTTGAATCTATTCGGGAAGCCACTCCTCGTTTACGAATGGGTGATCTGCGAACGGGTGATCTTCAAGCGGGTGGCTTGGAAGCGGGGAGCGGGGGTGGCGCATCGCTCGCCAACTACGACGATTTGATTCGACTCATCGAATCGACCATCGATGGGGATTGGCTCATCAATGGTGGGACTTCGACAATTGTCCCCTATCGCAACGGTGTCCGAATCTCGACCGATGGATTGATCGAACGAATCGATGCTGCAGAACGCGATGCCGCAATCGCCAAAGCGAATCGCATGGGGCGCATGCGATGGGATGGGCTCGGGGATTGGCAGAAACCATCGAATCTTCGATGGGTATCGCTGCATGAAGTCGATCGCTTGCTCGACGCCCATCGGAGGAGCGGTCGACTTGGGAAGCTAGAGCTGGAATTACTCGGCGGAATCGTGCGCATCGACTATCTCGCTTTGGACTCCGAATCGAACGAATGGCTTATCGGCGGTCCTGCAGGCGATCTTGTCCCCAACTTAGATGGGGAATTGGTCCATGAGCAATTGCGACTTCCGCCTGTCCTGCTCGAAGACTTGATCACCGTCGCACCTCATATCCTCAGCGGCGGAGGTGAGTTTGGATGCTCGATTGACCCTGACACGAAGAGACTCCAACAAGCTTATGAGTATGCGCTTCAACCCGGAGCACAACGTCCGCTACAACGCACTCCCGATCGATGGATCGAAGGTTGGCGCAAGCTCTTGGGGGCCCAAAATACAACCATCGTAGGACTGCCCCCTGATTCACCGACCGCCTTCGCACTTCTCAAGGCCGATGTGGAGATGAAGATGATGGGACTCGGGCTCGAGCCCTTACCTCCTAACCTTCGATCGTATTGGCACGAAACCGAACTCCTACAGTCCCGATCTCCAAGTGGATTGGTGCGATGGTGGTATACGCTTCATACCAACAAGATTCCTTACGATTCCGAACAAGCTGTTTACAAGATTTCTGTTCAGAACGTGAAAGTTCTGAGCGAATCGCAATTCATCAACGAGCAAGGGGATCGCGTTGTATCCACTTTGCCCGACATCGCCGCGGACGCATTCGCAACACAGTTCACCAAACACCATGAAGAAATCCAGCGTCACTCGATCGTCCAAGCGCGATTGAGGCATATTCTCGATCTCGCTGTCGTGATGGAATTGATCCGAAACGAAAAGGGAAAGGGGCGTGGAACCCCATTTCTCTGCCTCCACGATTTGGAGATCCAACCTCGCATGGCGCGCACGCCTCTTCGCATCGAATCGATTGCATCGACTCACAAAGCGAAAGATGGAACTCGCTTTGCGGTCGTCAGCGGCGGCGTAGCGATTCGAACCTTAGGCCTTGGGAAACGACTTTCTCTCGGTTCGAATCTGCAAGCGGTAACGGTCGAACGGAATCTGAATTCAAAATCGCCGTTTTGGATGGAAGACGTGGGATCCCATCGTTAATTGGAATCTCTCTCTCATCGACTCCGGACTTCGTTTCCGTTGACCCGTCGCGAGTTCAACCATTTTATCTCCGAAGGTCCAAGAACCACAGAACAGACCGAACACTCGGAAAGATGGCCATGTAAATTCCATTCGCCGGTGAACCAAGACAATCCAACATGGATCAACAGGATGGACAGGATAACACCTTTGTTTTCTGAAGATCCTGTGCATCCTGTCCATCCATGTTCCTGACCGTTCCTCCAATCAGCCGATTCTCACTCGGGCGTGACCGGCTCATCCTTGGAGTGATCGCTTTGACAGAAAAATGCTGCTACAAGATGTTATGGCTGCATTTCTTGCGTCGTCTAAATGTTTTCGCTTCTCGCATCCAGGTGGGTAATGAGGGCAAAACTTGGTTGCTGCGAAAAGGAGAACGGCGACTGAAGACCGAGGCTTGTGCCACGACTCATGTAGTAACCCAACATGGATCAACAGGATGGACAGGATAAGACCTTTGTTTTCTGAAAATCCTGTGCATCCTGTCCATCCATGTTCCTGACCGTTCCTCCAATCAGCCGATTCTCGGGCGTGACCGGCTCATCCTCGCAATGATCGCTTTGACCGAGGAATGCTGCTACAAGATGTTATGGCTGCCTTTCTTGGGTCGTCTAAATGTTTTCGCTTCGAGCATCCAGGTGGATAATAAGGGCAAGGCTCGGTTGCTGCGAAAAGGAGAAAGACGACTGAAAACAGAGGCTTGTGCCACGACTCATGTAGTAACCCAACATGGATCAACAGGATGGACAGGATAAGACCTTTGTTTTCTGAAAATCCTGTGTATCCTGTCTATCCATGTTCCTGACCGTTCCTCCAATCAGCCGTGTCAGTGATCGCCTAAAAGGGGCCCGTTAGGGGCGCTTCAAAAGGGGCCAGTTCGACAAGAAAGGCATGGTTGACTCAGATAGCGGGTTTCTTTTGGAACCCGACTATGGAGTGTGCCGTGGTACGTCGGCTGGATATGGATAAAAGACAGGGAATTAAGCAGCTTTTCGCTTCAGGAATGAGCATGCGGCAGATCGCCCGCACCCTCGGAATCAACCGAAAGTCCGTTGCTCGCCACTTGGCTGCTCGTAGTTCAAAAGAGGCCAGTGCAGCCGAAGCGCCCATCGACGAAGCGCTCACCGGGTCCGATGATTCAAAAGGGGCCAAAGCGCCCAACAGTGGCCCCCTTTGAAGCGCTCAATGACAGTAGGACCAAGCCCCCGCCGTTCAATACATTTTGCGACGATCTGCGACAGCCGAAACGATTCCGGCTATGAGCATCCAAATTACGGGTATTTGAGCCGCCTCAACCATCGCCGCATAAACAGGCGGAGGATTCCGACCGTATGTTGCGATGAAGATGGTAAGGACTATAAATACCGGCAGTGACCAGAGAAGACCATTTCGAGCTCCCCTAAAAAACCCAGTAAGCTTTCTAGGTGGATCAAGTGGAATACCATTTGTTACCTCTCTCTGATAGGGATTCACTTCATTTTGCATAGGTAGCTCGATTGAAGATATGGTCGCAAAACGAGTAGTTTTTCCAAGCACCTGGACTTCAGTTAACGCAGATCAATTCGAACGACTGAGCGAATTGTCTGCCAGCAGTGAGTTAGTCCCGGTGCGGGCATTGGTTTGTGGGGATCAAACCCCCTACGCGAAACTGGACACTTGAGGAGATCAGTCTACCATTTGGAGACTTCGAGAGAGCATGCACGTCGGGTGGTGTGGAAAGGTGCCTTGCAACGGACATGCTGACCCGATCACGCCATGTTGTAATTATTTTACGGTTTTGGTTGCTTGGGCAATGGCAAGTGCTTCTGAAGCGTTGCCAATAGCTTCTTTGCCTTGCCGTCATTCTTGAATCCGTAAAGTTGCATTTCTGCCGTACCAGTTTTAGCATCGACTCTTGGCATATGGAAGTTATGGCATTCCCAACAGACTGTCGTCTCGAAGATTAATTTGTCGTCGCGGTAAAAGCGAATTCCATATGGTGGTGTGTGACACAGCGTTCTGTTCGGTTGGAACTCTAACTCTCGCCAAGCCTGTACGATATTCTTGCAATCGGTTCCCCTTATCGTGACGCGTGAATCAACACCAACGTAGAAGCGGGACTTTTCTTTAGCACCGTAGCCACCAATTGCGAGCAGAAATCGTTCAGGCAATCTCTCCACTTCAAGCTCGTTCTCACTCGCAATTGCGAGATTGGATAAAGTGTAGAGCTCAATTCGATCTGCGTTGGGCAACGAGTCTGTAAACGCGAAGGTAGCAATATTTGATAAGGTACTTTGCAGAATCGCAGCATCCTGACCTATCAATGTGTCGCAGAGTAGGAAAACCAATACGAGGTTCAATAAGAATTTCGTCATGCTGCTCTCAATTGTGTTTTGCTTAAGACTACCATTCATCTAGAGGCGTCAAGTAAAGTTTCTAGAAGTCGAAGCGGCTGTTTCGCTGCAACGGATTGTGTACGCCCGGAAAGGGCGTTGGTTGATGTGGAAAGCCCCTGTGAGAGATAGGACACTCTACGAATTCAGTCTACCACATTGCGACTTCGAATGTTCGGTCCAAAGTAGTATTGGGACGGCTCACAGAAACGAGCATCCTGCCTCAAACTATCCAGCGTCCGGTGTTTCGGGATTGGCCCGTGCCTTGCGGAACCAACCAGTGTAAAGCAACACACCTACAGAGGCGAGGCATGGCGAGAACACGGGAGCAGCGTTGGTGTCAGTCATCGCAACGCACGATACGAACGTCGCGACACATCCGATGATCGGAATTCGGTATTGCCAACTTCGGAAACCAGCGTAAACCTGTATTGAGAGTAGACCGATCAGGACAAGGTCACGCCAAGATTGTGAAAATGTTGGAGCAGAGCTGTCATCCGCGACAAGTGGCCGAAAATGCCAGAACAGAGCAGAGATTACTATGTTGATGAGGAAAGCTATGCCGAGGGTAATCAGAACAACGCTTGCAAGTCTTGCAACGGGGTGCGGAGGAAGACGAACATCGCTAACGATGCCAGCGGAAGCGAGAGGTGGATGATACGGATTCTTGTCGTTCACTAATGCACCAGATTGGTGGGATTACCTAAGTTATGGGGCAATCAAGAGATTAGCCACCATGAGCTTTGTCCATCAAACGTAAATGAGATCGTGGCATCGTGAGACCTCAAGAAACTGGAGTAATCTTAGGGCAAGGAGGGTATTTCAGACATGATAAATGCAATTTCTTCGAATAGGCAACGACCATTTGGCGGGGGCCGTTTGATCTCAGTTTCTATAGTTCCGAAGGGACCGTTAGGGGAGTCGGTGCAGCATTGTGGTCTGCGCCCTTGAGGCGGGAAAAAACGTCGCCTTCAGGTATTTGGTTTGGCTCCCAAAGTCGATCATGTTGGCATGAGTACTCGTAGACCCACAAAGTCCTTTGCGTCGCATCATAGCCAGTATAAGCCGCTTGCCCTACGCCAGAATCAAATCCCGAGTACCATTTCATGGCTTCCATCGCTCGAAACTCAATGGATGGCGGTGTCCACCAAAATGGCGAATCCCCCGTTTTCCAGTGCAATGGCGGTGGCCCGGGAATGTTCCGGCGAACCGCTTCCAATCCTCGGTCTTCCTTCCCAACGGATCGACGAGAATGCAACTCCTGAACTGCGTGAACCGAGTCTGCCCATCTCTGTGCTGAATCGTTATCCAATTCAATCTTGTACCATGAGGAGTGACTGTCGATCGAGTATTCGTGCTTTCGAGAGACCGACCGAACATTCGATGGAGCCACATCCGAAGGCCACTCAAACATCGAGAATTGCTTAGTTCTGCCCCTTATGAACTCACGGTAGGACCATGAGTCAAAAACTTCGTGTGTTTCGCGGAAGGCAGCGTACAATTCGACAAACTCTTTGAATGTGGAGGCTAGAGGGATTGTTTCATCCGTTTCCATCACACGCCAAGCCGTTGCTCCGTTCGGTTTGATAAATAAGGCATCACCATTATGGCAGTGAAACAGCAACGTTGCCGTTGCCCAATCTCCCAAGGAGCTTTTGTCACGATAACCGAATTCCTCGGCAGTTGGCCATTGGTCGTATGCAAACTGCCCCGCGGTATCCGCAGTCTCTTCGCCCGACCCCGCAAATCGTTGCAAAAAATCGGACATCGTTGGTCGCAATGATTCGTCAAAGAAGGCGAGCCGTTCTTGAATGATTTCTTCGGGTGGGGGCTGAACGATATAGATCGCGTCGTACTGAGTCGTTTTCGATTGCGCGTCCAAATACTGCCGAACGCATCGCAAATGCCCACGCCTCGACGCGAAAACGACCTGGCACGGCGTGAATTCGGCCATTCGGCTTACTAGCGGCGAGAGCAATGGATCGTCGCTTTTCAGGCGTTGAGCGACGATACGGCTCGCGTTCGAGACATTGACGTCCAATAAAGAAGAAGTCCATGGATCAATTTCTTCGCGATTGGTGGGAAGGTTCGATGGCGGATGCATGAATTCAGGTTGCGCCTGGTTACAGCCGAAGAGAACAATCACGAGCAATAAGAGACAACGTCGGTTCATTGTTAGCTACATTGGAAGAACTGATTGTCATCCTAGGTTGAGTCACATGCAATTCTCGCTAGTTGTCCTGGTCTGGTCAACTTGTCCCAGATTTCCGCAGGAAGATTCATCCCCCTTGCTGCGATGTGTGTGTACGGTGCCCGGCAACGATCACTCTTGCTCGATATTCCGCAATCGTGAGATTGGCCGAAGATCAAATGGAGTGACACGAGGGTTCTGTGTAGGAACTCGAGCCCTTGGGATGATTCGAAAAAACTGTACTTCGGTGGTGGACAATGGGACTTGCTGTCCTAATTTGTTTCGGTTTCGCATCCAGTTCTGCAAAATGGATCTCGGGACGGCGACATGACCGGCGCATTGTTGTTGAGATAGGTCGTTGTCGGCTGTTTCTGTTCGTAGCCTCGCAGATTCGGCGTGAATGCAATCGACTGGGGAATGATGAACTGATGGCAATCGACAGACTCGATACTTACCCATACATTCGCAAGCTTCCTTCCCACGGTCGGTCGCCCTCGCGCAGTTGCCCTCACCATGTGCTTGCATTTTCGTAGTGGTCATTTGGCATACTGATCTCCCAGAGATTCCTATCTCAAACAGGGGACAGGTCTAATCTGACAAGTGATCACTTCCTTGATTCACGACGGTGTTTTTCAACCACGGACCACTCGGAAAACACGGAAAGGGAGTAAGAAATAGGGTGTGGCCTTCCTTCGGTGTGTTCCGTGTATTCGGTGGTTCTTGGATCTTTGGCGGTAGCTTTCATCGTACTCGAAAGGGACGTTGATGACCGAACCAATCTTCGACCATGAACGACTCGACGTTTATTGACTTGCGATCGACTATGTCACGTCTTCTTATCGAACCGCGAAATCTCTGTCGGGCATCGATCGACATGCTCGCAATTAATGGTTGCGTGCTGCACAATCGATCCCGTTGATCATTGCCGAGGTAAACGGAAAGCAAAGCCTCAAGGACAAGAATCGACTTTTCGAGATCGCGCGTGGGTCCGCTTTGGAATGTGCTGCGATTCACGAAATACTCCAATCGTTTCGAAGCGATTGACGCGGAATCGACACGGATTGGAAAAGCCCATCTCAAACGGTTCGTTTCGATGTTGACTCGATTGATCCAACGAACCGAGACGGTTGCCGAGCAGTCAATCGATTACGAGTACGAGTACCGCGATGCTGAGTACGAGTAGGAAAAGAAGCACGAGCCAAGCATTGGACCGAAGTGCTCGGTCGACACGCTCTGATATGCTAACTTTTACTGCTCGCACTCGGTCAATGCGGTCGTTAGCTCAGTAGAGTTGCGACAGGTCTTTCGAGGTGTAATGTTGATTTCCAAACAATCGTGTGCTACCGAACATGGGATCGATAACCTATGGCTTCGCGACCAATCCATTCCTGGGATTGCATGGGAGCAGAACACTAATCGTCGCTAATCAACACTAATAAGGAATAGCAACAGGTTCGTGTCGGCTTTCGATTAGTGGTAATGAGTGTTGATTAGTGTTCCTGTTTGCCTAATCCGCTGAACTTTGCATTCTGGCAGTATTCGGGTTCGTCCTTGGAACGGTTGACTCATCACAGCGGTTCTCGCATGGGTGATGTGATTTCTAAGAAATGATCTTCTAGAATCTTATCTGTACTGGAGGCTGTCTCTAACTTGTGCAATTTACTTATTTACTTGCGAGACCGTCCCCACTAGCGGTCCATCATCCCTTGCCGCGACATCGGCGATCGCAGTCGTTCTGGCGTTATAGCATCGTGCTCTTGCACAGTGAAACGGTCCTCGTGCTCGTAATCGAATCGAGGCAACCAGAACCGCACACTTCTTCGACCACGATCGGCTTGACGTCTAACCGATGTGGGAGCAAATGTATTGCAACTCGGTGTAGTCTAGGATTCCATGCCGGGAGCCTTCTCGCCCGACACCCGATTCCTTCATGCCACCAAACGGCGCGATTTCCGTCGAAATGAGACCGGTATTGTGCCCGACAATTCCGTAGTCCAAGGCCTCGGAGATTTTCCAAAACCGCTGGTAGCTCTGCGTGTAAAAGTAGGCCGCGAGTCCAGCTCGGGTATCGTTGGCCAGTTCAATCGCTTCCTCATCGGTTTCGAATGTCATGATGGGAGCAACAGGCCCGAAGGTTTCCTCGTGGGCTATTCGCATGCTGCGATCAACACCCGTCAAAACGGTCGGAGTGAAAAAAGTTCCACCGAGCGGGTGTCGGGTTCCCCCGCAAACGAGCGTCGCCCCTTTACTAATCGCATCCTGCACATGGGCTTCGACTTTCTGAAGGGCCGACTCGCTGATCAATGGACCTTGATCAACCCCTCGCATCATCCCATTGCCGACTCGCAAGCTCTGTACTTCGGCTGCTAATTTCGACGCGAACAATTCCGCAAGAGAGCGATGCACCAGGAAGCGATTAGCACAAACGCACGTCTGGCCCGCATTGCGATACTTGCTCGCCACTGCGCCTTGAATGGCATCCTCCAGATCCGCGTCATCGAAGACGAGAAATGGAGCATTGCCACCCAGTTCGAGGGAGAGTCGTTTGAGTGTTCCCGAGCAAGCCTGCATCAATTTTTTACCGACGGCTGTGGAACCTGTGAAGCTGATCTTTGCGATGCGCAAGTCGCTGGTGAGCAACTGGCCTGCCATCTCCGAGTCGGTAGTCGGAACGACATTGAAGACACCTGCTGGCAATCCCGCCTTATCGGCTAGAGCCGCCATGGCTAGTGCGGTCAATGGAGTTTGCGGAGCTGGTTTGGCAACCACGGTGCAACCAGCGGCCAAGGCGGGTGCTACCTTGCGAGAGATCATTGCAGCTGGAAAGTTCCAAGGAGTGATGGAGGCGACTACCCCCACTGGCTGCCTGGTCACCAAGATCCTTTTGTCTGCCATGTGGGGAGGGACCAATTCGCCATACAATCGCTTTGCCTCTTCTGCGAACCATTCGATGAAGGAAGCCGCATAGCGAACTTCTGCGATCGATTCTGTGATCGGTTTGCCTTGTTCCAGCGTGATGATCTCTGCCAACGGTTCGACGTTCTTCATCATTTCGTCGTACCAAGCGCGAAGCAATAGTGCGCGCTGGCCGGCGACCATGCGTCGCCACGATGGAAAGGCTTGATGGGCGCATTGAACTGCCCATTCCAACTCCTCTTGCTGCAAATCGACAACCTCTGCGAGCAAGGCACCTGTGGCAGGGTTTGAGATCGGCGTGCGTCGATCCTTTTCCGGGCTGTACCAGTTCCCTCCTATGTAAGCCTCGGTTCGAAGCAACGGATGGGCAATAGGGTGATCCACCATGGCTAGAGGGCTTCCAAGTGTTGAAGCCAACGCTGGACTTTGGGGAAGATCTGAGTGTCTTGAGCGTTTGCAGCGTCGGGATTCTTGAGAGTGCTCCAAGATTCTTTGTAGTAGCTAGCTGCGTATCCCGCTTCCGTGATTCGTTCGACGAAGCCAGAGAGACTTTCGTCGTCGCCATTGATAAAGAAGCGAGGAGATTTGCCCGGCTCTGCACTGGCGAGTCGCACGCGGCTACCAATTTTTGCATCGCTGAGCCAAACCGCGTTGAAATCGTCTGGAAATTGCGCTACGGTAACGAGCCCGAGCACACCACCAGAAGCGATCCCTGCCACGCAGGTGCGGCGTTTGTCGATCGTGTAGTTGGTGCCCAAATAGGCTCGAACTCGCATCCCGACTTCCACTTCTTCGAAGCTCCAAGCGCGTTCATCGGCCGATTGCACGACGGCGATGATCCATCGGTGATCTGCACCGAATTGCTCCCAGAGATCCGACCACGTTTTCGATTCTTGCTGACCTGCATCGGCATAAACCAGCAGCAGACCATAGGCCGTATCCGCCGTGTAATTGGCCGGAACTACAGCAAATGCTTTGTTCTTGACATCCCCGATGGGAATCTGAACGGTTCCCTTCGCAGGCTGCTTGCCTTCAGGGTCCTTCGATTCCTCCCCATCCTTATTCACGCGGGGGTATTCAAAGACTGGTAGGGAAACGTCATTGACAGGTCGAACAGAGGGTTGCACCGTGATAATCTCAGGCGATTGATCGGCTTTCGCGCCAGTCTTAAGAACTTTCAACGGAAGTGGTTCGCGGTAATCCCAAAAAGGGAGTAGTAATTCTAAGGGTTTGTCGTTACTGAGAGTTTCGCTAGAGAACCCAGTGATGCGATCCCCGGTTTGGAAGCCTGCTTTGCTCGCGGGGCTATCGTTGAGTACGAGCAAGATCTCTTCGGAACCATCGGGTTGACGCGATGCGATCAGTCCCAGATAGGGTTCGCGATAAGGTGGAAGATCTTTGACCAATGTCATCGACGATTGGATGGTCTGTGATCCGCGGGTGACTTCGAGAACCAATGGTTGCCCCGCATCGATGGGTCCCATGGCATGCTTGAGATTCGAGTGCGTAGCGACCGGACGGAGTGTGGACTCCGATCGACCTGCCCGGATCACTTGATCTCCAGCTTGAAGTCCAGCTTTGGCGGCCGGCGATCCAGGAGAAACGCCGCTGAGCACAATACCCTCTGCGAACTCATCCCTGCCGCGGACGCGAAACCCAGCCTTGCCAGAATAAATATCTTGTCCGGATTGGAGAACAGGTAGGCGTTCGAGGATGTCGGTCAAGGGAATGGCGAACCCAATGCCTGAATCGTACCACTGTTCGACCTCTCCCTCGGTCACGATTCCCGGATTGATCGGGGTAAGGATTCCCATGGTCCTGCCGTAAAGATCGATCAAGGGACCGCCGTAGTTTTGAGGCGAAATCTTGCAGTCGGTTTGAATCGCTTTGTCCCAAATCCGTCCCTTGGCACTCAGGATGCCCAGGCTGCGGCTGGCGGTTCGGACATCGAAGCTCTTGCCGAGCGCGATGGTCCATTGCCCAACCCGCCAGGTCGTGGATTCGCTGGGCACAGCCGGTCGCAACGATTCATCGCCGTCGATTTTGAGCAAGGCAATTTCGCGGCTGAAGTCGCGGGCAACCAACTTCGCTGCCTTGCGCTCTTCGTTCGGTAGAATCACGGTGATCGATGCGGGCTGCCCTTTGAACAAGAAGTTACTGGTGGCAATCCATCCCTCTTTGGACAAGACGGTGCCTGTCGAGGGCCCAGGTGCAACGGCTTGCTTATTGACGATCTCCATACCGCCAAAGGTTTCGATCTGCACCACGCTTCCTTGCGCCCAATTCGCGGCGGACTGCATCGCGTTTTCTTCCGCGATGTCGAGTGGGACTTGTTGTGCACTTAACGAGGTGCAAAGCAAGCAAGCCAGGAACCACACGAATACAAGCCAATAGACAGAGAGTACAGAGGAAATGGTGTGGCGCATCGATTACGGCCTTACTTGTATGCGAATGAGCTCTTGGCCTCGTTGCACAAGCAGTTGAAACGAGTCGGCCCGATTGATAGTGCTGAGGATTTTTTCAAGCGACTTGCGGGAATCGATGCGTTGATCGTTTACGAGCAGGATGAGGTCGTTGGTTTGAAGGCCTGCTTGGGCTGCGATCGACCCGCTGCGGACGTCGTCGACAAAGGCGGGTGTTTTGGGGAGCACATCGGGGATCAACGTCAAGCCGAGGTCGGAGAGGCGATGAGGTTTTTCGACCGATTTGGCGGTCTCCAAGTCGAGCGTCGCGGTCCCTTTCAGGATGCGATCGATGGAGGACTGCACCACCTCGAGAGGGAGGGCGTAATTGAGCCAAATGCCTGACTGTTCGTCTCGAATCTCTTTGCCGAGCATTCCGATCCACTCACCTCGGAGGTCGACCAACGCGCCGCCTGACGCACCCGGATTGTTGGTCATGACGTCGAGCACATAGACCTTTCCTTGATAGAGCGATTTCGTCTTGCCACGCCGCTGTGTCAGAGGGGCGATAGCCATGACTACCCCTTTTTGCACACTGTTGTATTCGTCGCCGGTAGCGATCCCAAACAAATTGCTGACGCCGAAAACACGCTGCCCGACTGTCGGTTGGGGGTTGGAATTCAGAGGGAAACCTGTCAGACCTGCATCTTCGACTTGCAGTAGTGCGATTTCGTTGGCCGGATCGACCCCAACGACCGTGGCGTCCAGCCTCCGTCCATCAAAGACCACGACTCGTACCTTGGCCACATCCAACACAGTGGTCCAACTCGTGACGATATGTCCTTCGTTTCCGACCAGGACGCCGCTTTGGTAACTTTCTAGTCCGCGCGCCCCTCCCGCTCCGAATAGTTTGACGACCTTCTCTTGAACTTGGTCGACCAATTGCTCTTGGGTAGTGAGGACGGAATCAGGCTCCGTCCCCCTGGCGGGATGGAGTGGAAGAAAGGAGAGCGCGAATGTTGAAAACGCGGTGCATGTTGCAAGCCATCTGCAGGTGAATCGATTCATTACAGTCCCTCCTCTTTGCTCGGCTGAAGGAACTGATGGGATTTGATTTGCGCGATGAGTTTGGATTCGAGCCCAAACTGAAGACGCAATACGGTTGGGAATCGTAGTCGATTGTTGAAATCAGCCTTCTCAAAGTAGACTTCCGCAGGATCGCTGATCGTATCGGGGAAAATCTCCACCAATCGGAACATTCCATCCTCGGGGTCTGTGTAAACCAAACAAGTGACTTCACCGATGGTGAGTTTCGTGGTGTCCATGAGTTCTCTCTCTCCGACGACCGGATTGCGTCCCAAATAAATCGCTTCTCCGATCAATCGAGGACCTTTTGCATGCCACTGTTGCCAAACGCGCAGAGCGATGGCTAGGCTCATCGGTGATTGTTTCTTGACCGTTTGCTGCCAACCTTGCACAGCAGGCAACGTCTCGGTCTGGTCCCCCATTTTGAAGGTGAGAGACGATTCAGACCATTCGCCCGACCAAGTCTGATTCTCTGCTGGCAACTCCCCTTGCCATTTCCATACCCCGGCATTTTGATCTGCTTCGGTGAAAAGGGTGTGCACTTTTTGAAGCTGAGTGATGCGATCGAGCTCTGCTTTGTTGAAGTAGTAATTGGAGAATCCCTTTTTGGCTTCATAGAGATCCGCCAGTGCATCGACTTGTTTCTCTGTCTCCTTCTCACGATTCAATGGGTCGTTTGGAGAAGGTGGCTCCGAATCGCCGGGATTCTCCTTGGAATCGCGCCGAGGAGGCTGTGGAGGTCGATTGCTCTCCCCCTCCACGATTTCTTCCAGCTCGCTGGGCAAGTGAAGACTTTGAAGCCGAACGTAGGTGTCGAAAACCCCGTCTTCGCTTCGATATCGGACCGGGATGCGCCACAAGTCTGGGTAAATGCCCAGGATATTCTTCAGTTGGTTTGTGGTACCGATGTCTCGATCACCGACCCGCAGAATCTCATCACCGAAGCGGATCCCTCTTCGAAAGGCATCGCTGGTTTCCAGGATATTGCTGACGGTAACCAAGCCCTTGGTGTCGGTCGCTACGGTGAATCCAAGGGTCGCGTGGTCCACGACCCGCCCCGAACGAAGCTGCCAATAGAAATACATCGCCTGCTTGATCGAGATGGCATACCCCACTCCCACATTCACTCGGCCCCGTTTTTCGAACGAGCAGCGACCATTGATACCGATCAACTCGCCTTGCATATTGAACAACGGGCCGCCTGAATTTCCTGGATTGATCGCCGCGTCGGTTTGGATGCAATCGCTGTATTCGAGAAACGTTCCGCTGGGGTACTGGTAGCGACGGACACCGCTCACCAAGCCGTAGGTGACGGTCGGCTGCAGATTGGTAGCCAACACAAAGGGATTTCCAGCGGCGAAGCACCACTGTCCTGCGCGAACTTGATCGCTATCTCCCAGCGTGGCGACAGGGAAATCGTCCCTGCCCACCATCTTCAGAACGGCCAAGTCCCCGGTGGGGTCGATGCCTGCAACGACGCAGTCGTACATCTTCCCATCGTTCATGCCGCATTTCATGCGATGTCCAAATGGACTGGAAACGTGAAAATTGGTTAAAACGTATCCATCGTTGGAAATGCACACGCCCGACCCGCCACCTTGCCCATCCGCCCCATGCACGGCCACGGTAGCCAGACTGGCTCGCTGCATGGCTTCGATTCGCTCCGTCTCAGCCTGCAATACGATCGGCGCAGGAGGAGGTGGACTCGTTTCTTCCTGACCGGAGACCCGTGCCAAGTTCAGAGGGAGGGCCGATATCGACGAAACGACCCCCAGCCAACTCATTGCCCTGCACTTCGCTACGGCAAGGCTTATAACAAATAGGTACACCGAAGCAACGCTCCAGCGATTCCTTAACGAAGCAGTCGCGGTTGTTTCCATTGGACTTCCGTTCCTGTTTGGGAGGGGGAGCGACTTTTGACCGCCAACGTGATTCGTTTCTCAGGTTGAATGGTCGCTTGGATATTTAGAACGGTTTGTTCGGGCGAGAGTGTCCCGGAGTAAATGACTTCCGAGTCTTGCAGGACTTCGATTTGCAACTCGGCACGGTAATCCCCGAGCTGGGTTCGCTCGACGCGGGATTCCAGTCGCGTGACTCCGTCCGGTGCCCGGAAAGTGTACGTGCCAGGCAATGAGAAAAGGAGGTCTTGATTGGCCGCCCCGGAATCGCGGGAGGTTGCTCGCACGAATCGAGGTTGAAACGCATTGGGTGTACGTGGGGAGAGGAACTTCCAATTCCCCCAAGCGTCGACCGTCGCATCAAGTTTTTCTGACGAAGAAACCCACCGAACGTTCGCGGTACCGAACCGGATCTCGAGAATGTTCTTCAGAGGGACCGATCCGAGAATCTTCGACGGGCTTTCGATTTCCAAGCGATCCGTTTTCCAATCGAGGCGGGTGCAATTCCAAAGGGAACCGTCGAGGGTGACCACTTCGATGGCCGGGGTAATGCGAGGTTGGTTGGGTTGGAACCATGTCATGCCGAGGAGTTTATCGATCGACATCTCCAGCTTTTGATCATCGAACCCAAAGGTTACTTGCGACTGGCGGACTTCGACAATGGTTCCCCCGACACGGGTCAACTCCCCGCTCGGGCGAGTTAGGATCAATCCGTCTGATGCAATGTTTTCTGCGAGGATCTCGCGCCAAGGTCCTTCTAGACTCGCTTCAAAAGGTTTGAGCTGAGCATAGACTAGCTGTTTGGAGGAAAGGGGTGATGTCAGCTTCCAAGATGGCGATTGAGGGGTCCATTCCTCTCCCTTGCCGGAGAGGGATTCGAAGCGGAGTTGCGAACCATCGACGGTTACGAGGACGGGTACGGGGGGCTGTCCAGAGGGCGCCGTTGCGGCCAATTGAACCACCCCCACTTCGGACGCAGGGAGTGTCTGCTCACCGTCACCGGTTCGGATTCGAACCGATTCATGGCTAAGTTCCAGCAATTCCCCTTCAAGATTCGAACCATCGATCTTGGAAATCCGAACCTGAAGGACGTTTGCTTCGAAGGAGGCTTGGGCGGTGCTGCTGATCACGGTGCTGACCGAGGAGCTGGCAAGGGCAGCCAGCAAACCAAACACGACCGTACACAGGCGGACAACGCTGAGGGAGCTGAAACAGCAGAGTGAGCCCACGGTACTGAAAGAGCCAGCAGTGCTGAAAGAACCAGCCGTGCTGAGAGAACAAACGGGGCCGAGCAGATCATGACGCCGAGATCGTTGTTTTTTACTCGGCACGGAAGTCCTCAGGCGGTGTCGTTGGAATAAGCAGATTCGATTCATCGTTGTGAGAATTCCTGCAGTTGGTACGGCGTCCTTGCAACTCATTTGGTAGTATACCGCAAATGGAACGGACAAGGAACGAACTCAACGCATTCGGAAGACTTGAGGTGCGATGAAAGCGGCATATATTCGGCAACCTGGGCCACCTGAAGCGATCGAGTATGGGGAATTGCCTCTTCCCCCCTGCGCACCCGATCAGATTCTGGTTCGAGTCGCAGCGGTCTCGGTCAATCCGATCGATACGTATATACGTGGTGGAGCAAACTATTGGCCGCTTCCTAGTCCCTTTATTCTCGGCTGCGACTTTGCAGGTACCGTCATCGAGGTGGGAAGAGAGGTTCGTTCCCATCAAGTCGGCCAGCGGGTTTGGGGATCCAATCAAGGACTTCTGGGCAGGCAGGGGACCTTTGCGGAGACAATAGCCATCGACCCCAAGTGGGCTTACTCCACGCCAGAGGGAGCGATGGACCGAGACATGGCCGCGATCGCGTTAGTAGGCATCACGGCCCATCTTGGACTGTTTTCGCGCGCTCAATTGAAGTCGAAGGAGACACTCTTCGTACGAGGTGGCACCGGTGGCGTCTCGTCGATGGTGATTCAGATGGCGAAGGCCGTCGGGGCCAACGTGATCACCACGGCTGGAAGTGCGGACAAGGCCCAGCGATGCCTCGAGCTGGGAGCGGACCACGTTATCGAATACAACCGCGAATCGTTAGCGGATCGACTGAAGGAATTTGCGCCGGAAGGTGTGAATGTCTTTTGGGAGACACTTCGAGAACCTGATTTTGATTTTGCGGTATCGTCGATGGCGTCCAACGCTCGGATGATTCTGATGGCGGGCCGGGATGCAAGACCTCCATTCCCGGTCGGGCCTTTCTATGTGAAGGGCTGTTCGCTTCACGGTTTCGCCATGTTCAAAGAGTCCGCCGAATCGCAAGCGGCTTCCGCTGCCGATATCAATCATTGGGTCCGAACTGAAGCCCTTCGCTCGCAGATCGATCGCGTTTTGCCTTTGGAAGAAGCAGCGCAAGCCCATCGACTGCAGGAACAGCACACCGTCCAGAAGAGCAGCACGCTCGCTGGAAAAATCGTTCTCGAACCTAACTACTCCAAACACTGAAAGCACGGACAGCGAATGACGCGAAATACGCTTGGTGAAGCACGGACAAAGATTGTCGCCACCGTGGGCCCCGCCTGTGAGGATGAAGCGATCCTCGCGGAGTTGATCAACCACGGAGTCGATATCTTTCGAATCAATGCAGCGCATGGGACGCAGGCCGATTACTCGCGGGTCCTCGAAAAGATCGTTCGGGTGCGTGAGAAAACCGACTTCCCTGTCGGAGTTCTGCTCGATCTAGCTGGTCCCAAAATTCGACTTGGAAAACTCTTTGACGAGGAACCGCTCGAAGTCGATATCGGGACAGAAGTCACCTTCGTTCGCGGGGAAACTCCGCGCAGTCGCTACGAGTTAACCAGCAACTACACCAAACTGATCGATGAGTTGACGCTGGGTGATCTGGTCATGCTCGCCGATGGCATGATTTCCATGCAAGTGATCGAGAAGCAGAAGGATTTCGTTCGCTGCGAAGTCTCCGTGCGAGGGACGATCCGTTCGAAGCAAGGGATCAATCTCCCCGGCACTTCCCTTTCGGTGTCGTCCATGCGACCAGAGGATGTGGACAACGCACTTTGGGCTGCCCGAAACCATGTCGACTTTATCAGTCTATCGTTCGTTCGCTCGGCGCAGGACGTCCTCTCCCTGAAGAATTTGCTTGCCTCCATGGACGCCACCGCGCTCGTGATTGCGAAGATCGAAAAGCGAGAAGCTCTCGAGCAACTGGAGGAGATCGTCGATGCGGCCGATGGAGTCATGGTCGCCCGAGGTGATTTAGGGGTCGAAATCGATGTCGCCGATACACCGGTCGCTCAAAAGCGGATCATCCAAGTCTGCCGTGAGAAGCTCAAGCCGGTGATTGTCGCGACCCAGATGCTAGAGAGCATGCACCATAACCGCCGACCGACTCGGGCCGAGGCGAGCGATGTCGCCAATGCAATCCTCGACGGTGCTGACGCGTGCATGCTCAGCGGTGAAACCGCGATCGGTGACTATCCCGTTATCGCGGTCGACACCATGAATAAGATCATGCTGAGTACAGAAAAACTTCTGAAGACCCAACCGAACGATTCGAAGACGCGATTCTTCAGCCGGGTTCATCCTGTGACCTCTGCCGTGACACACAACGCTGCGAATATTGCGGAAGCCATCGATGCGAAACTGGTGGTCGTCGCTAGTCGCTCCGGCGGAACCGCCTGGGTCAAGGCGAAGCAACGGAACTATATTCCCACCCTAGGTGTGAGCGACTCGGATCACACGCTTCGGCGCATGTGTTTGTTCTGGGGGATCATGCCGCACAAGGTAAAGAATTTGGACAACCCGGAGATTCTGATGGACGAGGTTACGGCTTGGGGGATATCTCGAGGGATGTTGAGCCCGGGCGATCGTGTCGTTTATGTCACAGGCACGGGGGTGCTTCATAACACCCACAATTTGTTGGTTGTACACGAAGTACCTCCGATCAAGTCTTGATTCCGTTCCCGATGACCAGGAGGTAGGAGCAGCATGATGAACGCACGCGACGCATCTTTTGCCTTGAACCGAAACCTTTTGTTGCTTGCTTTCGCCATCGTCGCATGGTGTGTCCTGAGCGCGACGGCGACGCGAGAAGCTTTAGCGGACGACTGGGCGGTCGTCCGCGGGAATTCCCAAGGGACTGGGGTTGCATCCGGAAAGCTTCCCAAAGAGCCCAAAGTTCTCTGGGAGTTCAAAACCGAGAACGATCAAGCGGGATTTGAAGGAACGCCAGTCATCGCCGGAGGGAAAGTATTCTTAGGCGATTTCGAAGGGAACGTGTACGCGTTCGAACTCGCGACGGGCCAAATCGCATGGAAGGTCAAGGCGAAGGAAGGATTCGTGGCCGCGGGCGCGGTTCGGGGCGAGTATTTGGTCATGGGTGACTTCAGCGCCAACATCTATTGCTATCGCACCACCGATGGGGCCGAGATTTGGACTGGGGAATTGGATCAAGCCATCGTGAGCGGAGGAAACTTCGTCGAGGATGAGGTCTTGCTGTCGAGTGACTCAGGATCCCTCTACGCGATCGACTTGAAGACAGGTAAACAACGCTGGACCTACGCGACAGGTGACCAGCTTCGATCGACAGCCAGTCTTTGGAACAATATCGCCTTGCTGGGTGGCTGTGATAGTAAATTGCACAAGATCGATGTTGCCAAGGGAGAGCCCATCAGCGAAGGCGAGCCATTGATGGCCCCGACCTTGAGCACACCCAACATTATCGGAGACGTTGCGATCGTACCCACGCAGCCAGGGGTGGTGTTCGCCATCGATGCCAAAGCGGGAAAGACACTCTGGAGCTATGAACCAGATGGTGGGGCAAACTCCGACATTCGAGCTTCTTCGGCAACATTGGCCACCTGGAAGGATGGCAAGCTAGAAGGGGTTGTCGTTGTCCCGAGTCGCAACAAGCGATTGATCGGGCTCGACGCCGCAACGGGCAAATTGAAATGGGAGGCCGTATTGCGGAAACGATCCGACGCATCGCCTGTCATCTGCGATGGGAGAGCTTGGATTGGTGGTTCGGACGGAATGGTTTACGCGATCGATGTCGAAAATGGAAAAGAGAGCTGGACGTATCAGCTGAGCGGACAGATCTTGGCCTCCCCCGCGATTGCGGATGGCAAGATCGTGATTGCGACGGAGAAAGGAACGATTATTTGCTTCGGTGAGTGATCGCGCCTTGTTGCGATTCATTCCAGCAAGATTTCATCATGAAGCAAGTCATCGCTATCATCCGTCCATACCTTGCGGAAAAACTCCTCGATCATCTGAAACTTGCACCGCTCGAGGCATTGCAAGTATCCGAAGTGAAAGGATTCGGTCGGCAGAAAAGTTATTTGGATCAATATTCCTCGACCGAATTCTCTCTATCCTTCCTTCCTAAAGTCGAGGTTACCCTCTGGGTAGACGACCTGAGATTGGAAGAGGTTCTGGATACGATTGTCCGATCCACTCGAAGCGGTCGGATGGGGGATGGAAAGATTATGGTCTTGTCGACAGAAGACTGGGCTCCTCCCAGCCGATAACGAAGCTCTATCATGATCTGTAGCCTTTGCTCCCTGCTTTGCGACCAACCAGTCCTGCATGCCACCTGCCCTCTCCGCTTGCACGCGCTATCCAAAACCGCAGCGCCAGCGAGGGACCCGGTACCCCGATCCAAAACGTCGGCGAAGGAACTGTTGCGGACCGCGACATCGATTCACATCGGCGGTCGATTCCACTCCGTCGAGACCAGCCGGGCAGCGATCGAATTCGCCCGCGCTTATGGAGCTTCGATCGATGGTTCCCATCCATCGGGCATGTTCGATGCGACGCAAGCAATCGCGGCCCACGGCGCTTACCTGGCCTCCTTAGCCGAAGCTCGTTCGACCAGCGACTGCTTACTCATTGTCAATCCGAAAGGTTTGCGACAACACTTTCCGCAACTCCCCGCGGTCTTGAACAAGCGCCTAGCAGGCGGTGAGTACGGAGTGGATGCGAAACATTGTATTGCACCGAAGTCGGATTCTAGCGTCATACTGATCGGGAGTACCGACGAAAAACTGCAAGAGCATTGGAGCGAGCATTTTTCCCAGGTTCTTTCATATGATTGTGATGTCGATTCGCTGCCTCAGCTTCTCATGGGACTCGCCACCGAATCGCAGGCGGGGTGGGAAACGCAAGCGGAGTGGATGCAGAGGTTCGGCAGTGCAAGGTACCCGATGGTGGTTTGGGGAAGCATTGCACTCCCGATACCCGCAATCGATTTGTGGGCTGAACGCATGCAAACTTGGTATCTTCAATGGAACGAGCACTCGAGAAGCAGCGGATTGATGCTCTCGTCTCTTGCAAATGTCTTTCAACATGTTTGCACATGGCTGACAGGATTCCCTTCTCGCATCGACTTCTCATCGGACGAGATGCGTTGGGATCGCGAAGAGGCTTCGACTGCACGATGGTTGGAACGAAATCGAGACAACGATGAGGCCTTGTTGATTTGGGTCGACGAGTCCTCGCATGAGGAACCGATAGCCGATTGGAGGTCGAGGCCAGTGGATCGATTGCGAGTGATTGAATTGGTAGCGCACGGTCCCAATTGGCAGTCTGCCGATTTCGTTCCATCGGAAGAGCGACAGACGCGGCAACGAATCCCCATCGGACGACCAGGGGTCGATTATCCGGCTTCACTTCTTCGTGCAGACCAGGTGGTGATGGCCTATCCCGAAGCAGAAGCATCGCTTCGAGTTCCAGATCTGTTGCCATGCGATGCATGGTTGCGAAGCATGCTTCCTAAGGATCTTCAACCATGATCGTCCACCTCAAAAACGGGTATTGCATCGATGGAATGGGGCTCTCCGGCAAACAGGATTTGTATTTGAGGGATGGCGTCATCCACCACACCCCCCCGGAACACCAACCGGATAGCACGATTGACTTGAATGGTCACATTGTGATGGCAGGAGGAATCGACATGCACACCCACATCGGAGGTGGAAAAGTCAATTTGGCTCGATTGCTTCTGCCTGAATTGGTTGCGAGGAATGCGTCGGTCAGGGGATCGGAAGGTCGGGATCGTTGGAGCGAGCAGCGTCCCCTCACGTCGCCGGTTCCGCCAGCTAGTGAAATTGGATTGCGTTATCTCGAGATGGGATATACGACCTGCTTCGAGCCAGCTGTCCTTCCTGCAAACGCTCGGTATGCGCATCGAGAGATGTCCGATATTCCATGGTTGGATACGGGTGGCTATTTGATGTTAGGGAACGATCGCCTTCTGCTTGAGTGGATTGCGCAGCGCGCACCGCAGGCGCAGATCGATGCGTACGTGGCGACGATGCTCCGGCTTCATCAGTGCTGCGGAGTAAAGGTGGTGAACGCCGGTGGGATCGAGGCGTTCAAGTTCAATCAACGGCACTTGAATGTTGATCAAAAGGCGGCTCATTATCCGATTACGCCACGTGATATCTTGCGAACGCTGGCCCGCGCCGTCGATGGCATTGGACTTCCACATCCGCTCCATGTTCATTGCAGCAATCTCGGAACGGCTGGCAATATCGAATCCACGATGCAGACCCTTGAAGCCGTTGAGGGCCATCGTGTACACCTTACTCATGCTCAGTACCATTGCTACGGAAAGATCGGCCCACATGGCTACAGTTCCGAAGCCTCTCTATTAGCTGAGTATGTGAATTGGCATCCCCATGTCACAATCGATGTTGGGCAAGTCTTGTTCGGCCAAACGGTAACGATCTCTGGGGATACGATGCACCAACATCTCAACCGGAAGTTAGCCCGCCCACGAAAGGTGATCTTTCAAGACGCTGAGTGCCAAGCAGGCTGTGGCGTTGTCCCATTTCGGTACCGCCATGATCAGTATGTTCATGGTCTGCAATGGACCATCGGTCTCGAGCTCTGTTTGCGTATTCTAGATCCCGCGCGAGTGTTTCTGACGACCGACCACCCCAATGGAGGGCCTTTCACCGCATACCCACACTTGATCAAACTCTTGTCCAACTACGATTATCGGATGTCGATCTTCGATCAACTGCATCCGGATGTCCGAGCGACAAGTACGCTTCCCACGCTTAAACGAGAGTATACGTTAGAAGAAATCGCGATAATGACTCGCGTGGGGCCGGCTCGCATTCTAGGACTTGCTGACCGAGGTGCGTTGGCGGACGGCATGCAAGCAGATATCGCTGTCTACCAAAAACAATCCGATTTGGCTGCCATGTTCGGCAGTCCAACTTATGTATTTCGAAGAGGCGAACAAGTGCTTGCACCAGGGCGCCAGGTGATTGGGCAATCCAAAACGATCTTAAAGCAAACGATCGTAGCGCAATTACCCGTCGACGCCCATTATGGAGATTTGATCGATCGCGCTTACGTATCCTGTTACGGATATTCCCCTTCGTTCATTGCAATTTCGCCCGACGAGCTTCGAGGGGACTACCACGACATTGTCGAAGTAACGGCGAAATCGCACTGATCAGTCGTTTCTCGCGGGTGACTTTCAAATGATGGAAGCTCGCCGACGCATTATGGAGTGAGATTCTTCTGTTGCTTGAGGATTTCCCGTAGTGCAGCAACTTGTTCGGGAAACTCTGCGAAGAGATTTTTCGTTTGGCCTAGATCTTCGCGCAGGTTATAGAGCTCTCCCGCGTGGGGGTTAGGCTCAAACCCCATCTGCTTGTTGTACCAGTCGGGAACTTTGCTGACCCCGCCTGACTTCGTGTCGATGAGTATCCAATCTTCGTGCCGAACCGCGTAGCCATTGGGATTGGTATTGTGAATCAAGGTAGAGCGTTTCGATGGAGATTTACCACATAGGAATTCCCATTGGTCGATGCTATCTGGGGCGGAGCCCTCGGGAATGGCCGCGTCGACGAGCTTGGCAATGCTCGCGTAGAAATCGATTTGGCTCATCAATCCGTCTTGGACCTTTCCAGCAGGTATCGTGCCTTTCCATCGCGCGATGGTCGGGACTCGATGCCCTCCTTCCCAAAGGTCTCGCTTCAGTCCTCGAAGGGGCCCCATGCTTCGATGGTTGAATTTCCGAACCCGTTCGTACGCATAGTGTTCGGGGCCGTTGTCGGCGCTGAAGAGGATCAACGTGTTGTCGAGTAGCCCCTTCTTTTCTAACGCCTCGATCACCCGTCCCACGGAAGCGTCCGTTTGGGCAACGTAATCACCATAGCCACCCGCCTTGGAAACACCCTGAAAGGATTCGGTCGGGATAATCGGTGCGTGGGGGGAAGTGAAAGCGAAATAAAGAAAGAACGGTTCGTCTTGCTTTTGGCGTTCGATCCAGTCCTCCGCCTTTTTCGTAATGGTCGGCATCACAGCAAAGAAATCCCAATCTTTGACGGAGGGACCGGGACGGGCTTCCCAGTTTCCTTCCAACGTGGAGGGGATGATGTGGAGGGAAACGTTCGGAGGCGTGACGACTCGATCGTTCTCAAACCACGCATAGGGCGGGAAGTTTGGGACATCATCTCCGAAGTAATAGTCAAAACCGTGTGACAATGGGCCACCTGGAATTGGCTTCGACCAGTCGAAATCTTCGGATAGATACTCCACCTTGTTTGAATCAGGGTTTAAGCGAGGTTTCACGTCCGGTTTTCGGATTGCGTTCCAATCCCATCCAAGGTGCCATTTTCCGATGCAGGCTGTCGTGTAGCCTTTGCTCTTCAATAGTTCTGGAAGAGTGGTGGCATCCTCATCGATCACACTCGCATCAAATGAATTGACGATTCCATGAAATTTGCGCCAATGGTAACGGCCTTGCAACAACGCGTAGCGGCTTGGGGTGCAGATGCCGGACGAACTATGGCAATCGGTAAATCGCGTCCCTTCGGATGCGAGTCGATCCAAATTCGGTGTTGGGATTTTAGAGTCCGGGTTTTGGCCGGGAATGTCTCCGAATCCCATGTCGTCTGCATAGAGGATGACGATATTAGGAAGCTTGGACTCCGCAGCGTGCGATAGACTCTTGTTCAGGCCTATGAAGGATGAGAAGCAGATGGTGAGAGCGAGAAGCGATGTTAGGGGCGACCATTTCAACATGTTCGGTTACCTCAATTCTGTCGTCGAATCGGCTGTGATCGGAAGGGGTTCGAGTATACTCTAATCCCTCTCTGACGACGCCATCCCCATTCCTCCCTCCTAAACTCGCCATGAAAATAACCTCTCGAACTGGTGCAAGCGGATTTGGTCGCCTCCTCGCTTTGTCCTTCCTCGCATGGGCGTTCGCCATATGCCCGTGCAGCGCTCAACCTTTTTTTCTGGGCGGTTACGGAGATGGAATTTACAGTAGCTACCTCCATCAGGATGGTTCGATGGATGTCCCGAAGCTTTTAGCGAAGCAGAACAATGCGTCCTTTTTCTGTTTGCATCCACGTTTGCCGATTTTGTACGCTGTGACCGAAACGATGCGGGACGATCCGAATCATCCCGCCGCGGTCGTCGCCTATCGTTTTGATGCAAATGCCATGCACCAAAAACAGGACGCGTCGCTGAAGGAAGTGAATCGTCAACGGATCGATGGCGACATTCCTTGCCATGTCACCACCGACAGTCAAGGACGCTACTTGGTTATCGCCAACTACACCAATGGATCGGTCGTCGTGTACCCAATTCAAGCAGATGGGTCGATTGGAAACGAGAGCTGCAACGTCGTTCACACCGTGGTTGAGGGAAAGAAGCGATCGAACGGCCATTGCAGCGCCTTTTCGCCAAACGATCGTTTTGTCTTGGTCTGTGATTTGGGGCTTGATCGGGTTTTTGTTTACGAAATGGATTACGAAACAGGCAAGCTGAAGCCCGGCGCATTTCCTTTTCTAGAGTTGCCTGCGGGGGCAGGTCCCAGGCATTTGAGTTTTCATCCGGATGGCAAAAGAGTTTTCATCATCAACGAAACCAACCTGACGATGACTTCCGCCGATTGGGATGCCGCGACCGGACGTTTGGCCGTTATTCATCACGAGCCAACGGTACCAGAAGGGGTGGATCGCAAAGGTTTTTCGACGGCGGAGGTGCTTGTGCACCCATCGGGCCGGTATGTATACGGAAGCAATCGGGGGCATGACACAATCGCAGTGATGGAATTGGATCGCGACTCCGGACGGTTGGAACGGACGGCGACCGTCCCAACGCTTGGTAAGACCCCGAGGAATTTCCGATTCGACCCGACCGGCAAATGGTTGCTTGCTGAAAACCAGACCAGCAACACGATCTACACATTCGCCGTTGACCCAGCTTCGGGGCAATTGACCCCGACTCAAAAGAAGGTGGATGTCAAAGCGCCAGCTTGCATTCGATTCGTACCTGAGTTTGTTTCTAAGTAATCAAATTCATGGCATTGAGCTCATGGCATTGAGCTCAAGTAGTCTCGCTAGATTCCGCCAGGGGTTGTGTCGGTGGGGACTGGCTCGACCGCAAGATTCTTAAGGTAGGTCGCAATCGCAGCGTCGCATTGCGACTGCAGTCTATCGGGGGAGTCCGAATTCATCGCGATTTCGCAGAGTTCAGGAATAATCGCGTAATGGCTGTCGATCGCTTGTTGTTGAACGATTGGCCAAAGGACTTTTGCTAGATCAGGATGCGCCGTGGACCATTCGTCCCAATGTCGGTCTGCACCGACGCCGCGTGCTTCCAGAAGCGTTTGCAGGATGGAGGGAGGACGCTGCTCCGAGGCAGCCCCTTCGGAGACTTGCAGGATATCCCATCGCGGACTTGCCGTGGAGGCGGTGAGGTGTTGAAGAACAGGTTTGGTGACGGGGGAGCTCGCTGGTCCCAAAACCGTTGCCGAAAGTCGGATTTTTGTCCCTGGAATCCGCCGATAGGAAAAGCTTCGAACTTGAAAAGTTTGTGGGGAAAATTCGGTGCCGCTGATTTGGGTCCCCACCAACAAATAGAGGGAAAGAAAGAGCAAACCGACAATAAAGATCAATATGGCCGAGACCGAGAGAAGCCGCCGGGTTCCGGCAGGGGCTTTGGGCGATCTATTCGGTTGCTTATTCATGGCATGTCCGATCTTTTCGTACGATCACATCGGGTCTGGATCCCAAACCGGTTCGAGCGGTATCTTACGGGAGTGGACGGGTCGTCTCCAGTCCACTGTCAAGGAAAGGCTGCCGGCTAATCGTTCCGAGGAGAATGGGAATGCGAGAGCGAATGAATGGAAAGGGAATCGTGGTACCCTACTATTCCTTGCCATTCTTGATGGTTCAAGGCCACGGCGTTGGCGTTAGCCGCCCTTTCGATGCGGAAGCCAGCCATCGCCGCAGTTCCTTGCGATATCGATCGATCGTCGTGGACCGACAGAATAGGCCCGACGTTGGGTTGTCAAGAAACGGACTCGCCCCGACAGCAATCGAGGATTTCTCGGGGGGAGTCGAGCCAGCTGCTCGCCCCGAGCCCATTCCACCGAGTAAACAATCCGTGTTGGAGGCAATACTGTTTATTTCTAAAGAGCCGTTGTCGGCTCGCAAGCTAGCCATGTTGGCGGAACTCTCCGATCCGACCGAAGCGAGAACATTAGCAAAATCCTTGAACGAGCAATACGACCAGCAGGACTACTCCTTTCGCATTGAGGAGGTCGCCGGAGGATTGCAGTTGCTAACTCGTCCCCAGTTCTCGCGTTGGATCCGTCGCTTAGAACTCGCCCCCGGTGAGGTTTTGCTCAGTCAAGGGATGCTGGAAACCCTTTCGATCATCGCGTACCGTCAGCCGGTGGAGCGGGCGGAGATCGAGGCCATTCGGGGAGTTAGCTCGGATGAGGTGCTGCGACAATTGATGCAGCGGGATTTGGTTCGCATCGCTGGCCGGTTAGAAGATCTCGGCAGGCCCTACCTATACGGGACAACACGCAAATTTTTACAAGTCTTTGGGCTTCAATCCTTGGAATATCTTCCGAGGGCGCAAAAGATTCGCGAAGCGGAAGCCGAAATTGCATCAAGACTTGCGGACCAGACGCCAACTGCTCAAGATATGGCCCCTCAGCGAGTCGAGGAGTAGCAACGACCCATCCCAAAACAGGTCAGAAAAGTATCAACTTTTCCGTCCTCAGGGTCAGTGTTCAACCCCCGAATGCCCGCTAAGATAGTCCTACTTGTTTGCGAAGAGAACCTCACGTACGACGGATAGATTAAGGAGTTCACCTGTGAAGATGACGCTAACCGCACGAGAGTTGTCAACGATGTCAACATCCGAGCAGTTAACCTGGGAATTCGCATCTTGGTCCCCTAGCGGCCAAACATTCGTCATGTCTGACGAAGGCGAAGATTTCGAGGACGAGGACGAGCTCGAAGACGAAGACGACGACTTCGAAGACGAGGAAGATGAGGAGTTCGACGACGAGGATGAACTCGACGACGAAGAGGATGAGGAATTCGACGATGACGAAGAAGAAGAGGAAGACGACGACCTAGAAGACGAGGAGTGGGAAGAGGTCGAGGAAGACGACGACGAGGAGGAAGACGAGGAGTCCGACGAGGAAGAAGAAGACGAAGAGGATGATTGGGACGACGAGGACGACGACTGGGATGACGACGACGACGAAGACGAGGATGAAGAAGAAGAAGAGTGGGATTGATCTCGTTACCTTGGAGGGGATCAGCCGCAGTGTACATGTTTGTCGAAGCAGCCCTTTCATGGTCGCATCTTGAAGGTCGCGGTAACGGCCTCGGCCGTTCGCTGAGAAGCCCTTTCCTTCCTCGATTCCTTGCTATACTTGAGGAAAAGGGTTTCACGAAGCTCTTGATTTCCCTCCGCGACAAGCCAGCGATCTGCTAGTCAAACCATGCCAAACGCAACTTGCTTTCTTCTTGCGTACGCGCTGGTGTTGTTGCTGGAATTTGCACGTTGGCGACCACTTTCCAGCCATTGGGATCGGCGATTGCGGGTTTCTCTTGTGATCGCCATGGGCGTTGCGTTGTTCACGCATACGCTTTACCTGCTTGAACGGGCTTTGATCGGTTACCGAGCCGAAACCAGTTGGACTGCCATCTCGTGGCACGACTGGGCTGTTCTCGCCAGCTGGGCGTTGGGGGCAACTTATTCCTTTTTGTTGCTCCGACGTGGTAATAGCCGAATTGGGGTCTTTGTCCTTCCAATTGTCTTGTTGCTTGTAGGGGGAGCAATTGCTCTTCCTCCTGAGGTGGGGGTGCAAACCGATTCGGCTGCTTCGGCGTGGCGATTTGCGCACGGGCTTGGGATGGCCGCCGGCACGGTATTGGTGTCGCTCGGGTTCTCGATGGGGGTGATGTATTTTCTGCATTCGTCCCGACTCAAAAGTAAGCGACCACTCCAATCCCGATTCCCTCTCCCTTCTTTGGAGTATTTGCGATCGTCGGGACGGGTCTGTTTGATCGGTAGCGCCGCCTCAATTGGGTTCGGGATGGTGTCCGGCGTGATCATGAATTTGACCCAGGACGGGAGAGTTGAGTGGCTGGATCGCGGAATTCTCTTTTCGGCAGGACTATTTGTTTGGCTAGTTATCGCGTCCCTCGCGCAGTGGCTTTTGGCCAGGCGTGGATCAGGGCATGCGATTGCATGGATGAATGTCTTGTCCTTTCTTATTGTCGCCATCGCCGTATTGCTCGTTTTGAGTACGCCGCACGGTGGCAATCAGCCAGGCAATCCATCTGGAAATCGCTCAAACGAGAGTCGTTCGAATCGCGCCTTCCAATCGGGTGAGGTTCCATGAAGATTCGAATGATCGGCTGCAGCCATCACTCGACGCCGGTGGAAATTCGCGAGCGATTCTCGTTCACCGAGCAGCAAAGCGATGCGGCCCTGAACCTTCTCAAGGACCAGTATGCCGACTGCGAAGCGGTGCTTTTGAGCACTTGCAATCGCGTCGAACTCTACGTGGGGGCTTCGAGCGATGCTTCCTTGCCGACAACCGAACAACTCGTGGAATTCGTTGTTCAGTTTCACGGTCTCCCGAAGGAATCCCATCACGGTTACTTTTTGCAACTCGATGGCGAGCAGGCGATGGAGCACCTCTTTTCTGTCGCGAGCAGTATCGATTCGCTCATCGTTGGGGAATCGCAGATCGCCTCTCAAGTCCACGAGTCTTATGAACGGGCGGTTTTGAAAGGGTTTGCGGGGCCCGCTCTCCATGCCGCCTTTCAACATGCCAATCAAGTCGCCAAGCGGGTCACCAACGAAACCGAAATCCATCGGCGACGGATCAGCGTCCCCAGCGTGGCAGTGAGTGAGGTGGCCTCGGAGTTCTTCGAGCGCTTCGACGACAAACATGTCGTTCTAATCGGGAGTGGCGAGATGGGGCGAGAAACCTTGATCTACCTCCACAACGCCGGCGCCTCGCATGTTTCCATCGTCAACCGCTCGTTGGAGAACGCCGAGAAACTCGCATCGGAATTCGGCGTTCGCGCTTATCCCTGGAGCGATTTGGAGAAACAGATTGCCAGTGCGGATCTGATCGTCAGCACCACCGGGGCAACGGAACCGATTGTTACCGAAAGCAGCTTTCGCAAGATGCTCGACGTCCGAAGCAAGGGGACCTTGCTGATCCTCGACCTCGCCGTTCCTCGGGATTTTGAACCCTCCATCGGTAGGCTCCCCGACGTTTACCTCTACTCCGTCGATGATCTCCAAGCGGTTTGCGACAGGAATCGCAATTTGCGAGAGCAGCAGCTCCCTCGTGCGCGACGAATTATCGTTGAGGAAGTCGATCGCATCATGTCCGATTGGCAACACCGCGCGTCGGGGGATACGATCCGGGCTCTCCGGGAGCGAGCCTCCCAAATACGCGAATCGGAATTAGCACGATTGCTCGCAAAGCAACCGATGCAATCGATTACCCCGGACATGCAGCAGGAAATCAATCACGCATTCGATCGCCTCGTAAACAAACTGCTGCACCAACCATTGCAGTCGATTCGGGAAGTCGCCCATGTCGAACAACGCGACTCCCTGGTTTCCGCGTTGCGAAAACTCTTTCAGATTCGGTAGTGAACAGTTTCACCCCACTATCGGGACGACACGATCTCCGTTGTATGTCCCTTTCGTTTCGATAGCTGTAGTTTATCGGCTAAGAATTCCACGACCGCTTGCGCTTCGCGACGCGAGGACAATACCGAGAGCATGGTAACCCGCTTCGGTTGTCCGCGCACGGTCAAAACAACGTCCCAGCGTTCTGCTGCCGTGTTGTGGACCACTTGATGGCTCCCGATCTGACAGTCATCGGAAGATGGGCAAGTTCCCCGGGTCCGAAATCCAAAGACCCCCGATTCGTATCGAATTTGGTAGTGGGGACGTTTCTGGAGGGCCGCAAGCTTTCGCTTGTCCTGATTTTCAGGTCTTGGCTGGGGAATGAAGCGAAGGTGGCATCGCCAAGTCCACAAATCGTAAAGTCCATAGAGCCCCATTGCCAGGAATACACCGGGAAAGACGGCTACGAACAATGCCGTGCTCCAGGGCCGAATTGCGAGCAGGACCCAAACAACGGGCCCAAGGCAAATGGCGGAGAACACAAGCAATCCCAGGAAGTAAGACTGCTTCCAATGCGAAAAGGTCCATCGAATTTCACCGTCGGCCGAGATCGTTTCGCGCATGTGATACCTCGCAACGACTTGTTCCGGATCGACTCGGTCGATGAAGGGCTCGACAAGCGATTCGTCAGGCTGGTAGTGAAGCTGACTTTCGGAGGTTCGAAATACAGGGACGATAAACGAGGATTGCATCCCCGGCAGGCCATCTTTCGTACTCGCGGACAGCTCCCAATACACGGGCTGCTGCGATAGGAAATCGGTCTGAACACACGAATAAGGGATGGCGAACGAGAAAGGAATAGCTGTGGTGCCCAATCGCGGGGCTTGGAGAGTTTGCGAAAGATGCAATGTCTCGCTCCAAATGGTCTCGGAGTAATTTTGCGTCTTCGTTTGACCGTTCTTGCGCGTTTTGCGTTGCATCGATTTCGTGCACCGCAACGTAATCGCGTATAGGGTCCCTTCTGGAAAGACTTCGTGCAGGATTACCGCGCCACTCAATGGCCCCCCGATGATGCCCGGCACGTCCGCCAACTTCAATTCGGCCCTGTTCCACTTCCTACCCATCCAGAACATTCGGACGACCAACAACCACACGACGGTCGCCGCGATCGCGATGCCGTAACCTACGTTCGTCGCCTTGCCAATCGCGAATGGCCAAGCAATCAGCAGCAACGCCAGGAACAGAATCCCCGCGACTCTCCAGCCTGCTCGATTGCTCAACACGATGTGTTTACGTGCCCAGTCGCTGCGAGCAAGCCACGGTTTGTCCGGATTCTTTCGGAATCCCTGGCGAATACTTTCCGTAGCCAGCCACCACTGTGGAAGTAGGAGGAAAACGAGGGCAACAAAGATGGGCCATGAAACCATCAAGAACGCATTGGCAAGTTCAGGCCAATCGGCTGGCTGCCCCTGCAAGGCTGGTTGCCCCTGCAAGAAAGGGAGCAACTGGTTTTGAAATGGCGCCCACTGCTTGTACGTCCAGTACAGAAATGGAATGGATAACAATTGGATGCACCGGCCTATTAACTGAGACGGCCACGCGTGGGGATGACGTTCGTAATCGGATTCCATAGTTTTTGAATAAGTCTTCAAGAATCACTCGCCGAATGATTGCAGATTCGCAGTGAGCAGATCGAGCAGATCGAGCAACGAATCTGGATTAGGGGATGGGTTGAACCGGTATCGATTGGCTTGTTACCCATGCTTCATCAAACGCAACGTGTTTCATACTCTTTCCTTGGGGGACAAAGTAGCTGTAGACTGCGTGAATCGTCCCATCTTTTCCTTGAATGATCGCAGGGTAGTGATACGAGTGGCCAGGCGAATCTTCCAGATGTTTGGTCTATCGCCAACTCTTCCCCTCATCTTCGGAAACGGAGACGGCCAAGCGGTGGCGGCCGTCGAGCGTATCGTTGTAAATAAGCATCCAACGGCCATTTTGCAATCGGACGGCATCGAGACCGGATCCTGGATTGGCGAGCTCGGAAGAGAAGGCATCGGTCCACGATTCCCCTTGGTCTCGCGATTCACAGATGCGGATCTTGCCAGTGAATCCATTCTCCCGCATGTATGCGACCAAGGTCCCGTCCTGACGTTCGACAACAGCCGGTTGTATGTTTCCGTATCCGATCAACGGTCCGCTTGCTCGCCACGTTAGACCACCATCGTCGCTGATCGCCATCAGGGATATCGAGAAGGTATCGGTGTAGAGCGGGAGAAGAATTCGCCCGGATCGGAGCACAGTCGGTTTGCAGCGCGGTTGCCAGCCCAAGCGTTGGTAGAGCTTGTCGTTCAAACGACTCTTGACCAACTCGACGCCAGCTTGTTGTTTGGCATCGAGCTGAATGTTATTGCTCTGGAGAAACTTATCCAGCTTTCCAAGAACTTCCGGACCGAAATCCTTTGGTTTGAGAAACAGCGTCTCTCGGCGTTTCCACTGGGGAGAGCCGGTGCCAGAATAGTCCGTCGAAACGGCCACCTGGGTCAAGCATGATTCCCACGTGTTGGCGAGGATTACGGGCCAAAACAAAAACAGTTGGCCATTTTGATCGACCATCATGCACGTATTGCAATCGGGGAGTTCGGGGGTGTCGACCATAAGGAATGGTTCGGACCATTTGGCTTCACCGGGCTTTTTTCGGCTTCCGAGGACCTTGACGTCATCCGCCTTCCGTTCGCCCGAGCCGCGATACCAGGAAACGAGCAACTCACCGTCGGGCAATTCGACAATCCCAGGTGCATGATTGTGTTGCGCGTCCAGCGGAAAGATGAGCTCCTCTTTTCGATCTTCGGCTCGACAGGTTTCGAGGGATAAAAAAGAGATGGATGCGATGAGGCACGACGCGAAAAGTGATGGGGAATGCTTCATGATCAAGGCGTAGAGGTCGCTTGGAGAGAATCGGAATTACTTTGCAGTCCGTTCTAACATGGACTGGTTGAAAACAGCTGCATCAATCTAGCAATTCCATATGCCTGGATGTAGGAATCGAAATGGAGGGGCGCGATCTTTTAGGTCTTTTCCGACGAGGTAGGGTTTTTGTCTATAATGGGGGCCCGCGATCCGAGTATCCAAGATGGGATGCTATTCGTTTCGACGTTCAACCTTCCCGCTTTTCCCCACCTGAATTGAGGAATTTCACCATCATGCAACGCAGATCTTTTCTTGCAAACAGCTCAGCCGGGCTGGCCGCGGTTGGCATAGCCCAGGCGACCAGTACGGTGACGGCGTCCTTCGATGACAAGCCGACGGTTATCGGAATCATGGGCTGTTCTCGCGGTCGAGACTTGCTCCGAGATTTCTTGAAGATGTCGAATGTTCGCGTGAAGTACGTCTGCGATCCAGATTCCGGTCGACTGGCTGGAGCGGCGAAGGTGGCCACCGATGCGGGGCAGAAGACGGAGGCCATCGCTGACTTCCGAAAGATTCTTGATGACAAAGAAGTGGATGCACTGATTTGTGCGGCTCCTAATCACTGGCATGGTCCTGCGACCATCATGGGTTGCAACGCGGGAAAGCATGTTTACGTCGAAAAGCCTGCTTGCCATAACCCTCAGGAAGGGGAGTGGATGGTCGCTGCGGCAGCGAAGGCAAATCGATGCGTTCAAGTCGGTACGCAGCGCCGCAGCGGACCTGGATACCAAGAGGCGATCGCAAAGCTCCACGCGGGGGTTCTCGGAAAGGTCTACTTGTCCCGCTGTTTCTTCAATCGATTGCGAGGATCGATTGGATCTGGCAAGGACGAAGCACCACCCGACACGCTGGGATATGATCTATGGCAAGGTCCTGCACCGAAGCGTCCCTACCGTTCGAATGTAGTCCATTACAACTGGCACTGGTTCTGGCATTGGGGCAATGGAGAACTCGGCAATAATGGCGTTCACGGGCTCGATGTGTGCCGATGGGGCTTGCAAGTCGATTACCCAATCCGAACCGTTTCCAGCGGCGGCCGCTACTGCTACCAAGACGATCAAGAAACGCCCGACACTCAACAGGTAGCTTGGGAGTTCGAAGGAGGAAAGCAAATCACCTACCAAGGGCTTTCTTGCACCCAACATCCTCCCGGCGCGCTCGTCTCCTTTTACGGAACAGATGGCTATATGGAAATCGATGGGGATGGCGTCTACTCGATCTACGACACGAAGAATAAGCTGGTCGAGTCAGGTGGCAAAAAGGCTTGGGGGCAAGAAGAGCATCTGAAGAACTTCATCGATGCCATTCGAGCGAATGATCCCAAGATGCTCGCGCAACCCATTCTGAGCGGCCACCAAAGCACCCTCCTCTGCCACTTGGGCAACATCGCCCAGCGGGCGGGAGAAGTGGTGAAAACAAGCGCGAAGAACGGAAAGTGGGCCGATGGGTCACTGCCGAACGAATATTGGCGCCGTGAGTACGATCCACAGTGGGAGAAGTGGATTGTCTCGTGAAGACTGCGGTAGCGTAGATCCGTCCGAATCCAGCTCCCTTTCAACCCATTCGCCGCTGCGAGATGCACGAACCCATCTTTTGATGCGAGAGTTCGAAACCAATTGGCCTTTGAACGAGTGGGCGACTCATATCGTCCTCGTCGGGGTCAGCGGTGGCTCGGATAGCATGGCATTGCTCGAGTTAATCGTTCGCCATGCTGTTGACCTGGATCGGGTTAAGGTTCTTCATTGCAACCACGGTTTGCGCGGAGAAGAGAGCGACCTTGACGAGTCCTTCGTCCTCGAGACGTGTTTGGAGCGAGGAGTCGAATGTCTGTCGGTGCGGTTGGATCCCGCCGAACGAACTTCTTCAAGTGAAGAGGCGTTAAGACGACTGCGATTGAAGCATTACGTTGAGGCTGCTAAGGAATTCGGTGCGCGTTGGATTGCGCTAGGCCACCACCGAGATGACAATCTCGAAACGTTCTTTCTTCGACTCTTTCGCGGTTCAGGCCCTCGTGGACTTTCTGGGATCCCATTGCGTCGATCGATTCCCTCGCTGGACGGTCGAACGCTAGAGATCGTTCGTCCGTTGCTTTCGATGCCGAAAGCGGAATTGCAAGCATGGGTCGTAGAACAAGGAATTCCATTTAGGGAGGACTCCAGCAATCGGCTTGGAATCTACCAACGGAATCGCCTTCGGAACGAATTAATCCCGGTCCTGGATTCCCTTTATGGGCAGGGCTGGCGAAAGCATGTCATGCAAGTCATGGAATCGATGACGAGCCAGACACAGGAAAGCGAACTCGAAGCTAGTCGCATCTTGGCTGATCACTGGAATCGCGATGTGGCAACGACGGATGTGACTCTTCCGCTATCGGTTCTTCAGCGAACTGATTGGAACGTCACGCGTGAAATCGTCGTAGCCATATGGCATACCCAGCATTGGTCACTCCGCCCCTGGACACGCAAACACTGGCATCGGCTACAACAATTCTTCGCGGTTGCCTCTCAAACGCCCCACCCACAACGCATCGAGTTGCCCGGCAAGATCGTGGCGAAAGTTCGCAGAGGAATGGTCTCCTTCGAACAAATTACAGATGCGTAATCCGTCCCTTGGATGAACGCTTCGAGATCGGCGACGATCTGCGTATCAAAATGTTATCGAGGAGGGTAATCAAACTGGCCAGGAGCAGCGCCCCGGCCAAGAGCCATAGACCTGTCGCAACCCAAGAAACACATGCGAGAAAACCCAATAGTTTGTCGGGAGCACTTTGCCATATCCAGCCGAGGATCAAGATGGAAGCGATCAGGATGGTGGAACCGAGCCAATAAGCGATTGCAATGGATTCGTCCCCTAACGACCGTTGGTTCACTTCGCTACTAACGAATTTTGGCAATGCTGGAAGAACCTCTATCCGAGTCCACCGAAGTTGCGGCCAACGGCTGTTCAAGCCCCCCAGAAACTCTTCCACCGCCTCGAGAGTCGAGGCATCGATTCCGGCAGGGCGATCTGTTTCTAATTCCCCGAAAGGTTCAATCACAGCCCGAATCACGTCCAATATCCAACGATGTGCGAAGCTGCCCTCCTCGATCGTGGAAGGAACCCATTCCAGAGACGCTTGCAGGAGCTCAAGTGTCCGCAGCAAACGATCGTCACCAGCGAGCAACTCGGGTGCTTCTCGGTGTTTTGGAACGACGGGGATCGATCCCTCTTCCAAGTCGGCGGTTTCCACGGAAAATGCGATATACGCAGGGAATCCCAATGGGAGCCTGGGGAGTTGGAGAGTGACTGTTTCGTCCTGTTGCTCCCAAGGTACCACTTCACCGTTTACTTGGACGTCGATGACTTGAACGCCTGCGAGGAGAACGAAATTTCTAGAATTTTCCGTTCCTGAAATCCAATAATCCACTCGTGTGATAGCGGGACGATCGACTTGGAGTGGTTTCTGCCAAACCGTGACGAACTCCAGGGGCTGATTCGTATCGTCGCTTGCCCCTGACGGGCCACGTTGTAGATCCGTCTTGCTCAATTGGTGTTGTGTGAGCCAATCTTTGATCATCGCGGTTGGAAAGGCGATCGACGGCTGGTCGATGACTCGGAATCGTTCCGAACTCGCGACGAGAGCCTCGAGTTGCTTTTCGGAAAGGGTCAACTGCAGAGACCAATCGACAGATTGGTCCGTTGGTTCTGCTGTGTTCATATCGATCTGCCACCAGCTGAAGTCGCTGATAGGGCTGGGGATTTGTGCGATCGGTCTATCGCATCGAACACTTTCGTAGGCACCAGTCGGAAGCTCGATCATAAGTTTGGACCTGGTTGCTTGCGAAACATCGTTCCGGCCCCTGACGATGACATCGATGCGATCGCCCGTACCATTGGGTTCGATTTCCCACCGAACATCGGATACTTGAAGTGGTCTTCGGATCTTCCATTGAATGCGATCGGACTGCGCGAGCATGGCAATGGGGTTGCTCGTACCTTTGCCGATGTAACTGCGAACGGACCCATCTTGTGAAGTGATTTGTATGGAACAGAGTTCGCTGGCTGCGATGTCGATCGACTGCGATTGTTCGGCGATCGTTAAGACAGGGCTTGTCACCCAAGGCACTTCGACCTCGAACTCCGAGTTTCGCTTCTCAGCGCGAAGTTCAATTTCATAGTTTTCCGTTAATTGACGTTCCGCGAACAGTTGCACTCGATTGGGACTTTGGGGCCCCTGGGAGCCGTCCAAGTTCTGTACGACGTGTAGGTTTCCAAGACGGTTGCGGTGAGACGCATCGGTGACAATGAAACCTCGCGGCAGAATCAGTTCCAGGCTATCGGAATTGGTCGTCCCTAACGTATCAATCCGGACATTGATGGATTGGGTCTCCGGAAGGAGTGTCCACCGGGTTGAAACGCGGGCCTGCATCGTTGGAACCGCAGAAACTCTCTTCAACGCCCCGAAACCTCCGCTCGGCGGAAAGCGAAGAGACGAAGCGCGCGGGTTGGAACTGTTTTGCAGCTCAGGCCAATCCAGTCGTTCTCTCTCGTTGATTGCAGGGATCCAAGTACTGACTTGTTCCAGGTTCCACTCCGAGCCGGGGAATCTCGCATAGCGCAGGGTGTTCGGGCGTACTCGGCGATCCACGCATTCAGCAAACAGTACGTTCAACGCCAAAAGCGATTTGTCGCGAAGTCCCCACAATATGGGGATCTCGAATTGCGATTGCGACAACAATTCCCGGTCCACTTCGAACACATAACGACGCCGCGAAAAGGTGCTGGCCGGCCTTATATCGACCAGGGTGACTCCCCCCCAGCGGTTTCCGATCGGTTGCCATGGATCATCGGCCTCCATTTCAAATGTCCGTTCCCAATTCGATCCTTCCGGAATTCGCAACACCGTTTTGGCGCGAACGTTTGAATTCTGGAGGAACAACTCAATATTGAGAGAGGGGGGAGTCAAAGCGTTGGATGGGGGCGGGACCGTCAGGTTGTTCGCAAGCTGAAAGCGAGTCGATCCACGAAGCGAAACCTTGTTCCCCAATGCGACCAAATAGCGTCCCGGAGAGGGGTTGGTAATCCCCCCCATCGAGTCGACATCGATTTGAATCGTTGGGTCGAGCGACTCGACCTCTACAAACGCATTGGGGCACGGAAGTAACCCCAGTTCAAAGGACTGGGTCGTTGCCTCATCGCCCCGGCCCGATAGGTTCGAAGCGTTCTCTTGTGTCACCCATTTAGGACTGAGTGTCAATTGAACGACACGTCTCCCCGCGCGCTCCGGGACCCACTCGATCCCCTCTGGTTTGTGTTGGTATCGCACGACATCTTGATCATCGACCATGATGCGAATCAACGACGCTTGAGAAGTTGCGACAGGAAACTGAATGGGTACCCCTGCCTTGCCGATCCAAAGGTCGTAAAGCATGGTGATCTGATCCGGAATCGCAGTAGGCCGATTTCGAAAATTGACTTTCCATTGGTAGCGGGATGAATAAAGAAGGTAGTCCGTCGAGGGTGTTCCCTTCAGCGCCGACAACAACTGATTCGGCACATAGATCGAATCTCGAAGCACTTCGCCGTTGCTGTCGAGTGGGAAGAGAATATCAACGTTTGACCCGGGCGCGAGATTGTCGTTCGCTTGTCCGAGCACGTTGCTGGATAATGGCAGCGTCAAACAGAAGGCAAGCAACAGTCGCACCGCTGAAATGGCTTCGATTTCTCTGCTCGCGTTGGAGCCTTCCCAGTTGGAATGCGAAGGTCGACCAGAGTGGACTTGCCGTGTTCTCTTTTTCTGCAAGGAGGCCAAGATCGCAGAGGTGATAAGCCCCATAAAAAGCCCGCTACCTATCATTCCAACCAGTTGCTCTCCTTGCCATTGCGTTATCGCGAAACCGATCGATACCACCACAGCAAGCAACAAAACAAGTGCTTGCACCCAAGCGGATTTTCCTCGTAGGACGACCGGAAGCACGATAAACACAAGCATTGCAAGTCCTCGAACCGCACGATGCAACCTCCCATCCACCAGGACGATGGTCGCCGGCGTGTCCGTACTACGGACCGAATCGACGTGCGTCCAGTCTGCAAACCGAAGTGCCGCATCAGGATCAGGTAATCCCAGTTCCGGACGTGAATCCGACAAAGGGGGAACCTCGAATGCATCACCCGAGAGGAATGCGATCGATTCTCTCCACCATCGGAATCCGGATTCCGGTTCCCAGACCACGAGATTTTCCGTTTTCGCGTCGCTTTGGTTTGCAAGCGAACTATGCATTGGCAGCCAAAAATGAGTCATACTTGGCAGCCTGGATTGGTTGAGCCAGATGACAGGAGCTGTGTGCGTTGATCCTTTCCATCGTTGGATCCATGACAAAGGAAAGGGGGAACGTTCGGTGGAGTCGGCGGTAAATTCGAGGACTTCCGTGTACAACCGCGTTGTGTGTTGGGTCGCCTTCGGGTCGGTTTGAATCTGGCCGGATCGAATCCGAATCTTGCCGCTCTCTCTATCGGGCTGGACCCAGAGATCGTCCGCATCTGTCAGCCATCGAATCGATGTGATATCGATCTCCCATCCTGGATCGATTGCGACTTCGTAATCGGTGGGACCAATCGGGGGCAACGAAAGTTGGGCGACCAACCGTTTCACGCCATCGGAGTCGATGAGAAAATGCGCCACCAATTGTGCCGCAGGATTGGTGGGAGCGGCCGAGCTCTTCGAGCTTCGAACTGTCAGCGGGATGCGGTAATCGAGCCTTTCGCCTTGGAGTTGCCCTTGTGCGTCCAATTGCCACGTATCCCGATCCCCCATTCCCTCGACGGTTACCAATCCGTCGGATAGTTCGATCGTATGTTGGACTTGGATGGTCGCATCGAACTCTGGCAACGGAATGGACGTGTTGAGTTCCTCCATGGGGATTTGGTTCTCTAGTGAGACCGAGAGCGCCGGAAGATCAGGCCCAATGCGAATTGAGAATGCCTCGCTCTTTGCGTCCATAGGAAGAACTTCGAGCCATTCCTCAGAAATCTTGGTTCCAAGTGATGGGGGTGTGGAGCGGCCGATCATCCAGCGTTGCGGTAGCTTTGGAATATGAATCGATATCCGCTGCTTTCGATTGACAGGTTCCCAGTCCAATCGATGCTTCACCTGGAGACGCCGGTTGTCGATTTGATCGACCTTCGTCCGTACCTTCACTTTTGTTGGACGTTCTATTCGCCTCTCTTGGATGACCAGTCTGTTGTCGTTCCATCGCCATATCGCAGATTTCTCCGACGCAGTAATAAAGGACCGTTCTCCGGAGGCAAGGGAATCGAGAGGTACCGACGAGAGATGTTGGAGATTCGATAGAGTCAAATAGTTTGGGATGTTCTCCGCCACAAGCCAATGTTCAATCGAAGCTCCGGCAATCCGTATCCACCCTTGTGAAGATTCCGAGAGAGCCCGAAAGGTTCTTGTCTCGCCCGCAAGCGACTCCTGAGGATCGAGTTGAATGTCAACTGCGCCCAGTACTCCGGCTAAATTCTCTTGGGTTAAACGAATAGAAACACGCGGGGAATCCGGTTTCGATACGACTTCCCATGGAATCGTTCGCTTGGTCTCCGACTCGAGGACGTCCAAAATCCCCCACCCAGATTCAAGTTCCAGGACCAGATCTTGTGAGAACAATCGCTTAGCAGCCTCATTCGTTGGGACAACACGCCCCCAAAACGCGACGCTCCCATCAGACCCCATGATTTTATTGAAGACACGAAACGCCGGAGTGCGAGGATTAGACGTCATCTCAAGGCGAATCGTACATGGTTGGTCCCACCACTGAAACCGCAGGATGTTCGGGGCTGTCGATTCTAAGAATTGGCTTCCTGGAGCGGTGATCGATGCCAATTTATGGTGGTTCCCCAAAACCACTTGGCTTTCACCCCGAAAAACGAATGCTTTGTCGAGCGCCAATTCAGGCAATGGCAAAGGGCTTTGCAACGCATCACCCGAGCGAGCTGAGACGGTGGTCGGAGCCGCAGGGTAGAGCCAAGGCTCCGCGCGATACGACCACTCCACGATCAATTGCAGCCGCCCAGCTCTCGGGGGTATCAAGTTGCTTAATGCGCTCCCAGATACTTGGACCCATTCTCCATCGTGGCTCCAGTCCAATTCCTTTCCGGCTGCTGACACGCGCCGGACCTTGCCGGGCGATTCCAGTTTGAAACGCAATATTTTTTCAAGAGAGGGCGCATCCCATTGAAGCTCCATGGTAGCCCTGCAGTCGAGGAATGGATCGCTAAACCGATACTCGTTCAGCTGTTCAAGCACGAGATGCTCGAACGAAGACCCTTTCGAGCCTACGCTCTTGCCGTTCTCGTTTCCGAATCCCGGAGTGACCACTTCAAACGAAACATTCTCTACGCCTCCGAGCTCGATAAGCCATAGCGAGTTGGAGGCTGAATCCAGACTGGTTCGTTCGAAACCTGGGCGAACTTCGGCGGGCACTCGGCTCAATCGTGCGTCGATTTCATTGGCATTCTGGATAAGCCTCGCCGGAACATTCGCCCGTACGACTTGCGTGTTCGGCGGCAAGGTCAGAAGAAGACAGCTGTTGGTGCAACGCGGGATAGCCGTCTCGTATCGGAGGGAGGAAGTGGGGAGTGTCTGCCCACGAAGCGTCCAGCTGAACGGAAAGTCAATCGGACTACTCGCCGCAGCAAGCGAATCGCTATGAAGCTTCAAAAGTGGAGTACCCGATTCGTCGAATCCCCATTGCGGTTCCGATCGGCGAACTCCCGCAGCCAGCCTTGGATCGGAAGGAGCGGGAGAAACAGCGCGTTCCGCTCCTGGAGTGAGAGCCAATCCCCACGGAGCAAGCCGCAGTCTCTCAGAAAGCATCGAGCCCCTGGAGACGCGCAGTAACGATCGACTGGAAACCAAATCGGGGCCCACTAAACGTGCTGAATAAATGGCATCGAGCAGCTCCGGCGGACGGATGGGACTCACCGTTTTGGAGTCCGCCGCTTGAAAGGGCTTTAGTAACTCGGAAATCTCCTCCAACGATCGGGTCGTGTACCGAAGGTCCAAACCTTCCAGTTGATTGAGGTCCTCCAAAGGCAAAAAAACGCGCCGGTAAGGAAGCTCGCTCTTCTTGGAGGACTCCTGCTCCTGGGCTAAGCCTGTTTGGGCAAACTCAACGAGAAACAAAGCGAGAAGAAATACGAGCCATGTCCTCCAAGGAGCGATTCCCATCGAGGCGATGTGCTTCGTCATTCGGACAGAGCTCATGGCCGGCTCCCGTGCGAACCCGTATCCCCAACAACCGGACTACCAGCAATCACCTCTGCACCAGGAGCAATGGTGGTAAGAACGGACTTGGAAGCACTACCGGATGGCGACTCGCCACGCGAGTCCATGCGTGATCCCGATACCGAGCCCGCGAATGTTCCTCGACCTGCAAAGACACTTTTCTTTCTGGCATTTCGATCGAGGATCCACTCGACGAATGCGTAAATCAACAGTATCGCACACGACACGACCATTGACTGCGTGACCAGGATGGTGATATCGAGCGACCATGAAATCAAACCAGCCAAGAGCGGGATCGCAATGACGATCACTAACGCTCTTCTATTCCATCCATTTTTCAAAAGTAGCGAACTCAATGCCAAGGTGAGCAGAGCGAGCGGGGTCCATAACAGGAATCGAGGTACGAAGGTCGCATGAACAGCCTCTTTGGTATCAAGTGAAATGAGGGAGTACTGATTGACCTGTTGCCCAATGTCGGGTTGCACCGAAGCTCCCATCTCTTTTTCCAGATCGCTTTGTGATCTCGAATCTTGTCTTGCCATCCAAACTTGGTTCCAACTCCATTGGTAGTCGGGCAAGAGTGAGTCCGATGTAGAAATCAGATGCTCGGAAGAAGGCGTGACCAATTGCCAAACAGACGGGGCCCGCTCGAGATTACTGTTCAAAATGCGAACCTTGGGCATCTCAATCTTCTTCCACCATGAGCCTGGATTCGATGGCCACGAGAAGAGTTCTAAAACAAACGTGTTCTCGCTATCGGCCCCCAATGGATTCCCTACATCATTCGGCAACCGCGGGGCGTTGCTCAAGTCGATCCGGAAAGAGTTCTGTCCGGATGCTAAGAGTGACAGCTCGCAGGGGGCATGATTCAGCACAGCCTCGACATCTTCCGAGAGGGAGGTATCGAGTTGGATTTCTAACGTAGGTTGGGAGGTCCTGAATTTGGCTACATACCGGTGGCGATTCGTTCCTGGTTTGGTAATGGTTTGTATCCATACACGCTCGACGTTCACCGAGTGGGCGATTTGATTTTGCTCTGGCACCAAGGTGACATCGAGCCAAGGGGCATCGAGAGGAAAGGTGAGCTTTGTTTGCGACCACAAATCTTCCCCGATACGAATCTCGGTTTGGGAACGGCTTAACACGGTGGTGTTCAACAAGACCCGCGTGCTCGGACGGCATTGGAGCAGGCCGACTGGATTCCCATATCGAATGGGAGCCTTCAAGTTGGGAGAATCGAGATGGGCAAAGATTTGTCGAAGCGAATCGGCCTCGTCTGGATTGCGAGGAGGAGGACGAAGTGCCCCCAGGGTAACGAGCCATGTGAAATCACCTGTGGCTGTTAAATAGACTTGCTGAGGAATTTCAATACGTGTCCATTCCACATGGTCTTTCAGACTTGGGTACTTGTCGCCCCAAAGTCGAGCTTCGTCCACGGGGAGTCGCTCCATTTTCGTGATGGCGACACCGTTGACATTGAGGTCGATTGCGGAAGTAAACGTTGATGACTCGGAGTCGGCGATCCAGCTTTTGGGAACGGCAAGCAGCAAATGGTCTGGAAACGTACCCCGGATTTGTAGCAACCAATCTTGCTCCACCTTCCATGAACTTTCCAAGGCGGTCGCGCGAAGAGTACTAGTTCCCTCGATAAAAGGCTCAAGTGGGATCGATAGGAATTCGCAGCGAGTCGATGCCTTATCACCGCGCAGCTGCAATCCGAGCGAGAATCGAGGAATGCCTTCCCGCGGATTGATCATCCTCGCATCTCGCAACGCTTGCTCCAAGGTGGAAGCCGCGACCGTGGTCAGGGACCAACGACTTCCCTCCGCCTGAACATTGGTTGGTGCAAGACTCGCAAGCGAAGAGAATAGAGATAGATTGCCCGATGGGCTCCAAGTCGATCGCTGCTGACTCGATTCGTTCAACCAAGTGAGCGTCGGCAATTCGAATCCCAACGAGGAGGGGGAATCAGATGCCTCTCCCTCTGTCTTCGGTGCACGGGTCTTGTGAGACATCCTCAGTTGTATACGCCGCGTCGGAGAGCCCTCGGTGGTTGCTGTCGAAGCAGTCGTGCCCGTCGTTGCGTCGTTGGCTTCTGCCCAATCGCTTAAACTCAATGGGATAATCGTATTGTTACCCGCTGCGGCATCCGCGTCGGTGAAAGCCAATTCCCGCCCAGTTGATGCGACAGTCACTCGTTCGACGTCCCAGCCCTTGCTTTCCAACTGCAGAAAAGGGAAGCCACGCGGGTCGTCTCGAAACTCAAGCGTTCCAGTCAATTGCCATCGGTCGGGAAAAAGCCAAACGCGATAGTCCATGCGAATCGAGGGCGTGATTTGCGGTTCGAGCAATCGACAACGGAGTGACGTGGCTTGTTCGGATATGCGGAATGAATGCTGGATAAGATCGTTGGACTCCGGTGCAACGGTGCGCTTGTTGAATTCCACACCTGCCTGAGAATCCCACAACAACGTTCGCGAACGCGGCAATACCAGCTCGACATTTCCCGCATGACGCTCCACTCCTGCTACCAGTGGTATCGAGAACAGATTATCGGATTCCACCTTGGGGGATTCCCAAGTCCAGTCGAGAGGAAACTCCAGCTCGAATCGGGAAACGGATTCGTCGATCATCAAATTGAAGGATTGCGAGCCATCTTCGTTGCTGCCGAGGGAATTCAGCCGGTATCCAGCGACGGGTGGTACCTCTCCGGAGGCATCCTTGGCAACTCCACCTTTCGGGAGTTGGATGAGGAACTGTCGTCCACCAAGCCGTTTGGGGCCTCGAATGGTGATCCGAGAGCTAGCGTCAAATTTGGGGCTACCCGGAGATTGTGTGAACTTGGTTACGCTGATCGCTTCGGTCGCTTGGACACTGTCGGATGCGGCTCGACGCGTCCAGATCAAGTCGATGGAGCCGCCCGAGGCGCGGATACGGTAATGGGTGAAAGGAGCGGCGCCTGGAATCGGCTCGACAACTTCGGATCCCGCTCCGGTTACATTGAGATCCCACTCCCCTTCGGGCAGATGTACATCCACCACAGCCGTCGCGGTGGGAAGATCCAATCGGACTTGACTGGACTGAACGGTTGTTTGCACTTTGGCAACGGCTTGAAACGATAGCGACCGTTCTAGAAGATCGGACGGCTCCAGTCTCCACTGGTAGCCTGTCGCAACCGAGGCCAGACCGATCGCGAACGGGGAATTGTCTTCGGGGGGGAGCATTTGAATGGCTCCGAGAGCCAGCGGCACACTTCCCCATTTCCGATTCGGAGTCGTCAGTCTCGCTTTCGCCAACCCGCGGATCTTCGCGACGTTTTCGTCGATTCGAAGATCCAAATTGAGAGTCTCCAAGATGGCTTGGCTGTCGGCGGTGGCTTCGTTCGATGCCTTCAGGAATCGTTCGAACTCCTCGAATCGGACTTTCGGAACTAGGACCGATTCTCCCTTTTCATTCTTCAGGAGTACAAGATCAGGACGCAATCCCTCGGGAACGCTTTGCAGTAAATCATCGGCCGGCGGCATCGGCATGAGCTCCGGCTCCTGCGCCACAAGTCCCGAGGCGTGCACTAGCGATATTCCTGCAAGGCCGCACGCGAGCAACAAAACCCAATGGAAGAAGGCCGTCAAGGGTCGCGACCTAGCTCTGCGATCCGTTGACGGTTGTTGAAGCACAATATCTGCCTTGGGGAGGAGCTCGGAATCCACATAGTCTCAGACATCCTATTCTACGCAATCAGCAAGGTCAGTTGAACGAGGCATCGCGTCCAAGTGAAAAATGGGATCCACTCCTCCCGTTACAGCCCGCTCGATCGGCTTAATCGGACTCCTACAGCCTTGACAAATGACTGCGGGATCTGATTTTCCAAGTCCAGCAATTTCGGGTGGAGGCTGAGGTTGTCGCTGAAACGGAACGCTGCATGCGTTACAATATAGTTCCCCACCGCTCCCCCCCTCCCCATTGATTGCGTGCAATGTCCCCACCCCTTGCAGTTTTCACACCCCGCCGTGAATCGACGTTGATGGAATTCCTCTGTCGAACAATTTTTTTATGGGCAGCGGTCTGTTCTTTGCTCCTTGACGGTCCTCCCGCCGCATTTGCAGACGATTCCTTGAATTCAATCCAACCGAGCGAGGAGTTTGTAGCTACCCCCGCACAAACCGAGTTCTTTGAAAAGAGAATTCGCCCGTTGCTGGAGTCTCACTGCATGGAGTGCCACACCGAGGAGGAGAAGAACGGAGGCCTATCCTTAGCGCATCGACTTTCCCTTTTGCAAGGTGGAGATACAGGCCCAGCCATCGAATTGAAGGAACCGTCCCAGAGTCTGCTGCTCCGAGCGGTCCGCTACCAAGACGAAGCGCTGAAGATGCCCCCCAAAGGGAAACTGTCCGATCAAGAGATCGCGTGGTTGGAGGAATGGGTCGGGCAAAAAGCCCCCGATCCTCGACCTGAACCCAGTGCTGCGCCAGCGACTCCCCTCCAAGGGATGAGTATCGAAGAAGGACGTGAGTTTTGGTCATTTCGCCCGATCGATCCCCCGGACATTAGCGAGTTAACTCCCGACCTTGTGAGCAAAGCCAACGCTCCGGCCTCCCCTATCGATCTTTTCATTGAACAAAAATGGGCGGAAGCAGGTCTCACCCCTGCACCGGAAGCCTCCAAGCTCATTTGGCTTCGACGGGTGACTCAGGATCTAACCGGGCTCCCACCCACCGCGAATGAAATCGCAGATTTCGAACAAGACGATGCACCTGACGCGTTTGAGAAGGTTGTCGACCGATTGCTCAATTCACCGCAATATGGCGTCCATTGGGGGCGGCATTGGCTCGACACCGTTCGGTATGCAGACTCCAACGGTCTCGATGAGAATTTAGCCTTTGGCAACGCGTGGCGGTTTCGCGATTACGTCATTGGTTCTTTCAATACGAACAAACCGTTTCACCGATTTATCAAGGAGCATCTCGCAGGAGATTTACTTGACGACGCGTCAGTCGAATCGCAAACCGGGACAGGCTTTCTAGTTCTCGGTGCAAAGGTGCTTGCCGAGCCCGACCGCGAGAAGCTAAGTGTTGACACGATCGATGAACAGATCGATACGGTTGGAAAAGTGTTCTTGGGGTTGACTTTTGGTTGCGCCCGATGCCACGACCATAAGTTTGATCCCGTCAAGCAGGACGACTATTACTCCCTTGCCGCGATCTTTCAAAGCACGCGCACTTTCGCCGACACCAACACCGGCGCGATTCGTCATTGGAACGAGATTTCAATCGCATCGGACGAGGAACGCAGGGAGATTGCGGAACTGAACAAGGAAGTTGCGGCAAAACAAGCTGCCTACAACAAGGCAAAAAGCTCGGCCATGGAAGATTTGCGTCAAGCGACGCGAGCCAAAGTGCTGGATTACCTTTCCGCATCAATGGAATTGATGCCTGATTGCACGCTCTCCCAATGTGTCCCGATTGCGGAGAAATACTCGCTCCATCCACGCGTTTTGCTGAACTGCCGACTCTATCTTGCTCGCTTTGCAGACGGCGAACTCTTTCGTGTTTGGGATGATTGTACCAAGCGACAAGCTCGCGATGAGATGTTAGATCACTACCGAGTTCTTTTCGATCCCAAGTCGGATCTGCCGGAGGGGGTCAAGAAAACCGCTGCAGCCGCCTTGGCCAATTCAACAGGATTCCTCGCGATTCCAGCCAAGTTCGAACATGCTCTCACCGAGGAACAAATTCGAGAGATCAATCGACTGGCCGAAGAAGCTCGCTTGTTTGAAAGCGCTGCAAAGGACGAGGCGGCGGTGATGGGAGTTCGCGATGCACACGTCACGGACGAGATGCCGATCCACATCCGCGGTAACTACCTATCACGCGGACGACTTGTTTCCAGGTCTTTTCCAAAAGTTCTTCTTAGTGAACGCGAGAAGCCTATCTTCCATCGACAACAAAGCGGACGGCTTGAGTTGGCCGAGTGGCTCGTTGATCCTCGCCACCCTCTTACCTCGAGAGTGATTGTGAACCGGTTGTGGGGATGGCACTTTGGACGCGGAATTGTTTCGACCACGGAGAATTTTGGGCTGCTTGGTGAGAAGCCTACCCATCCTGAGTTACTCGATTTCCTCGCGCGCGACTTTTTGGAATCGGGATGGTCGATGAAAGAGTTTCATCGCATGGTTGTTCTTTCCAGGACCTATCGTTTGGATTCCTCGCATCCCCAAGAAAAAGAGATGGCGGAAATAGATCCCGAGAACAGGTTGCTTTGGAAGTTTCCGATGAGGCGTCTCGCAGCGGAAGAGATCCGCGACGGAATCCTTTTCCAGTTTGGCGAGTTGGACCTTCAGTTGGACGGGAAAACAGTACCGCTACGCAATCGACAATTCGTGTTCGATCACACGTCGATCGATCATACCCAATACGACACGAATCGAAGGACAGCCTACTTTCCAATCATCCGTAATAACTTGGCCCCGATTCTTCAGCAATTCGATTACCCCGATCCTACGATGCCGACCGGGGCTCGCAATACGACTTCCGTGGCACCGCAATCCTTGTTGCTAATGAATGCACCTTGGATTCTCGACGCGAGTCGGCGCGATGCGGAAAGGCTCATCGATCGGGAACCATCCGATTCGGCTCGGCTTCACGCGGCCTTTCAATCGAGTTTAGGACGCGGTCCGACCGAGCGAGAAACAGGAATCTTCTCCAACTTTTTGCATTCGGATTGGCATACTGTCACGGCGGAATCGGAACCCCGCGAACGGGATGCCATGATTTGGTCGCTCGTCCTTCAGAACCTCGCCATCAGCAACGAGTTTTTTTATGTTCGATAATCGACGTCAGTTGCTTCAATCCTCCGCGGTGGGGTTTGGATACTTAGCCCTCCAATCCTTGCTGGCGTCGACGGGTTATTGCAGCCAGCCATCCAGCAATCCACTTCGTCCGAAGGAGCCCCATTTCACGCCGAGGGCCAAAAGGATCATCTTCCTCTTTATGAAGGGGGGACCCTCGCATGTGGACACGTTCGATCCCAAACCTGCGCTCGATCGCGACGATGGCAAGCCACCTCCCTTCGCGTTGCCTCGCGTTGTGTTCGCTGCCCAAGGAAATTTGCTCAAGTCGCCCTGGAAATTCCAACAACATGGCGAGTCGGGGCTTCCGGTTAGCGAACTTTTTCCGAATGTGGCCCAGCATATCGACAAACTGTGCGTCCTTCGTTCGTTGCACGGTAGCAATCCTGCGCACGGCGGAGCGTTGCTCAAGATCCACACGGGGAGCGATCAGTTTGTCCGCCCCAGCATGGGTGCATGGGTCAGTTATGGATTGGGGACCGAGAATCAAGATCTGCCGGCGTTCGTCACGATTTGTCCGACCCTGGCACATGGCGGCGTCAACAATTGGGGATCGGCCTTCTTGCCATCCAGCTACCAAGGAACCCCGATTGGTAACGCGAGCCTGCCAGCCACCGCCGCTACCGTTGGCAACATCCGAAATCCGAGGATCGATCCGGCTGTCCAGCGAAAGCAATTGGATTTGCTTCGCGAGATGGAGTTTGCCGAAAGTTCGCTAAGCGAGCGCAATCGAGAGCTGGATATCCGTTTGGATCACTTCGAACTAGCCTACCGAATGCAGAATTCCATCCCGCGCATTCAGGATCTTGCCTCCGAATCCGAGGCAACCATGCGTCTCTATGGGATGGATGATCCGATGACGGAAAACTTTGGACGACAATGCCTTCTTGCCCGTCGTTTCCTCGAAGAAGGGGTTCGATTCGTTCAAGTCACCCATAGCGATAGCGAGGTGCAATGGGACCAGCACAGTGACCTCTACCTAGGACACACCAAGAATGCCGCCGAAGTCGATCGCCCCATCGCGGGATTGCTGACCGACCTGGAACAACGAGGACTGCTCAAGGATACGCTGGTCCTATGGGGAGGTGAATTCGGTCGAACCCCCACCTCCCAAGGCAACGGCCGCGATCACAATCCTCATGGCTTCACCATGTGGATGGCCGGTGGAGGTGTCAAAGGTGGTTTCGCATACGGAGCGACCGACGAATACGGATATTATGCCGTAGAGGATAAAATGCACATCCACGATCTTCACGCCACGATCCTGCATCTCCTCGGATTGGATCACGAACGGCTGACCTACCGCTATGCCGGGCGCGACTTCCGACTGACAGATGTTGCAGGACAAGTCGCGACAAAGATCTTGGCATAACGGTGCTTATGTGGGTAAGTCGACCCCAAAGTAGCGATGTAAATATCCTTTACGATCCTCCGACTGAACATATTCGACCAATGCGTAGAGCTTCTTCTGATCGCGTTGAAGCTTCGCAGAACGGTCCGCATCACTTGCTAAGGTCTCTGGGAGAGGAGCCTGAACGAAGACGTTGGACAAATCGTTCTCATCGTCGATGACGCCATAGCGTTGCAGCATGGAGAGCGCGGTTTCCAACCGTCGGTCTTGTTTGCGCCGATCGGACAATCGTTCTCGCAACCATTCCATCCCAAACGCGCGTACCTCGTCTGTATCGAATTTCAAAAAGTCATAAACCCGATGGTAGAAGTCGGCGTTCGGATTGCTCCATTGGTTGAACTCCATCTGCGTCAGCAAATCGTCTTGCGAATAAAGAAGGGTACACAGAGAAGGCTCGCCATCTCGCCCTGCTCGACCGATCTCCTGGTAGTAGGATTCCAGAGAACTCGGGACCTCGGCGTGCAAAACGAATCGGATGTCCTCTTTGTCAATTCCCATCCCGAAAGCATTCGTGGCCAGCACGAGCGGTGCATCTCCACGCATGAATCGATTTTGGATTTCATTTCGGCGGTGTCTGGGCAAATCTCCGTGATAACGGATATGCGGAATCCCTCTCTTACTCAGACGTTCACTCATCTCTTCCAAGGAGCGAATGAGCGTGTAGTACACGATCCCGGGACCTAATGGCCAGCGTTCGACGGTTTTCGCGATCGCATCGAGCTTCTCGTCTATTCCCCACACCGTTTCGACCGTCAGCTCGAGATTGGGACGATCAATCCCCTCGTGAAAGATTTTACAGTGCGATTTTGACTGATCGCTTCCGGACAATCCCAACTGCTCAATGATATCGACTTGGACTTCGCGCGTTGCTGTGGCGGTTAACGCAATGGTAGTAGGATCGCCGAGCACACGACGGATATCCCGCATGCGGGAATAGTCAGGACGAAAATCGTGCCCCCATTCGCTAATACAGTGCGCTTCATCCACCGCCATCAAAACGATATGCCTGGAACGCAAGACATCAAGAAAGTCCGGCTTCCGGAATCGCTCGGGAGTGACATAGAGTAGTTGGAATTCACCCGTTCGAATTCTTCGATATCGGTCCTCGCGTTGCTCGCGACTGAGCAACGAATTGACCATCGCCGCGTCGATTCCCTTGCGTACCAACGTGTCGACTTGATCCTTCATCAAAGCGACCAAAGGGGAAATCACGAGAGTCAGAGGAGGGAGCGAATGCTCCATCTTTCTCGATGCACTCGACAGTACCAGTGCGGGAACCTGAAAGCAAAGAGACTTCCCGCCACCTGTAGGCATGAGGACAAGAGAATGCTCGCCACCGAGCGTTCGCGCGATCACCTCACCTTGGCAGCCTCGAAATGCATGATATCCAAAGGAATCGCGAAGGACTTGATAAGCCTCTTCCATTCCTACGCTTCGATCTTGGAACCGAGAATCTTTGCAAATTGGGAGATCCAAGCTGGGTGGGCTGGCCAAGCCGGAGCGGTAACCAAATTGCCATCGGTGTGAGCCGAATCGAAGCCTTCGCTAGGTGCGATATACTTTCCTCCCGACGCGACGACTTCGTATTGGCAAGCCGGATAGCAGCTACAGGACTTTCCATCCAAGACACCCGCCGCCGCTAAAATCTGCGGTCCATGGCAGATGGCTGCGATCGGTTTGTTGGCTGCTGCAAAGTGACGAACGATTTCCAGTACCCGAGCATGAAGTCGCAAGTACTCCGGTGCACGTCCCCCGGGTAGCACCAACGCATCGTAAGTCTCCGGCTGCACGGAATCGAAGTCTCGGTTTAGTCGAAAGCGGTGGCCCGGCTTTTCCGAATACGTTTGATGACCTTCGAAATCATGAATCGCGGTTGCGACGAAATCGCCTGCTTTTTTATCCGGGCAAATTGCATCGCACTGGTGACCAATCATCCCTAACATCTGATAGGGAACCATCACTTCGTAGTCTTCGACGAAGTCACCGACGATGAATAGAATCTTTTTCGAGGCCATGTCTCTGCTTTCCTTCAATCTCGTTTCACGGAATCGAAATACGATAACAAATCCAACCCATTGCCTAAAGGAGTGTTTAGCCCTCGAACTCCGACCTTTTGTCGCGGGTTGCGATCGGTTACTCTTTTCAACTTCACTCCACAATCATTCCCTCCCTGCAGCCAAAACACCATGGGTAATCTCGCCAAGGCTTGGATACAGCTCCATCCTCACGACAACTGCATCGTCGCTTTGCGTTCTCTCCAGTCTGGTGAATCGATCGAGAGCCATGGGAACGTTACCGTGGTGAAGCAGCCGATCGACGCTGGCCATAAAATGGCGATCCAATCGATTCAAACGGGCGCGAGCATTCTCAAGTACGGTTGGCCGATCGGTGTTGCTACCGAGCCTATCGCCCCAGGAACACATATCCACGATCACAATCTCAAATGCGAACATCGTATGGACTATGAGGGACTCGCATCGATGACCCCCGAACCACCCCAGCCCCTTCTCGGCAGGACGTTCGAAGGGTATTTGCGACCCAGCGGTAAAGTTGGAACTCGCAACTACATCGGTATCATTTCCACCGTCAATTGCTCCGCTTCGGTTTCACGTTATGTCGCCAATCATTTCACCCCCGAAATTCTGAGTCGTTACCCCAACGTGGATGGTGTCGTCGCATTCAAGCACGACAGCGGCTGCGGATTGGCTTACGAGGGGATCAAGCATCGAACGCTCAGCCGTGTTTTAGGAGGCATTGCCAAGCATCCGAACATCGCGGCTTACCTGTTGATCGGCCTTGGGTGCGAACAGAACACACTCGGGCATTTAATGAAGGCGCAGCAATTGGTTTCCCTCCGTATGCCTGGGCAATCATCCGCTGCGACGATGGACATTCCGATTCTCTCCATGCAGGATATCGGCGGGACCGCGAAGACGGTCGCGAAGGGCGTCGAGCTGGTGAACGAACTCCTTCCCATCGTGAACAGCTATCGACGCGCGACCGTACCTACTAGCGAGCTGGTGCTGGCGACGAAATGCGGAGGATCCGATGGTTATTCGGGTATCACAGCCAATCCCGCTCTTGGTATCGCATCCGATCTTTTGGTTGCAGCCGGTGGTACCTCGATCTTAGGTGAAACCACCGAACTCTATGGAGCTGAACAGCTCTTTACGAAGCGAGCTGCGAACGAAGCGGTTGCTCGCAAGCTACTTAATAAGATGGAATGGTGGATCGACTACACGAAACACTACCAAGAAGAATTCGATAACAACCCGTCCCTCGGTAACAAGGCTGGAGGACTTACCACCATCATCGAAAAGTCCCTCGGTGCCGCGGCCAAAGGGGGGAGCACGGCGCTGCAAGATGTGTACGAATACGGTGAGATTGTCGACCGCAAAGGGCTCGTGATTGTCGACTCGCCTGGATTCGATCCTGTCTGCGTGACCGGAATGGTAGCGAGCGGCGCGAATGTTGTCGTCTTCACCACCGGTCGGGGCAGCTGCTTCGGATGCAAACCTGTTCCCAGTATCAAAGTCGCAACGAACAACGCACTCTTTCAACGAATGCCTGATGATATGGATCTCAATATGGGAACCGTACTAGAAGACGAGAGCCTGCAGGATGCCGGGGAGCGATTGTTCAACGAAATCCTAGCGACTGCCAGCGGAAAGAAGACCAAGAGCGAATTGCTCGGATACGGCGACGATGAATTTTGCCCTTGGCCGATCGGGCCTACTCTCTGATTTATTTTCGCAAAACGCCATGCGTCAGGATCCTTTAGAATCGACCCATCTAAGGGATCTTTGAGAGAGTTGGCTTCGCTGGTCGCCCATGCATGGAACGACGAGCCAGCGAGATTCGTGCGATGGTTTACTTCTTGGCCAGCCTTACTTCTTGGCCAGCATCGTCTCGACTTGATTGACGATGTTCTCGGCAGTGATCTTGAAGTGCTCATAAAGTTGGCTGGCTGGTGCGGATGCCCCGAAGGTGCTCATGCCAACGAACTTGCCATCGATACCGATGTATTTGTCCCAACCAAGTCGAATGCCGGCTTCGCAGGCGACGCGAGCGGTGATCGAACCAGGCAAAACAGTCGCTTTATAGGCATCGTCTTGCTCGTCGAACAACTCCATGCACGGGACGCTGATGACGCGAGCCTTGATTCCCTTGGCTGCAAGCAACTCCTGGGCCTTGAGGCAAATGGGGATCTCCGTTCCCGTTCCGAGAATCAATGCTTGTGCTCCACCATCGCAATCGCTTAAGACATAGGCGCCCTGGAGCGTTCCTTCGGCAGCCCCGAACTTGGTGCGGTCTAACGTTGGAACATTCTGCCTCGAAAGAACCATCGCCGTGGGGTGATTGTCGATGCTCAAGGCTGCTTTGTATGAGTACAACACTTCGTTGGCATCCCCAGGGCGGAATACATAAAGCCCGGGGATAGCGCGGCATGCGGCCAAATGCTCGACGGGTTGGTGGGTTGGGCCGTCTTCACCTAGACCAATGGAATCGTGGGTCAACACGTAGAGAACGGGCTGATGCATGATGCTGCTCAGTCGCATCGATGGTCGCATGTAATCGGTGAACACGAAGAAGGTCGCGCCGTAGGCTCGCAGACCCGAAAGGCTCATCCCGTTCAAGGCCGCTGCCATGCCGTGTTCGCGAATACCAAAGTGCATATTGCGACCCGCATAGTTACCCGACCCAAAGCTCCCGAAGCCGTCCAAGTTGGTCATGGTGGAGGGGGCCAAGTCGGCGGAACCACCGAAGAGGCAGGGAAGGTTGGGTGCGAGCATGTTAAGAACCTTGCCGCTGCTCACTCGTGTCGCCAATCCTTTTGCATCGGCGGCGAACTCCTTCAGTCCAGCATCCCAGCCGGCGGGAAGCTTGCGATCGATGATGGCTTGGACGTCTGCTGCTTCCTTCGGAAACTTGGCTTTGTATTCGGCAAAATTCGCCATCCAAGCGGCTGAGGAGGCGGCGCCATTCTTTCCAATGGTATCAGCAAAAACTTTGCGAGTGACTTCGGGCACGAAGAACTTCTCATCCTCGGGCCATCCATATGCCTTCTTCGTTAGCTTGATCTCGTCATCGCCGAGTGGGGCACCGTGAGCGCCATGCGTGTTGGCTTTGTTCGGGGATCCGAATCCGATCACCGACTTCACGATGATCAAGGTAGGGCGGTCCTGAGTCGCTTTGAAGTTCGCGAATGCAGCCTGAAGGGCGGACAAGTCGTTGGCGTCAGCGACTTCGATGGTGTTCCAGCCAAGCCCTTGGTACTTGAGCGCGACGTTCTCACTATATGCGAGGTCTGTGTGCCCTTCGATCGTGATCCCATTGTCATCGTAGATCCAGCAAAGGTTCGATAGCTTCAAATGCCCTGCGAGAGAAGCGGCCTCGCACGCGACACCTTCCATCAAATCGCCGTCGCCGCAGAGCGCGTACACATCGTAGTCAAAGAGATCGTACCCGGGCTTGTTGTAGGTCGCTCCGAGAAACTTGGACGCGATCGCCATTCCGACAGAATTCCCAACTCCCTGCCCAAGGGGTCCGGTGGTGGTTTCGATCCCAGTTGCATATCCGAATTCCGGGTGACCCGCGCAGGGACTGTGCAACTGTCGGAAATTCTTGAGGTTGTCGAGAGTGAGAGCGGGTTCGGCAGTCACTTTCCCGTGAGCGTCGACATTGCGAATGCCCGAGAGATGAATCATCGAATAGAGAAGCATGGACGCATGGCCACAGGAAAGAACAAATCGATCGCGGTTCGGCCAGAGAGGCTGGGCCGGATCGTATCGCATCGCGTCGGTCCAAATTTGAAACGCGACAGGAGCCAATGCCATCGGTGTACCAGGGTGCCCGCTATTCGCAGCTTGCACGCCATCCATGCTAAGGGTTCGAATGGTGTCGATCGCGACTTGGGTTGGGCTGGTAACGGGTGCGTTCATGAATGGCCTGCGGATTAGTTGAGTTAATCAAAGAAGTGGCGTTCATCGTTAAAACCCCGGGAAAATCCGTCTCCGGAGACCACTTTCTAAGACCGGAAGAATAACGCCTGCGAAGAGGTTAGGCAATGAGTCCTAAAGGGATGGAAACAGGCGTTGGAAGCGGATGGAAGGGGGAGATTCTCGGCTCGCGGGACGGGGCATCTCTGATAGAATCTCGCCGGTACGCAGGAATCGTTACGCAAACCCTTCAATAACCGAACATGTCTGATTATCGAATCGAAGTGGACTCCATGGGCGAGGTCCAAGTCCCCGCCAATGCTTACTACAGCGCTCAAACTCAGCGTGCCGTCGAGAATTTCCCGATTTCAGGCTGGCAGCTTCCGGTCCCTCTGATCCGGGCCATGGGAAGAGTGAAATTGGCTTGCGCGATTGCGAACCACGACTTGGGAAAGCTGACCGGCACCGGAAAAACGCGATTGACAGAAGAGCAAATCGCCGCGATGAAAGCCGCTTGCCAAGAGGTCATCGACGGGAAGATGGATGGCGAATTCCCGATCGATGTTTTCCAAACCGGCTCCGGTACGTCGAGCAATATGAACGTCAACGAGGTCATCTCGAATCGAGCCATCGAGATGCTGGGAGGGGATCGCTTTTCGAAATCAAAACCGATTCACCCCAACGATCATGTCAATATGGGGCAAAGCACCAACGACACCTTTCCAACCGCGATTCACGTTGCTACCGCGGTGGAGATTGAGACCAAGTTGATTCCTATGCTGAAGCGATTTCATGAATCGCTTCGAGAGAAGGCCCGCAAATGGGATCGGGTCATCAAGATCGGACGCACCCACTTGATGGACGCAACGCCGCTTCGATTGGGGCAAGAGTTTGGAGGCTTTGCTCGCCAAATCGAGCTTTCGATGGAGCGCGCCAAACAAGCCATCAAGGGGGTCTTGGAATTACCGGTCGGAGGCACCGCTGTGGGGAGTGGGATCAACACGCACCCCGAATTCGGTGCGCGCGTTGCGAAAGCCCTCGCCAACCAAACCGGTATCCCGTTCGTCGAAGCAGTTGATCACTTTGAAGCCAATGCGCAGCGCGACGGGTTGGTCGAATCGCACGGTCAAATCAAAGCGATCGCAATGACCCTTTTTAATCTGTCTAACAACATCCGATGGCTCGGATCGGGCCCCCGCTGCGGGTTCTACGAAGTCATCTTGCCAGATCGCCAACCTGGCTCTTCGATCATGCCAGGGAAAGTGAACCCGGTCATGTGCGAAAGCATGATGCAACTCACCGCCCGAGTCATGGGAAATGACACGACCATGACACTGTGCGGCGCATCGGGAGGCAATTTCCAGCTCAATATTATGATGCCGGTCATGGGGCAAACGATGCTGGAGAGTATTATGTTGCTCACCAATGGTGTCGGTGCCTTCATCGAGTTCTGTATGGACGGACTTGAAGCCAACCCAGAGGCTTGCGAGGCGAGTGTCGAACAAAGCCTTTCCATGGTAACGAGCTTGAACCCCCATATCGGATACGAAAAGGCAGCCAAGCTCACCAAAGAGGCATTCGCATCCGGCAAAACCATCCGCGAACTTTGCTTAGAACAAAACGTGCTCCCCAAAGAGACTCTCGATGAGGCGCTCGATCCGTTCACCATGACAGAACCCCAAGCCTAACCGAGTGTGCGGCATCAGGCTCAGGCGTCCACGAGCGGGTACGCAGGGACGCGGATGAGTAAGTAAAATCGCGTCCATTCCATTCCTTTCCCAATCGCTCCCTGGCTACCAGCCAAAGAGCGAGTCCACGGAGCTTCCGTCATGCGACTGCTAACCACGCGTTCCTTGTTTTCACTTTGGTGCAAGCCATTGTTTGTTGGGTGCATTGCCTTGTTCGGTTCGACATGCGCAAGTGCTACGGAGCCTCGTTCCATCGACTTGCCTCTTTGGAAGGATGGAGCGCCGGGGGCGTTGGGAAGTGAACCCAAAGACATCCCCATGGCGATGGTACGGTTGCCAGAGAGCGGGAGTCCAACCGCAGCCTTGGTGGTATGCCCCGGAGGCGGTTATGGGAATCTCGCCATGGGACATGAGGGGCACGAGATCGCTGCTTGGGCCAATGATCTCGGCATGGCTGCCATCATTTGCGATTATCGACACCGCAACAAAGGCTACGGGCACCCGGCGCCCATGCAAGACGCAATGCGAGCCGTTCGATTGACCCGAGCGATGGCCAAGGAGTGGAATATCGATCCGAATCGGGTCGGCATTATGGGATTCTCGGCAGGTGGACACCTCGTTTCGACCGTGTTGACACAGTTCGATCTCGGGGATGCAAACTCGACAGATCCAATCCTCAAGCAGTCCAGCCGCCCCGACTTTGGCGTCCTCTGCTATCCGGTCATCCTTTTTGGGAAACCTAAATCGCACAAGGGGAGCGAGAACAACTTGCTCGGCAAATCCCCGGATCCGGAACTACTGGCATCGCTTCAGAACGCGGACCGCGTGACAAAGGACACCCCTCCGACATTTCTGTTCCACACGATGGAAGACACTGCCGTGCCTCCAGAGAACTCTCTCGAGTTTTACTCGGCGATGGTAAAGGCCGGCGTACCTGGAGAACTCCATATCTACGAAAAGGGGCGGCACGGTGTCGGGCTGGGGAAAGCGATTCCTGCAACGGGAGATTGGTCCAACGCGCTCCAACGCTGGCTCGCCTCTCGCGGAATCATCGAGCTTAACATTCCCGCGAGTTCGGGTCGCAAACCAGCGACCTTAGAAGCGAAAGAATAGTCAACCATCCCCTCTGCCCCTACACACTTCGACTCTCCAATATTGTCAGCGACGAAAACAACCGATCTTATGGATGATTCCCTCAAAGCGTTGATCCCTAACCGAAACGCTGCGATGCCCGCGGTCTTCGTCAATCGGCCGATGCTTCACCCGAACATTTACCGAAAACGAATCCTACAAACCGAGGGAAATCCAATCGCTGGCCAATGGGTGGCCGTGTATTCGGTGAATTCGGATTACCCAGATCGCGATGCCGAGGGCAGGCGGACAGGCGGGACTCGCTCGGAATCCGAGCCAAGCCTTTTTGCCTACGGGATCTACAACCCTCGCTCGGAAGTCGCCGTTCGTTTGATGTCGTGGTGGGGTGAATGGCCCGATGAACCGTTTTGGGATCGGATTGCCGACCAAGCCGTGTCACTTCGCCGCGATGTTCTCCGACTCGATGAGACCACCGATGCCTATCGAGTCATGCACGGTGAGGCCGATGGCGTTCCCGGCCTGGTCGTCGATCGCTACGGCGATTGCCTCAGTGCAGAGCTCTTTAGCCTGGGAATGGCGTATCGCTGTGAGCCGATCTTGGATCGATTGCAAAAGCGACTGGGGACCAAGCATTGGTTGATCCAAGAGTGCCCGCAATTCCTTAGCCAAGAGGGATTGTCGATCCCATCCCGAAAATCGGAGGGATTGCCAGCCACCGTCACCGTCCAAGAAAATGGGGTGAAGTATCGCATCCATTTCGGCACCGGTCATAAAACAGGATTCTTCTGCGATCAGCGAGATAACCGCAAACAATTAGCGCACTTCTCAAAAGGGAAGTCGGTTCTCGATCTTTGCTGCTACACAGGAGGATTTTCCGTTCAAGCAGCAAAAGCAGGGGAAGCGTCCGATGTGACGGGCGTCGACCTGGATGATGAGCCCTTGGCGATGGCCAAGAAGAACGCCGATATCAATCAAACGCGCATCCGTTTCGTCCAATCCGACGCTTTTGCCTTCATGCGAGACATGCTCCGCATCGGCCGACAATACGATGTGGTGGTGCTCGATCCTCCCAAGCTAATTCGGTCCCGCGCCGAGCTCGAAGAGGGAAGCAAAAAGCATTTCGATCTGAACAAGCTCGCCATGCAATTGGTGAAACCAGGTGGGATGCTGTTGACCTGTTCCTGCGCAGGATTGTTGGATACGGAATCCTTTCATGGTATTGTCCGTTCCGCTGCGAAAGCGACCGGCTTTGACGCGGAAGGAAAGCCTCACCCGCCCCGTACTCTTCAAATCCTCCATTCCACCGGTGCGGCGCCCGACCATCCTGTCGTTGCACATTGTCCGGAGACGGGCTATCTCAAAAGCATTTGGGCCAGGGTGCTCTAGCCGCATATCCCGCACCCCATCCATTGAACTATACTAGGGAAAGTGCTCTCCCCTCCCCCCTTCCCACCCTGGCACGTTGCAATGCGTTTACTCGACATGACCTTGGCCATCGGACGTCTCTATTTTGCTTCGAAGCGAATCCTAGCCGTTCCAGCTCTATCGTGCGCCGTGGCGAGCTTCGGGGTAACGCTCTGTTATGGGCAAGCGTCCGACTCTGCCTACTCAGTCGAATGGGCTTGGTCGCAACAGGAAGTTGCAAACGCAGGGAGTTCCTTTTGGCCGCAATACCGCGGCCCGCGTGGCGATGGCCATGCCCTGACGGATGCGAAGCCTCCCACTCAATGGAGCGAGGATAAGAATCTTGCTTGGAAACACGCACTGACGGGCAAGGCGTGGTCGTCACCCGTCGTCTGGGGTGACAAACTTTGGCTGACCAACGCAACGGACGACGGACTTTCCATGTCGGTGCATTGCTTGGAACTGGCGACAGGAAAAGTGCTTTGGGAACGCCCCCTGTTTTCGAATCCGGAAGTGCAAAAGGACTTTCATGTTTTCAATTCGTACGCATCCCCGACACCGGTCGTCGATGGTCAACACATCTTTGTCAGTTTTGGAGCATACGGTACAGCCTGTTTGGATAAGACATCGGGCAATACCGTTTGGGAACGACGCGATCTTCCCTGCAATCACTATCGCGGTGCGGGTTCCTCGCCGATCCTTTTCGAGAACTCGCTGATCTTCCATATGGATGGATTCGACGTTCAATACATTGTCGCACTCGATCGTGCGACCGGTGCGACGCTTTGGAAGACCGATCGCGATATTGACTATGGGACCGACAATGGGGACTACAAAAAGGCGTATGGAACGCCGCATGTAGTTCAAGTGAAGAACGGCGATAGCACCTCGCTGCAATTGATCAGTCCAGCGGCCAAAGCGGTGATTGCATACGATCCCCGCTCAGGGAAAGAGCTTTGGAAAGTGCGCTACGAAGAACATTCGGCTTCGTTGCGTCCCCTGTATGACGGAAATATCATCTATACCAGCACCGGATTTAGCAAAGGGAAATTGCTTGCGATTCGCCCCGATGGTACCGGTGACTTGACCGAAAAAGGAGTGCTATGGCAAGCATCCAAATCCATTGGAGCCAAGCCGTCTCCTCTTCTGATCGGCGATCAAGTGATCACGCTCGAGGATCGCGGAGTCCTATCCGCTATCCATAAAGCGACCGGGGAAACCGTTTGGCAAAAACGCCTCGGCGGTGACTTCAGTAGTTCTCCGATTTTCGCTGACGGAAAAATCTATTGCTTGGACGAGCAAGGCAAGGGGCATGTTGTCACGCCTGAAGGAGAAGTTTTGGCTGAGAATGTCCTTCCCGCCGGTTGCCTTGCCTCTCCCGCTGCGGTCGGCGATACCTTGCTAATTCGCACTCGAAATGCTATCTACGGATTCCGCGAATGAATCCTTGACGAAGTACTGTCAGACCGAAGGATTCGAACCTTTCATTGCAACGAGGGAGTGTGTGATGGCGATCGTCTGGACGATATTGTTATTGGTGGTTTCGAATTTTTTCATGCTCATGGCTTGGTACGGCCATTTGAAAGACCTCGCCGAGAAGCCGTGGTTTGTCGCCGTCCTCGTCAGTTGGGGAATCGCCTTCTTTGAGTACCTTATTCAAGTCCCCGCAAATCGAATCGGTTATGGGCATCTGTCCCTCGGTCAGCTAAAGATTCTGCAGGAGGTCATCACCCTTTGCGTCTTTGTCCCCTTTGTCTATGTCTACATGAAACAAGGGCTCAAGTGGGATTATCTCTGGGCAGCATTGTGCATGTGCGGCGCCGTCTACTTCGTATTTCGAAGCGGCTTCCAACCCATTTCTGAAACTCCACAATGAAATTTGAATCTCGCTTCGTTGACTCGTTGCCAGGGGATACCTCCAACGATCCTCGCCCCCATTTGGTATGGAAAGCCATGTACTCGCTCGTGGCACCGACCCCGGTGCGTGAGCCTTCGCTACTAGCCTACTCACGATTTTTCGCAAATGAAATCGGAGTGGATTCCAAGTGGCTCGAGAGTGCCGAGGGAGTAGGCGTTCTCGCAGGGAATCGTTTGGTCGAAGGGATGAAGCCTTACGCGATGTGCTATGGGGGCCATCAATTCGGGAATTGGGCCGGGCAGCTTGGAGACGGTCGAGCCATCAATTTGGGAGAATGGATCGATCCCAGCGGTAAATCATGGACTTGGCAATTGAAAGGTTCCGGCCCCACCCCCTATTCACGATTCGCAGATGGCCGCGCCGTTCTTCGATCCTCACTTCGCGAGTATTTGTGCAGCGAGGCCATGCATGCCCTTGGAGTCCCGACCACGCGTGCTCTGAGTTTGGTTGGGACCGGAGAAACCGTTTTGCGCGATATGTTCTACGATGGAAACGCGAAGCACGAACCGGGCGCAATCGTTTGCAGAGTTGCTCCCAGTTTTATTCGTTTCGGAAACTTTGAAATCTTTGCAGCGAGGCAAGACACCGACAACTTGCGAGCACTGGCTGATTTTACCATCGCCAACCATTTTCCCGAATTGGGGCCACCATCGCTGGAAACCTATGAGGCTTGGTTTCGCGAAGTGTGCATTCGAACGGCCGCAATGGTTTGCGATTGGATGCGTGTCGGATTCGTTCACGGAGTGATGAACACCGACAACATGTCGATCTTAGGCCTGACGATCGATTACGGACCTTATGGTTGGGTCGATGCCTTCGACTCGGATTGGACCCCCAACACAACCGATTTTGAAATGCATCGGTACGCATTTGGAAACCAACCGCAGATTGCCCAGTGGAACCTCGTCCAACTGGCCAATGCGTTGTTCCCCCTGTTTGATCAAACGGAGCCTTTGCAGCGAGGATTGGATTCCTTCGTCTCCGAGCTTGCTAACTCCTATCTCTCGATGCAAATGGCGAAGCTGGGACTGCCCGAAGGGGGAGGAACCGTCGGGAGAGCAATCGTAGAGTCTTTGGAAAACTGTTGGCGATTGACGGAGATCGACATGACGATCTTCTACCGACAATTGGCCCGACTCCCCGAGGCTTGGTACACCGGTAGTGGCTCCTCGGACGCATCGCTGATTCAAGACTTTTGCGAATACGTCGGACCTGCGTTTTATGACACGATCCAACCCAACGTGCCGGGGTTAAGACCATTGTGGGACTGGGCACTCCAGTTTCGGCACGCCGTTCAAGCGGGAACGACCGATTATCGCGGCAGGTCGGAGTCCATGAACCGTGTCAATCCAAAGTATGTTCTCCGGAATTTTCTTGCGCAACAGGCAATCGATCGAGCCGAAGATGGGGATTTGGTGGCGCTGCACGAACTGATGGATCTGCTCCAAAACCCTTATGAGGAACAACCTAGCCAAGAAGCGAATTTTTATGTGAAGCGACCAGAATGGGCGCGGCATAAACCGGGTTGCTCCACTCTTTCGTGCAGCTCGTAAAAGGATCGGATCCGGAGGCTCGCTGCACGCTGGTACCCGTTTACGCACGGAGGATATCGCTCACCACTTTGGCAGGGCGTTTTGCAGTAATGATCTGCATTTGATTGTTGTAGGGATACGTTACCTCTTCCCACTTCAACCCGAACAAATGCATGACCGTCGCTTGGAAATCGTTGGGGGTCACGATGTTTTCAACCGCTTTGTGACCAAACTCATCCGTTTTGCCGTAGACCTTTCCGCCTTGGATCCCGCCACCCGCCATCCAGATGCTGAACCCTTGTCCATTGTGATCGCGCCCCGCCTTCTCCGGTGAGCCATGATCTTGGGTAACGGGCAAGCGGCCGATCTCTCCTCCCCAATGTACGAGCGTGGAATCGAGCAGCCCGCGTTGCTTGAGGTCTTGGATCAACCCTGCGACAGGTTTGTCGGTCTTCTTGCAAATGGAGGTGAGTCCTGTTTTCAGATTGTCGTGGTTGTCCCAAGGCTGGTTGGCGTGAAACAATTGCACAAATCGAACCCCACGTTCCACTAGTCTTCGTGCCAATAAGCAACGCGTTCCATACTCTCGTGTGGCTGGTTCATCGATCCCGTATAGTTTCAACGTCGCTTCGGTCTCCTTGGAGATATCGAGCGCATCGGACGCGGCGATCTGCATCTTGGCCGCTAACTCGTAGCTTGCAATGCGAGACTCCAAATCAGATTCCCCGGGGTGGGTTTCCAAATGCATACGATTTAATTCTTGTAGCAGATCGAGGTTTTGTCGCTGCACTTGCCCTGCCAAATGGGGAGGCGGTTGTAAATTGAATATACGAGGCTCTTTTGGCCGAAGCACCGATCCTTGGAACATCGCGGGCATGAAGCCATTCGACCAATTCGTCACCCCGTCGACGGGATGACCACCCGGATCGGACAAAACCATGTACGCGGGCAAATCCTGCGACTCGCTTCCAATCGCATAGGTTAGCCAAGAACCCAATGTCGGTCTCCCCAGAATACCTGGGATACCCCCGTGAAAATATCGGATCGAAACCTCGTGACCATTCGCTCCGGTGTGCATGCTCCGAATCAGGCAAATGTCATCGACGATTTCCGATGTATGTGGGAGCAACTCCGACAACTCCATTCCACACTCACCGCGAGGCTGGAAGGAAAATGGACTTCCCAACAACTTCTTGCTCGCTTGGTTCACAAATGAGAAGTGGATGTCTCCCGTGTAATCGGTCCCACTGTATTTGGTTAATTCGGGCTTTGGGTCCGTTAAATCCATGTGGGATGGACCGCCGTGCTGAAAAAGCGAAATCATCGCTTTCGCTTTCGGCTCGAAGTGGGGTTGTCTCGGTTTCACGTCATTGTGCGGCTTGGCTTTGACGATAGGAGGCGCGCCTTGACCTCCTTGAGATGCCAACATCCATTGCAAGGCGATCGCACCGATTCCCATCCCTGAGTGCTTAAGCCAGAGCCTTCTCGAACCTATCGGTAATGATTCCATGTCCATAATCTCAATCGATGTAAAGGAACTCGTTCGAACAAATCAACATCTGGCAGATATTCGTCAATAACTGCTTGGGCACACTGCTCCCTTGAGGCACTCGTTCAGGTTCTGTGTGAAGCAGGGCGATTTGTTCTTTAGCAAACCGCTGCACCAAAGCAATCTCCGGTGCAGTCAGATCGCGGTGAAGAACGATCTTCCAAGCGGTTTGAATTTGGACTGGAAGATTGGCGTGTGATTCCATTGGGCCAGAAAACTGCTTAACCGAATCGAAAACGAGCGTCTGGCCGGAGTCCGACTTCAATTCGAGTACGACGGGCCATTGGAAGGAGTCCGAGTTCTCGTTGTCTCCGCATTGCACGAGAAAGTCGACGGTCTCTCCCGCGCGAACGGCAACATCCGATAGGGTGGTGGAAGCAGATCCTTTTTTGACACTCCAGCTTCCTATGGAGCTTCCATTCCAAAGGACTGTTGCCGCGACGCCATCGCCATTTTCGCTGGCGTGCTCAAGTTTGCCAGCAACCTGTAGGGATCCGTCGGCAGGAACGATGAAACGTCGAATCGCCGGGAATTGTTTGTTTCCAGGATGGCCACCTGAAGCATGCAAGAGGGACCAACCGATCCGTCCGTCGGGCACCTTCCCCGAGCCTTGCCACTGCGACCCATTGAAATGCGCATAGGCTTCGAATCGATCGAACCTTTTCGCTTCCTCATCCCAACTTCCCGTGCCGTAGGCCCAAACAGGCTTGGGAGGTTCCGGGAGATCCCAAACGTCAACGTGCTTGGATGTCGCATTTTTGGCGAGTTCGATTGCCCGTGAAGCAATCTTGCTCGCTTGATCGATGGCAAAGTCTCCGTTGACGAGCATAAGGGATTGCGTCGGGACGGTAGAGGGGGTTCGCACGTCGCAATTGATGCCCATCACCGGTGCATCAAAGCTCTGGAGCATGGCGACCGGCTGAGTTCGTCTCCATTTTGCATAGATGCTTCGGCGAGTTTGACTCGGATCGATGCGAACTTGTCCCGTTTCGTCTTCCTGCAATGCGATAGGACGACCAAAAAAAGCCCCTTGGAGAGTGCCCGACATACTCAACATGGTATCGCGAATCGCTTCAGCCTCTAGACGTATGGTCGGCTTTCGCCAGTACGTGCGATTGTCAGGATCGAGCCTATCTCCCGTTTCATGCCGCGCCGAGCTTTGCCGATAGGCACTCGATGTAAGGATCTCCCGATGAAGTCCCTTTAAGCTCCAATCTCGGTCTAACCAAACCCGGGCCATCGCATCCAAGAGTTGGGGATGTGTCGGCGCCGAACCGAGTTGTCCAAAATCTCCAGGAGTTTCGACGATCCCGCGCCCGAAGTGATGCAACCAAACTCGGTTCACCATCGATCGTAGGAAAAGAGGGTTGGGACTATCTCGGTCGGTTAACCAGCGAGCAAAAGCCAATCGACGCCCCGACGTGGGGATCGCAGCATCGTCATCTGGCAAGGAAGAAGATCGATCTTCTGCGACAAGCACCGAGAGTTTCCCAGGCTTCACCTCGCGTGTTGGTTGATTGGGATCCCCTCGATGAAACAATTGCGTTTTGGGCAAATGATTTGGCGGCTCGACCAGTGCGTGAACAAATTCTTCGGTTGGTTTGGTCGCCCGAATCTCAGCGATTTTTGCATCCAGTTTCTTGAGTTCCTCCGCCGCCATCGGGGAGTACTGATATAGAACCCCAGGTGTGACATTGACGCTCGGATTCTTCAGAAGGAGCCCCTTCTGCTCTTCCGATCGTTTCTCGGCAGGCGTCTCGTAGGCTGCTCGCAGGGCGTCGCGTTCTCCCTCGGGAAACTTCAGTAACTCTTTTTCAAACGCTTCTTGAATAAACTCCGCCTGCTTTTGTTTTTTCTCGTCAAGAACCTTTGCTGCATCATTTTCGATCGCCAACGACCGAGCCTTGTCGGCTTCGGACTGCAATGAAATCAATCGTTCGGAAGGCGTCTTCCAATTCTTCCAATCCAGCGAGGGTTCCAGCACGGCACGCAAGGCAAAGTAGTCGTGCTGCGAGATAGGATCGTACCGATGGTCGTGGCACTGAGCACAATGAAGACTGGAACTGAGAAGAGTACTGCCAAGGATTTGAATCGTATCGGAAATGGTTTTGTTTCGACCTTCCGTCGTGTTATCACCACTCCCTGTTCCATCGGCTGCCATTCGCAGCAACCCAGTCGCAACAAGGCACTCCTTTTGTTCGTCGGTCCAGTCGCCAACGCGTGGTCCGGCCAGTTCGTCCCCTGCCAATTGCTCGTGCATAAAACGATCGAAGGGTTTGTCTTCATTCAAAGATTGGATGACGTAGTCGCGATATCGCCAAGCCCAAGCCCGTTCGGAATCAGCGATCGTCGCGCCATCGCTGTCCGCATACCCGACTGCATCCAGCCAATGCCTCCCCCATCGCTCGCCATAGCGAGGGTCTGCAAGGAGTGAATCGACCAGTTGTTCGTACCAATCCACATCGTTGCAATGGTCCCAACGCTCCCAATCTTCTGCCGACGGGGGCATGCCGAGCAAATCCATATAAACGCGTCGAACCTGCACCCGCTTCGGCGCATCTGCTTGTAAAGTCAATCCGCTAGGCATGCTCTGCAAGAGGAGAGCGTCGATGGCATTTCGAGCGCGATCCAATTCCAGTGACGCAGGTATCTGTGTTGTAGAAATGGGAATGTAAGCCCAGTGGGATCTCTCCTCATCCGTCAAGGGAATCCCGAAGCCGATTTCCTCTGGTTCCGGTCTGCGCGTCGGGGCGCCCGCATGGAGCCATCTACGAATGCGATCCTTTTTGTCGGCACTGACTTTTCCTTCTCCAGGAGGCATTTCGTCGTTTGCGATTCGATTCCAAAGGAGGCTCGATTCGGGCGACTGCAAATTCAACGCAGGTCCCGAATCTCCCCCCTGGGTCATGAATCGAACCAAACGTAGATCCAGGGAGCCGTCTGGGTTTTCCTCCGCTCCGTGACAGTCCAAGCAGTACTCGCGCAAGATCGGGCGAATATCTGATTCGAAGAACGGTTTCGACGTTGCATCCTCGCCAAAGGCTCCTCGAGGTGGAGGGAAAACCAAGGCAATCGCTAGTCCTGCGAAATAAACACCATGGCGGAAAGTCGCAAGGTTTGATGGAGAAACCATCCACGTAATCATAGAAATACCGGTGGGGGTCGCGAAATCGACGGCGGGAAAGGGTGGGGGGGCCGCAAACTCGGCCGTCCCTATTCTAACAAGATCGAATTGGCGAAGCGAGGTGATTTGCACGTTACTTCAGTTCGAACACTCAACGCGCGACCCAAAAACGCGGCGTACCCAGTCGCGCTGTCTTGGTATTAAACGACCTAACAACATGGAAGATAAGCAAGGCCATTCGAGGGCAATACGTACACGTCTGCGCTAGGTCAATCGAGCTGGTGTATTGGTCATCGGAGGTGTCTTCCATTGCATGCGCGAGTCGAAATCCAAAAAGAAGCGCTTGCACTTGCCTTCCCAGAGATTTCACCGCTTTGGCTGCAATAGGATCTCTTAGAAAGGGATAACGACGGTGAGACAATACAGTTGCCATAGTCCGCTTCTTCGCTATGAGGACTCGCGCCTCGTCAGCAATCCCTTAGTCGGTTGTACTTGAATGTGGACGGTCGTGTAGAAGGAAAATTCCAGTCCCTTGCGGAAACTATCAATCTGAGGATCGCGAAAATGACTCCGACAGCAGTCTCCAAACAACACAATTGGAAAGAGTGGCTTGGGCTATTCGGCATATTCACAAGTCACCTGATTGCCTTTTGCGTGCTCTACCTTGCTCTAACGCGATTTGTACCAAGCCTTAAGTTGCATTACGCAACAGGCGGGATAACGCCTACTCCAATCTTTAGCCGGCTCGAAGTCTACTCTGACATCTTTGTTCAATACTCTCTCATCACGCTGGGATTGATCTTTGCTAACGCGATAATCATTGTCTTGCTGTCCAAGTATCTGCCATGCTGGCTATCAATGTATTCACATGTGGTTCATTCTTGCATAGCAGTGATGCTGCTGCTGTCGTTTTCCTGGATGCTGAACCCTCTGTTCTCTATTGGAATCGTCAAAGCAAATGCCTCAATTCCTGTTCCGAGCTCACCAAATGGACTGACGGACGAGTCGACCAAATGATATCGAACATTTGACCCGACGAGATCGGATAATCTCGCCCCGTTGCTGCCCCTAAGGCGGTGCCTACACTGACTGTCGATAGCCCCTCGTCGATCAAACACTAGTGTGTGTCCCCAGCGATCAAACACTAGTGAGTGTCCCCAGCACTGGGGACACTCATCAGAATCTGGGGACACTCACCAGGGGTGGGGGTGGCCCCCCGGAGGAGGGGGGTGGGGGCGGGTTTTGAGGGGCGCGTGGGGGATTGGAGGCCGAAGAGGGGCGAAAAACGGGTTTTGGGGCCGTTTTTGGTCAGGCGGCGCGCAGCGAGAACCCTCGTGCGGGGGGAGGTCCGCACGGAATGCCAAGAAGAAGGGGGATTGGGGGATGCTGATTCCGGTCAACGTCGACGGCAAGCGGCAAATTGCGTCGCTGGAAGCGTCGACAACCCGCCTGCGGACTGAATGACCTGCCGCTAGGTACGACCTTGGTATTGCGGACAGTAATACTGCCGCTTCGTAACGAGCGTCCTGGCTTCCTTCATGCTACGCACTCCGCCGGCCGCTAAAGAGAACATCCGGCTGAACTGGGTCGTGTAATCGATCCAGCGCGCTGGATCCATATTCAACCTCTCTAACACCGGGGGTACCTCCTCCGGTGTGAAGCCTTTCTTCCCTTCCTTGATGATCCGGGCGGTTGCATCCAACAGCTGGATGTAGCTCATCGAAGATAGGGGAACCACTCCCTTGTCACTGCACCGCTTCTGCGTCTTGCTCGGCTTGCTCCCCGCACTCCCTTTCTCATCCACTAGCTCGATCGGCGCTAAGTACGCGTCGGGCAACCGACGCTGCCACAAGACTGGATCTTCGCCTGACGAGCTGGATTGCTGGGACCCTCCCTCCTGCAAAGCCTCCGGTGGCGGAACCTCCGTTCCTAGCACTTGCGTGAGCGCGGCGATCCGCTTGGCTACCGACGTGTGCTGGGAGCCCTCCAGCGTCTTGGTAACCTGGGCTCGGATGGGATTCAAATCGACATAGCTCATGCAGCCCAAGATGGCCTCGTCATCGAGCAACCTCATCGACTTGAACCGGCCATTGAAGAACCGGCCGGTCTCTTGGAGCTCCATATTGGCTCGCTTGGCCACCCGCTGGCAAAGGATGCGCATCCACCACGAGATATCGCTGAGCCGAAGCCGGATCTCTTTGACCTTCTCTGGCTTGGTGCGGATGGCGTCAAGCTCCTTCTGGTTCGGCTCCGCCGGACTCTTGTCTTTGTTCTTTCTCTTGGGACACATCAACATCCAGCGCCTGGCGACTTCGGTGTCGTCCCACTCTTGGACGATGTCGGGGCGGGATCGCAAGACCGAGTGGAAGTGATTGCTCATGATGGCATGACCTAAGACGTCGATGCCAAAGTACTGGGCCTGTTCCTCGATTTGCTTGGTAATCCAGAGACAGCGATGGCTGTAATCTTTGCGGGTCAGAGCATCATCGCCGAGCAAGTAGTACTTGCGAACAATGGTGGCGATGGTGTGGACGGTCGCGACTTCATCGGGACGGTAGATATCGGCGCGGGCGGTGCGCATGATCTGAATTCCTTGGGCGAAAGGGAAAACATCGGCAAAACAAGGGGCGATTCATTCGGATTGCCGTGCACGATCCTGTGCGAGCGATCTATTGGAGCGTCTTGAGATCCCACCTACAAGAGTGGGGAAGAGGTGCCAGCAGGAAATTTTTCGGAACCAAAAACTGGGGACACTCACCAGGACTGGGGACACTCACCAGGACGGGGGACACTCACCAGGACGGGGGGCGTGCCGGAGCGGAACGGTGATATAAAGATAAAACATTTTCGTTGACATTAATAACGCTATCTAACTTTAATGCTGCAACTGGCTCGAACGCCCCTTCTTCGTTTCGAGCGTATGCCCGTTTCTTACTCTCTCTCCAACGCCGGAGTTCAACATGCCTCGTTTGTTCTTGCTGTTTACGTTTTTGGTTCTTGGTATTTCCTTCGATCGCCCACAAGCTCAGGCTGCTTTTGTGGTTGGCGGTGGAGGACTTATGACCCAAGACTACGCCGATACAATCCAAAACTGGTTGGGGAATGGTGAGATTCAACTTACAAAAATCTATGCTAAACAGGGTCGGGAATCTGCTTCGCATTTTCAGGCTGCAGTGGTTGGAAAAAGCCGGACCATTACCTTAGTAGAGATATTGGACACTCAATCTGCAACGGCCTTCTCTCCCAATTCACCCAGCGGAAAAACCATTTCGCTGAGTCACCAAGTGGTTGGTGGCTACAATCCGAATGTCTGGAAATTTGATAATATCCCAACTTACTCATCAGGGGCCTCAGATAAGACCGCGTTCCTATTCAACTTGAACTCCGGTGAGAAGTTTTCTCAATTGTCCAGTTATTTTGGAGACCTGCAGACTCCGAATCGCATTGATTACGGACCGGCGTTCGGATTTGAAGACTTAGTGATTGACATCTCCCTCACAGGTGGAAATGCGAAGGGATACGCTTACGGATTAGTCCCATCGGTCGACGACCGTCGATCGATTGTCATGACGAATGAGAGCGATGAGAACTTGGTCACCGGAGTCACGGGCTTTGCCATCGGTGCGATCGAAGTTTATTCGATTTCGAGCATCGCGGCGGTGCCCGAGCCAGCGACGATGGTCTTGTGGGGACTGGGGGCGATCGGATTGGGAGCGGTTCAAAAGAAAATGAGACGCCGCGTTTCTAGGGACCAGAGCCGACGCGAGCCATCTCATTAGGATGGGTAATACTAAGACTGAAGCCAAGTCCAATCGAGGTTCTGCGGTTTGACTCGCAGAGCGGTCTCAACCTGTTGTTGTGCCTTTCGCCCTCAAGCCGAAGGTACGTCGGGTAAGGGAAGTGTTGCGTTCGCTCCTCTCCCATTCCACTCCCTCCGGAAGCTCCAATTCACTCCCGACTTCCGCGAAAGAGGTGCGATCGCGGGATGGGGGGGAAAGCCACCGATGCCGCCTTGGCGTGCAATGCATCGGTATACCTCAAGCTCCTCCCCGAAGGCAATGATCTTTGGTTCTCCAACGATCGTTCCGTCGCAGCCTTTTCAGGCCACCCTCTTGACTTTAGCTCTTTCCGGGAAAATTTCGTAGAATTTTGGGCACGTTACCGGCACGATTGCTGCTAAAGGCATTACCATGACTATCCCTACAATCCGGTACGCTCCCGGAACGCAGGGATTGGATTGCGGGGCCTTTTGAGACATCGATCGGATCGATGACTCCCAGCGACGGCTAAGGAATGAGGATCGGCAGGATTGCTCCTTCTTGGCGGTCGTCGGCAGGTTGGGGGCCCGGAAGTTCATTGTGTTGGCTACACCCTTTCTAACGCTTTTTGCTTGAGAGCTCCCCGCTGCCAATTAGTATGGGAGCGTTGATCTCTGGTGAGTACCGAGCGTTCGAAACGATAGAGGCGTCCAGATGGTACGGTGGATTAGTGTGTTTTTGTTGGGCTTCGTCGCTGTTCAGGCGGCTGAGGTTCAGGCTGGAATGTTATCGGACACGAAATCGCAGGTTGGGGTGAGTGTTCCCCTGGGAGGTTCCCAGTCGCTTGCCTTCGTAAACACGTTCGATTTCTCGAGCTCGTACGGTCCTTCGCAGAGCCAAATCACATCTTTGTCGCTCCGCGGTTGGATTGGGTTTGGCAGTCAAAACACTGCCCTTGCGTTTCCGAAGCTGTTGATCACTGCAAAGGGTGCGAACCCGCTCTCCGATCTGATTGCCGCCACGCCCCTCTTGATCGACATGAACATGCCTTCGTACGCTGCCAATCAAAGCTCGATAAACGAGTTTGAAACCGGTTTTGTCAGCCTTTCTGCAAACCAGAGCACCGCTCTCTCCGGTCTCTTGGCGGCTTCGCCGACCCGGGAGATCAGCGTTTTTATGTACAGTGGTTCGAGCAATTCGCTTTTCGCTCCCTCGTTCACTCAAACGCTGCAGCTTTTCCCGTTTGCAGTGGTCACCACCCATTACACCTCCACGATGAGGCTCGTCGCTGTTCCTGAGCCCTTTACAGCGTTGTCGTTGGGATTGGGTGCTCTTTCGTTCGGGGTCTTCCGCAGTCGCTTTCGCCGTCGAGTCACGTCATGAGAAGTCTTTTGGTTTTGGTTGCACTAGTCGGGCTCCTTTTTGTGGGACGTCCAGTTCAAGCTGATATTTTGTTGAGTTTCCGCCAGCAAGATGGTTCGATCACGGAAACGACTGGGAATCAACGAGCCGTTTATCTTGGTCGTTTCGAGTTTGGTGCACCGGCGACAGCTCCCCTGGCAGGAATCTGGGCGGGTGCGACCCTAGCATCTGCCAACAATGTTCGCCTTTATTTCGGGTTGGGAAATTCGTCCTTTGCTGGCAACTCGACCATGATTGACACGGGGATTGTGTTCAATCAAGCGTCGATCAATCCGACTTTTGTCAGTGCCCCTGGTCTGCCATCCATATTTGGTGGTCCTGGAACAGATCCATTGGCATTGTCGAATTCGGCAGGCGTCGCTTTGCAGCAGCATCTCATCAATTCTGCGAGTTTGAGTACGCCCAACGGGTATTTGGACGGTTGGTTGGTCAGCACCGAGGCAGGTTCAACTTTCACCGCGCCTTCCGTTAGCAATCCTCTTTCTCCCAACCCGACCCCGTTGAACGCTTTCGTTGGATTCTCAGCTGTCCCTGAGCCAGGATCGCTTGCACTGCTGGGCGTTGCTGCCGCTGGCGGACTCGCAGCAGCCTGGCGTCGCCGCAGAAAGTAGCACATTTTCCCCGAAGCGATGGTTCGATCCCGTCGCAAGTTGTCGAGAGAAAGTGATTAGAAGAAGAGCTTGCTGAAGTCGTGGAGGCCCCGCGAAAGTTGGGGCTAGTACGATTCCTTCTCGGCGAGCTAGCTCCGCGCGGACGATAAGAGCAACTTATTGCAGTCGCAGAGGAGCCCGAACTAGCCACGCCCCCATCTCCCGACGCTGATTCTTAGGAAAATTGGGAGGTTTTTGGCGCCAAATCTTTACTTGGCGAGCTTTTGGGTTGTACTTATTCTTCCCCCGCCGGTTTTGCATTCGCCCCAACCCTGTTTTTATTGAGCCCAAGCCCTTCATGTCCATTTTGCCCGCTGAAGACGCCGTCGAGCCCGCCTCGGCGTCCACCCAACCTATCGCGAGTTCCACTTTTGTAGCTCCCGCTAAGGACACAGCCGATTCGATGTCCGGGATAGGGAATGGACGGACTATTGGATTGTCCGCCGCAATACCATCCTCAGGATCTGAGATCGGTTCGGTGAGCAGTTGGTTTTGGAAAGGCATTTTTCTGGCGCTGGGAGCGTGCGTCATTGTCTACTGGGACAGTTTCTCTTGGATGGCCCAGACCTGGCTTACCGATTCGGATTATTCGCACGGCTTTTTTGTTGCTCCATTTGCCGTTTATGTTTGGTCGATGCGGAAGCAGTCGTTGGCTGCGGTGCGTGAGGTGAAGGAGAATTCGACTCGGTCGATAGCCGTAGGCATTGGGTTGATGGCAGCGGCGCTCGCATTGCGAGCTTTGTTTCGCTACGTGCGAATGGAAACACCGGAGGCACTCACCTTTCTGATGTTTGTTCTGGGAGGACTCGTCCTTTATTTCGGCACCCGATCCATTCCTATCGTCTTCTCTGGGGTCCTTTTCCTTGTATTCATGGTGCCATTGCCCGGCAGTTTGGCTTCACAGTTGAGTGGCGTTCTCCAAAATGTCGCGACACAAGTAAGTACTTTTGCATTTCAAACGATTGGGATCCCGGCCTTCGCGCAAGGGAACGTTATTTCGTTGACGACAGGGCAAATCGGAGTGGCAGAAGCGTGTAGCGGCATCCGGATGCTGTACTCCTTTTTTGCACTGACGTTTGGCGCCTGTTTGATTATGGAGCGGACGCTTCTGGAGAAGGTCGTAATAAGCGCCCTTGCGCCGATTCTAGCGGTGGCAGCAAACTGCTTACGCATTATTGCGACGGGGGTCGCCTTTGAGTACGGGGACCCCAAATCGGCTGAGCACTTTTTTCACGACATCGCCGGCTGGTTCATGATGCCGGTGGGGTTTGCGTTGCTGCTTGGGGTGCTTGCGATATTGGATCGGGTGTTAGAAGTGGACCCACCGATGGTCGAAACGTCCCGCAGCTAGGCTTTTGTTGCTGGGAGATTCCCGGCTCGTCAAGTATACTTGCTTTCGATCCTTGCTGGGGCAGGGACGGCTCTAGCCCCGCTGCACTCGACGCCCCTTTTTCGCGACCAGGTTTTTATGATTTCTTCGAACGCCGACGATATGGACCGTATCCCGTACCCTCCCTCTCACGGAACCACTTCCAACGGGTACGGGCCACCTGCTGGTTACGGTCAGAGAGCGTTGGAGAATCGGGACGACGAGGAGGAGAGTTCCGGGATACAAAATCTGGCTTCTCTTCTATCTGCTATTCGCAGGGCTTGGCGAGTCGCATTACCCCTTGCAGTGCTCTTTTGTGTCGCGGGTGCCGCTGCGGCTTGGTTTGTCTTCACTCCAAAATTCGCGGCATCGGCCTATTTGCGAATCGATGCCGACAATCGCCCATTGATCTTTAAGACGGCGGACGAAGCGGCTTCGAGGGCGAGCGACTTCAAGTTGTATAAGAACACACACCAGCAGCTGCTCATTACGCCGTTCGTATTGAATGCGGCCTTGCGAAACGACGAACTCAAAGCGTTGCCAGAGATCACAACTCAACCCGACCCGATATTCTGGCTGCAGAAGAATTTGCTCGTCAAGTATCCCGGCGATGGGGAGATCATGCAGATCACCTTGGAGACCGAGTCACCAACCGCTTGTGTGAAGATCATCAATGGGGTTGTTGATGCGTTCATGCAGGAGGTGGTCATGAACGAGCGGAACGACCGGCTTACCCGATTGAATAATTTGGAGCGTGTGTACGCCGAGGCCGAAGTGAAGGTTCGGAACAAGCGGAGCGAGCTCAAATCCTTGGCAAGTTCGTTGGGGACCAGCGATACCGAATCGTTGACCGTCGCCCAGCAAGCGGCCTTGCAGCAATTTGGCAGCATGCAGGAGAAGCTTGGAGAAGTCCAGTTTCAGCTCATGCAAGCCGAGGGAGAGTTGAAAGTTGCCAAAGAGCATGAAGTCGCCGGAGCGGTTGCCAGTGAAGAGAAGGCACCGGTGGACTTGAACCAAGCGGAGTTGGATCGATTGATCGCTTTGGCAGAGCGAGGACCCGAGATTCGGCAACTGGAAGAAGACATTGCCCTTTCGAAAGCGAAGTTAGCCTCGTTCAATTCGAATTTTGGACCATCCCACCCCGCGATGAAGGGATTGTTGGGAGAGATCAAGACCAAAGAGGCCATGTTGCAGCAGCGTCGACGGGAGGCAAAGACCCGGACCGAGATCGATTACGAGAACAAAGCGGAGTTGGCTGCGAATAAGTCATTCCAGAGCAAGTACGATCTTGCTGGGATGACCGCACGGGTCGAAACGCTGAAGAATCAAGAAAAGATCATGCAGGAGAAGGTTGATCAGATGGCGGTCGAGACCCGTCAGCTGGGCAAATCGTCCATCGACGTCGAGTTGATGCGATCGGAAATCGAGGGATTGGAAGAGGTTCTTCGTCGGGTTGGCGAGGAGATCGAGCGGACGTCCATTGAGTTAAAGACTTCTTCGCGAATCAAGTTATTGAGTTCGGCGGTCACGGCAACGCCTCCGGACCAACTCAAACGATATATACGGATTGTGGCCGTAAGTGGGGCGGGGTTCTTTGCACCTTTCTTTTTGCTCGCTATTTGGGACTTGAGCAAACGGCACGTCAATAATGCTGACAGCGTATCGCAAGAGTTGTCAATGCCCATCATCGGATCATTGCCGCGCGTATCCTCGAAGACGCTCCGGGATCAAGTAGAAGTCGACTTCACCGAAGAATCGATGGAACGAGAGCGGCATCGATCCGAAGTCGAGTTAGCCGAATCCGTCGATTCGTTATCGTCGATGTTGATGCGAGGAGCATCGATTCAAGGCAAAAAGGCTTACATGGTCAGCAGTGCCAAGCCAGGGGAAGGAAAGTCGACCGTTTCTTGTTTGCTCGCAAAGAGTTTAGCGAGGGCAGGGAAGCGTGTGGCATTGGTCGATTTCGATTTGCGACGTCCCAGCGTGCACGAGTATATGAATTTGCAAGCGGAACCCGGTGTGACCGAGGTGTTGTTGGGAGTGAAGACACCGAAAGAGGTTGTGCAAAAGACTGAAGTCACTGGATTGGATGTGATCACGGCGGGGCATTGGTTTGGGAATTTGCAGGAGAGATGCAACGCCGGAGCTGTCGCCGAGTTTTTCCAAAAGCTGCGCAGCGACTACGATTTGGTCATCGTCGATTCCGGACCGGTGTTACCGATTCACGATTCGCTATTGATGAGCGTGTATGTGGATGGCGTCGTCATGACCGTCATCCGGGACAGGTCCCGGTTGAACGAACTCAAGAAAGCTTGCGAGCGACTGAAAAACTACGGCGCCACGATTGTGGGGACCGTGATTATCGGCGAGAAGCGACCGGGCTATTACGGCTACTATCGTGGCTACTCGCGCCCCCGCAGCACGAGCGCCCAGCTCCTGACGTCCAAGTAATCCCAGCCGCCGATATTCACGTCAATCGCTGATTCTCTGAGCAATGAACTTGGAGCGGAGAGCGATTTGGCAAGAGCCGAGTGTTTGGTGTTAAGGTCGCGATTAAACAGCGTCAAATACGAAGTGCTCCGCTTTGTATTCATCGTTTTCACTCCCGAACCAAGAACTACGAACCAAGAACTACGAACAACCTCGATGAAACCAACCCTGCTTGTCCTTTTTGTGGTGGTCGCATTGGCTGGCGTCAGTGTGCGGCAGATTCAATCTTGGTTTTCGCCACGTTTTGAAGCTCAGTCGATTGAGTTGTCCAAGATCCGTTATCAGCTTGGGGTGTGGTCAGGGGAAGAGGTACCGATTGCGGACGAGACCGTGAAAGTGTTGGATGCAAAGGAGCACTTCAACAGAATTTACAACAGTCCCGAGGGCAAGACCGTTTTGTTTCATGCGGCGGTTTGGGACAGTCCCGTTCACTTTTTTGTGGCCCCGCATCATCCTGAGGTTTGTTATCAGGCGGCGGGTTGGAAGCCGGTGGAGCGGAGTACGCGGGGGATTCAGTTGGCTGATGGTAGAGAGATCCCACTGGAGTACATCGTGTTCGAGCGTGGTCCGCAGCGCGTCGTGACTGCTCACGTATTTCGGGCGGGCGATTTGTTTTACACCAATTCGAAGGATTTTTCATCGCAGTCGAAGCGATTCTGGGGTCGTCAAGGCTGGCCCCAGTCGGTGAAGTATTTGTTCCAAGTAAACGGCGGGGATATTTCGGAGGCAGAGCGTGCTTTTGACAAGCTCGTTGCGCTCGTTTTGTCGTAAGCGATCGGTCTCACTCAAATTAAGCCATCGCAGATTATAAGAATTGGTAAAGCACCGTAAGGTTATAGTCGGCGTGTCGGAATGCAGGTTCAATATCGGAAGGACGTATACTGCAGGATACCGTGCATACCGTGCATACGGGGCATCGTGGCTTTTGCGCCCTCCGATCGCGAGATAAATTTCCTACGGCAGATTTTTTCCGCTTTTGATATCTTGGTAGTTGACTTTAGAAGTGCACCAAGTACCGTGACAAGAGTCCCCATTTCCACGTCCTTTTAAGGTCAATTCATGAAGTGCTTCAAGTTGATAGCGAGCTTGGTATTTGCGGTCGCAATTCAAGCCAATTCGTTTGGTTCGTTTGTTTCCTCTTCGAGCAATGTTCTTTGGCAAGAAGTTGGGGTTTTTACCCAATCGAATGTTGCCGTGAATCTCCGCAATGCGAATGGAGACATGGTGACAACTCGGACAGACAGCTTGGGGGTGACCTCCTACGCTGGAGCTAGTCCAACTTCTGGGTCGGTCTACGCGACAACATTGTCGGGCACTTATCGAGCGTTCTTAGTAGCACCTACCGTCAACAACGCACCCTTCTCGATTACATTTAGCGGTGTTTCGGTGCTCGGTTTGGTCGCCTCGAATGGTTGGACAGCAGACGGTGGCACGATGGCCGTCAACGTTTGGGGTACACACTCTTACATGAGTGCTGATTTGCAGGCAGCGCTGGGATCGATGGGTTTCTCAAGCCCAGCGACACGCGTTGCAAGCTTGCTTGGATCGGGGAGCAACGGTGTTGAGATCCATCAAGGCGGTCAGGGCAGCGGTTCGTTGGGCTCTGCCAACCCAGATGGGTTAAACGCGATTGGATCATCGGTTACCGGTGAGGTGAACGCCATTCAGACAGGGGCAAATGAGCTGTTCATGGTTTTGGTTCAGGTTCCAGAACCAGCGACCATGTCTCTCTGGGGAATTGGCGCAGTCGGACTTGCTGCGTTCCGATTCCGTCGTAAAAGTAACTGAAACCTTCGCTAGGTTTTTCAATTCACTACAAAAAGAGCCGGGTTTTAGCTCGGTTCTTTTCGTTTTAATGGTCATCGAATCGTTGTTGCAACTCCACGTCGAATCAAAGCCGTTTTTTAAGATTTATTCCGCAAAGTCGTTGACATCGGACCGCCCCTTCTTTACCATCAGCAACTATCGGTTGGTTGAAAGTTTTCCAATCCGTTGCGTCCATTGTCCCCGAGAGTTAGATCATGAAGTTGTTGACCGGGTTTTTAGTTGCTGCTATCGCCGTAGTCGTTGGTGGAACCTCCCACGGTGCATTTGTTAGTGGCGGTAGCAATTACATTGCAAAAGAAATTGGGACTTTCACCCAACAAGTGGTTGTGAATGAGTTTTTAGGTGATGGGAGATTGGCAACCTCGACTACGCTCGGCGTAGTGTCAGGCGTCCTTTCAGGTACCTCGGCTGCAAGTTATACCGATTCGTTGGGCACCAAAACCTTCAAGATGGTGTTGATTGCACCCACAGCTAGTACCTTCAGCTTCAGCACCACCGGCTCTGTCCTGGGTGTTGTTGCCTCTACAGGCTGGATGGGGAGCGCTTCATCTGCTTATGTCAATCCAGCCGATCCGATTTTCAATGTTTGGGCAAACTACAGCAACCTGATGCCGCAGATCAACACTGTTCTTGGTGTCGCGCCTACCATTTCGCCTCTTAACAATGCCTTCTTTACCGCGAACTTTGGTGCTCCTGGCGACGCTGGTCGTGGGTTTGAAATTCATGCCGGGTTGGCTGGTGGTGGAAATCCGGACTCTATGACGCGTATTGGTAATAGCTTCAGCGGAAGTGTTAACTCTCCAGGGTCTGGTTCTGGCCGAGGCGAGTTGTTCGCTGTCCTTTTTGAAGTACCCGAGCCAGCTACCATGGCGCTTTGGGGAATGGGTGCAGTAGGATTGGCTGCGTTCCGATTCCGCCGCCGCAAATAGTGCTGTTTGACAACTGTTCAAGGATTTTATGATGGCCGAGCTTTGCTCGGCTATCTTCGTTTATAGGCGAGCAACTGATTGACTAGAAGCTGATTTGAATCAATAGGAAACGGACATACGCCGGCTATTCAAATCGGAAATGACTCGCTGTCTGACATAGACATTTCTAATCCTGAACAATGCCGAAAGTATTTTTGCCCGCAATCGTGGATTATTCGTTACGACCGTTGACGGTTAGTGGAACGTCGGTTAACCTCATTTTTGCGATTTTTCCGTTGCGTTCGATTGAATCGAGTTACACATCATGAAGTTTTTGTTGGTTTTAGTTTCTGTGATTTTCGTCCTACTCACATGTGAAACTTCACGTGCCGCTTTCGTTACTTCAGCGAGTAGCAATCTCAAGTTTGCTGTTCTTTCGCCGGAAATTACGATGTCGAACTTTTTTGTGAACAAGTTCGACGGTGGGGCTCTTTTCACTTCCACAAGTAACCTTGCTGGCTCTCAGGCCTCGGGTTACACGACGACGATCGCTGGTACCAAAACGTTCAAGGCAATCGTGTTCGCACCGACGAACATTTCGGAGTTTTCTTTCTCCGTAGCTGGAAATGTCGTAGGGGTGGTCGCATCAAACAGATGGACGGGCGGCGGTGGAACGATGCTCGGTAATGTTTGGGGGCAGTTCTCGCCGTATCAAGGCGCTTTGGATAGTGCGCTCGCAAGTATTAATGTCGTCGGTGTAAACAACAGTTTTTTTAACGGTAACAGTTCTGATCAGGCAAACCGTGGATTCGAGATCCATCGGGGTAATCAAACATCGAGTGACAACCCGGACAGATTGTCGCGAATTGGAAATGCGTTCACTGGGGCTGCGAAAAACCCGACGAATTTTGTCTCAGTCAACTGGAACGCTTCCGAGCTTTTTATGGTCCTCGTCGAAGTTCCAGAGCCTGCTACGATGGCGCTTTGGGGGATGGGTGCAGTAGGTCTTGCTGCTTTCCGATTCCGTCGTCGTAAGTAAGCATTCGCATTTGATTGCGATCGATACAACAAGAAACAGCCGAGCGATGCTCGGCTGTTTTCGTTTGCAGATCGTAAATTGGAGGTGTTGGGAGGGGAAAGGTGGAGCAGCATGCGCCTTTCAGAGAAAGGTGGGAACAGAGACGCCTTTTGGAAAAAGGCTGCTACTTGCGGGTGTCCTTCGCTTACGTGGCGAGCTTGGAGTGGGGCAATTTCTTCTCGCTGCCCTCCATGCTCTCTGCTCCATGCTCTCCGCATTCTGTGGAAGTTATCTCTCCGATTGCGGGGACTGGAGTATACTAGTTCGTACCTGTTTCCCTTCGTTTAAACCCCCGGAATCGCCCCTTCATGGCTGTTCGCGTCCGCTATCGCTTTTTGCTGGGACTATTGACCGTTTCTCTCTTAACCGGCGGAGCCGTTTACGGGCTTCATCGGTACCAGCTGTACCGCAATGCGACTGCCTTTTTGACTAAGGCGCGAGCCGAGCGGGAGTCTGGAAAGATCGCCGACGCGATTACTTATTACCAGCAATTTCTGGGACTCAATCCCAACGATGCGGAAGCTCGCGCCGAATTGGCCGATATCTATCGCAGCATCGGGAACTTTGAAGGGGAATACCTCCAGCTGGAGCAGGCTCTCCGGCTCGATGGGACTTCGATTTCGCTCAAGAAAGCGATGGTCAAATCGGCGATGACCTTGGGACGGAATGCCGATGCCCGAGGATGGCTGGAAAAGGATTTGCTTCCCGTAGAGCCGGAGAATGCAGAACTCCACTGGCTTATGGGCTTGTGCGCTAATCAGCTCAATGACTTTGATCTGGCGAGATCTTCCTTTGAGAAGGCGGTATCGCTTGATCCGAAGGACCCCAAGTTTGCTGGAGCCTACGCGACGTTTCTCAGCGATCGAGTAAACCAACGAGAAGCGGGAGAGGGGGTCATGGGGAACCTCGTCGCACAGGCGCCGGATTCCTCGCTCGCTCTTCTTACGCGAGCCCAATGGCTGTTTTCCCAGTCGATGAAACTGGCGAACACCCGAGATAACACCCTGAGGCAAACGTACCTCGCGACCGCTTGGGAGGATCTATCGAAAGCCCATCAGCTGGCTCCCGAGGATGTCACTGTGTTATTGGTATGGGGAGAGGTCGCTAATGCGGCACGTCGCACGGAAGAGTTTCGACCGATCGCGATGCATGCGATGAAGGAGAACCCAGGCGTACCGGAGTTGTATACATCGCTTGCGCAGATTGAGATCCGTGCGGGGAAACCGGACGAAGCGTTGCGTATTTTGCGAGACGGCTATCGTCTGTTGGCCGGAAGCTTCGATTTGGCTTTTAATCTCGCACAACTGGAGTTGCAGTCAGGTAATCTTGAAGCGGGAAAAGCGATTTACGAGGATCTTCTCAAGCGTCAGATCGATAACGCGCCGATGCGGCTCCTCGAAGCCCGCGTCCTAGCGTCGGATGGGGAATGGCGCAAAGCGGCGGACGTTTTGGAACGCTCGCGAGCGTTGTTCGACCGGACCAAGGATTTGCTCAAGCAGGTGGACATTCTCCTGTCGGTTTGCTATCGGAATCTGGGGAATCCGGATCAAGAGATGGAGGCGCTCCGGCGAGGTGTTAGTGCCGATCCGATGTGGGAATTTGCGCGTGAATCCCTTGCTGGGGCGTTGGTTCGATCCGGGCGCATTCGCGAGGCGATTGCGGAACTGACTCAGTTGGTCAACCAACCGACCCCGTCGGTGACGTCGGTTCTGCTGCTCGCCCGTTTACAATTCATCGACGGTCTCGGACGGAATCTTTCTGGCTCGGGTTGGGATCCTCTCCGTCAGGTTCTGCAAGCGTTGGCCGCGATTCCTGAAGCCAAGGATGACTTGGTCATTTTGCAGGCCGAGTTGGATGTTGTGGAAGGGGATAAAGAGAAAGCGCGGGCCGATATTGAGAGCAGGATTGCCGAGAGCCCGAACGTGCCGGCTTTGTACCAGGCCCTCATCTCGCTCGACGTTCGCAATGAAGATTGGGATAGCGTCGACAAGCTCATCCAGCAGGCGGCCAGCAAGCTGGGAGATTCCCCAACGATTCGATTGGAACGTGCTCGGTATCTCGTCCGCCGTTATGGCAAAGAGGTTTCTCTCGAAGAGTTAGATAAGCTTTCGGTTCCAGATCCGAGTTGGAGCGAAGCGGATCAGAATCAATTGGCGGCTGGTTTCGCTGCAACGTTTTTAACGTTGGAGGATTACGCTCGGAGCAAGGTGTTGGCGGAGAAAGTCGCATCCTCTAGCGCAGGGAAAACGAATCTTTCAGTTCACCTTTTGTTGTTCGAATTGGCATTCCGGAGCGAGGACTTGGAGGGGATGCAAGCCTCTCTCGCTCGCGTTCAGACGATCGAGGGATCGGGGCCATTGTGGCGATTTGGTGAAGCCATGAGATTGTGCGTGCAAGCGGTGCAAGAAAAGAGCAACGACGCGAGCTTGATCGACCCGTTGTATGATCGCGCGTTGGAGCAGTTGGCTGAGGCGGTTGTATTACGGCCGAATTGGTCTCGCATACCTCGGCTCAAAGCGGAGATCTTCGAGCGTCGAAAGCGAACCGATTTAGCGGTCCAGAACTATTTGGAAGCGATTCGATTGGGGGAGCAGAGTCCGCAAGTCGTTTCGCGAGCGATTTTGTTGTTGTTTGAGAAGGGGCGGTATGTCGAGGCCGACGAGGTGGTCCGGAAGCTTCAGGAGCAGAAGACCCCTTTCTCCTCGGAATTGACACGGGTGGCTTCACAGGTGTCGTTGGAGCTCGAGAATTTCGACCGCGCGTTGAGTTTGGCTAACGAATGGGCCTTGCAGTCCGATCAGCAGGAAGACCACGTTTGGCTCGCGCAGATCTTGAGCATCTCTGGCAATACCGAGAAGGCATCGCAAGAGTTCGAGATTGCGATTGGAAAGGATCCAACGAATCCGTCCCCATGGATCGCGTTTATTCAGATGTTGGCTCGCAATGGAAAGGGAGCCGAGGCGGAGCAGTTGGTGACGCGTGCAGCGGAAGCCATTCGCAAAGAGGATCGGGATGATGCGCTGGCCCAGGCCTATCAATCCTTGAAGAACTTTGACAAAGCAAAGGAATACTACGACTTGGCATTGGAGGCCCGCGGGGAATCTGCATCGCTTCGACGTCGTTATGCCGAGTTTTATTTGAATCAAAACGATCCCGCCAAAGCGGAAAGTTCGTTGCAATTTCTGGTAACAGGGGGTGACTCGGTTCCCGAGGAAGATCGATCGTGGGCACGTCGTTCACTCGCGCTGCTCAGCGGATTGCGTGGTGGTGACGAGAACGTTCAACGTGCGAAAGACTTGCTGGGCGAGAATAAAAAGAGCGCGGTGGACCCGCTTGCCGATGATCGAGTTCTCGCAGCCATCCTAGCGAACCAAGCCAAGCAGGAGAACCAGTTAGAAGCCATACGCATCATGGAACGAGTTGCCCGCGAGTCCCCGAAGTTTTCCCGGATCGACAATTTCTTGCTGGCAGATCTTTATAAACGTTCGGGCGAGTGGGCGAAATACACACGCACGATGCGAAGTGTATTAGCTAACGGCGGTGCCGAGGATGCTGAGACGGTTCAAAGCTATGCGCAGTCATTGGTGGATCATGGGGATTTGGAAGAGGGACAACTTTGGTTTGACCGATTGAAGGCGCTTGCACCCCAGGAGCTTTCTACTGCAACCATCGAAGCCCAATTGTATTTTCAGTCGAAGGATTACGATCGATTGGCGAAGTTGATTGAGTCGCGAGGCAAGTCGAGCGATGGTCTAGGATGGGGAGCCGAGCTATCGGAGTTAGCGCTACGAAGGCTGACATCGGAAGGTAACAGAGCGCTGCTTCCTCGTTTCGAGAAGCTCTACGATGATTTCTGGACGGCATTCGCCCTTGAGTCGGATCGTAATCGATTTGTGTTCGCTTGCTCGCTCTGTCGCCGCGGCAAGGTGGAGGAATCGATCGAGCAGTTGAAGGGAATGTCCCTAACTGCAGATCAGTTAAATGATTGGGTACAGTCAGGTTTACAAGCCTCTGCATTTGATGACGAGAAGATTCCCCAGGTGATTGCGTTTGTTCAAGCAGCGATCCCTTCTGGGAATACCAGTCCCTTGCCTTTTGTCGCTCTAGGGGATCTATGGAGTTGGGTGCGAAATGGTCGTGAAGCGTCCGTTGCTTATCAGGCGGCGTTGAAGCTGGATCCTAATCAGCTAATTGCACTCAACAATTTAGCCATGGTCAATGCGATGACCGGAGGAGATTTGGAGCTATCGAATCGATCGGTCGATCAAGCGGTGAAGTTGATCGGGGAGACGGAGTTCCTGCTCGATACGCGGGGGCTCGTCCATCTTGCTGCCAAGCGATATGCGGAAGCCGAGGTAGATTTCAGAAAGTCGATGCAATTGGTCCCACGTGGGGACAAGAATTTCCATCTCGCGCAAGCTTTGCTAGGCCTTGGTCGCCGCGAAGATGCGAAGTCCGAATTTGCTAAAGCGGTAGCGGCAGGGGCGAGTGATAGTTCGCTTCACCCCTTGGAACGCGATGTTTTCCGTGAACTCTCGAAGGTATTGAGGTAGTCGTGATTGTATTGCTCGGAGGATCGGGGTATGTAGGGCATGCGTTTCAGGAGGAACTGAATCGTCGCGGCATCCCCCATGTGGCGCCGCGGCGGGTCGAGTGCGATTATTACGACAGTTCGAAACTAGCTCGGCTGCTCCGCGACTCCGGTGCCGAGTATCTCGTCAATTGCGCTGGATTCACAGGTAAGCCAAACGTAGACGCTTGTGAAACGCAGAAGACCGAATGTTTGAACGGGAATGCCATTCTGGTTGGTCGAATTCGCGAAGCATGCGAGTCAGCCGGGATTCCTTGGGGGCACGTATCGAGCGGTTGCATATTCACGGGACGACGACCCGATGGAAATGGGTTCGATGAATCCGATGCACCGAACTTCAGTTTTCGCACGAACAACTGCAGTTTTTATTCGGGTACCAAGGCTTTAGGGGAGGAGATCCTTTCCGATTGCGAGACCTGTCACGTATGGCGATTACGAATACCGTTCGATCATCGAGATTCCTCTCGGAATTACTTGTCCAAACTGATGCGGTATCAGCGATTGTTGGACGCTGAAAACAGCTTGTCCCATCTAGGGGATTTCGTTTCCGCATGCCTGGATTGTTGGCTTCAGAAGGTCCCGTTTGGAATCTACAACACCACCAACACCGGCTTTGTGACCACGCGGCAAGTGGTGGAATTGATCCAAGAGCATTTGCGTCCAGACCGCCATTTCGACTTCTTTGAGTCAGAGGAGGAGTTCATGGCAAAAGCTGCTGCAACACCTCGCTCGAATTGCGTGCTCGACAATTCGAAGCTGGTGCAGGCTGGGGTTGCGATGCGGCCCGTGGAAGTCGCGATCGTCGACTCGCTCCGAAAGTGGGATGAAGAGCGACGAGGATAGGCGACTTGTGCTCCGTGCTCTATGCTCCGTGCTCCGTGCTAATTGAGTCCGAGGCGTTCTTGTCGGTAGACACCGGAGGTAACGCGATCGACCCAGGAACCGTTTTCTAAATACCAGGCAATCGTGCTGCGAAGTCCCTCGTCGAAAGTGACGGACGGGCTCCAGCCGAGTTCTGTGTTGATTTTCGTAAAGTCGATGGCATATCGCTGATCATGTCCGGGCCGATCCTTGACAAACGTGATGAGATCTCGGCGATGGAGGCCATCCACGGGCTTCATTTCATCGAGCAGATCGCACACAAGCTCGACGACCTCGATGTTCTTCTTCTCGCTATTTCCACCGACGTTATAGGTCTCGCCAACTCGTCCCGACTGGAGAACCGCATGGATCGCGCGGCAATGGTCATCGACATAGAGCCAGTCTCGCACGTTTTGTCCATTCCCGTAGACCGGTAATGGTTTTTGGTTCAGTGCGTTTTGGATAATGAGAGGGATGAGCTTTTCGGGAAATTGATAGGGGCCATAGTTGTTCGAGCAGTTGGTGATCAGCGTGGGAAGGCCATAGGTCTCCCGGTAGGCTCGCACGAACATATCCGAAGCCGCCTTCGAGGCCGAATAGGGGGAATTGGGTGCATAGGGTGTCGTCTCGACGAAGGCACCCGTCTCGCCAAGTGACCCGAACACCTCATCGGTTGAAACGTGCAGGAAGCGAAATGAGTCGCGATCGGCTGGCGCGAGTTCGCGGTAATACCCCAAGCAAGATTGGAGGAGTTCAAATGTTCCTACAACGTTGGTTTGAACAAATGCTCCGGGGCCATCTATGGATCGGTCCACGTGTGATTCGGCGGCGAAGTTCACAATTGCAGTCGGTCGATGCTTGCGCAGTAACTGAGAAACGAGTTCCCGATCCCTTATGTCCCCATGAACAAAATGGTGGTGCTCGTGTTTTGCTGGGAGAGAGTCAAGATTTCCTGCATAGGTGAGAGCATCCAGATTGACCACGATGCTGTCGTTGGCTGCAAGGCGTTGTCGGACGTAACAGCTACCGATGAAACCTGCTCCACCGGTGACGAGAATAGTATTCAACATGGGGGTCTTTCCATCATTTGGACGGTTCGTGCAACACGAAAGAATCGCGAGCAGGTAAGGATCTGTTTTTCGAAGTGTTCAACGTGAGAAGGCTGTGGGCAGCAGATCAGGACTCAACCAGCAACTGCAGCAAATACTTCTTCAATTCTGGAGGAGAAGCGTTCGCGTTGAGTTCAAGCTGCTCTCGGTTGATGAAGCCTTGCATAAATGCGATTTCTTCGAGGCAACCAATCTTGAGTCCTTGTCGCTCTTCGATTGTCTGCACAAAGTTACCGGCTTGTAAAAGTGAATTATGGGTCCCGGTATCTAGCCAAGCGAAACCGCGGCTGAGCTGTTCGACATACAAATTCCCATCTGCCAAATACTTTCTGTTGACGTCGGTGATCTCCAGTTCACCACGTGGTGAGGGGGCGAGATTCTTTGCGATTCGCACCACAGTATTGTCGTAGAAGTAGAGTCCCGGAACGGCGAAGCGCGATTTAGGGGACTTCGGTTTTTCTTCGATCGAAATCGCTTTTCCTGCAGCGTCAAATTCGATAACCCCGTAGCGCTCTGGATCGCTGACGGGATAGGCAAAGATGGTCGCACCCGATTCACGATTGACGGCAGCGGCTAGCGTTCGGGTGAATCCGAAACCATAGAAAATATTGTCACCGAGGACCAATGCAACGCGATCGGATCCGATGAAGGATTCCCCGATGATGAAGGCCTCCGCTAGCCCCTTCGGCGCTTGCTGAACGGCGTAGTGGAATCTCACGCCAAGATGGGATCCGTCTCCGAGCAGCCGCTCAAAGAGGGGGAGATCGTGGGGGGTGGAGATGATCAGTATGTCGCGTATGCCTGCAAGCATTAATACCGAGATAGGGTAGTGAACCATCGGTTTGTCATAAACCGGGAGCAGTTGCTTACTGACTGCCTTCGTGATGGGGTGGAGCCTTGTTCCAGACCCACCGGCTAGCACGATACCCTTCATGGAGTTTTCCTCTGTTATGGAGCGTTGGAACGGGCGATTTGGATTTTGCAAGTCCGCGTTGAATGGCGCCGAACTGCGTCTGTATGAAGGACAATTCGAAACCGTATTCGAATATCATCCCTAATCGCGAGGATGCAATCAGAATTGTTTGCATTCTGCCGAGGCTGAAGAAGCTTCATAGTGGGTATCGCCCGATTCTTCGGAAGATCCGTTACAGTCGGCGCAGCAGGAACAAAAGTGGAATGTTACGGGCTGGGAGGAATTAGCTACTGTTGGATGGCTGGGGGCGGCTTGATTGCTTGGAAGCGAGAGCGAATGGTAGCGGGGGTGCCAAGCGTGAAGTACGCGATATAAGTGAATCGCAAACCAGGTCGAAGTGAGAACGTTCTTAAGGGCGCTATGTAGGAGCAATCGGATCCTGACCCGCCTTGATAGCGATAACATGTCGCTTCGCTGCATCCCGGAACGTAGACTCCCAAACCTTGGCCGCTATCGTCCACGTAAGCGGCCCACGATTCCGAAAGCTTGATCGACTCATTCGGCCAGCCCGGAATACGGTGCTTGAGCTCGCCACCCGACCAAGCGTCGTTCCCTTCATAGTAGAACAAACGGTTGTACCGAGGTTCCACAAAGACCGCAGGTGTCTCTTGATGCCTGGCTGCGTGGACCGTTTCACCTTTGTATTCGAAGGCGAAAAGGATTCGAACGATGGGGCCTTCAAGTTGGATGGTTTGTTCCATCATGCACTCCTCCAGCAGTTCACCTGTGGCCCAGTGCCGAGGAGCGGTTTTCGTGTAGATCTCGCGATCTGTCGTCCGGAATTCCAATACATTGGACGCGGTGCCTCGATAATCTCCACCTTGAACCGGATTGAAACGCCAGGGTTGCTTCACCCATTTCGAGCCATCTTCATCACCATAGTAGGACTGCTGTACGAGTCGACCGTGGTCGTAATGGTTCAGCACATTGTCATCGCTGCCATGCGACGAAAGGTACGCCATGGCTCCGCCGTGGGAGCGCAAGACCCCGACTTTGATGTCGTTGTTCTCGAGATAGACCCAGTCCTTGGTAGGAGCCTCTGTTGCTACTTCTTGGCCTAAGAGATTTGTGGCGGCGAAAAGGAGCATGGAGCAGAGAGCATGGAGCAGAGAGCATGGAGCAGAGAGCAGAGAGCATGGGGCATGGGGCAGAGGGCATGGGGACCGGAGTTGGTTAGCCGACCGGCATGCGAGGCGCGAAGGCACTCGCGAATTATTAAGACCGCCCTCGTGACGACTTCAACCCATGACCTAGGTGTCAATCGATTAGGCCGCGTTTGAAGGCGTCGGCGATGGACTCTTCGATGCCGATCGTCCATTTGCGACCATCGGTTTCGAGTTCGATGAAGTTTGCGCCGACATCCAGCACCTTGCCACGAATCTCACCAAGCTTCAACTCATCACCTATGCGGAGTTTATGCGTCTTCCCTTCGATCAACGAATGGACCCAAGCCTCAGCTCCCTGCCGCCCAGAAACCAATCCAGTGAGTTTGGCTTGCGAAGCAATGTCGAACTTCGCGGGCTCGATACGTGGCGGAGGGGGAGGTGCTACGCGAATGGTGAGCAATTGTGCAGCCGACTTCGCTGGCAATCCAGAGTCGGTTGCGACGACTTTGACCTTGTACTCTCCCAACTCACGTCCCGTCCAATTGATTCTTCCCGATGAAGGATCAATGGCGAAACCCTCAGGTGCATCTCCTTCGATCGCATAGCTCACCGATTGATTCGGATCGGGATCCTTGGCGTCAACCGTGTGATCGACTCGCAATCCTTGGAACGCTTCTACAGACCGGGTTGCAGCCAGGGCGGGCGGCTGGTTCGGTGGAGAGAAAATGTTGCGATAGAGGATGGTCTTGTTGAATTCCTCCAGCGACTTGGCAACCAAACTGGGGTCGGACTGAAGAGGGGATTGATTCTCCTTGGCGGTCGGAATCGAAAGGACTTCGCAGTCCATGACGATTGCGAGCAAATCGGGGTTTTTGTCTCGCTGCGTACCCAATGGTCGCAAATCCAATCGATTGATGCGATGCAAAAAGGGTTTGCTGTAGAACTCATGTAGCAGGTGAGTGACATGAGACAGAGTGCCGTTGCCGCGCAATTGAAACTTGTGCGATTGGAATCCGTCTTTATCGCGTGCCTCCGCAGAGGAGGTGGCGGTATGGGTCGGATCGACCAACTTCACTTTGGTAGCCAACTCGATCAACCATCGATCGTACTCAGCACGCGCCAGCTCGCGGCTTTTCGCTGCCGAGCGCGGTGTCACTTTGTTGATGCGTTGCGTCGCGACGAGGCCACGCTGAATATCCAGATCTTGGGCCTCTTTCTTTTTGGTCAACGTATCGATCTGCGATTTCTTGATGTCAAAACCGGATTGGATGCTCGACCATACCATCTGGCCGGCGAAAAGGACGCCGATGACACCAATGCCCGCTGCTAGAAGTTTCTCTCGTTGATTCATGGTTAGTTGCCCTCCTCGGAAGTGGTGGTTCCCTCGCTTGCGCTCTGGGTTGGAGTCGGGGCTGGTGATCCCTCGATAGGGGTGGGGGTGGCGGAGGGAGTTGTTGGTGGCTCGCTTGGGCTAGGTGGAGGGGCTGCAGATCCCTCGCTAACGCTTCTGGTTGCGCTAGGGGCTGGCGATCCCTCAACAGGGGTGGGGGTAGCTTCAGCAGATCCCTCACTTACGCCTCGGGTTGGGATGGGAACGGGAGTGGACTTCCATTTGCGAGGATCTTCCACTTTTCGTCCGGCCAGACGGATGGTGAGATCGGAGGACCAAGGGTACTTGCTGGTTCGGTCTGGATTCTTGGCGATACCCGTAGCATTGATCTCGTGATCCGTGTCTCGCAGTGCGGCCTGCATTTCCGGTGCATCTTCGCTTTCTTGGAAGATGAACTTCGAAGACACGGCGGCATTGGTCCCCTTCGCGTCGAGGGCGAAGGTCGCCGATCCGAACATGGCTTGATCGGCGGGCAGCGATTTTTGGGACAAGTACTCCAGTTCCTCGAGCCACGAGTAGTTACCGGCGAGGAACGTCTCGATTTTCTTCCATTCGTTTTCTTTCTGCGTGGCCAGCTTCACAGACCCTTCATTCTGTTTGATTGCATCATTGAGCGTAGTGATTTGTTGATCGAGATCAGCGTGCGACGCGAAATACGAATAAAGCCCTGATCCGATGACCAGTACCGCCGCAGCTGCTGCCAAACCGTAGGTGAGGAACGGAACCTTTTTTTCCTCTCGTTTTCGCGGGCGCCGGAAGTCGATGAGGTGCTCGTGGTAACTAGGGGCAAACAGAGCACCAATGGCTGCAGCGTACTTGCCCGATTCGAGTCCTGACTCCCCTTTCGCCTTGGCCGAGACATCTGCTAACTCGAATGGATCGAGGCTGGTCACCGGGAGCGACAAACTATCGGTGAGGATTCGACACAACTCTTCCCGGGCGGCGATGGAGCCCCACACAACGACTTGGGTCACGCTCAGGGTGGAGAACTGCGAAGCGGCGGACAGAAGCGTTCGCTTGATCTCGGAACCGATCGTCTTGTTTCGGGACGCTTCGTCTTGATCGGCATCGAAGCGAATGGTTCGCATGAAGACGACGTTTTTGCCATCCACGATCGCCATGTCTGCTTCTTGCTGAAGCAGATCGACGAACAAAGTGACTTGATTGGCGAGCTCCGGTCTTTTGTGAAGAGCAACGGTGCTGGCGACCATCGGCCGCAAAACCAACTGCGAAAATTTGAGGCCATTATCCTCTAGTATCTTTTCCAGTCGCTCCACGCGGGCGGGATTGACGGAAGCGGCGAGCACTTCTGTCATACCATCGGGGGTCAGTCCGAGCGTGACGAAGTCGATTGGCCAGTTGTCGCCGACGCTGGCGAACTGCCGTTGTGCGGCGAAGCGAACCATGTCCGGCAATTCGTTTTTGTCGACGGTGGGGACGTGGACGGCCCGAAGTTCTACGTTGCTGCGTGCGACGCATACGATGGCGTTCCCGCCCCGGATGTTCCCCTTTTTGAGGAGGAGTTGGAGAGCCGCAATGATTTTCGGACTCTCCAAAAAATCTTCGTTGGGCCCTAGATCGAGCGGGGCCGAAAGAACTTGCTCGACCGAAACCCCTGTGAGGCCGCTCGTGCCAACCGCGATCCGCATTTCCTTTGGATCGCAGTCGATGGTAATGGTCTTGGACATTCGTATTCAGGTGTTAAGGGGATTGTCGGTTGGGTTTTATTGAGGGACGACCAGCCCCATGGCTCGCTGTCCCAAGGTGGATTGGCTAAAGCCTCGCCCCAAGTGATCTAGCTTGCGATAGAGCAGGACGGTGGGGACTTGGGCGCTGGCGTCGATAATGGCTTCCACACGTGCGTATCGTGCGGACTGCTCGAAGTACCCCACACTTTGCACACGCATGCAATCACCGCCGGCGGTGATCAGTGGAGCAATCGTTTTCATTTGTTGAAGGGTGATAATGCCCTCGACCAGCGGCCAAGTCTCGTACTTGCGATTATCGGTATCAGAGGACATTCCTCGGGCCTCGAGCAACGCGTCTAAAATCTCCGTCGTCATTCCGGGCAAACCTCTGAGGATTTCGCGCGGAGCCTCATTTATATTAATTCGACCAGGCAGGGTCGTCGCAGTTACTGCCGTCAGTTTCTCCATAATCATGGGCATGTACAACGCCATGGCGACCGGTTGGTTCACCAACGGGGACGTAAAAGTGACTTGCTCGCCGTTCAACTGGGCAGTGAATTCGGCGCCGACCAAATCCAAGACTTGACGGACACGTCCTGACGGTGGGTTGGCCGTATCGATTCCGATCGACTCGAAATACTCGGCCTTCCATTCCATTCGCTTCCCGCCGTTATTTCCGCCTGGGGTTCCGACGACCATTCCCCCCCCTGGTCCCATTCCGCCACCGGGTCCGCCATTGTTCCCTCCACGGCCACCGTTGTTGTCACCTCGACCACCATTATTTCCACCTCGGCCGCCGTCGTTATCTCCGCGGCCGCCATTGTTATCACCACGGCCGCCGTCACGTCCGCCATTTCGCCCGCCTCCGGGACCTTGTCCGCCTTGACCGGGGCCGCCTTGACCGGGCCCACGACCGCCACCCTGAAAGCCTCCTTGTCCACCTTGACCACCCCCTTGTCCACCGGGCTGGCCTGGTCTTCCACCTTGGAATCCTCCCCGGCCCCCTTGTTGCAAGAACGAAGACAGCATGAGCGGTTGCTGCAGCATCAACGGGAATGTCTCCAGGACAATCTGAGAACGTCCTCCTCGTCCTCCGGGAGCTCCGCCACCTCGCGGGAATCCTCCGCCGGGATTACCCCCAGGGCCACCGCCGGGTCCGAAACCACCGCCGGGTCCGCCGGGGCCTCGATTTCCGCCTCCGGGTCCGCCTTGTCCACCGGGGCCTCCCTGTCCGCCTGGGCCACGGCCACCGTTGTCACCTCCTCGGCCACCGTTGTCACCTCGGCCACCGGGTCCCCCCCCCTGTCCGGGGCCACCGCCGCCGGGGCCGCCACCTTGACCGGGCACGCCAATGACGCCCCCTCCTCCCATTCCGGCTTGCCCTGCCCCCTGCTGGTTTTGCATGTACCGATACGCCAGGATAAAACTGGAGAGCTCGGGGCCAACAGCCGCTTCCAGCTCCGTTTGGAGGGTCGCGATATCGGTATTGTTGATGTTGATTTTCGGGGAACCATCCGACATGGTGTTCCGCTCTTTGGAGTACAACGTCAAGTAGACAGCCCAGCCCAAATCGGGGCTCTCGGTCGCTGTTTCTTCATCGCTACCACTGACGTAGTCTGGGGATTCTCCAAGCTGCGACAATGCCGACTCCTCGGCAGGGTCAAGGACACCGTTACGGTTTTGGTCCAACCCGAAGAGCAAGTCCGGAGTGACGCCTCGCACTAACAGAAGTTGCTCGATCGACTGCAGCGGGCCATTGACCGGTGCATAAGGGGTCGACAGCGTCATGTAATAGTCCCGTTCCGCCCCATACTCCCGTGGCTCATCGTCTTCATCGACGAAATCCAGAATGGCATCGGCGACATCTTCCGTCATACCTGGCAAGGCCATCAGCAACTCGCGTCCCACGCCCCCGGCGGCGGGTTGTCCTGTCCCGCCTCCTGAACTGCTGCCTCCTGATAATCCACCTGATGCACCAGAGAGACCACCTGCTCCCATCGCACCACTGCCTCCTCCGCCTCCACCAGATGCCCCGCCGCCAGCACCACCGGCACCGCTAGCGCCACCCGCAGTCCCACCGACACCTGCTCCTCCGCCTGCTGCGCCTCCTCCAGAACCGGTTGCCCCTCCGCCAAGCCCTCCGCCGGCCGATCCTCCCAGCCCAAGGCTGGAAAGGTCTTGCCCCATGGCTTGCTGAGCGATCTGAGCGACGCTGAATTGCTTGTCGATGATGGGTAGAACATTGACATTGAGTCGGGCGGATTCATTGTGAAGCCCGAATCGAACGCCCGCATAGTAGCCCTCTTCATCCAAATCAGGGGCGACGAGCGAATAGTTGCAAACGTTCATCTCCCCCTTTCCTTGAAAGACCGAGATGGCTTGGAAATAGTCAGGATTGCTATAGGTCCCACCGGCCTCCACACGTTGATCGCGTGAGTACGAAAGGAACAATCTCGCCGCGTCGATTCCGGAATCGGCGGCATAACGCGCTTGGACAGCTTCTCCAGCAAGAATCGATTCTTCGTGACCGGTAAGCATCGACCGGGAATACGCCAACGCACCAAGCGAAATGGCAGACACGACGAGCAATACCAACAGCAAAATGAATCCACGCCGCTTGGACTGCGAGGCTTGACTGGATTTTCTTTTTCTGAGGATTACTTTTTTCGAACGTCTCATCGTCTCTTCCCTCCTTAAAAACCCATTGAACTCGTACCGCTGCCCGACGCTTGGGGAGCGGATAGCAAATGGGCACCTGGGATGATCGCGTTGATGGAATAGACATCGACGCCGAACTCCCTCATGGTTTCCGGTGTGATCGAAGACATCATTACGCCTGGTTCCATCGGATTGGTGCGGGACTTGCCTTCCCGCTGCAATGCGATCGTAATTTTGATGACCTTCGGCAATCCTTGAACACTGCTGTCCCACTGAAGTTGCCACATCGTTCCATCGAAATATTGAAATTCGATGGAAATCACTTCCGTGGCGACCAATTCGCCAGTTCGAAGGAGCGAGTCCGTCGAAGCTTGCTCGTACGCATATTGAGTGATCGCCCGGTCGAGCGAACGCCGTACTAATCCTCCTGGGCCTGCTGAAGTTGTTTCGATTCCTGCACCGAGGACCGGCAATCCTCCGAGTGGATCTTTCACGCCGTCCGGCCTGGGAGCTTGAACGTAGTAACTCACCGTTTTGATATCGCTGGGCATATCCCCAAGCGTTCCCGTGGAAACATCTCCCTCGGTTGCAAAGTACTCGTCCGGCCTGGGAAGCTTGCTGATATCGATTTCGATAGATGTTTCGCTGCCGTAGATTCCCGGAGGCAATGTCGCGACTGGGGCAGTTCCTGTATCCGCGGTTCCTGTACCGCTCGTGGGAGATGCGCTCCCGCTCATCGCGTCTGCGCCAAAGGGGCTTGGGGCCCCTCCCGATCCGTTGCTTGCCGAAGCGGAAGCACCGGCAGACGCTCCCCCCGCTTGCCCTCCACTGAGAATCTCACTCAACCCGCTGGAGTCGAATGGCTGGTAGCGAACCGTGGCGCGAATATCTTCGGCGATCATATTCAAGACGGCGCGAGCCAACTGCGCTTGTTTGACCTGATCGCGTCCCGAACTTTGATTGATCAGATAGAGCTGAACCAGCGAACCGACCAAACCGGCGACGACGGCGGTGAGCATCAAAGCCAGAATCAATTCCAGCAAGGTAAATCCGGATTTGCGAGGAGCACTCATTACTGAATCCCTCCTGTCGAACCACTCGTTGCACCGGTGCCAGTTGCCCCCGTCCCTGCCGTTCCTGCACCGCTGGCCGCTGGGTCGCTGGAGGGGGGGCTATCCAAGCCCAGGCTAGGATCGATGACCCATCGCACGATGAAAAACAATTCGGGGCTACCAGTAACCGGGTTGGGGTTATCGGTAACAGCCAATCGCAAACCGATCATATTCTCTCGCTCGGTCGTACTGGATTCCAATCGGTAATACCATTGCCCTGGGAGCGAACCGTCTTCATTGAGGGTCCAGTCGAGCGGTTCCATCGGTATCGCCCCGACCAAGACCTCGGCCATTTTCGATTCGCAAAGCATTTGAGCTTGCGCAAGCTTTTGGGCCGACATGGCGTTGTCAGTGGCTTGCCTGGTGATCTGTGCCAAGAGCGCAGCCGAAACCGCAAGGATCGCCAACGCCAAAACGACCTCTAGCAAGGACAATCCATGGCGTGAGGCTCGATGTTTCCCAACCAAGCCTTGGGAACGACCAAGCATCGGAAGCGGACGTTGAGCTCGAATGGCTTCGGTGTTTCTTTTTGCTTCGAACTGCATCATGGCTTCAAGGTGCTCCTGATGGGGTCGAGGCTTCGATGGCGGGCAACGTCGATGGGTCGACGGAGGTGGTGGGATAGAAGCTGATTTGCCCCGTCACCCCTCGCAATTGAACGACCATTCGTCGGCCTTTTTCATCGGCCAAGACAATCTGCGCGGTAGTCGTCGATCCGTCTGGATAAAGGAGGATGGGATTCGATTCGCCACCCGCGACGGGTGCTGCCGCCCCTGCGACGGGAACGCTTCCCGTTTCCGTTTCGATAGCAGCTGCATTGCGAGTGTCGATCAACGTATCGATCGAAGCGAACTGAACGCCCGTCTCCAATTCTTGAATCTCGCTCTCGGTTGACGTCGAGGAGGTCGCAACACCACCTCCGGCTACAGCCTCGGTTTCGACCACTGCACCGGTCGCGTCTTGCACCGTGGCCCCAGCCGAAGCGTCAATGTCATCATAGGTTCCGAGCCACGCGTCGATCGAGTAGTCGCGACCATTCAAAGTCGCCTTGAAGACTTGGGCTTGCCCATTCTTCATCGCCTCCACGCGGGCTTCCGCTAGATCATTCGCCAGCTTCTCCGTCGCATTGCGAAGCCTGCGGCTCGAAATCATCGATTCAAATGTCGGGGCCGCGATACCAGCCAACGCAACGAGAATGGCCAAAACGAGAAGAACCTCGATCAAGGTCACGCCTGCTCGAGCGGCGGACGAAGTCTGCGCGACCGGCGACCACGAAAGGGAGCTGTGCCAAGTCGAAAAGCGTTGGCTCCTCGTTGATGACCGTCCTTTCGTTGACATGGAATGGGATGACCTGCAAAAAAAGGAAATCGCCATCCGATGGGGATGGCGGCGGTGGTCTCGGACGCAAAGGAATTGCGCCCGGCTCTCTTCCCACATCGTCCTACAGACGACGTGCAAAGTAATTACGGAGTGATGTCGTCTTGGGTTCCCGACTGCCCGTCGGGACCAAGGCTACGCAATTCAAACGCCGATCCATTGAGTTTGTATTCGTACGGGCGATTCCAAGGATCCGCAGGAACCGGTTTGTCAAGCTTTTGAACCCACATCGACGGATCGGCCAGATCGCTGGGTTGTTGGTGCAACGCGTCGAGCGCCGAAGGCAACGCCCCGACTTGGATTTGATATTCCTTTAGGGACGTTGAGAGGATCCCCAACATCGCCTTGGCTTGGTTCTTCTTGGCTTGATCAAAGGTTCCGGTCAAGGCACGGATACCGAAGCCCGCGATCACAACGATGATGATGAGAACCAAGAGGACTTCCATCAACGTGAATGCACTGCGCTGACGGCCTCTGCGAATTGGTCTTCGTTTCATAGTGAATATTCCTTTCTTACGAGTCTTCCAATGGACGTGGTGGTGGGAGCGAGGTTCCGTAACGGATTACAGAGAGCTCGCGGAATTGATGATGGGGAGCATGAGTGCCAAGACGACGAACATCACCATGCTCGCTAGCACGAGCAACATGACGGGTTCCAACAAGCGGACCACTGTTTCCAATCGCCGAAAGGTGGTCCGTTCCAAGTTGTCTGAAATGGTCACCAAGACATTGTCGAGGTTATTCGACTCTTCTGCAATGGATATCATTTCAACAACGGTCATGGGAAAGTGTCCGGATTTCTCCAACTGCTTTGCAAGCCTCTCCCCTGCGGTGATTTCTTCGCTGGCCTTTTGTACCGATTCCGCCAGGATAATATTCCCGGCAGCATGCCTGCTGATCTCCAGCGAGCGGAGCAGTGGTACGCCGTTTTTCAACAACGTTCCCAAGACTCTGCAGAAGCGGGAAACAGCCAGATTTAGAAACACCGAACCAAGCAAAGGTGTCTTGATTTTTGCCAAATCGGCGTTTCTTTTCCCTTTTTCGGTTTTCAAGTATTGATTGAGCCCCAAGCCGATCAGCGCGATCGCTCCGAGAACGACCCACCAAAACCGCTGGACAAAACGGCTTAGCGCGAGCAAGACTTCGGTCGCCTGCGGTAAGGCTCCCTTTTTTCGCATCTGTTCGAAGATCGAATCGAATTGCGGGACGAAGAAGATGAGCAGGACGGTGACGACAATCACACCGACGCTCATCACGAAGACCGGATAAGCGAGTGCACCGGCCGTCTTCCCCTTCATTTCTTCTTGCTGTTCGATGAACGAACCGACTCGTTCCAACGCGTCCTCGAGGAACCCACCTTCGGCTCCCGCACGGACCATGTTGACCCCCATGTCATTGAAGATCCGAGGATAGCGGGACATTGCATCCCCTAACGATTCCCCCTCTTCGACCCGACTTTTGATTTCCGAAACCGCGTTTCGCAATGTCCGACTGGACCCGGATTGGGTGGAGAGAACACTGAGGGCCCGAAGCATCGGGACACCGCTGCGCAAAAGGGAAGCGAGTTGTTCATAAAAGCCCGCCATCTGGGTACCACCGACCCGACGAGTCTTCTTGACCTGCGAACCTTTATTCAGCGTAATCGAGATCGGAAATAACGACTTCGCACCCAACTGAGATGCTGCATCTCGTTGGCTGTTGGCGGAAATCGTACCGGTGATCGACTTGCCCTTCATATCTCGGGCAGTGTAAGCAAAATCTGGCATAGGAGATTATCCGAGATGATCTCCCTTGGTAGCACGCAGCACTTCATCAATGCTCGTCGCGCCTTCCATCGCCTTGCGGAACGCATCATCTCGCAGCGTTAGCATGCCGGCTTCGATCGCAGCTTGCTTGATTTCAAACGAACTCTTTCGGTCGTGGGCCAACTGACGCACTTTTTCGGTTGTCGCAAGCAATTCGTAGATACCGAACCGACCTCCATAGCCGAGGTTTCGGCAAACCCTACAACCGACGGGGCGATAGAGCGGACGCCCCTCGAGCTTGTGCCAAGGAAAGTCGCGAGGCATGTCCTCAGGCTTCGGAGTATAAGGCTCTTTGCACGAAGGGCAAAGACGTCGAACAAGCCGCTGCGCCATGATGCCTTCCACGGTACTGGCGACCAAGAAAGGTTCGATTCCCATATCGACGATCCGCGTAAAAGCACCCGCAGCGTCGTTGGTGTGCAAGGTGCTAAAAACGGTGTGACCGGTGAGGGAGGCTTGGATCGCATTTTCCGCTGTCTCCGCATCCCGAATTTCCCCAACGAGCACGACGTCGGGGTCATGACGCAGAATACTTCGGAGCGATGCAGCAAAGGTGAGTCCAATCTTGGGATGGACCTGGATTTGGCTAATCCCTTCGAGCTGATACTCGACTGGATCTTCCGTCGTGATGATCTTCACTTCCGGGGACTTGATCTCCAGGAGCGAGCTATACAGTGTGGTCGTCTTTCCGGAACCGGTCGGGCCTGTAACAAGAATGATTCCGTGAGGAAGGCGGATCAGTTCGCTGAAGAGTTTGTAGGTCGCCTCTCCCATTCCGAGATTGCGAAGATCGAACTTCATCGAGCCTTTGTCGAGGATCCGCATGACCAAGCTTTCGCCGTGAATCATCGGAATAACAGAGACCCGCACATCGACCTCTCGACCGTGGACACGCAGTTTGATTCGACCGTCCTGAGGAAGTCGTTTCTCGGCGATGTTCAGTCGGGCCATGATCTTCAAACGGGAAATGATCGCCGCTTGGAATCGATTGATCTCGGGAGGAACCGGTTGGGTGGAAAGAATACCGTCGATGCGGTAACGGACCACCAGCCCGCTAGCCTGCGATTCGATGTGCACGTCACTAGATCGAGAATCGACCGCTTCCACGAGCAATTCATTGACCAACCGGACGACCGACGCTTCTTGGGCTTGCTCTCCAAGCTCGCTGCCATCGGCCTCGATCTTCTCCAACAATTCGATTTCGTCGTCTTCGGCTTTTGCAGCCATCAAGCCTTCGATGGTCTCGCTACCGACCCCGAGGTGCTTCTTCACCAGCTTGGCGATTTCCGACTTTTCGGCGACGAGCGGGACGACTTGGAGCCCCGTCGCTGCCGCGGCTTCATCGATAGGATAAAGGTCCAGCGGATTATGGGTGGCGACAAATAACTGCCCCCCCTCTCGCTTGATCGGAAAAAGACCGTGGCGATAGATCAGCTTTTGTGGGAAGGTCTGCAGCAGGGACAGATCGGGCGCAGCTTCGCGCAAGTCGATAAAATCCAGGCCAAATTCGTCGGCGACTGCGCGGAGCGCGTCTTCTTCCTTGGCAAACCCGGAGCTGATGATGCTCTCGAGGATCCCGCCGCCGTTCATGTTATTGCGGGATTGGGTAAGTTGCTCCTGCGTGATCAAGCCCCGCCGAAGCAGCAATTCGCCTGCCTCTGTAATCATGCCTAGTTTCTCGTTCCTCGGTTGTTGCCGCCGCGGTTTCCGCGATTGTTTCCACCACCTTGGTTGTTACCACCCTGTCCGCCTCGACCGGATTGAGCAGGATTGAACCCGCCATTTCCTCCGAAGCCCCCGCCTCCAAACCCGCCCCCGCCTCCGAATGGGAATCCGCCGGTTTGTTGCCGACGTTGGAATTGGCTTGGGTCGAACGTTCTTCCGCCGCCGTTGTTGGTGGGATTGGTGGTGGGAGTCGTACCGCTCGCGTTGGTCGAAGTCGTTCGGGCACTGGCACCGAACACCGAATTCAAGGTGTTCTGGATCAGGACCGGGTTGACATCCCCGTCAAGTGGTACGGTCAAGATGGTTTGTTCGTCCTCGGCGGCCGCCTCATCCATCTTGGTCACCAATGATTTTACTTGATTGTAGAGGTATGGGGGACCCACAACGATCAAAGCATTGTTCTTTTTGTCAGCGCTGATGGTCATGGTCTGCTCCTTCAGTTCCGACTGAGCACTCCCTCCACCCCCGCCACCTCTCCGGTTTCCACCCCCTCGGAGCAGATTGATCAAATCCTCCGGTGAAGGCTGTCGCTGCCCACCCCCGGCCCCACCCCCCTGCTGCTGCTGTGCGATCTGGGCTGCAAAAACTTGCTTTACAATGGGCTCGACCTCTTCGACCGGAGTGTTCTCCAAATAAACGATTTGGACGCTCCCTCGGGTTTGGATATCGACTTCACTTTGCTCGACATCGATCATGGTGAGGATGTCTTCGACGAAGAGCGCATCCATCGGATTGGCCTGAATCCAAAGCGCATTGAGCCGCGCATCTGGGGTGATTACCACTTCTCCGACGGTCGCAGCACCTGACACCGTGGTCGCGGCTGCGGTTGATCCACCCCCGCCACCGAAAAGGCTCCCAAACAAACCGCCCCCTCCGAGAACGCTCGAAGCGACATCCCCCAGCAAACCACCCCCTCCGCTGCCACCTGTGGCCTGCTCGCCAGCGATGACGCTCTTTACCAGCTCAGCGGCGGCATTGGCGGTGATATGTCTCAAAAAACGAATGGTGGGCTCCGCAGGGGCATTCCGCATCTGGTCTTCGGCGACTCGTAGCAGCTGATCGAACTCGCTCATCGCTTCGGGATCGTCGCTGGCAATGATCAGCCCCGACGGCCCCTGCATGATGGTGACTTCCCCTTTACCGGACTTCGTATCCTCGACGGTCTCTTGCGACGAGGTCGGTACGACTGGTTGCTTAGCCGACTGCGAATCCTGTCCTTCGTCCTCCTGCTTTTCGTCGTAGTTCGCGACAAGCACTCCTTCAGGGACGGCCTGAAGCGAGGCACGAGGAGCATCGCTTTCGCTCGGTTTGCCGCCGATCTCCCCGTCGCCAGTCGGTTTCGCTTTGGTCGCGTCATCTTTTGGCAACGAGATCTTGATTCGGGAGCGACTCGCTTTGCGGAGCAGTTCCAACTGTTCCAACAATCGATCGGCCGCTTTGCCTCGCAACGGAATGACGCGAACTCCGTCCCCTAGACCTTCGATCTTGGGGCCCGATTCTTCCACTTTGCTGATCAGCATTCGAATCTGATCGACTTCCTGCTTGGTTCCCTTGACCAGCAATCTGCGGCCCGCAGGATCGCCGTAGAAAATGGGGCCTTTGATCGCCGCGGGGTCTTTACCGGTCGAAGTCGATTTGCCATAGAACTTCTCCAGCGTCAGGACCGCTGCGTTGGTGTCGATATTCCCCAAGGGAATGATCTCGAACTCGCTGGATTGCCCAGCCAACTCATTGATGAGCTTCTCGATGAAGTCGTGGTCGGTCTTGGTCGCTCGCACGATGATGTTGTTCGTTTTGGGATCGAGCGCCATGTTGATGTTAGGCTGACCGGCAAACGTCGATTGGAGAACGTCCATCGTCGTCGTGGGATCCGACCCAAGAAGCAGATGGCTCCTAACAAACGGCTGCTCCGAAGCTGCCATCTTGGTAGTCGATTCGTCCGGCTTGACGTCGAGCTCCTTGACGATGTCGCGAAGCTTTTGGAGTTTGTCAGCGGATCCCGTGGCGAACATCGTGTTCCCGAACGTATCGGTCGAGATGCTGATATCCTCGGCGCGATATTCATTATCCTTGATGTCGAGAAGAGCCCGGGCAATCGAGAGGACTTCTTCCGCACTGACGAATTTCAAGGGAAGACGGACGATCTTTGCCGACCGAACCCCATCTGGATTTTCGGATCGATCGATCGTTTCACGGATAATGCGAAGCTTGCCACCCGTCTCGGTGACCAAGATTTGGCCAGCGGACTGAATCGGGACGATCGATCCGTGTGGACCGATCAGTAGCTTGATCTCTTTTTCGATATCCTCGATGCTAGAACGCTCCAAAGAGAATACAGTTTTGATAATCTCGTATTCGCCTCGCGAGTCAAGCTCTTCCGGGGGAACGAGCTCCGCCATTTCCCGTAGAAGCGATCGCATGACGTCGGCCGATTCGGCGCTGGCCAAATCGATGCTCATGAGAATCCGTTGTTTCTTGACCAGCGTGTAGCCCTTGCTCAAGAGCACACTGTTCATGATGTCCATGGCTTGCGCGACCGTGTACCGACGGTATGGATCGCGATACGTGAAAGTCCCTGTGGGATAGGCGTCGACCTGCAGGCTCAACTCTGCCTCTCGGGCGATCCATTTAAGAACCTCCGACCAAGGAGCAGCGTTGAAATTGATGAGGAGACCGTCGTCGGGCCCCGATACCAGTTGGCTGGATGACGCGACCAAAGGATTGGAATCCGAAGGCACACCACTGGTGCTGGGGGCATCGGAGGGAGTTGAATCGGAGGGACTCGCTGCGGGGGCTACAACGTCCGCCGTCGCCGGCGCTCCTGTCATTTCCGACCATTTACCCTTTTGCTCGTCGGACAAGACCGCGACGAGGCGGTTTTTAATCTCCGCGTCGGCTTTTTCGGCTCCCATGGACCTGAGCAACGCACTTCGCCCCTCAAGGACATTACGTACCTTTTCCGATTGCTCTGGCGTCACCTGCAATTGGCCGGCAACTTCCGGATCCAAGATCGCGATGGGACCCAATCGTCGCAGTCGCCATTGCTCGGCGGTCGCGCGTTGCGCTTCGCTAAGAAATTCATATCCTTGCTTTTCGATCCCGCGAATGGCCTCCATTTGCCGCGTACGGCGTTCGGCAGGAGGAGCACTGCGGAGAGTGTTGGCCAAATCAAGGGCTTTGGATTCGTACTGCTTGATCAACAAGCTCAATTTTCCGAGTTGATCGTCGGAAAGCCCCAGTTCTGCCGCTTTCTGGGGGTCGGTGATGACAGCGAGGACCCCGACCAACTCCGGGTTCCCATCCGCAAACGCGGGGGAAATCGCGGTAGTAGCAAGGAGCAGTGCCAAAACTCGGTTACGAAGGCTTCGGTTGGTATTCATGGAAAAGAACGAATGCAAATGAAGAAAATTGCGCCGCACTTCGACTCTAGTTGCCTGGCAACCATTCGCTAGCGGCTAGTGAACGGTTGGGTGCGTAATGTCCGAAATCGCGTGCCAAATATCGGAATCAGCACCGAAAAAAGGGCTTCCAGATGCTAAAACCGGCACACTCTTAACCCGCGCGGCAGTCAAAGGTTCCGTTGGAAGGCTTCAGAGGGCCTAAGATCGGGGGGGAACCTGGAATTTAAGTAATCGGTCGGGCAGCGTCGATCTGTCGAGGATGACAGATCGACGAGGGAAGCAGAGCGGCCTTATCGCCCTCTTTCTCTCTATTTCTTCTCTTGGAAGACGCTTTGGGCGAACCAGTAGAGGCTGCTGCTCCAGTGTTGGGGGTCGTGCCCGTGCCCATCGACATGCCACACATGGGGGATTTCGTTTTCCTTCAGGAATCGGTGCATGTTTTGACTGATGCGGATCAATCCGTCTTTGTTTCCGCACGAGATCCACAACAACTTCAATTCCTTCTTCGCCTTGTCGACGTCGGAAATGAGTTCCTGGGGGGACTTCGTGTTGGGGGCTGCGGAGAAGGGCCCGACCCAAGCGAAACGGTCCAAGTTCCCGAGTCCGAAGTTAAACGACTGACCTCCACCCATGGAAAGACCTGCGATCGCTCGCTTCTCCCGATTCGCGTCGACGGAGTACTTGGCTTCGATCGCTGGGATGACATCCTTGAGAAGGTCTTGCTCAAACGCGGCGAACGCAGGAGCGCTCTGCATCACGTTCCCTTCGGCTCGATCGTTCTTCTGGGCACGGCCGTTGGGCATGACGACAATCATCGGGACGGCCTTGCCATCGGCAATCAAGTTGTCGAAGAGGTGATTGGGCGAGGCGAAACGTACCCACTCGTTTTCATCCCCCCCGATGCCATGCAATAAATAGAGGACCGGGTATTTCTTATCGCTCGTATAGCCCGGGGGCGTGTAAACATTCATCTTGCGAGTCGTACCGACCGATGTCGATTCGTATTCCACCAATTCGAGTTTGCCGTGCGGAATCCCTTCTCGCTCTTTGAGGAACCCGTCCGGAGGCGCGTCATAGGCCGCCACATCGTCGGCTTCTAAGACAATCGGTGCACCGAAGCCACGCCCCCCTCCCCGCCGAGGGTTCAATCGCTGCGGATCCTCGGTGTTCTCGGGTGGTTGCCCCGGCTTGGTTTCTCGCGGCGCACCGGAGCCCGGAGTACCGGTGTCCTGCGCACTGGCGAACTCGCAATTGCCGAAAAGAGCCGTAAACAAAAGGCCACCTATAAACCAATTCGCTTTCATCATTCGTTCCTACCAGAATAGGGAGAGGAGATGCAGCCCCATAGCTGCCACCGCGAGATCGTGCGTACACGCTCGAATCATGCAAGGTATCGGGGTGGCGAGTGGTTTTCAATACGCAGGAACGATTCAACCCTCATAATGGGGGGGCGGATGGCAGGGGGGACTCGCGAGGATTTTTGGGATGGTAGAGAATTCCATAGAACGATGGTTGCAGGAGATTCGAGGTGGAAATTCCCAGGCGCAGCAAGCGATTTGGGAAGCATTCTTTCCCGATCTTGTCCTGCTGGCACGCAAACGACTGACTGGGATTCGCAAGACGTTCGAAGACGAAGAAGACGTCGCGCTGAGCGTCTTGCAAAGTTTTTTTACGGCGATGCAAAAGAATCGGTTCCTCGACTTGAGGGGTCGCGACAGCCTTTGGCGGTTACTTTCATGGATGACCCACCGAAAAGCGATCGATCGCATTCGCCATCAATCGCGCCAAAAACGAAGAGTACAAGGGGAGTCGGCAATGCTACCGGGAACCGTTAGCAATCCGGTCGGTCGCCCCCTCGAACAAGTCGTTGGGCAGGAGCCAAGTCCAGATTTGGAAGCGATCCTCATCGAAGAATTGCGAGTCCTGTTGGATTTGCTGAATGAACCGATGCGGCTTGTTGCGATTCGAAAGCTGGATGGGTTTTCCAATGCGGAAATCGCGCAGGAGCAAGCCTGTTCGATTGCTACGATCGAACGTCGATTGAAATTGATTCGAGAGATTTGGACTCAGCATGGAAATTCCTCCGACCTTTCACCCAGCCCTTCCGATTCCGATCCCTCACGATGAATTGATCCGGCTCGATGGAGATTGCGAGTCGTTTGAAAACTGGCTCAAGGACGCTCTTCCTGTCTCCTCCGCCGAGATCGCGTCCCACTTGTCGAATCGTTGGGACGGTCTACTCGCCTATGGCCCCTATCGTTCGGTGGATGCATTCCGAATTCGATTCCTTCAAGAAACTCTCCCGATCGCTTGGTCTTGGCAATCGGAACAATCGCAAACGATCGAAGTAGCATCCTATGCCGATCTCGGATCGATCGTCTCCCCTCTCTACGACTTTTTGAAAACAAATGGCTGCACCGAAGCACCGCTCGATGGACTGAATGGCACCCACTCCCAGCCCTTCTCCGATTTCTATGCCTTGTCGCAGGCGCAACTGGAAGATTTCGCGCTCTGGATTGAGAAGTATCGGGATGCGTGTCATGAAAACCCAACCTTGGGAGCCTCCGACTGGATCGCGGCCCAGCAAGGGCTGCCGGCGGTACTTCGCGATGCAATGGATGGGATGGCTTCGCTCGATCGATTGGGGAAGAATCGACAAGGCGTATGGTCGATCGGAGAATTCCAGATCGTTCGCGAAATCGGACGGGGGGGAATGGGTATTGTCTTCGAAGCGATTCAGCCCTCTTTAGGACGAACAGTCGCATTGAAAATCCTCTGGTCCGGTTCCCATTCCAATGGCGAGGCGATGAAGCGATTTCAGCGCGAAGCGTTGACCGTCGCCAAGCTTCACCACACCAACATCGTCCCGATCTTTTCCGTGGGGAGCGATGGTCCCATCAATTATTTTGCGATGCAATACATCGAAGGAGCGAGTCTCGATAAGCTCGTTCAAAATCCGAGCAATCCGATCGCTTGGGAAAACGTCGCCACCTGGGGACTCCAGGCGGCAGAAGCTCTCGAGCATGCCCACCGGCGCGGAATCGTGCACCGCGACGTGAAACCATCCAATCTGCTTCTCGATCGCGAACAGCGAATTTGGCTAACCGACTTCGGGCTCGCCAAGCAACAGAATGACGTCACCTTGAGCGTCGCGGGGGCACTGCTGGGCACTCCACGCTATATGAGTCCAGAACAAGCCTCTGCATCGGTGCACTCGATCGATCATCGCAGCGATATCTATAGCCTCGGCGCCACTCTTTATGAACTGGCAACCGGCCATCCTGTCTTCGATGCTCAGACCCCTCATGGCGTGATCCATCAAATCCTGCATAGCCAACCGATCCCAGCAACTCGACACCAACACCAGTTGCCCAAGGACTTCAGCACGATCTTGATGAAGTGCCTTTCGAAAGACCCGGCATCGCGCTATGCGAGCGCATCGGAACTAGCCTCCGACCTTCGCGCATTGCTCGATGGACGGCCGATTCTCGCTAAACAGCCCACCCTCCTGGAGCGATCTCAGCGCTGGATTCGTCAGCATCGCAACGAATTCGCTTGGTCGGTCGCTTCGATAGCAGCAAGCCTCACGCTGCTCGCGGTCGCAACGATCAGTTGGGTCGGTTATCGACAGTGGAGGGAATCGAAACTCTCGTTTAGCAGTCCGCTTTCTTCGTTAACTGCGGAGATCCTCCACGCAGACGGAACCGTTCCACTCCATGCTCACACGGTTCCGACACAAGATCCGATCCCGTTGCAGCCAGGTGAATACCAAGTGAGGGTCCGAACCCCCGGGATGTTGAGTCAAACCCATCAGATTTCCCTACCGGCAGGCGAAAATCACAAGCAAACGCTGCATCCAACAGAACAACTGCTTGCTCCATCCAAATCAGGAGCCTTTCGAACGCAGATCGTAAAAGGGACGCAACATGATTGGGTGGTATCGTATGATGCCCAGAATCTTATGATCGAGTCGCTTGTAGGGCTGCAACCTAAACAAGTCACATTTCCTTGGGCTGCCTTTATAAATATCGATTCCTCCCCCAGTTTTCATTGGGAATCTGCATATCAGTTCAGCCGAAGTATCGTGCAAGGTGTGAAGTCGTCGATGGCGCCCTATTTACACGGGATCCCAGGTGCATTGCTCGGTTCTGAAACGGACCATCTGTTGATCGCGACCCGCCATCAAGCGTTTGTGGCTCTGGTCGGGTGCGATGGGACAACGAAGTGGACGCGCGGGCTCGCAGCGGATGTCCTCCAAACCGAGTCGATACCGGAACAGATCGACGCTAGTAAACAGAGCCCTCGCAGTACCGTGGTTGAACCGCCCCGTATCGTGTCAGATATCGATGGCGATCAATATCCCGATTTGATCGTGCACATCGCCACCATTCCTCCGCGCGGCCATCCGCGTACCCATGACGCCGTGCGCGAGGTCGTCGCACTGTCGGGGCAACGGGGAAAAGTCCTCTGGAGAACGACTATCCCGGCATCCGCGTTTTCCTTGTCTCCTCAGGATGTCCCTTACCACTACAAGTGGTTTACGGGCATGAATACAGGAAGCAGTGAAGGAGGAAGTGGTACATTCTTCAATCAAGGTTACTGGAGTCGCAATAGCACCCAAAGTTGCGAGCTGACGGGCGAATTCGTCGCTGTTGGCGCCATGATCTTTCCCGAAGACTCTCATGCCGCAGAGGTTCCTAGCTCCACATTCTGGTACCAAGCCGGCGAGAACCTGCTGCCAATGGAAGTGCGAACCGGACGAGTGCAGGGAGAGACAAACAAATTGGGAGGTACCCCCGAAACCCCGCCCAGACTTTGGTCGGAAGCGAACGGTGTCCCTGCCACTCTCTATTGGATGGATAGAGGATCAACGGTCAATGGGCCGAATACCGGACCAACGAATATTGCTCCACCATCGCTTCGGTGCATCGCTTGGTCTTTATCCGAGAGACGCGTGCTTTGGCAAAAGACGCTTCAAGCTCAATTGCCTATTCTCAGGACATGGGAAATGACGCTTCCTCGCTGGCCTTTCTTAGTCGATCTCGATTCGGACAATATTCCCGAGTGGATCGTTCCGGATGAGTCACCCAGTGGAATACCTGGGAATCCGAAGAGCAGCGTGATTCGAGTTCTCCATACGAAAGACGGTGAGGATAAATGGCTTGCTCGTATTCGGCATGCCGATATGCAGATCGATCGTTGGGTAGTAGGTCCCGACAGGGATGGTGACCAAGTCCTCGATTTGATAGTGACGACCATGGCGGGCATGCCCGTTCGCGTCCACCTCGATATCCTCTCCGGTGCGACGGGGGAGACAATTCTGCAAGGTCACAGCCGTGTGCTGCATCGCGAATCGCCGGAGACTTTCTATATCGGCCAACCGTTTCTTTGGGAGAATCCTGTCGATGGTTGGCCACGGGTCGTCGTACCTCTTCAAAGCACGCATTCGCGAGAAGGGGATGGAACGGAACTCAAGATTTTTTCGATGCGAACGGGACTCTGCGAACAAGAAGCGACGCACGTCCATTCGATTAAAATTGGGGATTTGAACGGAGACAAAGTTCCCGACCTTGCGCTCTCACGATTTCGTACGCCGGACCTTGGATTACGAGGACAAGCGGAGACTCACTTCGTTCGCGGTGTTGGCGTATCACTCTGGGACCGTATGGGACGACCTCTTCAGAAGGTATCGGACCTCAATGGAGACGGAACTTACGACTTGGTCGAAACGGATTATCGATCGATCACCGCTCGCAACACGTTGGACGGCTCCCTGCTATGGCGGGCTTCCGTGAGCGGCCGCGCCTCGCATACAACCGTGCATAGCGAACAAGCTGTTTCACCTTTCCCGCTGCGGGGTGCCCCGATGTGGAGAGAGGGAAACCCGCCAGATAGCGGAGAGGGAAACTGGGATTTCAACGGCGATGGGATTGGCGATCTGATTCTCGAGTCTCATACCGGTGGCAGCAAACTCGAAATCCTGGAAGCGATCTCGGGAAAAACAGGGAAGAGGATCTGGAAGACAAGGGAGACCAAGACCTATCAACAGGGATTTGGCTACCTTCGATGCCAGGACCTGGAAGGAGACGGAAAGTGCGAAATTGTTTATCTATCCTACTCCGACTCCCTCCTCGCCTCTCCAAGTCGTCGAAGTTGGTCCGGCGATGATGGGAATCTGATTGTGTTTGTTTTTGATGCCGCGACCGGAAAGGAGCGATGGCATCGCGCTTTGACGCGTGAATATGGCTCCAATTCAGGACAAAGGTTGCCTTACCAGTTTTCCAATCTCCCCTTCGCGAAATTAGCTATCGGTGATCTCAATGGCGATAGTGTGATGGACATCCTCGCCCCCGCCGAACCCGCTGGGGAGACAACCACACCGATGGCCGCCACTTGGCTGGCTCTCGATGGTAAAGACGGAGCCGAGTTGTGGAATCGACCAGGAGCAGCTTGTCGGGAAGCGAGCCATTGTTTCGCCGAGGCTGCACAAGTCCGCGTTATGCCGCTGGGAACGAAAGGGGCTGCAGCGCCATCGCAAATCTATTTCGTCGAAGTTCGAGACCATACGCGAGAGGACGGAACTCCTTACAGGCAGCTTCATGCCATGGCAGTCGCAGCCAAGTCGGGAGTCGAACTCTGGGACCGACCCATCGATGTTGATATGAGTTTTCGTCGCAACTTTTCCATTGCAGGTGACCGCCTTTTCAGCGAAGCCCTACTAGGAAAGGACGGGCAAACAATGCTTCTCTTGGGCTATGAACACAATCGAATGGATTGCATTCAGCTTTTGGACCAGGATGCGACGGTACTTGCCATGCGTACCTATTCGCCCCCCACCTCCTATCCTAAGCCACCGATCGTGTGGGGACTGTTCAATCGCGATGGCGATGCCGATAGCGTACCGGATCGGGCAATCGTCGGCGACCAGATTGCTGTTGTCGCACTCCAGGAAAACATGGACACGCTCTTCTCGATCGCAGATGCACATTCTGCTACGCCCAAGGAGAGGCATGGAACATTCCAAGTCGATCGCTATCCAGCGAACGTGGAGGTCCAATTGCGTGGGCCGTCCTATTCGCCGCGCATCGTATTGCATTCTTGGGGAGAGTATCCGAAGGTGTCGGCATTTGATGGGGAAACGGGGGACCGAGTCTGGTGGAGTTATGGTCCGACGCGACATCGAACGTATTCGAACGAGATCATTCCAACAATCGCCATCCCTCGGGGGGAAGGAGAACTCCCGATCGTCGTCACAAACCACCTTGATCAGTCCAACGCGAGGGTAGCCTGCAGCGAATCGTCCTTATCCAGAGATCTCTTTCCGCCGGTTTCCTTGGTAGAGCCGAAACGGGATATTCGATTTCAAAGACCGCTTCCTTGGATGCAGAATTCAATGACAACCGAATCGCCCATGGAGGTCGTCGCTTTTCTCGCGACCGGCCTGTTGCATTCGGTATTGTTTGTGTGGATCCCGGGAGCGTATTTATGGCTCACGTTTCGCAAGCGGATATGGAGCCTTCGCTGGATGTTGTTGTTTCCTGTGATTGTCGCCTTTTCGCTCATTGCGCTCCGAATGCAACAGGGGGCAGAGGGGATCAACTGGATCGCAAGTTATGGATTGGCCCTTTTGTTTACGCCGGTTGTAGGAATGATCATTGTGACGGTGCATCGCTCTGTTCAGAAGGAGTGGCGTGGAGCCCTCGCCATTTTATTGTATATCACGATCGGGGCGATCCTCACGGCGGTAGGAATTCTGGGCCTCTCGGGATGGCGGCAACCGCTTGAGTCGGGCGAGTATTACGACTGGAATGGCTGGTATTGGATCATTCCGCAAAGCATGTTCTTTACAGCCTACGTTTATTGGGTCTGTCGAGCTGTTGGAACGGTGTTCGTGCCGCACAGGTTGGGGAAAGGAACGGTCGGCAGACCTCGGTAATCCATCATGGTTGGCACCAACAAAAAACCGGAGATCGGCACGGTCGCGGCTACAACGCAGCCGCTCGGTGCAAAACTCCGGTTTGATTTCATCATCGACGTTCGCTATTCGAACGCGATCGACTGACTATTTGCGACGGAAGAGAGGGCCTGCGTAACGAGCACCTTCACCCAGTTCTTCTTCAATTCGCAGCAGTTGATTGTATTTGGCCATGCGGTCTGAACGGGAGGCCGATCCGGTCTTGATTTGCCCGGTCGAAAGAGCGACGGCCAAGTCCGCGATGGTGGCGTCTTCGGTTTCACCACTTCGGTGACTCGAGATGCTCGAGTATCCGTTTCGGTGTGCCAATTGGATCGCTTCGATGGTCTCGGTCAGGGTTCCGATTTGATTGACCTTGATCAAGATACTATTCGCGATTCCTTGATCGATCCCACGTTGCAGTCGCTCGGTATTGGTTACGAACAAATCGTCGCCGACCAACTGAACTTTGCCGCCAACGCGATCGGTGAGCTTCTTCCAAGAGTCCCAGTCATCTTCGGAGCATCCGTCTTCGATCGAGCAGATCGGGTAGTTATCGACCCAGTTGGCCAGGAAGTCGACCATTTCATCGCCGGAGAGTTGCTTCCCGTCGATGGTGTACTTCTTGGTCTTCTCGTCGTAGAACTCGGTCGCTGCGACGTCCAAAGCGATGAAGATCTGCTTGCCCGCTTCGTAGCCTGCGCGTTTGATCGCTTCCATGATCAGATCGAGGGCTTCGCGGTTGCTGCCGAGGTCGGGTGCGAATCCACCTTCGTCTCCAACGGCTGTGTTCAATTTCTTCTCGCTCAGAACCTTCTTCAAGTTGTGGAAGATTTCTGTACCAGCGCGGAGAGCGTCGGTGAAGGAGTCAAAGCCGAGGGGCATAACCATGAACTCTTGCACGTCGACGGAATTGTCGGCGTGCTGGCCGCCGTTGACGATGTTCATCATCGGTGCGGGCAGAAGGTGAGCCCCGGCGCCGCCCAGGTATCGGTAGAGAGGTTGGTTAGTGAAATGGGCAGCCGCCTTGGCCGTCGCCAGGGAGACGCCAAGCATGGCATTGGCACCAAGATTCTTCTTGTTGGAAGTACCATCGATTTGGCGGAGCATGGCGTCGACGCCCCGTTGATCCATCGCGTCGAAGCCGATCAAGTTTTCGGCGATTTGCGAATTGATGTTATCAACCGCTTTGAGAACTCCCTTACCCATGTACTTGGACTTATCGCCATCGCGGAGTTCCCACGCTTCGTGGGCACCGGTGCTCGCTCCGCTGGGAACAGCAGCGCGACCGGTCGAACCATCGACGAGCGTTACGTCGACTTCAACCGTAGGATTGCCTCGAGAATCGAAAATCTGACGACCGTGAATGCGCTCGATAAGGCTCATGAAATACCTGCCAATGTCCAAAGAAATCAGAGTAAGCCGGCGGGGGTGGGCAATTGCTCAGACATCGAGCCCGCGCCCGTTCGCTCCCCACAGACAAGGTTTTGCGCATTGTGGCGGAGTGTCGACGTTTTGGCTACTTCAAATGATTCGCGCAAAAGAAAACCCGAGGTGCTTTCACACCTCGGGTCGGTTGGGGGCAACCGTTTGGGCAAAAAATGGCCGCGACTTCGATGGATCGAGGGAGGCAGACCATGGCCTTAGATTGGCTGTGGGAGATTGGCTTCGCGGGACTATTGCGGGAGACGTCCCATCTCGACCTTGGGAAGCGGTCCGGTCAATGCTTTCATGAATTCCACCAAATCCGCTTTGTCTTGTGCGGTCAAATCAAGCTTTTTGACTTTGTCACTCAAGTAGGGATTGGGATGTCCTCCCTTGGCATAGTACTCGACGACTTCCTCGAGCGTTTTTTGGGAACCGTCGTGCATGTAAGGCCCTGATTGGGCAATGTTTCGAATTGTCGGGGTCTTGAATGCCCCTTTGTCTTTTTCTTGCTTTGTCTCCGCATACCGACCCAAGTCTGGTTCGGCGGCTTCCATCCCGACGCCGAGATTGTGATAGAGCTCATCGGTGAAGTTCACGCCGACGTGGCAGGCAGTGCAGTTCGATTTGGCGCTGAAAAACAGATCGCGTCCTCGCTTCGCCGATTCGCTCATCGGATGGGCATCCGACAACGCTTTGGCCTTCGTAAATCGCGCATAGAGTTGTGGATCCTCTTCCTTCAATAGGTCCAGGTCTTCCAGTTCTTCGGGGAATGCAACGAGCATTTGTCGTACGGGTTCGTACAGGTCGTAGGGGCTGGCCTCGGTGACGAGAGCGCGTTCAAAGGTAGCGATCGCTCGACCGACATCATCGATATTGGGTGCGCGGCCAAAGACTTTCTCAAACTGAATGCGATAACCCTCGATCTTTCCGAGGCTTCCGATGCAGGCGTCGTGCGTATGCCCCATTTCAATGGGATTGGCAATCGGACCTACGGCTTGATCTTCGAGCGTCCCCGCCCGACCGTCCCAAAACTGGGCTTTGCTAAGGATTCGGTTGAACGAAACCGGGGAATTTCGATTCCCTTCTTGTTTGCGAACGCCGACGCCAAACCGGGTGTTGGCGCCATAACCCGTCGTGGGATGGTGGCAATCCGCGCAGCTGACCGTATTGTCCACCGAAAGACGGCGATCGAAGTAAAGCTGTCGCCCGAGCTCGATCTTGGCGAGGGTCATCGGGTTGTCCTCGGGGATGAACAGCGCGCTGGCGCCGGCCTTCAAAGCGTCCGGGAGCTGGACGTTCAATGGCTCGTGGTTCTTAGGATTGCCTAGGAAGGTTTTGATTTCTTCGATGGACAAATTCCCTTTGCCGGGAATTCCTTGGGTCAGGGCATCCGAACCGAGTTTAACCACCTCGGCTGCGGAAGCGGGCACCCCAGCGGCGAACAGTATCATCAATCCAAACATCAAAGAGTGTCGCATAAGGCTCTTACAGATTTAGGGAGGGGGAAGGTGGGGAATGAATCGATCGATCTGCGATCGGAGAACCGCAGAGTATACGGCAGGGCAACGCACTCTCGAAGTCAGCGGGGGCTAACTTTTGGGTTATAGGAGTTATTCCTGCTGGTTATCGATTGGGGTTGTAGACCACGCCGGCCCTGGGATCGAAGCGGTAGTAGCCTCCGTAGGGGGTGGGATGGAGGGGGCTCGAGGTGAGGCCGTGCTGGTAAAGTTCAATCAGATTCAAATCGGGATTGTTTCCGACCGACTCCGAGTAAATTTTCACCAATTCGTTGAGATGGACCAGATTGTGGGACTCTCGGTATTCGCAGTAGCCGCTCCACGCCTTTCCGGTCGCCTCGTAGGACATGAGCAGCCCGACCGACACCATCGCCAGCATTCGGAGCGACTGGATCCAACCATCGATCGCTTTCAATGGAGTCTCGAACTTCATCATCGAAAAATCCCTGGAACAATTCATAGGCTTCGTCCCAATCACGCAGCCCTTCAAACAACTTAGTTCATAGATTTTCGCATTAAATCCTGAGGAAGGAAAAATCTACGACATTCCGCGACTCCGTTCCGCACCGGCGACCCGAACGGCACCTAATGGCGATCCGACAGCGATCCCACGAGGGGAAAATTGGAAATCTCAAGCCCCGACTCGTGAATCCGGCCAGAAAGCTTATGATTGGGCCTCGCTGGGTGAACCTTAGGTCTCCCTTTGCCATTTTCCAGTCCAGACAAGTCGAAAGTCCATCAAAGCGGAATGAGTGCTCTTCAAAATCTGTCAGTCGTAGTTACGGGTGGTGCGAGCGGAATCGGATTCGCGCTGGCAACCGCGTTCGCATCGCGGGGAGCCAAAGTTGCCATCGGTTCGCGCCGAAGCTCTGCGGTCGAGGAAGCGGTCGCCGCTAGCCAAGGAAAGTTAACAGGGAAAGTCCTCGACGTAGTCGACCGAAGCAGCGTGCAGCATTTCTTCGACTGGGTGACGGAATCTCACGGTGCCGTCGATATTTTGGTCAATGCCGCCGGAATCAATATCAAGGATCGAAGCATGGCCGCGATGACGCCCGAAATGTGGGATCAGGTCATGGCGATCAATGCGACGGGCGCGTACAACTGCATTCACGCCGTCCTGCCATCGATGCGGGAACGCAAATCCGGGATGCTGATCAACATTTCGAGCGTTGCAGGCAAGCGGGCGATCGCACTGGGTGGTGTCGCCTACTCGGCTAGCAAGTTTGCCATGACTGCACTCGGTACGTGCTTGGCCAACGAATTGGGTGTCGAAGGGATTCGTGTTACCAATGTCTATCCCGGCGAAGTCGATACACCGATTCTCGAACAACGCCCTGTACCGGTGACCGAAGAACATCGCCAGAAGATTCTAAAGCCGGAGGATATTGCTGAAGTCGTGGTCGGATTGGCTGAAATGCCAAGCCGTGTCCACGTACCTGAAATCGTGATCAAGCCGATTCATCAGCAGTACTACTAAGAGACGAACCGCGCACTAGGCGAGACGAAACCATGGATTGGAACCTTCACAACATCCCTGCCGATCATCCGACCCCATCGGTGATCGTGTCGATCGAGTTGGCGGAAGCAAATATCAAACGGATGCAGGACTACTGCGACGCGCACAGTTTGCGACTTCGCCCCCATACGAAGACGCACAAATCGCTCTGGGCAGCGCAGTTGCAAATGAAAGCGGGTGCTGTCGGGCTGACGGTGGCCAAAGTGGGTGAAGCAGAGGTGATGTCACACGTATGCCGCGACATCTTTATCGCTTACCCTGCCATTGGCCCCCATCGACTCAACCGTTTGATGGAGCTAGCCAAACGCATCGCGGTTTCGGTCGGCATCGATTCGATCGCTGCGGCTTCACAGCTTCAAGCGGCCGCGGATCAGGCTGGGGTCCAAGTGGGGGTTTTGGTTGATATCGATGTGGGCTTTCATCGAACAGGCGTGCAGAGTCGAGCCAAGACCAAAGAACTGTGCGAGTTCGTAGCGGCTCAGCCCAATCTAGCATTTCGCGGACTCATGTGCTTCCCTGGACACATTCTCCCCCATGCTGACTCCCAGACGTGGAGCGATTACGAAGCGGCATTGAAGACCATCGTCGAAGAACTGCGCCAACAGGGCCTGTCTGTTGAGATCGTTTCAGGTGGCTCGACCCCAACAGCCATGGAGTCGCACAAGAATGCCGCTTTGAACGAGATCCGCCCTGGGACTTACATCTACAACGACCTCAATGAAGTCCGATTGGGCGTATGCGATTTGGATCAAGTCGCCGCGCGAGTCCTTGCCACGGTCGTTAGCAACCCCGAACCCAACAAAGTAGTCATCGACGCCGGAAGCAAAACGCTATCGAGCGATCGCAATGCCGCCTTTCCCGATAGTGGATTTGGGTATCTTCCGGACTTTCCAGACGCCAAAGTCGTTCGTCTCAGCGAAGAACACGGCGAAATTGTGTTTAGCGATACCGACGTCGCGCACGCACGAGTTCCTGAAGTGGGGGATCGTGTATGGTTGATCCCCAATCACATCTGCGTCTGCATCAACCTACAAAATCAATTCTTTTTGCATGATGGCCAATCCCTTTCCATCTTGCCGGTCGATGCACGCGGGTTGCTCGTGTAGGCGTTCGTCCTTGGAGATCAATCGAACCCGATATGAGCACAGCAGTACCCCTTCACGATCCATCCATGCCCCGATCGGTCAAGATCTCGATCCTCGTACCCGCTTACAACGAGGAGAAGACCATCGGCCGGGTTTTAGAGAGATTGCTCGAACTCCCGTTCCCTGAAAAGGAAATCCTCGTTGTCGATGACGGCTCGCAGGATGGGACAGCAGAAGTCGTGGCATCGGTTGCAGGTAGGCGGCCGGAGGTCAAACTATTCCGACAGGCGACCAACCAAGGGAAGACTGCAGCGATAGCCCGCGCGATCGCGCTGAGCACAGGCGATGTACTCATCGTGCAAGACGCTGATTTGGAATACGACCCTCGGGAAATCCCGGATGTCGTCGCCCCAATCCTTGAGAACGTTGCCGATGTTGTCTACGGCAGTCGCTTTTTGGTGAAAAAGGCCTCTCGGGTTTTATACTACTACCATTACATCGCCAACAAGTTCCTTACTTGCTTGAGCAATTTGCTCACCAATCGGAACATGTCCGACATTGAGACTTGCTACAAAGCATTTCGGCGCGATGTAATCGCCCCTATGAAACTCACGAGCAAGGGGTTTGGGATGGAGATCGAGATCACGGCGATGGTTTGCAAAACCCAATCCAGGACCTACGAAGTCCCCATTTCCTATTACGGCCGAACCTACGAAGAAGGAAAAAAGATTGGCCTCTACGACGGGATCGCGGCTATCTGGTATATCTTCTATTACAACTTGGTGCACCCGAGAACCAAGGCTGGTAGGGAATACATCTCTACGGTCAACACCGCATTGAAAGATGCGCAAACTTAGAAACGCTGTCAAGAATGGAGCCTATCGGCCCCATCGCACCTAGTGTCCGGTTTCTAGCTTCAGGCTTCTCGTTTCTAACTTTAGGTTTCTAAGGCAAACGATTTACGAAGAAGCTCCAGGCTCTTGGGGATCGCCGTCTTCTGATCCTCTTTGCCTTCGAATTCGAGCGAAATCCAGCCTCGGTACTTGGCATCCCGGACCATTTGACCGATCTTGGCATAGTCCAATTCGAGCGTGTACCACTCCCCCCCGCCGTAGTACGTTTTGGCTTGGACTAAGACGGTTTTGGGCAAGAGTCGTTGTAGCTTCTGGTACGGATCCTCGAGGAAATTGCCTGTATCCAAAGTGACTTGCAGGTACGGGGAATTGACAGCGTCGACAATCTTAAGGACTCCTTCGGGAGTCAAACCCAGCCCCCAATGGTTTTCAAGTCCTAGAACGACGCCGCATTTCTCGGCAGTTGGGAGGCAACGCTCGAGCGCTTCGATCACCCAAGGAAATCCGTCCTCCTCCGTATAACCCGCGAGTGGGGGCTCGATACCTCGATTGGCCATGAGTTCGTCAAAGTCCTTGCTGGTTCCCCATCGCCCTGTGTTGACGCGCATGGTGGGAATCCCCAGCTTGTAGCAAAGTTCGATTTGGCCGATGGTAAGTTCGATGTTCCAGCGGCGTACTTCTGGGTCTGGGGATACGAAACCTTGATGGGTCGACATTCCATAAAGGGGCAATCCGTGCACGAGCGAACGACGTTTGATGGCCTGCAGTGCGCTGTGGCTAAGAAGTTCCGTTTGCGAGATCTGATAGAGCAAGATCTCGACGCCGTCGAAACCGCAATCGGCTGCGAAGTCGATGCACTTGCTGACATCCTTGAACTCTTCGTTCTTAAACCGCCAAAGAGAGTAGGTGGAGAGCCCGATGGGATTGGTTGTTCGCGCACCATCTGCCGCGCTCGCGGCGGCGGCCGTCGTGCTTGCCGCACGCGACTCCAGAGACGAGGTGAGGACCCCTGCTGTCATGGTTGCTGCCAAGCCGGATTGGAATGTGCGTCGATCCACTGTTGGTCTTTCTTCGAAAGTGGTGTGAAAAATCAGACTCTTGAAATGTACTCCCCGTTGCGAAATTTGCTACTATGCGAATGACGTTTACCACAGGATGGGTGAAACCGCGTCACCCGGCCCGTCTGCTTCCGTTCTTTTCAGGAGTTCAGCCCATGTCGTTCGATTCGAATCCCTATCTCCCTACCGCCCAAGATTACGTGCGAGACGTTGGCGAAAGTCTTCCCCTTGCAGATCGCGGTACGCGTTTGGTCGCTGCCATCGTGGACGGGTTGATCATGATGGTTGTCGCAGGGCCTGTGATTTTTGGCCTCGGGTTCCTGATTGGGTCCGTAATGGGGACAGGTGTCGTCGGAAGCTTGGTCTCGCAAATTGTGGGTGGAGTTTCCGCGATCGGGATTTTCCTCGCGATCAACGGATACTTTTTGAATTTGAATGGCCAGACCGTTGGAAAGAAAATCACCAATATCAAAATCGTCAACGACGATGGCACCAAACCCGAGTTCACGCACTTGATTATCTATCGCTATGGCGTGACATGGCTGATCGGCTTGATCCCCTTCATCGGCGGGCTTTATGGCTTGGTGAATGTCCTGGCCATCTTTCGCGAATCTCGCAAGTGCCTACACGATGACATCGCCAAGACCAAGGTCGTGAAGGCTTAACGGATCAGGCCAGAAACGACTTGACCGTGAACATCGGTCAATCGGTAGCGTCGACCTTGGAATCGATACGTAAGTCGTTCGTGATCGATTCCGAGGAGGTGCATCACCGACGCTTGGATATCGTGGATGTGAACGGGATTCTCGGCGATGTTGTATCCGAATTCATCGGTTTGACCGTAGACGGAACCAGGGCGCATTCCTCCACCCGCGAACCACATCGAAAAGCACCGCGGGTGATGGTCGCGGCCAAAGTTCTTTTGAATTTTGCCTTGGCAGTAGTTCGTTCTCCCGAACTCCCCTCCCCAGATCACGAGCGTATCGTCGAGCATTCCCAATCGTTCGAGATCCTTGACCAACGCTGCGCTCGGCTGATCGGTTTCTTGACATAGTTTCGGGAGACTACCCGGCAATCCTCCGTGGTGGTCCCAGTCCTGATGGTAGAGCTGGATGAAACGGACACCCCGCTCCGCAAGGCGCCGGGCAAGCAAACAGTTGGCTGCAAAACTTCCTGGTTTCTGCACATCCGGTCCGTACATATCCAAGACGCTGGCGGGCTCCTGGGTAAGATCGGCAACCTCAGGGACGCTCGACTGCATCGCGAAGGCCATCTCGTAGTGTTCCATCCGATTCTGGATTTCCACATCCGGTGTTAGTGCAAATTGCTCCTGCTGAAACTCCTTCCACCGATCCAGCATCAGGCGGCGGCTTTCTCGCGAAATCCCATCTGGATTGCCAAGGTACAGGACCGGATCCTTCGCCGCGCGCAGCAGAACGCCCTGGTGCTTGGTAGGAAGAAACCCGCTCCCCCATAGATGAGCCCCCAAAGGCTGTCCCGACTTGTCCTTCGTCACCAAAACAACGAAGGATGGTAGGTCTGAGTTGATCTGTCCAAGCCCATAACTAAGCCATGCACCGATGCTGGGCCGCCCTGCAATTTGGGTCCCGGTTTGGAAGAACGTAACGCCGGGTCCGTGATTGATCGCCTCGGTGAACGCGGAGCGAAGGACACAAATTTTGTCGGCGATGCTGGCGGTATGGGGGAGAAGTTCGCTGAACCATGCACCCGATTCCCCGGACTGATGAAAGCGAAAGGGAGAACCTACTAAGGGGATGGACGATTGGTTTCCCGACATGCCGGTCAATCGCTGCGAGCCTCGCACGGAATCTGGTAGCTGCTCTCCTTCTTTCTCCTTCAAGAGAGGCTTGTAGTCGAGAAGGTCCAAATGGGAGGGACCGCCCGACATGAACAAATAGATGACCCTTTTTGCCTTGGGTGGATGATGAAACGCCTTGAGCTCCCCTCCACCTCCGGGAATATCCAGTGGTTTGGATTCATCCCCTTCGGCATTCCCAATCATTTGCGAAAGGGCCATTCCTCCCAATCCGATGCCCGAGGAATAGAGGAACCGCCGGCGTGCATTCCTGGCCTGGATTCGTTCATATTCCGCGTAGGTCATGTCATATCTCATGGAGAAGCGGGTTCCGAAAGGAGGGCAGCTGTGGCAGTTGCAGAAGGGGAAGGGTAGCGAAGGGACCTTAAGGATAGCCATTTGGGCGGGCAATCTCAAGAATCGAGTCGATCGGTGTATACTGGTGGCTTGGCGAAAGGGTGTGCGGTTTCGATCGCTACCCTCTGTTCAATCGACCTTTCAGAAAGCGACATCCATGAAACATTCTCTCCGACGTGCTATCGCTACACCCTTGTTGTTCGCACTGGGAAGCTGGGCTACCCTTCCAACGGCCCCTTCCGCGCTGGGTCAGCAAGCCGCTCCTGCCAATGGGAATGGCAATTTTGTGATAGGGCCAGAATACTCGTTGGCTTCGGAATTGACGGACCAAGGCAATCCGAAAGGAAAGGCATTCGAGTTTTCGATGCAACTCGAAGAGAGCAAGATCTTCCGGGGAGATGACAAAACGCTCGATGCTCGCAAAGAAGTCCGTAAGGAACGCAAGATTTTCGTCTATGTACCGGCACAATACAAAAATGGAACCAAAGCCCCCGTGCTGGTGATCCACGATGGACCTGGTCAGTTGAATCTGGTCCGCAATGCACTTGATAATCTCACGATCTCGAAGGACCCTGCCAGAAAGCTTCCCCCTTTCATCGCCATCGCCATTCAAAACGGAGGGAACGATGGCAAGGGGAGCCAGCGAGGACTGGAATACGACACCATGTCCGATCGCTTGGCTCGTTTTGTCAACGATGAAGTCTTTCCAGCGGTTCTCACCCATCCCGACATCAAAGCCGCTTACCCTGGTATCGCGATCACCGACGATCCGTGGGGGCGAGGTGTATTGGGATGCAGCTCGGGAGGCGCCGCCGCGCTCACCATGGGCTGGTTTCGCCCAGATCTTTTCCGTCGCTTGATTACCTACTCTGGTACCTTTGTCGATCAGCAAGACGATGACGCACCGGAGGAAGCCCAGTATCCGCTCGGCGCCTGGGAATACCATTCCAGCATGAAGCTCATTCAAAACTCAGAGAAGAAACCTCTTCGCATCTTTACCCATGTCGCCGAAAACGATCTGCGCGCCAAAGATCCAGAAGAAACCTATCACAATTGGGTGATGGCCAACGAGCGGACAGCGGCTGAATTGAAGGCGAAGGGCTATGACTACCGATATGTATTCAGCAAAGCAACGAAACATTGCGATCGCAAAGTTTTCGAACACACCCTAGCCGACACTTTGGTCTGGATGTGGCAAGACTACAAAATGGTCGCGGAATAACTCCTCTTCCCGATAGAAGGAGTTCAACGCTTCGGAAGGATAGGACCTCCACTTGTATCGATCGAACCTTTTGAACTGGCTCGCAGAGTGTACAGGCGACGATGTCTGGTCGATCGATTATTGCCGACAGGCGGGGATTCCCGACACCTGGATCTCAGAGTTGAGTGAGATCTACGAGAGCGGCTTTAAGTCCCCTGGAGAGATTCTGTATCGGCATGGGAATCGAATCCATCAATACCGAGGGGTCCGCGATTCGGATTTGGCAAAACGCATAGCCCAACAACTAGGCCTGCGAGTGGATCCGATCGAGCAAGCGTCCTTGTCGCACAGCGATTTGGTTCGGCGTATCAAAGAAGCTGTGGAAGAAGATTAAAGGCGAGAAGAGACAGACAGTCAAACAATCGAGAGAATGGAATCGATTGTTTGACTGCTGTCACATGTGTATCGAATTACAGGAGATTCCCGAGACCAACAATCGCGATCTCGACGGTAAACGGACCATGGGGAGATTGGAAACGAAGCATTTCCAAATGGGCACCTTGGTCGAAGGAAATCGAGTGATTCTTTCCAACCACCACCGTGGGAAGCCCCAACGCAATGCCTTCAATTCCCATTTTGTCTTTGCTGGATCCACCGATCATGTTCGTCAGCTCACCCACGGTGTCGATGACATCCGCCGTGATCGAGTCTGGTCGCTCCCCGAGAAAAGCCTCCGCCGCAGCGATCGCCATCTCCGAAGAAATACTGACCACCACGGAACCTCGGATTGCACCGGAGACTCCCACGATGCCACTGCATTCGTGGCGTGTCGCCGAGGCATCATTGGTTGCAAACCCAACCAACTCGACCTCCCAGCTCAGCATGCGGCTGAACACCTCTTTCGTGCACTTGATGAACGGGGCAAGAAATCGCTTCTGTGCTTCCGAAAGACCGGTGGATTGTGGGCGCTGCGTGGTAATCGACACGACGAATTCCTTATAGAGAGCTTCTTAGAGGGAGTTAAACGGTGACAAACTTATCCAGCTTGGCACGCAGATCGTCTGCCTCGAAGGGTTTCGTCAAGTAATCGTTGACCCCCGCTTGGATCGCTGCGATGACTTGGCTCTTCTGCGCTTCGGTCGTCACCATGATAATGGGAACGGACGAGCCCAGAGCCCGGATCTCGGTAACGACATCGAGTCCGCTCTTATTGGGCATATTCCAATCGGTGAGAATCAAATCCACCGGTTCATTTTTATAAGCGTCAATCGCTTCCTGGCCATCGGCCGCTTCTACGATCTCCGACACTCCGACCGCATTGAGAGATCGAATGATGATCTTTCTCATAATGCCAGAATCATCTGCAACTAAAACTTTCATGCGTATCCCCGTTCTCAATTCCCATGATTTGGTCGCGTGCAGGACTTGAAGGAATCCTGCCATTTCTTCGAACGAACTACTGTTGGTTACCGGTTGGTTTAGTCAAATGAACTGTTCTCAGATTTCCTCAGGATCGGATTTCCCCATGCATCGGCTCTGCCGTCGCAATCCATAGAACCTGCTCTTTCCGCACAATCGCTACCGACGCGAGTTGGACTCCCCAACCAGGGTCGCTGAAGGTCTGAAACCTTGGGAATTGGCTGCTGTGACCCATCTTCCAGATCGTCGCGATGGAGCGTCCCTTCCTGAGACTTGAAGGAATCATCGGAAATGATCGCACGAAGTCATTTTGGCTCTGTTAAAGCCTGCGGGGAAAGCACGATTGATTCGGCTGTTAGATACGACGAGGCAAAGTCTGCATCACAGGGAATTCTTTCCGTCTGGAGCAACATTGTCCATTTGGGAGGTTATTCTTCGACATCGTGAGTTCCGTATGCCCCCTACGGCGTTAATGGATTTGTTCCAAGTCGCACAGTCACTCCCAAACTAACTCAGCTGAGCTAGTCATCGAGAGTACGCGAAATGGATAGAGCGTTTGAGTAGATATTGGGGGCATAAACATGTTTCAAGATGATGAACTCATCCAGGACTTCGTAGTCGAAAGCAGCTCGCACTTAGCGGATATTGAAAGCCAGCTACTGGAGATCGAGGCCGCTGGCGACAACATCGATATCGAGTTGGTCAATACCGTTTTTCGCGCCATACACTCTGTAAAAGGTGCCGCCGGCTTCTTGAGTTTGGCAGTCATCAACTCGCTCGCCCACAGTCTCGAAAACGTTTTGAACATGATTCGCAACCGCGAATTGGTCATGAACAAACGGATTGTCAACACCCTACTTCGCGCATCGGATCAACTTCGCACCTTAGTCGAACGTGTCGAGTCGAGCAACGAAGTAGATGTCGGAGATCTCATCGAAGAGTTGGATCGCATCCACCGGGGCGAACCAGACTTGAGCGAATCCGATGCATTCGAACTTCTCGAAGAGCTGGTTGATGAAGAAATGGCATTGGAAGAGAACGCATCTCAAGAGAATAGCGGTCCAGAAGAACCCATCGCTCCTGAAATGGAATCGCAACACGGGGAGATCATGAAAAAGGAAGAAATCGCATCCGCTTTGCCCAGCACGGCGAAAGCGGATCCTAAGAGCGCAGCCGCCACCTCCAAACCCAAGGCGACAGACTCCATCGTCCGTGTGAATGTCGCGGTCCTAGACCGACTCATGAACCTAGCTGGCGAACTGGTTCTCAGTCGAAATCAGCTTCTTGCAGCCGTGACTCGCGGTGGGAGAGAAGGTCTCGACACCGTTGCCGCTCGCGTGGACCAAGTCACCAGCGAGCTTCAAGAAACCATCATGCAAACGCGCATGCAGCCGATCGGAACGGTATTTAATCGTTTCCCTCGCGTGGTCCGGGACTTGAGCAGCAAACTTGGAAAAGAATGCGACTTGATTATCGAAGGGAATGAAGTGGAGGTCGACAAGACAATCGTCGAAGCGATGGGCGACCCGCTCACCCATCTGGTTCGAAACAGTATCGACCATGGTATCGAGTCCCCCGGAAAACGAGCCGCTGCCAGCAAACGCCCGATAGGTACGGTTCGGTTGCATGCTTTCCACCAAGCGGGGAAAGTCTGCATTCGGATCGAAGACGACGGCGCGGGAATGGATCCTGTAAAGCTCAAGGCGAAGGCTGTGGAAAAGGGTGTCATCGCGGCTGAGCAAGCCACCGTCATGACCGACAGCGAAGCGTTACGTCTTATCTTTGCACCAGGATTCTCCACGGCAGCGGAAATCACCGACGTGTCGGGGCGTGGAGTCGGAATGGACGTGGTGAAGACGAACATCGAGCAATTGGGTGGCACCGTCGATGTCGAAAGCGAACTCGGAGTCGGCTCCGCGATCCACATCACACTACCATTAACCCTAGCTATTGTCCCCTCGATGATTGTGAGCTGCGGCGGCGAGCGCTACGCAATCCCGCAAGCCAATATCGCAGAGTTGGTGCGAGTTCCTGGCGCAGAGGTGGAGGAAAAAATCGGAAGGATCCATGGTGCAGAAGTGCTGCGATTGCGAGGCGCACTTCTACCGCTCATTCGTCTCGATGAGGCGTTGGGGGTCGTGCGACCGGATGACTACCAACCGGAGTCCAACGCGACCAGCATTCTCGTGTTGGAAACAGGACAGATGCGATACGGATTGGTGGTCGACTCTCTCCACGACAACGAAGAAATCGTCGTGAAGCCCTTGGGCAAGCATGTCCGCGACCTTGGGTACTTGGCCGGAGCTACCATCCTAGGGGACGGATATGTCGCGCTGATTCTCGACGCGGTTGGAATCGCCATGCACTGCAACCTTCGCAATGTCGACTCGGTACTCGCTTCCGAAGAAAAAGAAAACAAATTGGCGTCTGAAGTTCACCGCCTACTCCTGTTCGCGAACCATCCGGATGATCAATTCGCCATTCCAATGGCCATGGTCGCCAGAATCGAACGCATTCGGGCATCGGAAATTCGAGTGGTGGGTGGGCAAAACATCCTCGTGTATCGCGGAGCTTCGCTCCCCATCTTGCGGCTCGAACAGAACATCTCGGCGTTGTATCCGGATAAAGAAGAACAGAACTTGTTTGTGATCATCTTTAAGATCCAAGACCGAGAGATCGGACTCGTCGCGCCAACCCTTCGAGATATTCGAGATATCGAGATGCTGATCGATTCCAAGACACTCAGGGAGCCTGGCGTTCTCGGGACCGTCATCGTCGACGACGCTCCGACCCGAGTCCTGGACCTCATCGAACTGGTCCGAATTCGCTACGCGGATTGGTTCCAATCCGAACAGTCCACGCAACCTGGAAAGTCCACGCAGCCCCCCTCGGTGTTGCTCGCGGAAGATTCCGATTTCTTCCGAAATCACGTGACACGAACTCTCGAAAGCGAAGGAATAAAGGTCGTGGGTGCGGTCGATGGACTAGATGCTTGGGAGAGTCTCCAATCCATGGTCAATGAGATCGATGTGATCGTCACAGACATCGAAATGCCCCGCATGAATGGACTGGATTTTGCCAAAGCGGTGAGGGCGGATGACGCCACATCAAGACTGCCGATCATCGCCCTGACCAGCCTCGCAGGAGACGATGATCGGGATCGTGGTACCAAGGCTGGTATCAACGAATACCAAGTGAAAATGGATCCCGCGCGTCTGATCGATGCTGTGAAGCGTCTGGCAGCGGCATCAGTCTAAGGTTTTAAACGCGTGCCAACAAAGGTCGCCGACGAGGTAATCATGATCAACCCTATCCTATCCAGTTCCAAAGCCGTTCAGTACACGACATTCTTTTGCAACCGAGCCGTCCTAGGTTTGGATATCTCCTACGTGCAAGAGATCAATCGAACCGTCAACTTGACACGGGTTCCACTCTCGCCCCCTTGCGTCCGAGGGGTTATGAATCTGCGAGGTGAAGTCGTCACGATGCTGGACTTGAGAATCTTGATGGGTTTGCCTGCAGGTGAACCGTCCAAGCTTTCTCGCAATCTGATCCTCAAATACGAAGGAGAGGTCTTTGGTCTTTGGGTGGATGGGGTGGCCGATATTCTTTCGATCGAGACCGCTCACATTGCACCTCCGCCCTCGAACCTCTCGATGACCGAATCGAGATTGATTCGTGGCGTCTACCAAACGGAAAAGGGATTGGTGATGCTGATCGAACCGAAGGAACTGCTGAATACATCCCTGAACATGGCTCGCAGCGCCGCCTAATCCGTCCCCCTCTACCCACCCGGATCTTGCCCCATGAAGCAACTGTCTGCCGCTACCGGCGCGCCCATTCGTGTTCTCGTTACCGATGACTCGCCCATCTATCGCAGACTCCTCAGCGACGCGCTGGCAGGACTTCCAAACGTCGAAGTGGTTGGTACATCCTTCGACGGCGAGGATTGCCTGCGCATGCTGGAAAAACTCAAACCGCACTTTGTCACCCTCGATATCAACATGCCTCGTCGCGATGGTCTTTCAACACTCGAGGAGATTCGAAGGCGAGGACTCGATACCCACGTCGTCATGGTGAGCTCTTCCACTCCTCAAAGCGCCGAACAGACCATGCGAGCCCTGCGCAACGGTGCCCTCGACATGATCTTCAAACCCGAGGGGAACGATATCCAATCGAATCGAAAATCCTTGGAAATGCAATTGCTCCAACAAGTCGATACCGTGCGAAGTCTCGCGAAGAGCGTTCTCGTGCGATCGAACCAAGCCAGGAACAATACAGTCGTCCGAACGACGCCATCCAGTCCGTCGCGTGATTTGGACAAAGCGATGCACCATGTCGAACGTCAACCGATCCCATCGCAGAGCGCATCTCGCAAAGGAAACTTCGAGTGTATTTGCATCGGTATTTCCACCGGTGGTCCTGCCGCGCTGGGAACGCTCCTGCCAGGTTTGCCCGCCAAACTTCCTGTCCCAGTCTTTATCGTACAACATATGCCTGCGATGTTTACAAAGAGCCTTGCGGATCACCTCGCGCGACTCTGCTCAATTCGAGTTTCCGAAGCCGTTCATGGAGAACGCCCTGAGCCAGGACACGCGTATATTGCCCCAGGCGGCAAACAAATGAAGATCGTGAAGTCGGGAAACCTGCCTCGAATCGAAATCACCAACGAAGACTACGATTCGCCAAGCAAACCGAGCGTCGATTGCCTCTTCGAATCCGTTGATTCTGTCTTCGGGAGAAATTCGCTGGCCCTCATCATGACGGGCATGGGATGCGATGGACTGCGTGCATGCAGGAAACTCCATGCAACAGGAGCTCACATTCTCGCTCAATCGGCGGACACTTGCGTTGTTTATGGAATGCCCAGGCAAATAATCGACAATCACTTAGCCTCCGAAGTGGTTCCCTTACCGGTGATGGCTACAAGAATTGGCGAACTGCTGAGAGATAGAAAATGAACGCGCTAACATCCACGCAAATCAAGATTGTCTTTGACTATGTCGAGGAACTTTGCGGCATCGCACTAGAAGAATCCAAAGCCTATTTGATCGATGTCCGTTTCGCGAGCTTGATCAAGCGATTCGAAGCCCACTCGGTTATCGATTTGATCGATAAGGCGAAACAAAGCCAGGGGGAGGGAGTTCGCAGAGCCATGATCGAAGCGATCACGACACGCGAGACCCATTTCTTTCGAGATACTAGTGTCTTCGATGCTCTCCAATTCAAAGCCCTACCCGAACTGCTGGATCGCAAGCTGAAACGCAATTCGAACAAACTCCGCATTTGGTCAGCCGCGGCGAGCTCTGGCCAAGAAGCTTGCTCGATCGGCATGGTGATCCAGGAGATGATCCCGGACACCGCTCGTTGGGATGTCCAGATTCTCGGAACCGACATTTCTCAGGAAGCTTTGGCGAAAGGTAGAAAAGGGATCTATTCGCGACTCGATATCGAGCGTGGACTCCCAGCCCACTTTGTCGGTAAATACATGAAGCCCCACCCGGAGGGATATCGGGTCGCTGATTCCATCTTGAGAATGATTCGTTATCAAGAACTAAACCTTCTGCATCCGTTTCAATTTCAAGAGCCGTTTGACATTATCTTCTGCCGAAACGTCGCCATCTACTTTGAGAAACGAGTCAAGATTGACTTGTTTCGAAGAATGCTCCCCATCCTGCAAAAAGATGGCTATCTCTTTGTGGGTGTTTCGGAATCGCTCTTCGATTGCGGGCCGGAATTCAAACCACAGTCCCACTGCCGCGGTGCGTTCTATCAACCTCACTTGACGATGCAATCGTTACAGCCCGCCCTCGCTACACCCGAGGCGAAGAGCCCTGCGGCGATTCCTTCCAGCCGACCAACTCGCCAGCCGAATCTTTCTCCAAGCCCATCGAAGATTTCTCCTCCGGTGAGAACTAGCCCAGGGACTACCTACGGAACAGGAACGGTAACCCGATGATCAAGACGGTCCTGCCTCGCTCGCTCTCACTTCTGTGTTTGGCCACGGTTCTCACCTGGACAGCACTGGCCCTCTCAAGCTTCGCAACCGAACCGCCTCGCGATGCCATGTGGGGAACGGCAACGCTACGCTATGAAGTCCTCAGCCGTCCCTCGAGCCATCACGACGAGGCCAAACCGCGGACGGAAGCTCCCCAAACCATCCGGCCCGTGAAACCCTACGCGTACGGATGGTTTGGTCCGACAACCAACAGACATTGGTATCGGCAATTTGGTCACCAAAGCAGCTACACGCAGTACTCGTTGCGGTAACTGTTAAACAATTAAAACCGTTGACTCTTTTCTTCGTGTTCCCTTCTCGCGTTTGCGCCGTTGCGAGAAACCTCCCTCTCTCCAACCGCTAAACCTCTATTACTCTGCGTTCTAGCAATGCTTCAGAAATTGCTTCCGGATCCGCTCTCGATGCTCTGCGCAGCGGGACTCAATCTCTTTTCCATTGCCCATGCGAAGAACGTACGCGAGGCGGTTCAAGTCCTCTTGCTGGGCGGGAAGGTCGTGCCTGGCAGACAAATTCATCAAACGCAATCCAGTCTCAATCCTGCGAAGGAATTGATAACTCTCCGCTACACTGGCTGCTTCCTCTGACGTGAGGACTCCCGCACCAGCCAGTTGTTCCAAGATTTCAACAGTGCTGGGAGCCAATCGATTTCCCACTGGCTGGGAAGCAACTTGCTGAATCCACAGTGATTGCGCAAGCCATTCCACGTCAAGCGTCCCACCATACCCTCGCTTCAGATTGCGAGGGGAAGCGGTCTCTTCCAATCGACGCCGTTCCTCCCCCAGCATTCGTCGGTCTTCTTCGCTCCAGGGGGTGCGAGCAAGCAATCGGTGAATGGTCCCAATCACCTCAGCTCCAAACGAAACATGACTGCCCAGAGATCGCGCCTGAACCAATCGCAACCGCTGAACTGTTTCGATGGAATGATGCGTTACATGATCAGTAAAACTGGATAGCGACCAAGCCATCGGGCTTCGTTCGTTCAACGAAAGATTAAAGACACGAGATTCGTAGAGCCGCCCAGTCGGACCCAACCGATTGAGTTGCTGGTTGACCTTTTGAGCCAACTGGTTGAAGAAATCAAAATGGGAAATCGGTCGGTGGGTTGTTGAAGTACCCGACGGAACAATGGTCCCCTCCGCTTCATAGAAACATAGGAGAGACAAATCGCTGTGGTAATTGGGCTCCTGTGCACCGTACTTTCCAATGGTCAAGAAGGTGAATCCGCAATCCTCACCATGAGAGAGTCGAGGGTAACCGAGTTTTCTCACCTGCGATTCCCAAGTCGATTGAATCAACCGCTCGACGCATGCGTCCGCAATGGACGAAAGCGCACGATGGGTCGCGTAATGTTCGTCTTTCCCCAGCAAATCGCGAACTCCCACATTCAGGTGCATCGCGTTCTTAAACGAGACCAGGATAGAGTGAATATCCTCCGCCCCTCGACACATTTCCAACACGACTGCCTTCATTTGGTCAGCCGTCGGGAGTTTCGACAACATGAGAGAATCGAGGAGTTCATCGATCATGCCTGGATGTTGAAGAAGTATCGAGACCAAATATGGGCTCGCACCACAAAGCCGGAGATACAACTCCATACTTGCTTCATGAAACAGAAACAGCTCCCATAGAACACCCTTCCCACCGATCGAACGGGTGGTCGCGCAAAGGTTTTCCAAGGTTAGATCGGGATCGGGCGTGCGATGTACTTTTTCTAAAAGCGATTTCGCGATGTTCGAAAGCGCGAAGCGACATCGTTTGGTCGAAAGGAGACGAATGTCTTCCCGAGCGAGTTCTCGCAAATGCTGCATGGCTGCCGTTCGATGCTTGAATCCATACTTCGAAAGTACTTCATGGGACCAGTCCCCAGACGGTTTCGGATCCAACACCAAGTCGACTTCGTCCCACTCGCTCGGATCCACCAATGCGACGCTCTCCGCGCAAGAGTCATCGCCCGCTCGTTGACAGGACCTTTCAGCCAATCGAAAAGCAGGAAAGTCGATCTCTTCGATCTGCGTCAATAAGAGCTCTCGTCGAAGGGATTCGACTTGCGATTCGCCCCCCTCCAATGGCTCCGTATCGTTCAATGATTGCCACGCAAGTTTGTAACGAACGTCATTGAAATCTCGCCAGATCTGCAGAAGCCGCAGGGAGGGTGCCGTGTCTGATTCCATAGCATACGACTGCTTTGGTCGGCGACGATTGTGGCGATGGACAGCCAGCAACTCCGCCTCGTCTGCGTCGGAAGCAAACCATTGGAAAACGAAAGAGGATGCTTCCTCGACAGCTTGCGAAGCAGTCCACCGATCTCCCGCTACCAATCGAGTGGAGAGGAGTGGCAAACGATTGATTGCCAAACCGTCCCGCTCGATCTCATGAATCCAAGCTCGAGGATCGTAGAGAGTGCAGGATGAACCTTGCGATGGAATCGGAAGGAGCCCGGTTGTGTCGATGTTATATGCCAGTCCGCTCGGATGGGTCATCCAATAACTCCATCGCGCCAGCAGTCGCGATAATTCTTCCTCATTGGCGTGCGGCATGGACGGAGGAAGATTTGCCGAACGATTGACGAGCACCTGCATCTCGAGTGGTTGGATGAAATCGATCAGGCCCGATCCGTAATCTCCCACAGCCAGAAAACTGAACTGTGTCAGGAGCGAGGGGATCGACCTGCGACGGTTTTGGATCGACATCTCCACGACAGCCAAACATCCGTGAACCGCGGCATCCGCAATGTGAGCGAGTTGCCGCATGGTTTCGCATGTCGACACCCCTTGGAGGACGAATCCGACCAAGGCACGCAGTGTTTCTCGCTGACGGAATGTCCGCATGGAGGGTAGCCAGTCCCGCTCTTCCTCCAAACCTCGCAATTCATTCACCAGAATGTCGCGCAATTGCTCCGCAGTCGTCGATCGGCCCGCATGAAGCCTCAACCAGTCGAACGAATCCGGATCGTGGATGAGGCATTCCGTCGACGAGGAACGAATCGCGAGCATTCGGATTAGAACCGGCAGTGCATCGGGGTCTCTCTCAAGAAACGAGAGGAAAAAGCGAGGACTCCGGGTGTTGTCCAGAAATCGGAGCAACTTTTCGAGGCCATTTTCTAAGTCCGGGAATTGCCCCAAGAGCGCGCCCAGCTGCGGAAAGAGAACGCTCCCCATCCCGTAGGACTCGGTTCGACGATACCAACTCCCCAACAATTCCGATGTTCTTGGGGAGAGCGCCAGTCGATGCTCAGAGCACCACTGCTCGAACCATTGCATGTGCGATACCATCGACCGGGGAAACGGGTGACGAAACGAGGGCGCGAAGCACCGACACCCTCGCCGCTCACGCTACCCATAGGATAGCGTCTACAGACCGAATCCCAAGGTCCATCCCGCAAATTGCCCAGCCTCGCTCCACCCGAAGGAAGCGACTACCGTCCGATGCTTGGCGGGTTATTTGCGAAGAAATCGCGAGGTCCGCGTACGGTGTAGTAGGGATAAGCAACCGCTGGTGCTGGAGTCCCCGAACCGACTTGGTTGTCAGCCGCGTAGGCGTGATGGCCAGCGAAATGACCGCCTCGAAGATGATTACCGTAGTCGGTTCCACCACGTTGCCAACCGATTGGGCAAGGGCGGCATCCGATTGGGCTATTGCAACCATTGCAGCTACGGCAATGGCGGCGTTCCATAAGATTGCAACCGCTCAACGAAGCGACTGCGATACCAAGGAGAACTAGGGCTTGAATGCCGCGTTTCATGACTGGGTCCTTCCAATGTGCTAATTGCTGGCAAAATCCTTCTCGGTGAGCAGTGGTCTACTCCTCAGCAATAGCGTCTACATCGAACATTCCCCGCCGCCAAATACAATCCCTTCGGTCCCATCCCTAGAGATTACCCGCCTTGCCGATTTCGCCTACTTTCCGATCGTTCGACGGAGAATTCGCTGTAACCAATTCGAAGTTCCGGGATCCACCCCACGTCTCTCCTGCGACGCACCCGCACTGGTCCCAGCAAAAAAATGTGGCGTTTCGCATTTTGCCATACCCATATCAACCCTGCGTCTAACCATGTACCGGTCGAAATCTTCCTCCCTCCGCTTTGAATTGGTTACCAATCTCGGTCTAACGCTTTTTACATTGGTATCGATACCGATGACCGCGACTTTAGGACAGACGGCGGCGCATGGTGATCGATTCATGCATAGTTCCAATTGTGCTCTGTGTCATGCTCAATCCTCTCGAGCATCGGCCATGCGCGATAGCCGCGGCGAAGGGGTCGCGCCCCACGATCTATGGTCCGGGTCAATGATGGCCCAATCTTCGCGAGATCCCTATTGGAAAGCTGCTCTATCGGCTGAGATCCTAGCCACCCCGGCCCAAAAATATCACATCGTGGAAATTTGTACTCGGTGCCACTCTCCCATGTCCCCGGTTGCCCAAATATCGGACGACTCCCATACGCTGGAATTCATGCAACCCGGCGTATCGAACCAAGATCTGGCGACGGATGGAGTCTCATGCACCGTCTGCCATCGAATAAGCGATGAAAACCTTGGGACTCCTGAGTCGTTCACAGGCGGCTTCGTCCTCAATTCCAAGAATGAGATCTACGGCCCGCATTCCGATCCCTTCGCGAGACCGATGCAAATGCATGTTGGCTACACGCCCAAGCGTGGCGACCACATCATGAAATCTGCCTTGTGCGCAACATGCCATACAGTGATCACCGAAAGCTTTGACAGCGCAGGGAAAGAAACGCACCAAGTCCTTCACGAACAAGCCCCATATCTGGAGTGGCAAAACTCCTCTTTCAATGACGAATCCGAAACGAATCGATCTACTGGGCGGTCCTGCCAATCATGCCACATGCCCCAAACAGATTCCACGGATGCGACGATCGCAACACGCATTGCACACAATCCAGGCGGACGCGATTTCCCGTTTCTTGCCTCTCGATCACCCTTCGGCCAACACACCTTCGCAGGAGGCAACCTCTTTATGACTCGCCTCCATCGGGAGTACCGCAAGGAACTAGGAATCCAAGCGACCGTCGAGGCCTTCGATAGGGTGATACGAGCTTCCAAACATCTTCTGACAAAGCAGACAGCCAACATCTCGATCGAACGGTCCATCCGAAAAGAGGCGACCGTTTCCATCCCCGTCCGCATCACCAATCTATCGGGACATAAACTCCCCACCGCTTATCCGTCACGCCGGCTTTGGATTGAGTTCACGGTGCGAAACAAAGCGAACGAACTTGTTTTCGCTTCTGGACTCGCCGATGCCTCAGGGGAAATCATCGATGCAACCCGCACGGTTCTTGCCTCGGAAAAGGCCGATGGTCCGATCCAACCCCATTTCGATGTTATTCGACGAAACACCGATGTGCAGATTTATGAAACCATCATGCAGGACGCATCAGGTGACGCGACATTCTTCTTGCTCCGGGGATCGGAGTTCCAAAAGGACAATCGGTTGCTGCCTCAAGGCTGGCAATCGAGCGACCGTCGATTCGATTCCATCCAACCTCGAGGAATCAAAGACGATTCAAATTTTCGTGGTGGTGTCGACACGACGCACTACGAGTTGGAACTGCCTCCCGGTATGTACCGTATCGAAGCCCGACTGTTATTCCAATCTCTCTCGGCTCGTTACATGGAAGAGCTCTTCCGTATCAACTCACCAGAAATTGAAGTTTTCGAAGCGATGTATCGAAAAATGGATCTTGCTCCTGAAGTTCTAGATTCAGCTATCACAGAAACGGTGCTCTAGCCTATGTCGCAGAGCGCTTTCCAGTTCCATTCCCGATTGCGATTGGAAAGTTTGGAGGCATAGGCGAGATTGAAATAACGAAGATCCTGCAATGTCTCCAGTCCCCCCTCTAAAGAAGCGATCGAAGAAAATTCGATCCCCCCTCCAGGCGTTTGTAGGGCAACCACGGCTCTACTTCGCTAAGGATTCGAGGTAGTCGAGGACCGATGCGAATTCGTAGACGGTGAACTCGTTCAGCAATCCGGTCGGCATCGAAGAGACCGTCGATGTTTTTCTGGCTGCGATGTCTTCCTTCATCACCAGAAACTCTTTGCCCTGAGCATCCCTCAATACGACGCGGTCGTTTTGCTCGTTGGTAACGAAGCCGGTTATGGTTTCGTCGTCGTGTGTCTGGATGATATTGGTAATGAAACCTTGCGCGATCGATTTGCTGGGGTCGATCACGGCAATTGCCAATTCAGGTCGCTTGTAAGTTCGCGCGATGTTACCCAGGTAGGGGCCCTTCTGCACTTCATCTTGCCGCACCGTGTGGCATTGTGTGCACTTCGCTTTCGTGAACAGTCGCTCTCCGAAACTGATATCTCCCTTCATTGCCACCACGCTCTGGACCGCTTCCTCGGGATTGAGTGAAGCGAGCTTCGGCGATTTATCCTCCGGTCGCGGTTTGATCTTCAGTCGATTCGAGACGTTCTGTGCCACTTTCGCCACCTCCGCATCGGAATCCTTCCAAGCGGCCAGGATCTCTTCATCGAGATGATTACTCGATACCCGCCCTGCGGTACGCATCAACCGAATCTTCCGAGCCTTGTTCCCCCAAGCTTCCTCGAGTCCCTTCTGCGCTGCCGCTTGCACTTCCGGACTCGGGCTCTTGCTGGCCAATTGCAATAGGGCGGAGTCTGCAATGGATCCGAGCGGGCCGGTGGTTGATTTGGAAAGGTCCAACAAACGTGGTATTTGCAATCCGAGTGTTGGGGAATTCAACAGCGCATCGCGAGCTTTCTCCGATAGGGCATTGTCTCCCCCTTCTCGATCCAAGCGTTCCAGGCAACGAATCATTGCTTCGAACGACTCGGGATGTGAGGTCCGGGCCAACGCAACCACGACTTGACTTAGCGGTTGTTTTGCGAGTTCCTCGATCCGCGATGCCGCGAGTAGGAGGGGAATGGCATTGGCAGGAATTTCCTTAGCTGTCGCTAACTTGGCGACCGCGATCGGAATCGCTGCGCTATCCTGGGTTGCAATCTCGATGATTCTCTCGAGCCCCTCGTCGCTCGCAATTCGATTCTTCTCCATCGCTTCGATCAAGTAAGCCGCTTCCTTCGAGTCGGCCGCTGCGAGAGCAGTGCGGAGTGTCGCCAAAATCTTCTTGGACTCGCTCCAAGTCTCGGGTTGATAGTACGGGCCTCGTGTATCGGGGCGTGTCCCCCACGAATCGCCATCCCAGGCCCCTTCCATAAAATGCAATCGACAAAGAGCCCCCAACAGAAGCGCGCGCCGCTCCGGTGATGTCTCCTTGGCAAGCCTCGCAATCAGCGTGTCGACAACTCGCGAATCGTGCATCATCGCGATAGCCCTCAAAAGAGGAGGCCATGGTGCAGTCCCTTGTTCAAGGGCAGCCAAACATTCATCGATCGATTTTCGCTGGGCCAAGGTCCGAATGGCTGTATGTACAATCACTGGGTCTGCATGGCCGAGCGCATTGAGAATCTTCTCGACATTGGTTGTCGTTTGGATCGACTCGACTAGTTGGCGATCTGCATTGCGAGAAGCAAGGCCCTTTTCAAGGAGTTGCGAGTGGCGATTGTCTCCGCGCCTCGCTAGCTCACGGCTGGCCTCCATCCGCCGCCGGTAGCTCGGAGAATCCATTTCCTGGACCAACTCGTCGCTGCTGAGTTTGGCATAATCCCGAAGCGGTTCTGGCTGGAAACCCTTGGGTTGGATCCGCACGATGTACCCGACGTTTGGTCCGTTCCAATTGAAATTCGCACCCTTCCAACTGGCTGCGTAGACTCGGCTATTGCCATCGACATCGGCATCGGTTGGACGTGTCATTTTCACCAGCGGTTCGGGAGTCGCCACCTCTTGATAGGTCGCCCCCTGGGGTTTCACCGAGTGCCGATAGATTGCATTGGTTCCCCAATCCGCCGTGAACGGAGCTTGGTTCCATTTTCCGAATCCAGGCTCGTCGATATAGACAGCACCGCAACCAGAACCGCCACCGTAGTCAGCCAATGGAGCGACGCACTCGTCGTTGAAGTTTTTATACAGACGTGGATAACCATGGTCATCATTGCCGGTGAAGTGGTGGAGTCGCACATCCCAGCCACCACCATCGTTCGTATTGTCTCGCGCAAACATTTCCATGGCCGGGCTGATCGCTACCTCGAGGATATTGCGAGTTCCCGTGGAGTAGATTTCCAGACCGGTTCCGTCAGGACGGACACGAATCACACCACCTCCGCGATGGGTAAGACGTGTCCCATCTGCCCCCACCGCGTCCATGAATCCGAAATCACCACCTGCGATATACAACCATCCGTCTGCTCCGAGACTGAGTCCATTGGTCGTGTGGTCGGCCGGTCGTTTGTCGTAGTCGAATGCAAGATTCTTTACGAGAGTCTTCTGTTCGTCCGCCACTCCATCGCGATCGCGATCGATGAAGACGCTCAAGTGGGGAGGATGCATCAAATAGAGACGGTCCTTGTCCCAGACCAATCCTCGCGGCGCGTCGACTTCACAGAACACTTTGGTCTCGTCAGCACGTCCATCGTTATCGGTGTCTCGCAATCGAACCACGCGTCCGCGCATCGGATCGCGTCCCAACGATCCGTTTCCATCGGAGCTTACGTACAAGGTCCCGTCGACATCGGCTGCCACAAAGACAGGGTAGTTCACTGCTGGCGGTGCGGCGAAAAGTGTCGCCTCGAAGCCCTCCGCGACTTGAACATCCTTCAAGATAGCTGCTTCTTCCTCAGGCGTCCGCTTTTCGATACGAGGAACAATGTTTCCGCTCTTTGCATATGCATCCCCCTGCAACGCCGTGAACTTTCCGGCGGGAGATTTGGGGTCAGCTGGCCAAAGTGACTTGATGGTCGGGCCATGCAAACGGATTTCGCGGATGCTGCACCAACCGCCGGTACTGCTGATACCGGTGACGCGAAGGAATCGAACGGTGGCCGCAGAGGGGAAATCTTCTTTCCCCACACGTCCTTTCGTATTGGCAGATTGATCGAGAAGCAGGCTGAAATCGGTTCCGTTTTGCGATCCTTCGACGCGGTATTTGTAAACACCTGCCGGCATCTCCCAAGCGATCTCGATCGACTGAACCGTTTGAGGCTCTTGGAATTCGAGTTGAATCGATTGCGGATAGGCGGGGCCATCAGCGCACCAGCGAGTGTCCTGCTTTCCGTCGACAACATGATGGGTTGGGTTTCCATCTTGCACGCTCGATGCGGTCACCTTGACCAACGTCGCGTTTTGGGGTGCATTCCCGACTCCTGGGGCTGCGTTGTTGGAGAATTTATTTTTGTCAATAAACGTGACCTTGTTCTCCCCTTCGAACGGTTGGAGATAGTCCGCGTTCAGTTTGTCGCAAGCCCACAAAAGTCCGCGGGTCACAAGATCGAGATACCGGGGGTCAGCCACCGTTTCTGTGTTGTGGCCGAGCGAAGTACTAAAGCTTCGAGCTCCCTGCTTCTCATTGATCCAAACCACAACCGCTTGATCGACGCGTTCCTTGTCTCCTCGTCCCACTTTCTGTTTTCCGATTGCCAATGGAACGGCATTGTACATCTTGACGTTGTTGTAGAGCTCTTCTCGGATCGTGGTCCAGTTGGTGAGGGTTTCGGTAATCGGGTGCTTCGGCATCGCAAACTCGATATCGATCGGTTCTTGAGGGCCATGTCCGGTCGACTGCAATCCAAGATGCTTGAACCAGACATCGTTCCCCGCACGGAAGCTGTGCATGGCGCAGTGCAGATGAACGGCAGGGATCTTTTGGTGCGTTTGAACGATCCGATTCAACAACGCTGGGTCCTTGATATCGGCTGCGCATTCATCGTGGATGATGATGTCATACTCCTCGGCCCAATTCAGCTTGCTGTAAAGTGGGAGCATCGGGGCCGTCGTCGAATTGTCGGTCCAATAAACATCCACCTGCACATTCGCTCGAGCTTGGATCCCTTTGCAAAGCGCTTCTTGTTGCTTCGCATAGTCGTGGCAACAACCTCCCGCGATGAGCAAGGCGCGAATGGGCTTGTTTTCCTTCGTTTGCCCAAGCCCTACATGGGAGAAGGCGATAAGAAGAGAAAGAGATAGAATGGTGCTGAGAAAGGATTTCATAAGTCTCGACGGTGTAAGTCCCTACGGCTTGGGTGGCGAAGGGAGTTGCGGTTTGGGTTGCAGTGGCGGTCGAATTCTTTGGGAAGGCTGGAGAGACTGGCGTGGTCTCGAGAGACTAACATGGTCTCGGCGGGCTGGACGAATGGGGATCGATCCCTCACTCTATCCAGACGTGGGAAGGAGAACGAACCCGTAATCCCATATTAAACCAAAAATGAGCCCGCGTCACTCGCCCCTACACTTCGAAGTTTCCAAACGGGCCTTTACAATGCTGCTTCCATCTCCCTCCCTCCACTCCCCCCTCCATCCCTCCGATTGCTCGGTATTGCTATGCATTCTTTCCCTTGTTTGACCGTGCGGTGCTCCTGGTTTTTCGCCTCCGGACTTGTGGCTTGCCTAACTCTCCTCTCTCCGTGGACCGTCCAGTCGATTGCAGTGGAGACCAAGGAAATTCGGCTGCCTGCAACGCGGGATACTTGGCTGTCCAACGCGGGTAAAGAATCGAAAGGGGCCAACGGAGGGGCATCGCGACTTAAATTGAAATCGATCCAAGAGCTCTCCTTGATCGATTTCAATTTTGCATCCCTACGCGGGCATTCCATTTCCCGAGCTCGACTCTATTTGAAGCGTGCGAGCGACATTCCGATCGACCGGATTACACTCAGTACCCTCGCTGCAGACTGGGTAGAGGGGACCGCTCAGAATTATGAAATAGTCGACGGCCAATCCACATTCTCTCACCGTATCTACCCCGATGAGCTCTGGAATGACGGCGATATCACCGCGGTCAGCCTCGGTTCGGGAGGGACGCAATGGCACTCCCTGGCACCCACCGAAGAAGCCGATGGTTGGATGTCCTTTGATGTCCCGGTTCGTTTGGTGGAGGCCTGCACTGCTGGACTCAGTCACGGTTGGCTTATCATGGATGACACCGGTTCGACTTGGAAACGAGACGGTGAGAATTTTGATTTTCAACTCTTCCCTAATCGGACCGTATTCAGCAAAGATTCGAATCGAGCGAGTGCCCCCTACTTGCTCGTAGAATCCACTCCTGGTGTTCCTGCCCCATCCCCACCAACTCCTTCCGATGTGGTTTGGGTGCCTCCAGCCGGTTCGGATCCTCGTACCAAACTTACTTGGAGGACCGACTCCGAATCGGCCATTGGGTGTGAGGTCAGCGTCGATGGCAAACCGCTACCCCGATACTTTATTCGCTCGGAGGAGAAATCGCCCAGCGAGTGCACCATCGTCGTCGATCCGTTCAACCCTCCTTGGAGTTGGAACGAGAACCATCGCATCACCTTGGTCGCCGTCAATCGGGATGGCAAGAAGAGTGAGCAAGTGTCCATCGATTGGCAAGGTCGACCTGACGCAACACCATCTCAAGCCGCAGAGGAACTTCGCAAGTCCCTGACGAAAACGAATCAGCTGAACAAATCCAAGATGGCTCGAAACGCGGAAGAGCTTTGGAGCCAAGCTGGATCGCTTGGAAGGTCCCGATTGACTTGGGTGCACCCTCTTGATCAATTCGTCGCGCCGACTGCTGAGTTGATTCCAAATCAACGTGCAGACTATTTGGCCAAGAACATTTTCTGGGATGCAGCTCAAGGGGTTATCAGTCTCGATGGTTGCCGCAGCGATTGGGTCGGGGCGCAACTAGTTGTTCGAACACCGGTGGCTCCAAAGCTTCGGTGGAAAACACCATTGCCCGATGGATGGCGCTTCGAGCTTTATCAGGTTGAATACATTCCTTCGGGAGGTCGCTGGCTTCCCGATCCTTTGCTCCCGATCGAAACAAGCACGGCCTCTGGAACGGAGGTTTCCTTACCGACCTCCGAACGTTCCCCCGATTTAGGGGCTTGGCTTCTCGAGCTCTATATTCCCGATGGGGAAAAGCCAGGCAAGAGGGAAATGAAATTGGAGGTGGAATCAGACGGAAGTCCGAAAGCGTTGACGGTCGCCATCCATGTTCGGTCTGCGCAAACTCCCAAGGAGTTGCGATTCCTACCGGAAATGAACTGCTACGACTTGCCTGCCAACGAGCTCGACTACTATCGAATGGCGCATCGACATCGAGTGGTGTTGAATCGCGTCCCCTATTTTCAAAATGGACGTATGGCGAGTGGGTTGGCTCCGGATGTCGCATCGACGGGTTGGGACTGGAGCCGTTGGGATGCTCGCTTCGAAAAGTATTTTACCGGAGAGGCGTTTTCCGATTTGCCACGAGGCAAAGTCCCCATGGATTGCTTCTATCTCCCGATGCACGAGAACTGGCCGCTGCCTATCAACGAGCATTACAACGGCAGCTACTGGGCCGACGAGGCCTTTACCGAAGACTATCGCGCCGCATGGGTGAAAGCCGTTCAAGCCTGCGAGGCGCATATTCTGGAAAAAGGCTGGAAGGAAACGCGCTTTCACGTTTTCTTGAACAACAAAGTCGACTTCAAAAAGCGAGGTTGGTCGCGAGGCTCTTCCCCGTGGTTGCTCGATGAACCGGCCAACTTCCAGGATTACTTGGCGCTGCGCTATTTTGGCAGAGCCTTTGCAGATGGACTTTCCACGTCGGTTCGCGACTCGAACCTGTTCTATCGCTGCGACGTTTCGCGACCGCAATGGCAGCGCACCACGCTCGATGGCTTGATGCGTTACAACGTAGTTTCGCAGACCGCATTCCGACAATACCGTCGGCTCGTGTTGGATCGCAAATGCATCGACGACCAATTGGTGATGATCTACGGATCCGCCAACCCTCTGGGGACCAACAATGTCCAGACATTGGCTTGGGCTTGGGATAGCTGGCTGCGAGGAGGAGATGGAATTCTGCCATGGCAAACCATCGGGACGGCCAAATCGTGGGAGGTGCCTGACGAATGCTCGTTGTTCTACCCCGGTCGTCCGGGTGAAAAAGCAAATGCGAATGAACCCATTCCGTCGGTTCGACTCAAAGCCTATTGCTACGCGCAGCAGGATGTCGAGAGACTCCAAGCGGCTCTTGCACGTGAGCAATCCAAAGGAGACATCTCCATGATCGATCGATATCGCTGGGGAGAGGCCATACTGCAAGTCTTACCGCTTGCTTCGCGACGAGCGGAGATCGGAGGTTACACCGAGGATGCAGGATGGTCCGATTATGGCGCGATCTCGCCCGAAGCGATGGAACATTGGCGACGTGCGTTACCCGTCGATTGATTTCGGCCCCCTCAACGCCCGCTGGCGGCTTATTCCCTGGGCATCACCACAGCGGTATACCCTTGGGGCCCAAGTTTCAGGTTGGTACCAGGGGCGAAATGGCTTCTCTTCACGTAGCCTAAACCAACCGCTGCACCTGAGCTCAGCATGGCGTGCGAGCGAAGCTGACCAACTTCGGTACCACCACTCCGTAGCTTCGTACCCTCCGGAACATGGACATCGACATGCCCATCGCCGAGGATCGCCAGCTTCACCAACTTCTTTTGCACTTGCCCGAGCGCGTCTAGGCGAGCCACGGTTTCTTGACCTAGGTAACAACCCTTTCGAAAGGAAATCGCGAAATTATCGCGATCGAGTTCCTGTGGGAAATTCTTTTCGTCCAGATCGGTCCCGTACCAAGGCCAGAGATTTTGAATGCGAAGCGATTCCCAGTCGGACCGATGCACCATGTCACTCTCCACGAAATCGGAGTGCAGGGACGGATCACAACTCGTAGGCAACCCGGGGGACTCGGACAGCAGCAATCGCGAATTCGGTCCAGCCCAAGGGGCTCGGGCCAAATACGCAGGGAGACCATTCCAAGAGGTTGCAAAGGAATCAGGCCAAGGGGCGGTGGGAAGATCGACACCGAGTTTCGGGAGAATGGAGTCGTCCGACGCCAACCACATCGTAAACGCGGAGCTACGATCGGCGATAACCGCGTCTTCCATAATGATGAACCGATCGAAATGCGGGACCAATCGTTCCGCTTGATCGGGAACCGAGACAAAGAAATGGAATTCAGGCAACCCGATCGCAAGCCCATGCCCGAACGTACGCCCCTTGGAATCGGTGATAAACGTTTCGAGGGATTGGCCCTCGGAGAGTTCTCGAAGGTCCTGCGTGGCCAAATTGTTGAACACTTTACTTCGATCTTTTCCCCGAATCTCCACGATGGTTCCGGTTCCCAATTTCCAGAGCTTTGACATGCTTGACTTTCGCGTAGCGAGGAGCAGGTGTTAGAATCGTAAAATGTGACGCATCCTGCACGAGACGACAATCGTAATTTGAAATGCCCACGGTCGCGCGACGCCTTTTCGAAAGACAGGGGGCACCATTCGGCATGCAAAGTATCCTAAACGTCTTGTGGGTGAACTTCTCCCTAACCCATCAGGTAATGCCGTGAGCAACAATGGCTCGAAAAACCAGTGGATCGCAAGCTTGTGCAGTTTTATCCTGCATCTAGTTTTGCTCATCTTGTTGGCGATCTGGACCATCGCTAGCTCGGGCATGGGAGAGCGTTTCACCATATTCTCTGGAGCATCGGAACAGATCGGTAAAGAGGTCGAGGTGGTGGAGATCCAGCCTATTGCCCCCTCCGAGGCGACGGCTGGTGTCGGACTGGATGACATTTCGACTACCACGCTTCTCACCCAGTCCCCTGTCAGTTTGGAAACGGGGGAGTTGAATGCTCCCCAGGCTCAGACGACCCTCTCGGATCAAGTCCGTTTCTCAGGTTCTGCAAAAGAATTAGGAGCGGGAGGCTTTCTCGAGACGTCGATCGAGTCTCGCAAGCCCCAAAACCGACAGTCGGCCGCTCAAAAATACGGCGCGACCCCGCAAAGCGAAGCGGCCGTCAATGCGGCTTTGGTCTACCTCGCCGCGCACCAAAAGAACAACGGTGCTTGGGCCATGGGATTCGATGTCTGCCAGAACAACTGTACCGACGGGTGCCGCGATTTGGATCAGCATGAAATAGCAGCCACCGGGCTTGCCCTCCTCTGCTTTCTCGGCGCCGGCCACACACCCAATTCCCCCGAATATGGAGATACGGTTTCGCGAGGCCTTTACTTCCTCGTCCAGAATTTGAAGGAGAAAGAGGGAACCGTTCAAAGCTATTGGTTGGGGGAAACTGCCAAATCGCAGATGTATGAACATGGGATCGCAACCCTCGCCATCTGCGAGGCATTGCAAATGGGAGGAGACGACTCGCTACGGGACGCTTGCCAGCGGGCGATCAACTTCATCATCTCTGCTCAACACAAGCGAGGAGGATGGCGTTATCATCCTGGCCAACCCGGCGATCTCTCGGTTGTTGGGTGGCAGATTTTGGCTCTGAAAAGCGCATCGGCCGCAAAGCTTCGGGTTCCCATGGAAGTTCTTCGGCTCAGCGATTTGTTTCTAAAGGAGAGCTCCAGCAATGGTTTTTTGTTCAACTATGCGGGGGGAGAACCAACCCAATCCATGACGGCGATCGGAAATTTGATTCGCTTGTTTCGAGGCTATTCGCTCACCGATGGCTCTATTCTTCGCGCCAACAAATACATCGCAGAGAAGGGGCCTAGCGCTAGCGATGTCTATTACAACTACTACGCGACTCAGTTCATGTTTCATGTTGGCGGAAAGAATTGGGACAATTGGAATTTCATCATGCGCGAGCTCCTGGTCAGTACCCAGGTGAAGGAAGGTCACATGGCGGGCAGCTGGTTTTGGACCGGCAATCCCTTCAATCGCGAAGGAGGGCGAATTTATGTCACCACCATGTGCTGCTTGACACTAGAGGTCTACTACCGCTACCTGCCCCTCTACGAAACCTCTAGCAACGAGTTTCGCCTCTAGAGTGAATGCACGAAAATCGGATTCATGAAAGGTTCGCTTGCTGGATCTAATCCAAGTGGATGGATCTTAAACGCAGCGCGTTCGTCACGACAAAGAAGCTCGATAGGCTCATCGCCACTCCGGCAACAATGGGAGAAAGGCTTAAACCAGTCCATGGCTGCAACAACCCAGTCGCAATCGGGATGAGAAGTACGTTGTACCCAAAGGCCCATGCGAGATTCTGACGAATATTCGCCATGACCGCACGTGATAATTGGATCGCCCGGGGAACGAGCCAGGTATCACCCGACATGGCGATGACATCGGCGCTTTCGATCGCAAGATCTGTGCCGGTCCCCATCGCAATCCCTACATCGGCAACGGTCAAAGCGGGTGCGTCGTTCAAACCATCTCCAACGAATGCGATGCGACCTCCCTCTCGTTTGATCGACTGCACGACCTCCGCCTTGTCATTGGGACGGACCTCTGCGTAGACCATGTTCGGTTCAATGCCGCATCGATCCGCAATCGTCGACGCGGTTCGAATGTTATCACCGGAGATCAAGGCTATGCGATAGCCCTTTTGCCTCAGGTTCGCAATCGCTGCCGGAGTCGTCGGCTTGATCGGGTCGGAAATGACGATCAATGCTGCAAGCGTCTGGTTGATGGCAGCGAAAAAGTATCCTTCACCTTGTTCCATCGCTTCTGCGACCGCATATTCGAGCGGCGCGATGTCGATCGCGTGCTCCCGCATCCATCGCTCCGAACCGATTCGAACTCGATCACCGTTGGACAACTTCGCGTCGATTCCAGCTCCCGCGATCGCTTGAAAGTCGACCAATTCGTTTTGGGACCGAAGCCCCCTCACCTCGGCAGCTTCCACGATTGCATGAGCCAGGGGGTGTTCGGAGCGTTGCTCGACCCTTGCAAGTTCGGCGAGGAGGCTCGACTCATCAAACGGAGGCAACACGTGCAATCGCGAAAGCTGGGGCTTTCCTATCGTGAGAGTTCCTGTCTTGTCGAAGGCGACCATTTCGACATGGCTGAGTGATTCGATGGCGTCGGTCGAGCGAAAGAGAATACCGTGCTGCGCCCCCTTTCCGGTTCCTACCATGACACTGGTTGGGACAGCCAACCCCATCGCGCAGGGGCATGCGATGATGAGAACCGCTACCGCATGAATGAGAGCTTGATCAATCGAGCCCCCTGGCATGAGAAATAGCCAAGCGAGCGCGGTAAGGGTCGCGATCAGCAACACGACAGGGACGAAATAAGCGACGACTCGATCCGCGATCCCCTGAATCCGCGGCTTGGATGCTTGCGCGGATTCGACGAAGGCGACAATTTTTGCAAGGGTCGTTTCGGCTCCCACTGCCGTCGCGCGAAAACGAATACTTCCGCTCCCATTGATCGTACCCGCGACCACCGCGTCTCCAGCCACCTTGGCCACAGGGACACTCTCGCCGGTAACCATGCTCTCATCGATATAGGTACTGCCACTTTCGACCACCCCATCCACCGCGATGGCCGTCCCTGGTTGCACTTCGATCAAATCATGGAGTTGAACCTCCTCGGCAGGGATCGAAACGGACTCACCATGCCGAATAACCGTAGCCGTCTTGGGTACCAGTTTGAGCAATACCTTCATCGCATCGGAAGCTTGATGTCGAGACTTTGTTTCCAAATACTTGCCGAGCAACACAAGCGTGATGACGACCGCAGAGGCTTCAAAGTAAACATGGCGAGACGCGACAGGAAACCAAGTTGGAAAAATCGTGACCAACGCACTGAATAGGAACGCGGCCATAGTTCCGAGCAGGATGAGGGCATTCATGTCCGGTGAAGTCGAAAAGAGGCTCTTCGCCCCCAATCGCATGAAGCGACGTCCAAACCAAAATTGCACAGGAAGAGTGAGGAGGAGCATAACCCAGTTCCATTGCTCCATTGTCAGCCACTGCATCATCCAAGCCATCACCTGTTCGGACAGCATCGGGGCCATCGCCAAAATGACGGTTGGGATTGCAAAGAGAGAGGCCCCCACCGTCATCCGCCACAACGCGTCGGTTTCGGAAGGCTCGGCAGTGGTGGTACGTTTGGCTTGCAAATCGACAGGTTCGTAACCCAACTTGGAAATTGCCGCACGAATCGTTGCAATGTCGCTGGCCATCGGGGGATGCTCCAAACGAACCAGCGCTCGTTCCGTCGCCAGGTTCACGGTGGCCTGTTGAACCGACGGCAGCTTCTTCAATCCGTTTTCGACCCGACGCACACAGGCTGCGCAGGTCATGCCTTGGACACCGATCTCCAGGACGGGCTCTGTGCTCTTCATTACCACGGATCTCCTTCCGAAAAATGCGAAAAGGACGAAGCCTTAGGAGTCGGCCAACGCCGCCGAGTATCCCGAGTCTTCCACGGACGCGACGATCGCAGCGTCGGTAAAGTGCCCCGTCACTGTGGCTCTGCCCGCTTCCAGTTCGACTCGCACTTCCCTGACCCCCTGTGTAGACTGGATGGCAGACTCGACGGCTTTTTTGCAGTGGCCGCAAGTCATCCCGGAAATATGAAAGACTTTTGTTTGCTCGTTTTCGTTCATAGGATTACTCCGTATTCAAGGTGGGTGAATGGAACCATTCGATGCGTAACGCAAAAACGTATGCTTCGACGGATTGGATGCCACTCCCAAACGGTTTCTTCGAATTAGTTTCGAATAGAAATGAAGGATCGCCCACTGTCGACCATCTAACAATCGATTTCCCAACGCGAGATAAATAAAAAGGCGATACCCATGTCCTCGTTCCCCATTTCCGTTCTGTTGCTGATCGCAATTGCCTTCAGCCAGATATTCGGTGGGGTTTCGTGCTGCTGTTTGTCTCGCTCCATCCTAGAAGGCTGGACCATTGCGGGAGTATCGATCGAATCCGGCACAACCGGGACAGGGGAAGCGAAGCAAACGAGGGCTCAGACGCCCGCAAAGGCTGCGGCTCCCAAATGCCCCCGTTGCGCAGCGGCGGACACACCACCTCGCGCGACGAACAAGCAACGTCCATCCGCACCCGTCGATGGTTGCCTGGCAGGCGACTCGAACCAATGCGATTGTGTCTCACAAGTCCTCGAAGCAGACCGAACCACTGAGTCAGGCTCGACCACCCAAACTTCCCACTCTTGGACAACACTTCACGACCTTTTCCCGAAACGTCGAGAGACCTTGAGTCCTCTTGACCGATTCGAGGGGCCACTATTTGGCTCTCGCGGGATTTCTTGGCAGGCAATCGCCTGCAAATGGACGACTTGATCTACCCGCTCCAAAGGGTAATGCACCAACCCGCAGATCGTCGCCCCATCCGCTGAGACGATCAGCCATTTGCGATGGTTTCTGCTCTTAGGTGTACCGTTCGAGCGTATTCGGGCGCGATAGATCCCCCCTGTCGTAAAGCGACACATGATCGAGCGCTCCGAACTTTTCGGTGAAATGGAGTGAAGAATGAGATCCTCAAAATCATCCAAAGATCAGATCTCGCAACCTTCCGAACGGTCGGCAGGGATGCCCGAGAACGAATTGGCAACCTGGATTCGTTTCGCCTTGCAGGGAAATCGCCAATACCAAAAACAAATTTATGATTTGCTCGCTATTCGAATCTACCGAGTTGTCCGAAGCATCGTTGGTGCGGACCACGCAGACGATGTCACACAAGATTTTTTCATTCATTTATTCTCTAGACTCAGCCAATTTCGATTTGAATCTTCTCTGGAGACATGGGCCCATCGCATGGCGGTGAATCAGAGTTTGCAGTACCTCCGGAAACAGAAGCGAGATGAAGCACGAATTGAAAAATGGGCACAAATGGGAGAAATGGTCAGCGACGCGAATCCGCATCGCGTGACAGAAGATGCGGAGATGTTCGAACGCGCGATGAAGATGCTCTCCGGCGAACAACGGGCTCTCCTGCACATGAAGGAAGTGGATGGCCTCGCCTATTCGTCGATCGCCCATACTCTCAACATTCCCGAAGGAACGGTCGGTTCGCGATTGAACAAAGCCAGAAGCGATTTAAAGAACTCCTTGATGCAAATGGGTTGGGAGCCATCATGATGAATTGCAAATGGGTGGAAGACCATCTCTCGGACTATATCGATGCAGAATTGGATTCGTCATCGAGTGAACAAGTCGATGCCCACGTCGCCTGCTGTGAACATTGCCGGAAATCTCTATCCGGCTACCGTTCGATGGGAGCGTGGATGAAAGCCTCGGAGCCGATCGCGGACACTGAGGCCATCTGGCATCGCATCACGTGCCAATTCGAATCTCCGTCCACGACCATCGTGAGAGGCCTCCCCTCCCTAGAAGCAGCGAGGGGAACGCCCGCCATAGGAGCGCCGCAGGGATCGTTTTCGAAACGGCCCAATGTGCCTTGGCCCCCCTTGCTCATGGTCCTCGCAGCCACGTTCGCCTTTTTATTCTTCGCGATCCGACCATTATCCGAGAGAGTGTGGGACCGACACGGCGCGGCCCATGTCCGACACGAACTCGCAGTCGACTTCACCGATATTCTCCAACTAGCCGGTGCGGAGCCCAAGCAAGCGATGGATGTATTGATCGATCGCTACGACGGAAAAGAAATGGGCCAGGAGGAGACGGAACAAGCGCTCGGCTTCGAACCTACCTTGTTCCAAACCATTCCGGATGGATACAAGCTTGTATCCACCCATGTCTTGAACATGCCGTGTTGCATATGCTCGGCGACGCTATGCCAGCGTGAAGACGGCATGACATTGATTGTTTTGGAACATCGAGAGGACCAGGCAGTTTGGTTTGGCGATGCCCCATCGATCCAAACGCAATGCGGTGGAAGAAGTTGCAAGATCGTCGAATCCACCGGCCACTTAGCTATTAGTTGGCAGAATGAGAGCCACCACTTTACGTTGCTCGGAGCAACCGACCTCACCGAAGTCAGCCGCTGGATCGAGTCCATTTCGTTGTAAAGAACTCTGATCCAACACATCGTCACTTTCCATTTATGAAATCAACCATTTCCCAAAGGCAAAACCATGAAATTTGCAAAACTGCTTTGCTGGACTCTGTTCCCGACTGCGTCTCTCGCGATGCTTTTCTTGACAGGTTGCGAACCTATAACGTCGTCTAAGAAAGCCGACTCCTCCAACCCCACCAACGAAAGCTTATCAGGTGGCAATGGGACATCTTCCCACTCCGAAAACGGCGAGGGGGGCGATGCCGATCACGGGCATAAACCAGGCGCCCACGGTGGGATCATGGTCTCCCTCGGACGCGATAGCTACCATGTCGAAGCGGTCATCGACTCGTCAGGATCGATTCGCCTTTACACGCTTGGACAAGACGAAAGTCGGATCATCGAGGTAGAGAGTCAAACACTGCAGGGGTTCGTGAAAGCAGACGGGGATACCAATTCGACGTCGATCACATTCGACCCCACCCCACAGGAAGGAGATTCTCTAGAAAAGACCTCTCTATTCGTTGGGCAGCTACCATCCAACATGATGGGAAAAAAGCTCGACGTGACGATTCCCAATATCCGGATAGAGGGAGAGCGATTCCGCTTAGGTTTTGTGACCGGGGCGAATGATCACGGCCCCGGTTCAGAGATGCCTGAGAAATTGGCGGATGGCGAGGAAAAGGATTTATACCTTACCCCTGGTGGTCGCTACACATCGGCCGACATCGAAGCAAATGGCAACGTGACCGCTTCTCAGAAGTTCAAAGGTCTCAAATCAGCACACGACATGAACCCCAAACCAGGGGATCGCATCTGCCCGATTACCGAAACGAAAGCGAACCCCAAGTTCTCGTGGATCATCGATGGAAAGTCCTACCAATTCTGCTGCCCTCCCTGCGTCGACGAGTTCTTGAAATCAGCCAAATCGTCGGATGAACCTTTGCCGAATCCCGAGACCTTTGTCAAACAGTGAGCCAGAGTTCGAGAAGGATAATTGCGATGAAATCTGGAGCTTTTCCTAGTATCGGGCCGTACAAAACGTGGAGGAGAGCAGGGTGGCAACTGATCGTCACCCTCCCCTTCCTCGCGTTCACCCCGACTTTGCTTGGGCACGAAGGGCACCAACCCCTCCCGTCAAAAGGTGTGCAAGTCGACACGCAATCAGGGCGAATTACCCTCTCCGCGCAAGCGCGCGAGACTCTGGGGGTACGTGCCGAAGAAGTAACCTTGGGAACCGTTGCCTCCACCCTGCAAGTTTACGCCGATACCGTCGCTCCATGGCCAGCGAAAGCAGTCGGTTCCGCACAGCTCTCAGGTCGCATTTCCAAGCTTCTCGTTCGCCCTGGTGATTTCGTATCAGCCAATCAAGTCATCGCGGAATTGAGCAGCCGCGAGTTGGAGACGATCAAGCTGGATTTTCTCCAAGCCCAAAAGGAAACGGCTCTCAATCGCCGTCTTTTAGACATCACGCGTCCTACGGCAGCTGCGGGTGCCGTCCCCATGCAGCGACTCCTGGATTTGGAAACTTCACTCCAACAAAGCTTGAACCGACTGGAAATCGCACGCATTCGAGCTACCACGCTTGGCATGAATTGGAACGTCTCCAATCCCGACGAAACGCTCGAGGTCACGCACCAGATCCGCTCCCCCATCGCGGGGCAGATCATCCACTCCGATCTCTCAGAAGGAAAGTATGTCGAAGCCTTCGAACATCTCTTTGAGATGGTGAATACCGACACCAGTTGGGTACGCATGCAGTTGCTCGAGAAAGATGCGTTTCACGTCGCGGTCGGTCAGCGTGTGAAACTCCAAATCCTGAACTCCACGATCACCTCCGAAGGCAAAATCGAACGAATCGATGCGAGCATGGATCCACAAACACAAGTCATTTGGGCTTGGATGACCGTCGCGCAACCAGACATCGTGCCAGGGCTCGTGGGGAGGGCCACCATCCACACCTCCACACAAGACGCGACTCTGACCGTCCCTCAACGCGCTGTTTACAGCGATGGTCTGCAAACCTACGTCTTCGTAGAAGAAGCCTCGACACGGAATGCAGCCGAATACAGAAAGCGAGTGGTCAAACTCGGAAAACGAAAGCTCGCGACGAACGATGCGTTGCACCCGAGGGTTGAAATTCAGCAAGGGGACATCTATCCCGGGGACCGCGTGGTCGTCGTTGGCGGTCATGAGCTCTCAAGTTTGTTTTTCCTGGGTGTTCTCAAACTTTCTGAGGACGAGCAGAAACGGTTGGGAATAGCAACGATCCCTGTCACTCCCAGGCCTATTGCACGCACGGTTCAACTTCCTGCCACCGTGACCTTGCCCCCCGAGGGGAGAAGTATCGTTTCGTCGCAACTCGACGGAACCATCCGATCCCATACCCTCCGCCCTGGCCGGGAGGTCCAAGCTGGGGAGGTGCTCCTAGAGATCGCTTCTCCGGAGTTCCATAAGCTTCAGCTGGATTTGCTTACGGCGTCACTCGAGTCATCGCTCGCCCGCCATCGCGCAGAGCGGCTCGAGGAAGTAAAGGGAGACGCCGTGTCGCTCCGCGTTGCGATCGAATCGCGATCCCAAGCGGAGCAGTGGTCGATTCGCGCAGAAAGCTTGCAGCGTCAGCTCGCCACCATCGGGCTCTCCAAGGCTGAGATCGACGCGATTATCCACGAACGGAAGGTTTGGGATTACCTCCCCCTCCGTTCTTCTATCGATGGCAAGATCTCGTCGACGGTCATTACCTTGGGGGAGACCGTTGTGGCCAACCAGCAACTCGTTGAAGTCCAAAACCTCGACTCGGTTTGGATCGAAGCCCACGTCGCGACCTCCGATACGGGGTCCATATCACCAGGGAGCCACGGAATTGCAACCATCCTCTCCAACCCCGAATTCTCGGTTCCGGTTATCGTCAGTCGAACGGGTCCACTCGTCGACGCATCGACTCGAACGCAACGGATTTGGCTCGCACCGAGTCCGGATGCACCAAACATTCCGTTGCGACCCGGGATGCTTCTTTCGGTTGCGATCTCGATGGGAAAAGGCGAGACCAACCTAGCGGTCCCAAACTCCGCCTTGGTCCGCGACGGACTTCATACGTTCGTTTTCGTGAAGAAAGAGAACGGGTACATCGAGCGACGGCGAGTGGAAACTGGTCGCTCGGATGGTTTGTTCACCCAAATGGTCAGCGGTGTTCGCGAAGGGGAGGCGGTCGTCACGTCAGGTGGCCGTGATTTACAAACCGCGTATGCGTCCTTGAGGTAGTTCAACGTGTTAGACGGAATCATTCGCTTCTCGCTCCACAACCGCGCCATCGTCGCGATCGCTTCTCTCGTGTTGGCCATTCTCGGCGGCTCGCTCCTGCGCGTCATGCCGGTCGATGTCTTCCCCGACTTGAACCGCCCGACAGTGACCATCATGACCGAAGCTCCCGGGCTTGCTCCGGAAGAGGTCGAGGTCTTAGTGACGCGTCCGATTGAGTTACTCCTTAACGGCGCGACCGGCGTGAAACGCGTGCGTTCGTCTTCGGCCATCGGTTTGTCGATCATCTGGGTAGAATTCGACTGGGGCACGGACATCTTCATCGATCGCCAGATCGTGAACGAAAAATTGCAATTGGCTCAGTCCCGCCTTCCTCCCGGCACCAACCCAACCCTGGCACCGATCTCATCCATCATGGGAGAGATCATGCTCATCGCACTTCGAAGTGACTCCATTGCATCGACCAAGCTCGACTCCGACTTGAAGTCGATGGAACTGCGAACCTTGGGCGAATTCACAGTTCGAAATCGCCTCCTGGCTGTCGAAGGCGTGTCGCAAGTCTCCGTGATGGGCGGAACCCTCAAACAATACCAAGTCCTCACGACTCCATCCAAACTCGCAGCTCGCAATGTAACCCTGGAGCAGCTGACCGATGCGACAGCCAAAGCGAACGTGTTGGCAGGAGGGGGTGTCATGAATCGTGGAGACAAAGAATCTCTCCTTCGGATCCAAGGACAATCCCTCACGCTGGAGGAAATTGCAGCGACGCCGATTGTGTGGCGCGATCAAGTACCGATTCGGATCGGCGACGTCGCGGACGTTCGATTGGGGGGCCCCGTCAAAAGGGGTGACGCATCAGCCATTGTCAAAATCGAACCGGATGTCCAGTTCGCCGTCAATCATCCCGATCAATATGAAACGAGCAAATCGGCCGTTCCCTCTCTCGAGACGAGCGACGTAGCCTCGAAACCGAGCTCTCTGACCTACCGCGAACTTCGCGGAGGTCCGGCTGTGATGCTGACCGTTCAAAAGCAACCCGATGCTGACACGATTCAATTGGATCAACGGATCGACGCCGTGCTCGCGTCATTGCGAAAAGAATTGCCTGCGGATGTGAAGATTGAATCGGAGATCTTCCGTCAAAGTCACTTCATCGAGGCTGCAGTGGCCAATGTCAGCGAAGCGGTTCGCGACGGTGCAATCTGGGTGGTCGTCATTCTCTTTCTCTTGATGGGAAATTTTCGAACAAGCATCAGTTCCTTGACGTCCATGCCCCTCTCCATCCTGCTGACCATCATTGTTTTCTATCTCTTCGACATCACGATCAACACGATGACCCTTGGGGGAATTGCCGTTGCCATTGGCGATCTCGTGGATGACTCGATCGTAGACGTCGAGAACATCTACCGAAGACTTCGCGAAAACAAGCAATTGCCCCTAGCATCTCAAAAAGACTCCCTCGCCGTGATCTTTTCGGCCTCGAGCGAGATCAGGAATTCGATCGTTTACGCTACTTTGATCGTTGTTTTGGTCGTTACCCCACTCTTCATGATGTCGGGGATCGAGGGGCGATTGTTCGCGCCACTTGGTATCGCATACATCGTGGCCTTGATGTCCTCCTTGGCCGTATCCTTGACCTTTACGCCTGTCTTGGCAAGCTTCCTATTGCCGAAGGCTCCGTTCCTTGCGAACAAGCGGGAACCCCTGTTGTTGCGTTGGCTCAAAGTCGCCGATGAACGACTCCTGCATTGGACCTTGGATCGACCGCGATTCGTGATCTCCATCGTAGCTGTGATGGTGCTGCTCAGCTGCTTGACTTTGCCATTCATGGGAGGTGAGTTCTTGCCTCCTTTCAATGAAGGAACCGCTACGGTCAATCTGAGGCTTGAACCGGGAACTTCGCTTGAAGAGAGCCAGCGCGTCGCAGGCCGGGTCGAATCGATCCTCTTGGAGGTACCGGAAGTTCTCTCGGTCGCTAGGCGCACTGGGCGAGCCGAACTCGATGAGCATGCCGAGGGAGTCAATAACACCGAGTTCGAGGTTCGCTTTGCCGAGCACAAACGGGAGAAAGAGGGTTGGGGGAATGCGATCCTTCGCGCCATCCCGGTCGTCCACCTATGGAGTTACGAATATCGAGGAAGACCGCCGGAAGAGGTGGTTGCCGACCTTCGCGATCGTATCTCGAGCATCCCGGGAGCTGCGGTGAATATCGGACAACCGATCTCGCACCGTTTGGACCATATGATGTCTGGCATTCGAGCCCAAATAGCGGTCAAGATATTTGGTAATGATCTGCGAGAATTGCGAACGGCCGCGTATGACATTCAATCTCTTATGCAGGGAATCGAAGGGGTCGTGGATCTGCAGATCGAACCGCAGATCGAGATATCGCAAGTGCAGATGCGAGTGAAGCGGGAAGAAGCCTCCCGATATGGACTTGCCCCAGGGGATGTCGCGCAGGTCCTGGAGACAGCCTTCAAAGGGAATGTCGTCTCGCAAATCATCGAGGAGGACAAGTTCTTTGGCCTCGTCGTCTGGTACGACGAGGAGTCTCGTCGCGACCCGGGCGTCATCGAAGAGACATTGCTCGAGACACCTTCCGGGGCCAAAGTGGCACTGTCGCAAGTAGCCGAAGTCCTCGACACAACAGGTCCAAACGTCCTCAATCGAGAAAACGTTCAGCGTCGCGTCGCTGTCTTTTGCAATGTGCAGGGAAGGGACCTGGCGAGCGTCGTCCGGGATATTCGGGTTTCTCTGCAACCTATCGAAGAATCGTTGCGCGAATTGCCTGGCGAATATTACCTCGATTTTAGCGGTCAATTCGAAGCGCAAAGAGAGGCAACGATTCGTTTATGGGGTTTGGCAATACTCAGTATGATTGGCGTCTATCTCCTGCTGTTCAAGGCATTGGGCTCCCATCGGTCCGCGATGCAAGTCATCGCGAACATCCCCTTGGCCGCGTTTGGCGCGATCGTCGCATTGCTCCTGGTGAACCGTCCTGACGCCGCAGCATTCGTCGAACAACCTTGGACCCAATGGCCTGGGATCTGGATCCAGTCGACGCACTTGTCGCTCGCCCATTGGGTCGGCTTTATCACGCTCATCGGTATCGTCAGTCGAAATGGGATCATGATGATCTCGCACTACCAACACTTGATGGACGTCGAAGGAATGCCGTTCGGACGAGAGATGATTATCCGTGGCAGTTTGGAGCGGCTCGCCCCAGTGATGATGACCGCCATGACCAGCTTCATCGGGCTGGTCCCGCTCCTCTTCGGCGCAGGGGAGCCAGGCAAGGAAATACTCTATCCCCTCGCAGTCGTTCTCTTTGGAGGAATGATCGCCTCGACGGCGCTCGATCAGATCGTCACTCCCGCGCTCTTCTACTTGTTCGGTTCCCGTTCTCTCCGCTGAGAAACCCGATTTCTGGTAGGACCTATTGCAAGTCTGACCAACTGTAAGCGAACGATCTCATCGGGCTTTGTAACCTCGCAGATGCACAATGCATTGTGTAATTCTGTTTTCCCTCCGTACTCGTGCTCAGCAACGCGGTACTCGTACTCGCTCTCCGCACCACGCTCGATGAGTAACTCTGCAATCAACATTCTGCGATCGAAACTTAGCTCGGTCGCAAACGTTCTATCGAGTACGAGTACCGTTTCACTGAGTAGGAGTAGGAGTAGGGGGGGAAGGAGCAATGCGAAGAATTCTATCGAAGGAAAAATGCAATCCGCTCGGAAATTGACTTCTCAGCGTTGAGATCAATTCTTGTTCAAAGACCAATCGATTGCATTCTTGAGCAACTCCGCAAAAGCAGATTGCTCAAAGTCCGAAACGTGACCGAGCGAAGTGTAGAAGCTTCGACCACCGTTCGAACGTTGAAATGTCCAAGCCACCGGTTCTTGCTTTCCATCAGGGATCCGACCCATCAAAAGAGGCTGCGTCCCACTCTTCAGTGGGGAAACTTGATAAAGCGACCCTTTGGATACATAGCCCCCGTTCGGCTTGCTTTCCCAATTCTTCAAGATGGAGTGCGAGGCGTCCATTGCGACGTCAACGGTCGTTTCAAGGTCGTTCGCATAATGATTGGTGTAACTGCCACCCCAAACTTCAGCGTCGAACTCTGGCCAGCTGGCAACTCCAGGAGGGGTCGCCCCCTTTCGAAGAGAAAAGGCGTGGCTGGCCGTTCGAATCCCAATCATCGGCTTTCCGGTTTTCTCAAACTCGCGAACGATTTCCAGCGATTCTGCGACCAGCGGACGCCGCCGCACGCTGACGAGCAATACATCGGCATCTCGGATCGCCTCGATCCCAGGTACCACGGCAGGTTCGGTCTCGCTGCCAAAGATCCAGCGCAATCGATACTCTTTGCCCAGTTGCTGGATACTCCAAGGAGGAAGGGTCTTCTCCGTGGAATACTCATCTTCGGCCATCAAGATCGCGACCGTGGGGCGCGTATCCGCTTCGAATCGAAACGGCTTGCCTCCCAGGATTTGGTCGCTCGTAAAAGTCGAACAAACATAACGCTCGATGTGATCGATGATCAAGTCGGTGCCGGTGAAGTGACTGACGTAGGGTTCGCAACTCGGATCGTACATGGTGTCGGTGAGGTCGGCGATCAATGCCGTTCGCTTCCCAGCTTGGACCATCCTTCGCAAACCGAATGGGCGGCCTAAGACGCACATGTTGGTGTGAACACCCGCGAGAATCACATTCTCGATCCCCTTGGCCTCGAGAATGCTCCAGATTTCCTCCCCTTTGTCACTGACGAAATCGGACTCCGATTGAATCGTCAAACCCTCGTGCTGCTTAAGCCAAGGAGTCTTCGGATTGCGCCCCATCCGAACCAGCTCTTGCACCCAAGCGGCATGTTCCTCCGGTGTATCATCCTCACCACCATTCGATTGATCGATGGGGTACTTTCCTTTTTCCTCTTCAGGGATGCGATAGCACCACTCCCGGATCCCTTCCGGCAATGGATCTGCCTTGGCGATCTTTTGGGCTCGTTGACGCGAGGGATGCCCTTCATACGACTTCATGCAATCGCTGGGGGCATGGATGACGGTCACGCCTCGATCTCGCATCGACTTGACGGTTTCCTCCAAGCGTGGGACGAGTTCGTTTACCCTCATCACTGCCCGATAGCAATGATGGGAGTCCCAAACATCGCAAAGAATGAGCGCTGTTTTTTTCGGTTCCCAATTTTCTTGTACTGCTACGCGGTGGTACCGCCCCGTCCCCTCAGCCGTTTCGACTTGCCGTGTCAATTGGAGGGAGAGAGGGGAAGCAGATTGAAAACCGATCAAAAAGAAAGCTACAACGGAGGGAAGCATGCTTATCACGCCTTGGAAGGAAGCTGACGGGTAGGATGCCGTCAGTATAAGCCATCTCGTCCAAGGAGTGGTGCAGGTCTGGTATTACGATTCCTCGTTGCCACGCAATTTCGCGAGCACGCTAAAGTCTTCCAACGTGGATGTATCTCCAGTCCCTTCCTTTCCGGAAGCGATGTCTCTTAGCAATCGCCGCATAATTTTGCCGCTTCGCGTTTTGGGAAGCGTGGAGGTGAAGCGGACGTCATCGGGAACGGCCAAGGCCCCGATCTCTTTGCGAACGTGTTTCTTCAATTCTTCTCGGAGCGAATCGCTGACGACTCCATCTTTCAAACTGACGAAGACCGCGATGGCTTGCCCTTTGATCTCGTCCGGTCGACCGACCGCCGCCGCTTCTGCAACAGCGGGGTGGCTCACCAAGGCGCTCTCCACCTCGATCGTACTCAATCGATGCCCTGACACGTTGATCACGTCATCGATGCGGCCCATGATCCAATAGTAGCCATCCTCATCGTGCCGCGCGTTGTCACCGGTCAAGTAGTGATGGGGGACTCGGGTCCAGTACTGCTCGACAAAGCGCTGGTCGTCACCCCAAATCCCTCGCAGCATGCCAGGCCAAGGCTTAGCGATACAGAGCATGCCTCCATGGTGCACATCAACCGGTTGCAAGGAATCGCTCAATGTAGCGGGAACGATCCCAGGCAAAGGGAGCGTGCACGAACCCGGTTTGCAAGGAATCGCGCCCGGGAGCGGGGACATCATGATTCCACCCGTCTCGGTTTGCCACCAAGTATCAACGATGGGGCAACGGCCACCCCCGATCTTGTTGTAGTACCACATCCAAGCTTCCGGGTTGATCCCTTCGCCGACGCTGCCCAACAATCGAAGCGAGGAAAGATCATGCTTCTCGACATGATGATCCCCCCATTTGATGAAAGCGCGAATCGCAGTGGGGGCGGTGTAAAGGATGGTCACTTTATACCGTTCGATAATGTCCCAGAATCGATCTTCTTCAGGCCAATTCGGTGCACCCTCGTACAAAACCTGTGTTGCCCCCGCCGCCATCGGCCCGTAAACGATGTAGGAGTGCCCCGTTATCCAACCGCAATCGGCCGTGCACCAGTAGATATCTTCTGGCTTGTGATCAAACACCCATTGAAAGGTTCGCTTCGCGTAAAGATTGTAACCTGCGGTGGAATGGAGAATTCCCTTTGGCTTTCCTGTCGATCCGCTGGTGTAGAGGATGAAGAGTGGATCCTCACTTTCCATTGGCTCGGCGGGTGAATCGGTGGATACATCTGCGATCAAATCGTTCCACCAAACGTCGCGGCCAGGTTGCATCGACGCCCCATGCCCTGTTCGCTGCAGTACAACGCAATGCTGCACCGAAGGACTCTTGGCCAGCGCCGCATCGGCGGTCTCTTTCAAATTGAGCACTTTTCCGCGACGGTATCCGCCATCGGACGTGATGAGAAGCTTGACCTGGGCGTCGTTGTTCCGATCGGCAATCGCCTCGGCACTGAAGCCACCGAAAATAACGGAGTGAATCGCCCCGATGCGAGCGCATGCGAGCATGGCGATCGGTAACTCTGGGACCATGGGCATGTAAATGCTGACCCGGTCCCCTTTTTGGATCCCAAGCTTCTTCAGTCCGTTTGCGAATCGGCAGACTTCGCGATGCACATCCCGATAGGTGAGCGTTCGCTTCTCACCCGGCTCTCCCTCCCAATGGAATGCAACCCGATCTCCTAGCCCCGCGTCCAAATGGACATCCAAGCAATTTGCAGAGACGTTGGTTTGCCCGCCGACAAACCATTTCGCGTGGGGAGACTGCCAATCGAGAACTTGGTTGAACGGTTGGAACCAATGCAGATGCTCAACGGCTTGCTTTCCCCAGAAACCCTCGATATCGGCTACCGATTCCTCGTACAGCTTCTTGTACTCTTCCATGGAGCCGATGTGAGCTTTCCTCGCAAACTCCGCGCTTGGTGGAAACACACGTGTTTCGTGCATGACATTATCGATTTGCCCGGCGGAGCTGTCTTCCATTGCGTTACTCTAGGCTTAGTGGAGGGAAAGGGGGCGTTAAGCTTCGAAGATTCTGTTCGAGGCGCTGCATACTGTCAAATCCCATCCCAAGAATGACGGGATGGGATATTCGATGCGGATGATACCTTCGACACAAATTGCTTGGTCGGCGAAGGTTATTTGGTCAGGGCAGCAGACATCGTAAGGGAAAAGGCTTCCTCCACGGTCTTGCGTCCCAACGGCTTGACCCCATCAAACGGCCCGTCGACGCCCCCCTTAGGCCAATCCGCTTGGTTGGCATACTGACCTTCGTCTCGATACTCCGTTTGGAGACGCTGAATCTCTGTCTGCAACGCTGCGAAGACTTTCTTGTTCTCAGGCGAGAGCTTTTCTTCCCCTTCGAACATCAAATTGTTCTGCTCCTCGGCATCGACCCGCAAATCAAACATTTCGTAGAGTTTTTTATTCCAGTAGTAGATCAGTTTGTGCGTTTCGGTTCTCACCCCGTAATGCGCTTGCGTGTTGTGGTGCCCTGGGGAGTGGTAGTATCGATAGTAGACCGTCTTTCGCCAATTGGCAGGCGTATCCCCCTGCAGCAGGGGTTTGAATGAAACGCCTTGCATGAACTCAGGAATCTCGCAACCAGCTAGATCAAGCAAGGTCGGTGCGATGTCGATATTCGCGACCATAGCCGTTGGCTCGATCCCAGACCGAATACCTGGACCTGCAGCTAGCAAAGGTGTACGAAGACCTGGTTCATACATGAAACGTTTGTCATACATCCCGAGCTCGCCCAAATACCAACCATTGTCCGATGTATAGATGACAATGGTGTTCTTCTCCAAATCGTTCTTCTTCAAGTACTCCATGACTTGGCCAATCGAGTCGTCTACCCCCTGCACGCATGCCAGGTAATCCTGCATGTATCGCTGGTACTTCCATCGAACCAAATCCGCCCCCTCCAGCATCTGACCATTCACCTCCAAACGCATCGGCTTTTCATTCAGCCATGCATTGCGCTGCTGCGGAGTCAACCCTTCAGGCGGGGTGAGTTTCAAGTCCCGGCGGGTCAGATCTTTTGCAACCGTTTGCTCGTTTTCCGGTAACGCTGCAGGTCGTGTTTTGTAATCATCAAAAAGAGTATTCGGTTCGACGAACTCCTTGCCAGCAAACAAAGCCTTGTTCTTCTCATCGGGATCCCAAGCTCGGTGGGGCGCTTTGTGATGAAGCATCAAAAAGAAGGGCTTGTCCTTGGGACGATTCTCCAAAAACTCCATGCCGAGCTTCGTCGTGACTTCGGTGCAGTGACCTGCAATCGTTACGCGACCTTGCGGCGTGACAAAGGCGGGATCCACATACGATCCCTGCCCAGGCAACACGATCCATCGGTCGAATCCTGTTGGGTCGGATCCCAAATGCCATTTGCCGATCATCCCGGTGTGGTAGCCGTTCTTTTGGAGATGCTTGGCAACGTGATCGCGAGAACCGTCGAATCGATTGAAGACGGGTACCCCATTGAGGTGCGAATACTGACCCGTGAGGAGGGTCGCGCGGCTGGGGGTGCAAATCGAATTGGTCACAAACGACTGTAGGAATTTGGCTCCCTTGGTCGCCAATTGATCCAAGTGGGGCGTTTGGTTGACTTTCGAGCCATACGCACTGATGGCCGCCCTCGCATGATCATCGGAGAAGATGAAGAGAATATTCGGTTTCTCCGCCATCGACAACGCAGGTAGCAACGCCACAACGCAGTTGGCCAACAACGTCCACACAAACATTCGCCGATAACCGAACATGGAAAACCTCGTGAGCAATCTGGAGTTCTGCTCGGGCAAAGCAGGGTGGGTAACAAGCAGGGTGGGTAATAGGGAGGACCCCTACTGCAATTCGAATGACATCCGGATGGATGGATGTATTGTGACTGCAGCTATTTCGACGAGCAAGTAGCCTGGGCCTCTTCGCTTACTTCCAATTCGGGCAATCGGATTCGTACCCCGCCTTTTTCGAAAACGATGGGAATGAGTTCTTTGGAAATCCCTGCGTCGTACGTGAGCCCGTAATACTTGTGCGCAGGGGCAGAAAGCCGAAGAACGAGCCGGAGCATATGAACCCGCAACGCTTGCAGCCAAGGCAAATCGGGTTGACTGATGATCTCCTCTTCTCCGACCTCGATAATCCACCGCTCTGCTGAGATATCGATCAGCCCGCGCCGACGGAGATCCTGCAGTGCACCACGGATATCGGTTTGCTCCATGTAACCGTAAGTGACGTTTACGGCATAGATGTCGTTTCCAAGCTTGATGACTTCATAGCGCCGGGCATCATCGTACGTCGCGGTGGAGATTTGATGGATATGGAACAAGGTGACGTTGGAGGGCAAGACCCCAAACTTCTTCAAGAAGACTCGCAAGGTGACCGGTGTGTAATCGTCCAGCGTTCGAATCGGTTGCGAACACAGGAACACGACGGCGCGATCGCTCTCGACCAACCGTCGCCGGCCTTGAATGAGCATCCGAGCAAGGGGTAGATTCTCGTTGATGGCGATTTGGATTTCGTCCACTTTTTCGCGAAGCATCACCAACCAATCGATCTTCTTCCCTTCGCGAAAACCGAAATCATAGAAGGCCCGAGCCATCTGCTTGCGTCCCCACTGCCAAGTCAACATGATGACAACGAGGACGGCCGCGATGGTGATCGGGAAGTATCCGCCGCTCGCAATCTTCGTCAAATTGCTACAGAAGAACAAAAGATCGATCGCGAGAATCGGACCGCATACCAAGTAAACCAACCACAGCTTCCAATTCCATCGGTAATAAGCAACGTAACCAAAGGTGACCGTCGTGATTCCCATCGTCGCTGTCACGGCGATCCCATAGGCGGATGCTAAGTTGCCCGCCGTGCGAAACATCAACGTCGCGATCACGCAGCCGGTGAACAAAGCCCAATTGACGGATGGTATGTAAACCTGCCCCTCCGCTTCATGGCTCGTATAACGGACCAATTGGCGAGGTGCAAACCCCAGTGCAATGGCTTGTTTCACGATGGAAAACATGCCTGTGATAAGCGCCTGCGAAGCGATGAATGCAGCACACGCAGCGACAACCAAGTCGAAGAGGATGAAGAACTGGTTTGTTCCCTCCATCCCCGCAAAACGAGGGGTGAGGGCGAAGTAGGTATTGCAACGAGATGGCACACCTTGCTCCAGCAAATATCCGACTTGACCAGCATAATTCACCAACAAACAAGGGAGCACGATCGAATACCACGCGAGCATCACAGGACGCCGCCCTGAATTCTCAGGAGCAACGCTCATCCCTTCACAACACACTTGATCGGTCTTTCGCATGAAGTGACCGATGTCCGCATACTTCGCCTCCCCACCCGTGATCGCCAAGACGACGACGCCGAAAATGGCAAACATACCGAGAGTAGGGAAGCTCGTTACAAAGTCGAACGCGTACATCGGATTGACCGCTTGAAACACCTCGGGATTGCGAAAAATCCACGGTAGTCCCTTGAGTGCAATCCACGGAAACCAAACGCAGAGCATGAACCAACCGAAGAATCCCCCTACTTTGCTCGTGCCTCGCCACTGCGGTTTGAAAAGGATGAACAAGCTGATGAGGGTCGCTACGACCGCCCACTGCTCACCTAGGGGCTCGTACGCTCCAAGCAAACTGATGGCGGGAGTGATCACTCCGTCCGCGGCGAGCATTCCCGCCGCCGTCACGACGAGAAACCCAATCGCACCCAGACCAAAGATTCTGCCGGTATACCCTTTTAACAGTCCCCACAACGCGAAGTCACCACCTTCGCCTCGATTGTCGGCTCGCATGATGAGCAAATCGTATTTGACGGTGAGAAAGATCAACGCCCAGAAGACAAGACTCAAACTCCCTAACGCTTCGCCAGGAGTGATCAAACCCGTCCCTCCCGAGGCGATCATGACGGCGACCTCCTCGCTCGGGAGATGATGGTTCTTGAGCTTGATCGTCTCGCGCGTCAACTCCATCACGCAGTAAAGAACGCTCGTACCAATGTCGCCATAGACCGTACCGGCCGCTTCGCGAATCTTGGTACGCAAGGAAGAGGAATGCCCAGGGGCTGAATGCGTCGACGATGCCGTGGCATGTGGAGCAGAAGATGTCGAAGAAGCGGAAGGTTCAAGGGGAACAGTCGATTGCGAACTGTCTTCTTCTGGGATGTCCACGTCGATAAGTCCAAAAAGGAACGGCGAACCGAAACGTTGAGTCAAAACGGTTCCAACTCTCCGAACAAGCCGCCTTGCAGAGAGCCATCGCCGATCCGCTCCTATCTCTCATCGAAAAGGATCGACGAACCAGTACGCCGGGAATGCCGGGAACGAAAGGTTCAACTCCCGGGATCGGTCTATCATCCCCAGCCAATGGAGTCTTGCAACCCCCCTAAATCTTTCCCAAACCGACCCATACGAAACCGAACAAAGGATGCGGAAAGATTTCACGAAATTCTCCCGCTGACTTCTTGCCAAATTCGTAAATCAGGTAATGCTTATACATATCGCGATCCGACAACATGTCGTAGCGATGAATTCGAAATGGTGTCCCAGATGCCAGCCGAACCAGCTTAAAACAAGAATTGCCCCACTCAGCGAAAGATCGGATTTCGGGCGTGACCGATCTCAGTTGGGTGGGGCTTTTTCGTTTCTAAAAGCTGGCAATGTCTCCCAAGCGAACGGCCGGAATTTGATGGGTTTGCCATCCATTTCGTCTTGAATCAAAGCAACGTGCGGCTCAAGTTTGTTCGCAGCGTTCGAGTCGATCAATTGATTGGAATCGTTCGAGCTCATCTGCATGAGTACCCTCAGCTCCAGATCGCGCATGGATTGTCGGGAAAGCCAACGCGCCAGCGTACCGGCCGAGTCTGCCCATAACCAAACGTGCATCCCTACCGTCGGCCCATCCTTCAACAAATCGGACAAGATGGCATCGGGCATTGGAGACGAACCTCCATCGCCAAATGCGAACTCGTCTCCCTTTCGCAACTCTCGAAATCGGGACAGATTGGCAATGCACAGCAACTGAAGCGGATACCGCTCTTCGGAGTTCTGCAATCGACGCTCCAATTCCGCCTTGCACTCCTGAAAAAACGATTCCAATTCCCTCGTGGAGACGAGTTGGCAGCCCTCCAAGCTCGCGGACCGCTGGAGAACACCCTGAAGGGACGCGTCTTCCGTCCTCGCTCCATTCAATAGGAATACCTTGGCTCCCGCTCCGAGGGAATCTGGGTGAGCTGGTAGCCGTAGGGATTGAACCCCTTGAATGGTTCCTGCCAAGATGCTCGCCGCGACCCGTTCGTCCGGTCCAACCACCGCGATGTTCCTACCCGCGTTGCGTTGGATCCAATGGACAACAGGTGGATCGATGGAAACGCTATCTCCCATGATCATCGGAAAGGCTCCGTCGTTTGACTTTGTCGCATCGCCTAGGAGCCGCTCCACGCTCGGAGCATCCCAAACCGCAGGTCGATGCCCCTCAAAGACGACGCAACGGCCCATCGGATTGATCGTCGCATCATGCGGGATCGGAGCAGACGGGATTTCGTGCAAGTAGCGGAGTTGTGTCTCTTTGTCGATGTAGGCAACCTGGAATCCCTGATTGCTTTCGATGCGTCCGCCCGATTCGTTGTAGATCGCTTGGCCGGAAAACCGAAGCCTCTCCGCCGCCGTGTTGTCTTCTCCCAGAATGAGCATCGCGTCCGAACTGTCGCATTGCAACGCAATTCGAACCGCCATCTGCGCTAAGGTCGTCCGTGGGAGTGAATAGGCCCCCCCTAAGGTTTGCGATGCTAGGACGAGATGGATGCCAAACGATCGCCCCTGCCTAACGATCCGGTCCATGAGCATCGAAGCCTGCTGAGAGATCTTGTCGTCCTCGACAAAAAGCTCTTGAAACTCATCGATCACGATGAGAATGCGCGGCATGCGAACTTCCGGTCGCTTCTTTTCCAAGCTGGGTAAATCCTGGACGCCCCACCCTCGAAACGCCTCGCCGCGCGCATGCATGATCCGATCGATATACTCGAGCGTGCTGACCCCAAACTCTCGTTTGCTTTCAATACCGATAATGTCGGCATGCGGTACCGACGCCTCCGAGTAGACTTGAAACTCGACCCCTTTCTTGAAATCAAGCAACACCAATCGCAACGCGTCCGGTGAGTACTTCAACGCAGCGCTGGTGATCATGGTGTGAAGCAACGACGATTTCCCAGACCCGGTCTTCCCAGCGATCAAGACATGCTGCGCGGTACCAAACCCAAGCTTCATGTGCTGCGTCCGACCAGAAGCGGAAATCCCAAGCGGAATCGCCAGGGAATCGGCAGACGAGCTTTCATGCCGCTCGTCCTTGTGCAACGCGATGGAATCGAATGGTACAACGATGCGACCAATCTCAGAGACATCATCCAATTGGTGAGCCATGATCTCTTTGATTTGTTCCGCGTTCGGCGGTGCATCGAGATGGATCGGAGCCTGCTGAAGATCCTCGTGCCGCCACCTGCCAAGCACCCCTCCATCATTGGGTTCGAATGCGAGATGCAAACCAAACTCTTCCAGCTTCCTGGGATCCGCGAACGATGGCCAAACGTGATTGCTGGATAAACGCAATACCACTCCTACCCCACACCTTCCTCCGGCAGCCAAGATCGAACACAGGGACTGCCACGAACTGTCATCCAGCCCGAAAGGGAACTGATCCCAAACAATCAATCGATACGGGATCGCCATCGGGCCCGCCGTGAGATTGTATTCATATAGATTGGCGTGCTTATCGCGAAGACTCTGCTGAATGATGTCTTCGCATGACCTCGCGATGTTTGCCAATCGATCGGCGATATGAAGTGGCTGCGTCCAGACACGGTCCCCGACCAAACTTGGATCGATATCCGCGAGGGACATCAACCAGGAGACTTTTTTACCAAGCCCCTGTGGATCGATAACGGTCATGCGCATCGATCCCGCGGGCAACGATGTAATCGATCGCAGCAATAGATTGGTTATTACCCTGTCTGTCGCACTCTCGGTTTCTGGAGACCCATGAAGCACCAGCGCGCCATGCGAGAGCAAATCGAACGCAACCGGCCACTCCTCTCCCTCCGCGCGAAGCTTCAAACTGCACTGTGCCGCAGCCTCCGACAATTCGAACTGCAACGGACTCGAACCGATCTTCCAAATCAGATTCTGCGGGTCGCGAGGCCAAGTTCCTTGCTCGAAACTGTCCGAACTCCAATCGGGCTGCGACTCTCGAAAGAAATCGTTGATGCGGGCCATCCAACTGGATACCTTCTCGGCTCCCAGTCGCCAACGATCGGCGTATCGGAGCTGCGCTCGAAGGAACTGATTCTGCAAGTTCTGCACTTCTCCTTCGCGCTCCGCCACCAGCCCCGCGTTCTCCTGCTGAAAACGCTCGTGCATCGACGCGACCTTCGGCTCCCACTCGCGGTGCGTCGATTCGAATTGCTCGCGACGATGGTTCACCAACTCCCATCGGCGCTGCTGTTGACGAGCACGGGTCATCTCGGTGTCCGTCTCAAGCTTCTTTTGCAACGCTTCACGACCTGCTCGATATCTTGTCTCGACACGCTCGAGCGCCGACGCGTGATCTTGTGAAGCCTTCTCAAGGTCCCTTTGATAATTCTGATCGGCCAACTTCGCACCTTGCGAGAGCCATTCCAAAACTTCGGCGTGGAGAGCGTGCAACTCGGGTGCAAATCTTTGCAATGAACGCCCCAAAAGCGGCCTGACCATGTAGTGAAGGATCGCGGTCAACACCAGCGAACCAATCGTGGCGATCAGGATGACAAATAGAATCGGAACCCCAACCCACCAACAAATCGCCGCGGTACCTAAACCAAGGATCGGACCAAGGGCTTGAAAGGCGAGATAGACCGCTCCCTTCGACTTGGCGAACTGCTTGACCCGGCCGATGCTATCCCCCAAGTTGCGTTTGCGTTCCTCGACGGTCTTCGCCAGCCGTTGCAAATCCCGAGTTTGCAGGATTTCTTCTTGGGTGTTCAAGGGGACTGCCCCCTGCACTGGGCCCTGCACTGGCCCCATCGTCTTCCCGGTCTTGAGCAGCATCCATTCGTTGAGCTCCGCGAAGGAACTGGACCAGTAGCGACGCTCGTTCTCCAATTTGGCCCGAATGCTCTCTCGCAATTGAAACGCTGCGGTCTTCGCGCTCTCCAACGACCTGTGGGCTTGAACGGTATCGTCCTCGCGTTGCTTTTTCAACGATTGCTTGTCCGCAACAAACGCCTCTTTGAGCTTCTCAATCGTTCTCTTTTCACTCTCAACAGAAGTGAGGAATTCGCGCTCGGCCCCTTCCAATGCGCGATCAAGCTCCAGATCCCATGTCTCGATGGAGTGATGGGATTGCTCCGCTTGCCGACGGCGCACGGCTTGCTCCTGCTCGGAGTATCGCTCGATCAACTGCCGCCGCTTTTGATCCAATATCTCGGTATCGCTCGACCAAGACCGCTGAAGCAAATCAACGCGTTTTCTCAACCCTCGCAAGGCCCGCAATTGCGAGCGAAAGAATCGTCCATCGGACCGTGACTGGAGCAAACGTGGCCGAGTCATGGTAAAGCAACCTGTCTAGCATGGGAGAAAAGAAAGTAGCCTCGCGCTACATCGCCTTCATTGTAGCACCCCAATGAATACGATGCAGCGTCGATCTTTACGGTAGTTCCACCGTGATCGTTCTCGACGGAATGTCTTTCGCGATGACTTTCCCAAAGTCGACCGCTGCGGCGGCTTCATCTAGGGAGCCACTAAAGCCGACCGTGATCCTGGCCGCATTGCCCGAACCGGACATTTGATGATTCTTCGTTCCGAGCCGAGTCGTTAACTTTTGCACCAGCGAGTTTGGATCAAAACGAGATTTGGATTGAATAATAAAGAGAACCTTACCCGCACCACCGGCGGGAACCGAAGATTGAGGTGATCCCGCACCAAGCTTCCGTGTGCTTTCGTCGCCGAATCCCGCTGACATTTGGGGATCGATGTAATCGGGTCTGGTTTGTGGAGGGGAGTTATCCCTATTGCGACGGGCTTTCACTCGCTCACGAGTTTGCTTCCAACCTTCCGGTGTGTCTTTTGCAGCCTCGGAGGAGTTGGACGCCGAATCGCCACCGCCTGATCTATCGGCAAGATTTTGCGCGCGTGCCCAAGCATTGCTGATTTGATCCGTCATTTCGGATGTCCGATTCAGCGCCGCTGTCGCCCAATAGGCTGAGATCTCGCGCAACGCTGCCAACGCGGTTTCCTTGTCCCCGCGGTCGATCGCCTTTTCATAAGGTGCCATGACGGTCCTGGTAGCGAGAAATCCCTCCGCCGAAGCTTGTTTCAGGAAGCGTTCCGACGCAGGCCAATCCCCTTTGGCTTCATGAACTAACGCGCGAACATAAAGCATCATCGGATCCCTGTAGGTTTCATATAACCTCGTGGCAGATTGGTCGATCACGGGTAGCAAGGATTCAGGAAGTCGCGGTTGGAGCGGGGTCATGACAAACGTCATCACCGCCAGGTCTGCTCCAGGATCTCCCGGATGATGGCGTTGGAATTCAGCGATGAGATGGGCGGCCTCCGCGGAATCACGTTCCAGGGCGTGAGGGATTTTTACCAAATGAACCGTTCGCGATTCCGGGCGTTCGGCAATCCAATCTTTCAGCCATTGTTCGCTCTCGTCGAGCTCTAAGGCATCCTCAGGGGCTGGAGGGAGGTACCAAAGTCGAGGAGTGGGAATCCATTCGTGCGTTATGCTCCGATGTTCCTGTCTTGGGGAGCTTCCATAGATCGATCGCTCCATCTTGCCCTCTTTTTCTGCCCGCTTTAGGAGCTCTGCATTGTTTGGTCTCCCCGAGGGGCCGTTTAACGTGACCCTCCAGTCCTGGAGAAAGATCGATGCACAAACTTGACTTAAAGGAACTTGCCCCATCACATTGACTAGATCGACTAGATGAAGTCCATCCTCCTCTGGCTCCAGTACGAGCAGCATGTATCCGAAACGAGGTGGCAAAAAAGTGAAAGTATCGGGAAATTGGGAGTCTCTCCCTTGCTTGCGGCCCTGAACGGGGAACTTCAGCTCCGGTGCAGCCTGCTGCAATTCCTCCAAGGTGATGACCTTGATATCCTTTTCTAGCTTATCGTACGAGATGAATCGCTTTAGGGGGGAATCGGGATCGGCGTAGTACCGAAGCAGGACGGCAGGCTGCCCCATGAACTTTGACTCGCCAAGCACGCGCCAATGTCGAAACCGATCGTCGTAAGGTGTGCTCTCGAATAATTTGGTCGAAAAGTGAACGAGGGCTTTTCCTCCCGGAACATGTTGCATGATGGCCTCGTAGGAAGGAGTAGGGCCCTCTAGTTGACGCTTGTCAAAGCGTCGTTCCGACATCATGCGAATCGCCGCATTCGACCACCCTTGTTTGGCATAGTTTGCAAACTTCTCCGCGATCTCTAGCGAAGTCAAACCGACTGTTGGAATAAGCGTGTAGGTTTCAGCGGAAGCGGAAAGTCCCCAACTAAATGGAAGCTTGGGCATACCCATTTCGCCACCATCGGATTTTGCGAGAGTATACGCACCATCATGCACCCGATTCCCCCGGAATATCAGAGTGGGAGTAGTCTCCTTGCCCGAAGCGTCGATGGTTTCTTCGGATTCGGCCGTGGAAGTCGTGCTGCGAGTTGAGTTTGGAGTTGGTGCTACGACGACTGACTCTGCACTTGTTACGTCTGAGTTGATTTCAACCGGAAGAAAAGAGCCTGCGAGAGAGGGATCTCGGAACAAGTAATAAACGAGCCCCGCCGCGCTACCGAGAAACACAAACCCACCGACGACGAGCCCTATTAAAAGAACAAGCGTTGTTGGAAAGGGCTTTTTCACCGGATTTCCATAAGGCGCAAGGCGAGCATGGGTACTCGCTACACCCTTGTAAGGTGGGTTGTCGGGAAAGGTGGGCATCGCATCCCAAGGATTCGACTCTTTCAACGGTTCCGATTCTGGGACCTTGATCAACAAGGCCTTGCCGCATTTAGGGCAAGCCACCTTTTTACCGGATATCGTGGCGTTGGCTTGGAGTCGGGCACCGCATGGACACTGGAATTGCACAGGCATCTGAATTCACAGACCTAAAGAAAAGGCGTTTCGGGCAAAGGAAAAAGGGGACTTCTCAGTCGAACGGTCAGTCTTGGTAACGAAAGTCGACGCTGGCGATGAGGAGAAGGGATAGTCGCTCCCATTCTTCCAACGAATCATTCGCGATGACGTCACGCGACCACTGCACTTCGGCAGGAGTCGCCGGTCGTGACAGAAGCCAACGGAACAACACATGGATTCGAACCTCGACCGACCGGTCTGGAGGGGCTGATGACGCTGTCGGTGCAACCAATTGTTTGGCAATCGACGCTGCACAACTCCGCGTAAACGGACTGTTGAGAATCGCTAACGCTTGGGGAGCAACGGTGCTGACGTAACGCTCCCCGGACGAATAGCTCGGATTGGGACCATCGAACTCGGTGAACAAGGTCGGTAGCGAGTTGCGAAACCAAGGGCCATAGACGGCTCGGAATTGCTCCCTGTGTCTGAAGCCGTAATCTTCCTTGACCGCTTTGAGACTGTTCATCGAGGGAAGGGCCGATAGATCGAGAGAACCGCTCAATCCCAGAAGAGAATCACGAATGGACTCTCCGCTCAATCGCTTCAAATGGCGACGTGCAAAATATTTGTTGTCAGGATCCAACGCGTGATGCTCGGGCATCTCGATTGCAGTGCGCCTATATGCTTCCGACAACAAAATCTCTCGAACCAACCATTTCGTCGACCACCCATGGGCCATGAACTGAGTCGAGAGCCAATCCAGAAGCTCGGTGTGAACGGACGATTCACCCGTCGTACCGAAATTATCAACCGAGGGAATGAGCCCCTCCCCCATCAACCAATACCAAACACGGTTGACATAAACGCGTGCCGTGAGCGGATTCTGTTGGGATGCGATCCATGCAGCCAATTCCAACCGCCCGTTGCTCTCCGCAGACAGGGACGGTGCATCGGAAACGTCGACACATCGCAGAAAGCCTCTCGCAACAACGGGCCCCAGCGAATGTACGGACCCACGCACGTGTATGGGAATATCTTTCGGGTTAGGGAGAGGTACCAATCCCATCGACATGGGACGCTGTGCCAGTAAAGCAGCCGCCTCCTTTGCCTTGCGCTCCAGGTCGGCGATCTCTTTCTTCACCGCATCGCTCTCGCTCTCCGTCAATGCAATTCCGGGTGCGCTCGCTTTGCTGATTCCGGGACTCAGGAATTGCACGGCATCGACAATGACATGGCCATCCGCATTCTCATTCGTAATGGTTACCGTGGCCTTTCCACCTAACTCGAACGTGAACTTGCCTAAGGAATGCCATAGACCGTCGATCTTCGGTGCAGCCCTTTGATTCACGAGAACGACGTCTTCTCCGTTGGCGCTCCAGATGCGCACTTTTGTTTGGGTAGAACGATTCGCACTGGCAGTGTAAGCCATCCGCAACTCGTATTCCCCTGGAGGCAATTCCGCCGGTTCGAAGACAATGGCTTTATTCTCTGCTCGATCGTTGCCGTCATGAACATAGCCGCTCCCCACGTAAGGCTTCACGAAGTCGGATTCCACCCACTTCCCTACCTTGCGCGCGGTCTGCTCATCGAACACCAGACCGGGCAATTCGCTTGGTTTCACAATGCTCGACGACGTAGCAGGAGTGCTCAGCTTTGCCTTGAGGGACTCTAGTTGCTTTTTCCATTTCTTTCCATCCTCTTCGGCTTGTCGAAATCGAGCTTCTTCCGAGTCGGACAAAGGCAACGGACGACGGACCCATTTCGAAACATTGTCGTGCTCGATCCCCTTGGAGGACTTTAAAATACCTGCCAACGCGTAATAGTCGCTGGTCGGAATCGGATCGAATTTATGATCGTGGCAGCGGGCACAGCCCAGTGTCTGGCCTAGAAACGCACGGCCAATAACTTCGATCTGCTCGTCGATGAAGTCCATCTCCAATTGCTTCTTGTCTTGCTCCTCCATATTGGTATCGCCCAGGACCATCATCGTGGTTGCAATCGTCTGCTGCTGACGTTCCTCAATCGATTTTGCCTCCATGAGATCACCGGCGATCTGCTCGCGCACGAATCGATCGTAGGGTTTGTCTGCATTAAAAGAGTCAATCAAGTACTGGCGGTAGCGCCATGCGTCTTCAAAAACCAGTCCGCGCAACGTCAGCGATTCGGAGAATCGAATCACATCCATCCAATGCCTTGCAAAGTGCTCACCGAATCGAGGCGATGCCAACAACTCATCGACCAAACGGTGGTACCGTTCCTCTTCTTCACTGGTCGCCCCTAGCGCAGAGGCCGCCCCTAGCGTGGAGTTTGCCCCTGGCGTGGAGGTTGTCCCCGCTCGAGGATCAACCGAAGCAGTCCAGCGCCGAAGATCCTCAGCAGAGAGATCCGACAGCGGCCTCAATCCTGTCAAATCGAGATGGACCCGTCGCGAAAGAGTCTCGAAGGCTGCAACCGGCGACGGACGGATGGCGTTCTCGCGCTGACTTCGTTCCAAAAACGCATCAATAGGGGAGGCTGCGGTCCCTGGAGGAATCGCGACATCCAGGGCGATCGGTTTGTAAGACCAGTGCGAACGGGCGTCTTCGATCGACATCCCCACTTGAGGCGTGCGTCCCTCCCCTTTCGGAACCCGTGGATCCCAAGCACCCGAGCCGACCCAACGTTGCAAAATCGACAGCTCGGACTCGCTCAGCTTTCCATCGGGCGGCATCCGAAGCTTGGGATTTCGATACGCGATCGCTTCGAGAAATAAACTCTTCTCGGGCGATTGCTCGTCGATGGCAGGACCGGAGTCGCCCCCCTTCGCCCAATCCTGTTTGGAATCCAAACTCAATCCACCACTCACCTCTGTTTCATGCGAGTGGCAGTCGAGGCACTTCTCAATCAGAAGAGGACGCACTTTCGATTCGAAAAAGGTCTCGGCCTCTTTCGCGTCAAGCTCAGCCCGTTCGGCGGCAAGCAGTTCGGGAGCCTGTCCCAACGCCACACCAACAGACGAGAGGACGACGGCTAAGGCAGCGAGAGCGACGGCACCCCGAACGGACACCGACCATGGGACTCGGAAACTCATGCTTCTTCGCTATTTGAGGAGAGATTCAAGGGCTTCGGCTTTCTCAGTTCGACGCGTGGAAAGCAGTTTCGATGCTTCAGCCCCCGCGATGGCCTCAAAGAATTCCTGTCGTTGAGCATCGTCGATGAATCCTTTTTGATAATAGAAATTCACTTCACCCAACTTCCCAAGCTCCGAGATCTTGGTATCGGCCAGCAGCTTCGGCATCCGAGTCTTGACCACGGCATCCTGCGTCAATCGATCGGGAACGGGTTGGAGGGCGATGATCTCCGCCGATTTCTTGGCAACCGACTCTGCGGCGTCCTCGACTCCATCCTCCTCCTTCTTCAACCTCGCCCTCGCAACGGTGACACTCACCAGCGGTTTGGACGACGCAATGACTTTGATCTCCTTCGGATCTTCCGCCAGGTGGAGAACTTTGACTCGAGCCGTGTTGTTAACGATGCCCGTTCGACGATTTAGGATGATCTCGACATCGAACACGATGAGGGCCTCATATCCCGCCTCTTTGGATTTTGCGATCAAGTTCGCTTGCACATCCGATCCGATGTACTCCAGGCATGGCCCCAGAGGAGTCACATCGCCTGGAAGCTCAAAATCTTCAGCGACCCATTGTGGCGACGGCATACGCCCCCCCTGCCCTCCCGGCATCGATCCATTGGATCCAGGACCTCCAAAACCATTCGGTGCACCGGGGCCGAATCCCGAACCAACAGGAAGTTCCTCGCCGGAACCAAACTGCCCGGGTGCGCTTTGCCCGAAGTTGCCGCCACCAGATTCTTGTTCGGACGTTCCCGAAAAGCCACTGAGCCCACTGGCGATCGATCCCACACCGGGCCCCCCGCCCCCTTGCTGAAAGCGAAATGGCTGAAGGGTTGGAGTGCCGCTTTGACTACTGCCGCCTAAGTCCCCTCCTCCAAAACCATTGTTCTCGCCAATGCCAGGTCCACTCCCCGACTCACCATAGAGGTCACCGCCCGAATTGCCAAAGGATCCTGGCACTCCGAACCCGCTGCTGCCAGGCATATTGTTGCCCGGCATGCGAGGCTTCCCTTTGTATGAATTTTCTTGAAACGCGACCGTCCACTTCCCCTCCGAATGGTGCGTCCCGAACGCTTCGATCACGCGGGTCACCAACTCTCCCGCTGCATCGGTGAGGGGCTTGGCTCCGACCGCCAAAGCAGGCTTGGCAGCACCCGGAGGAGCCATGCCTCCCTCCGCTCCATACCCGCCACTGCTTCCCCCTTCACTGCCGATCGCCCCAGGACCCGAACCACCCGCTGCACCTCCAGCACCACCGCCGCTCATGATGGATTGCAGGTCGGTCCCAATGGGCTTGAGACTGGTTGCATTGCTCGGATTATCGAGCACCAGTCCAACAGCGATCTTCATTCCCAACACAGGACGCTTGTTCGCGGTAGACCAACGGTAGAAGTCGGCGATCTTCATCGATTCCGCGTCATCGGACAACAGGGATTGTGCGCTGAGCAAATCGTACGCGCGATTCCAATTACCCGCCTCAAAAGCCAGTTTCGATCGCTCCTGGAATGTCAACATCTTGGGCGCACTGGTGGAACCTCCACCCATCAAACGGGATAGCAACGCCCCCTCCGCTCCCCCCATCCCAGGTAGAAGCCCACCTCCTGCTCGATTTCCTTGCGTTCCATATCCAGGTCCAGCACTGCCGTATCCGGGACCGCCGCTGCCAGACTCCTCGCTACCAGGGGGAACGTATCCCGACTCGCCTCCGTAGGCCCCACCTCCGTTGTAAGCCATTTCCTCACTGCCATAGGAAGAACTGCCGGACTGAGAACCTCCCGATTGCGCACCCGCGGACGAATCGCCAGGATATCCCCCTGAACTGCTAGCTGACTCGCTGCCGTACCCAGCCCCCGAGGAGGACATTTCCAAAGAGGCAGTCTCGCTCCCCCCCGAAGCAGCCCCACCGCCCGAACTTGATTCGGCCCCACCACCCGAACTTGATTCGGAAGGTGTCGAAGAGGTCGCCGCGGTTGAAGTGGCAGGAGCAGGGGGAGTGGGATTGCTTCCGCATCCCGCCGACAACATCCCTAACCCAAACGTTGCGATCCAAGCCCATGAACGTTGCATGGCGTTAACTCCCGTGATTTGCTGAAAACCCTTCCGCGGCAAGCTCCCATTATCCGTCGTCGCAAACCAAATGTCCACACTACGCAACCACCCCTCTCCTCGCCTTTCCCCTGTTTCTTCGTCGCGAGAAAGTCTGGCTCTCGAACCGAACGAACAACGTAATAATCAAGGATTTTCCCTTCAACGTGTCGAAACCGTTTCCCTCCGATCGATCACAATCAATCCCCGAATCGAATCCACTGCATCCAATAACTCCCAAGGAGATAATCCATGCGCGTCGCTGTCTTGGTCAAAGCCACTCCCGAATCCGAAGCGGGACTCATGCCGGACGAAAAACTTATGGCTGCCATGACGGCCTACAACGAAGCGCTCCACGAAGCCGGGATCTTGGTAAGCGGCGACGGGCTCCACCCTACCTCGCGGGGTGTCCGCATTCGATTCTCTGGCGATCAACGTACCGTCATCGACGGTCCCTTTGCCGAAACGAAAGAACTCGTCGCAGGCTTTTGGATCTGGGAAGTCGAATCCATGGAGCACGCGATCGAATGGGCGAAGAAATGCCCTAACCCGATGCCCTCGGATTCCGATCTCGAAATCCGCAAAATCTTCGATGCCTCCGACTTCGGGCCTGAATTCACACCTGAACTCCAAGCCCGCGAGGAACAACTCCGCACGGAACTGGAGTCCCGGACCAGAAACTAATGGCAACTCCTACAACCCGTAGAACCCGCCGCTATCCCCACATGGGCTAGCGGCGATCGAGTTTTGCGCTACGCAGTTTCGTATCCAAGGTTCGGTGCAAGCCATCGTTCGACCTCGCGCAGAGAAGCTCCCTTGCGCCTCGCATAATCGATCACTTGATCTTGTGTCAATCGATCGACTGCGAAGTAACGCGAATCGGGATGACCGAAATAGAACCCGCTCACACTTGCCGCAGGCCACATGGCAAACGACTCTGTTAGTCGGACCCCTACTTGGTTAGGTGCATCGAGTAGTTCGAAAAGGATTCGCTTTTCCGTGTGGTCGGGGCAAGCTGGGTAGCCGGGTGCCGGGCGAATTCCGCGATACTTTTCATCGATCAGTTGCTCATTGGTGAGATTCTCGTCCTGCCCGAAGCCCCAGTCCTGGCGGGCTTTGGCATGAAGCAGTTCCGCGAACGCCTCCGCGAGCCGATCCGCAATCGCTTTGACCATGATCGAGTTGTAGTCGTCGTGCTGGGCGACGTACGCCTGAGCCAACTCTTCCGCTTGGTGCCCTGCGGTTACCACAAACGCGCCGAGGTAATCCTCTCTACCGGAGTCGACCGGGGCGATGTAATCGGCGAGCGATCGGAAATCATTCTGACCCTTTCGCTCCCATTGCTGCCGCAAAAAGTGGAAACGGGTTTTCTCGTGCTTGCGGGTCTCATCGGTGTAGAGGATGACATCGTCGCCATCGGAAGCAGCAGGCCAGAATCCATACACAGCATGAGCCTGCAACGACTTCTTGGCAATAACTTCCTGCAACATCTCTTGCGCATCGTGGAATAGCTTCTTCGCTTCCCCACCGACGTACTCGTCTTGGAATATCTTCGGATACTTTCCTTTGAGCTCCCAAGCCATAAAGAAGGGGGACCAGTCGATGTATGCGGCGATCTCCCCAAGGGGGTAATCGCGAAGCACTCTCTGGCCGAGGAACGATGGACGATCGATTCGAACGCTCGACCAATCGGTCTGAAACTTGCGACCCTTCGCCTCGGCGTATGGCAAGAGCTTCACCTGCCGGTTCTCATAACTCGCTCGCAACTCCGCTTGCAGTTTCTTATTGTCCGATACAAACACATCTTTCTTCGAGCCGCCGCACAAACTCTCAACAACTCCAACGCTTCGCGAAGCGTCGAGCACGTGCACCACAGGTTCTTCGTAGTAGGGAGCGATCTTGACCGCCGTATGCTTTGCCGATGTCGTCGCGCCTCCGATCAATAGCGGAATCGACAGTCCTTGTCGCTTCATCTCTTTCGCAACGTGGGTCATTTCATCGAGACTGGGGGTAATCAATCCTGACAATCCAATCACGTCGACCGAGTGCTTGATCGCCTCTTCAATGATCTTCTCAGCCGAGCACATCACGCCCAAATCGATGACTTGATAGTTGTTGCATCCAAGCACCACGCCGACGATGTTCTTTCCGATGTCGTGAACATCTCCCTTCACCGTTGCCATGAGGACCTTGCCTCGGAACGATTGCTCGGAAAGGCCTGCGTCCCGCTTTTCCTTTTCCATGAAGGGCTGCAGATAACCGACTGCTTTCTTCATCACTCGAGCGCTCTTCACGACCTGGGGCAAAAACATTTTTCCTGCACCGAAGAGATCTCCGACAATACTCATGCCGCTCATCAACGGGCCCTCGATCACTTGCAAACATCGATCGAAATGCTGACGAGCTTCCTCGGTATCCTCCTCGATGTATTTGTCGATTCCCTGAATCAACGCATATTGCAATCGCTCGACAACCGGCTTGCTCCGCCATTCCAGATTCTCGCCAGCGGCCTTCTTCCCCGCCAAGCCTTTGACGGACTCGGCCATCACCAATAATCGCTCGGTCGCATCGGGCCTGCGATTGAGTAGCACATCTTCCACGCGCTCGAGCAAGTCCTTTGGGATGTCTTCGTAGACAGCCAATTGCCCTGCATTGACAATCCCCATGTCCATCCCCGCTTGGATGGCATGGTACAGAAACGCGGAGTGCATCGCCTCCCGAACGACATCGTTCCCTCGGAACGAGAAGGAAATATTGCTGACCCCTCCCGAGATCTTCACGCCCGGGCATTCTCGTTTGATCAAACGGCATGCTTCGATGAAGTTCACGGCGTAGTTGTCGTGTTCCTCGATCCCGGTCGCTACGGTAAGGATGTTTGGGTCGAAAATGATGTCTTGAGGAGGGAATCCAGCCTCTTTGACCAAAAGGTCATAGGCTCGTTTGCATATCCTGGCTTTCTCGGACGTCTCGGTGGCTTGCCCCTTCTCATCAAAAGCCATCACGACAGCTGCGGCTCCATATTGCCGAATCAATCGGGCACGGCGAAGGAATTCGTCCTCGCCATCCTTCAAGCTGATACTGTTGACAATCGCTTTCCCCTGAACGTTTTGAAGCCCTGCCTCAAGCACCTCCCATTTGGAGGAATCGATCATCACCGGGACACTCGCCGCTACGGAGTCTCCTGCGATCAATCGGAGATACCGCGTCATGGCCTCGACGCCATCGAGCAACGCGTCGTCCATGTTGATGTCGATAATAACGGCGCCGTTTTCAACCTGCTGCCGCGCGACCTCGACCGCTTCGTCGAACTGATTGTTCCGAATAAGCTTGGCAAACGCCTTCGATCCCGTGACGTTCGTCCGCTCTCCCACCATGGTGAATTGGGTCTCAGGACGCAGCGTGCAAGCCTGCTGGCCCGATAGCCGAGTCCAGACGATCGGCTCTTGATCCTGCCGTGGCTTCTTGTGCCCGACTCGATTGGCGATCTCGCGAATATGAGCGGGTGAAGATCCGCAACAACCGCCGACGATGTTGAGCCAACCGTTGTCGACGAAATCCTCGATGTAGTCCGCCATCTTCGCCGGCGTAAGATCGTACTCACCCATCGCATTGGGGAGCCCCGCGTTTGGATGGCATGAAAGAGGGATATTCGAAACCTTGGCCAACTCCTCGATATGGGGACGCATGACGTCAGGTCCCAACGCGCAATTCATCCCGACCGATAGCATGGGGAAGTGACTGATGGCGTTCCAAAAACCTTCTACCGTCTGACCGCTTACAAAGGTTCGTCCTCCATTGCTGAAGGTTGCGCTCACCATCACCGGAACCAACCGCCCGGTCTCGTGAAAATACTCGCTGATCGCAAAGAGACAGGTCTTTAAATTCAACGTGTCGATCGCAGTCTCGGGCAACAGCAAATCCACCCCCGCCTCGACCAAATGCTTTACCTGCTCTTTGTAGCTATCGACCATCTCTCGATACGTGACGTCCCGATTGGCGGCATCGTCCACTTTCGTGCTGATCGCAAGCTGCTTGGTCGTCGGTCCAATACTCCCAGCCACGAATCGACGGCGGGACGGATCGACTTTCATCATCCGGTCTGCAGCCTTCCGCGCGCAATCGACCGCTGCGTAGTTCAAGTCCCGAACCAGTTCGAGTGGGAGATCGAACTCGATCATTCCAATCGGACTGGCTCCAAACGAGTTGGTCTCGACGATGTCGGCACCCGCCTCGAAGTACGCGTAATGGATGTTGGAGATATCGTCGGGACGGGTAAGGTTGAGAATGTCCGAGAACCGCGCGAGATCTTTGTGATGACCCGCAAACCGTTTCCCACGCACCGCCGCCTCATCCAGCTTGAGCTGCTGGATCATGGTCCCCATCGCTCCGTCGAGAATGTGGATGCGTTGGCGAATGAGGCTGGGAAGAATCTGAGCTGGGTTTTCAGAAAGAAGCATCGGAAGGAATGGATCTTCAAGGGATCAAATGGGCAATCAAAGTGTGCCACAATTTTAGTAGAAAAGCCTTGCTTTGATATCCCCAACCCGCGAAGGAGATTGGCCATTCACCTAAATCTAGAGCATTCCAAGCCACTTTCTTCCGATCCAGAACGCGCTGAGCAACCCGATCAAGACGGTCATAACGATTGGATGAGCCCAAAGCTGCCAACGTTTGGTCACCAAAGGAGGATCCGGGACTCGCAATAAGAGCTCCCCAAGCTCCCCAACGCGATCGATGGAGATCGACTCCCCCTGCGTGACTTTCGAGAGCTCCTGGAGCACCTTTGGCTTGGCGGCTAAACCGACTCGCTCCTCCGCACTCCCTTGAACAAAAAACTCCGCTTCCAACGTCTTGGCCGACTCGGACGAAGCGATCAATACGCGATGCTTTCCTACCTCGCGAACATCATAGCTCCCTTCGAATAACCCCCAACTATCGGCCCCAGCACTCTGAAGGGTCAGCGTTGTGGATCTTCCCGCCGGCGAATCGATCTTGGCTGTGACCGTCCCCGCCGACAATGGCTCTCCCGAATCGCTCATCACATTCGCTTTCAACATCAATCGCTGCCCCAATGCCGGTGAATCGGGACTGTAGTAAAAACGAATCGTCTCCCCTTTGGCCATGTTTCTTTGATAAGCCATCCACCGGACGACTTGCCCCCAGAATCGATAGTGGTAGCGGTCTTCCACTCCGCGCCGCCATCGCCAAGCTCCATCGGTCCCCATATAAAGGACTTTGCCTGCACCGAAGGTCTTGGTGACGATCAACGGTACTCGCCCAAACTCATTCGCGGACTCTTGATGCACCGCCAGCGTCTCGGTCCCTGCTTTCGCTCGCAATACGGGAGCGAACCACTGAAAACCTGGTAGCCCCGACCAGACCTGAAGATTGTCTTCCTCAGTGTCCGCCAATTTGGTCAGCAAACTTCTGCGCCCCGACTCGGTCAACTCCAAGTGCATCGCGAGCTTCGATCCAGTCCCTGCTGGATTCTTTTCGTCGAGAAGGACAGGGAGCAATGGATCTAATGGAGATGCCAATAGTGTCGATTGATGCCCCATGCTTCCTGGCAAGAAAACTAGCCCCGTCGCTTGGTACTCCACCAGCCCTCTCAACTGCTGACACTGCTCCTCCGTCAGCTGCTTTTCAGCAATCCCAATGTCACCCAAAAAAACGACGTCGTACTGCGCTAACTCCTCGGGGTCCGATGGAAATTCACTGATGTAATCCCGGTTGCCTCCACCCGGCTTCTCCAACAAAGGATGCAAAAGCAAACAAGCCACCTCGACTCCGGGATCGCGAGACAACGCATTCCGCAAATAGCGGTACTCCCAACGCGGGGACGTTTCAATCAACAAGACGCGCAGCTTTTCCTGACGAATCGAGATGGGGGCGGCGATGCTGTTGTTCTCTCGCAATCTCTCGTCGGGATGCGGAGGGATGGCGACCCGAATCGTGTAGTCTCCGGGCTCCTTCGGCGTCCAAGAAACAAAGTCGGTGGTTCGTGACATGGGCCTGACTCGAACCTCTTTGGTCTCGGTCTCCCCATTGCTGAACTCAACAGACACCTGAACCACATGGTCTCTCGATAAGGAGGACTCGATGGTAAATGGTATCCGCAGCGATTTTCCCGCGACACCAAATGTTGGGGCATCCAAACTGATCGCCTCCAAATCGGGCAATCGCGTTTCCGATCCGATGGGGACCGAAAAAATAGGGATCCCCCTCGAACGAAATCGAGAAGCTAACTCCACAGGCGGTTTGCCTCGATTCCAATCGCCATCCGAAATCAACACGACCGCTTGAACATTCGACTCACGACCGAGCACCCCTTCCAACGCATCGTGGATATTGGTCCCGCCGCTCGAACTCGCGTCCGCTCCCGTCGCGTCCCCTGCCGCGATCGACGGAAATCCCTCTGTCGAGACTTGAAATCGATCGGAAACGCTTGACCAGTACTCGGGACTCTCCAAACTCCTGGCGACCGATGTTCGACTCTGAAGCTCTTCCCCCGACGCTGCCCCATTCAAGACATCTTGTGTCTCCATGCTGCGGGAACGATCGATCAAGACGACCAAGTTCGGTTTTTCTGCGGGGCGATATTCAGTCGTCCACTCGGGCTGATGAAGCAAAAACAAAAGGCCGGCAATAGCAGTCAGCCGTACCCCTTCCAAAAGTAAAACACCACGCCGAAAGTGACTTCGCGTCCAGTTCCAATACCCAAGCCCTATCGCCATGGCAAGGAACAAAAGGGAGACCGCGACCATCACGGTGCTGCTAGATAGAGAGAGGTAGGAGGTAGGGGTGGGATCCATGTCCAACAGTGTACTCGGAACAACTCCTGTTGGAAAAAGGGTGAAGCCTCGGCGAACGGAAAATCATCGAAACCCATCACGGCCGTGTAAGAGCGGATATACTCGTGCCGCTCCTACTCTCGTCCCATTTCCCTTTGGACAGGATATTGAACCACTATGGCAGTAAGCCTCGGACTTGTCTTCGCTCTCGGTGCGGTCGCAATCTGCGTCTTTGTGGTGATCTTGGCAGCTACTCGGAAATCTTGAGACCGGTCGCTTCCACGGTAAAGAAATTGAGCTCGGCATCGAACGTTCCGACCCCTCGAACGACGACATGCTGCCCCTTCTTGAGCCCGAATAGTTGATCGGCGGGACGGGCGAACGGCTTCCCATCCTTTTCCAACAATCGGACTACCACAGTCGGGGCCTTGGCTTCTCGCGCTCGACAGAATGGGCAATTGTCGGCATCGTGCTTCTCGTCCCCCGCATGCTCACCCTCCGGAATCTCCGATACCAAGAACTCCGAGGCTTTCGGGTCGAACGTATCCCCTTTGCCCGAACCGACCTTTGCTTTCATAACCATCGGCTGCCCCTGAGTCGCCTGATCGGTCGACTGGCCAATCGCCTGCTCAATGCTGAGGGCAGACGCCGAAAGGTCCTCCTGGAGGAGGATGGCCTTTGCCTTTTCCACAAGCGGATCCACCTTCGGGCCACATCCAAAGCAAAGAAGTGTTCCTAGGAACGGAAGATAAACCAGTTTTTTGACCATGCTTATTTCCTGTCGATCTCGTTCACTCTGCGAAGCTGTATGAGCCAAATGGGTCCTATGAGTCTTATGAGTCCTATAGGCCCTATTTGCCCAGTGCGCTATTTAGGGAGGGCTTCGCCCAAGCCCTTCAATTCGGCAAGGCCCCCTTCGAGGGATTCCTTGACGTCGTCAAACTTCACTTCCTTCGAGTCATGCAACGATTCGTCGATCTTACCCATAACGTCAAACAATGTCTTGGACGCTTTCTCCAATGTCTCGACCTTGGCAGGGTCCATCGCAGCGGCCTTGGCAAGCCCCGGGAGGTCGTTCAAGTAATGTCCGATGTCGTGCAATTCATCGTGCGCGGAATCGATTTCCCCTTTTTCCAACGCATCGCGGATCTTCTGAGCTGCTGCGACGGTCTTGTCATAGACATTCTTCAAGGCAACCGGAGGTGGATCATTCGACTTTTCTTTACCATCGCCGTGATCATGCCCCTCTTCTCCATGACCATGATCATGCTCGGCGCTGCTGTCACCCGTCTTCGGAGCAGGTTTCGCTTCGCAGCCTACGAACCCCGACAAAAGGCCAGCCAACGCGACCGTCGAAGCCAACAATCCAAAAAATTTCATAACCGCAATCCTGATAGTTCGATGTTACGTATATCCATGCCGGGCACGCCGAGCCGATGTCCCAATATATCAAATCGTTCCCATACCGCGCCTGCAAATAGAATCGGCTCGCTGTCCAGTTCCTGTCCATGCACATTCCTGTCCAGACTCCGCCTCCTCGTATTCGCAGCAGACCCTAGCCAGGTTCAGTGTCTCGACCCATTGGCGGGATCTGAATCGCATCCTCCGCGAGCAAATCGCCGACATCGCCATGGATCGGGTAAAACCATCCCTTGCTAGCATTGACTAGACCTTGCGGTGGAATGGCGGAAAGAGTACCACCCACTTTCGTCTTGATGCGACCCAATTCCGCTTGCAGCCGAAGCTCTGCAACCAGGGATGGATCTGCGGCCATGAGCGGTTCGCTCGTGATGGGGCATCGAAGCAGTGGAAGGAGCCATGGGGAAATCATGCAAAACCTACTTAGGATTCGTATCGAACACGGGCCGGCCCTCGGTCGCTCGCTCCCCCTCGGCGCGATTTGCTTGGCGGCTTGGACTGCCTGCGCGTTTTCTCCGCTTTTTGCGCAGAACGCTCCCCAATCCACCGGCCTCAACGGGGCGGTGGCTGGGCAAGGCCCCTCGGGAACGGACGGCTTTGCCAAACCGCAACTGAGCTCGACCTTCACCGATGCGCGGACTGGACAACTCTACGGCCGATACATCATCTACGAAACCGTTCCTGTTGTCACCTACCAACAACAAGAGGTCTCCGAACAACAATGGGTCCCTGAATGGGTCACCGAGGAGAAACTCCTGGCACAGACGAACTACGTCCCGATCGTCACCTACCAGCTTCAACTGCGCACAGAACCGACCCTCAATCCCTTTGCTGCACCTCGCCAATCCTGGCAATATGTTCCCGTGGTCCAATACCAACCGAACTTCACCCAAGTCAAACAGCCGGTGACTTATCAAAAGTTCGTACAAAAAGAGGTAAAGAAGTCGATCCCAGTCCTCGTCTCGCAATCCCAACCACGTGCGAAGTTCGTGGATATGCCGATGCAAAACACTGCACCAGGCTCCGCGATGAACACCCAAGTCGCAGGGGGTGGTCCGGTGCAACCACCTGTTCCGACCAGACCTCTGGATTACCCGACCTACCCTTCGTCTGCGGTCGTGATGACGCCACCTCCCGCCTACTATCCGTCTGCCTGGGGAACACAGAACAACGCTCCTGCCAGCAGCCTCGCTGCCTACCCTGCCTACAACCCTCAGTACAGCGGCTGGAACGCGACCAACCCCTGGCTCCTCGCGCGCCAGCAGTCGGCTCCGACCCAGTCACGGAACCTTAACAACCCAATCGCCAATGGTGGGATGCCACCGACCAACTACGGGCCGATGCTTGCTGCAAGACCGACTTTCCAATGGCCGCAACTGATGGGTCGTACCGGGTCTCTTTTCTCCGGCGGATTGTTCAAATCGAATGCCTCGACGCCCGGTATGGGGACTTCCGGGTACGGGTCCGCAAACTCAGGTGCGACCTATGTTGCTTCCAACCCAAGCCCCATCGAAGGAGGGGCGTTGCTTCCGATTTCCAATAGCATGGGAGGAGCGTTTTCCACCGCCGGAAACAACGGAGTTCGATTCATTCCTCGAAGTGAAAACTACCCACTCGGAGCGCCCAACAGCGGCTGGTCGATGGTCCCTGTCAACAATTACCGCGACCCGAGCCAATCCGGAATCCCTGCATCCGTTCTCCGCTAAACGCCTCTCGGAGAAAGGCGACCGCAGGAGATCACTGGGCAGGCTCACTGGGCAGGCTCACTGGGCAGGCTCACTGGGCAGGCTCACTGGGCAGGCTCACTGGGATCGAAACGGTCGTAGTCAAGAAGATTCACCACCGCTTGCCGGACATCTTGCTGCCGCATCAGCGATTCGCCGACCAACATGGCGTCGATCGAGGCCTCCGCTAACTTCTTCACATCCGCAGCCGTAAAGATCCCACTCTCCGCGACGACGCTGATCTGGCTGGGCATCTCTCTTTTCAATCGAATCACATGTTCCAAATCCACCGCAAAGGTGTGCAAGTCCCGATTGTTCACTCCCACCAAAAGGGTCCCCGTATCCAAAACGCGCTGCAAGTTCTCCGGTGCATACAACTCGATCAGCGGCGTCATCCCCAACTGCCGAATGAGAGTATAAAACTCCTGCAGCTGCGAACCATCTAAACATTCCGCAATCAAAAGAACGGCGTCAGCACCCGCCACTCGGGCTTCATAAATCTGATACTCGTCGAGGATAAAATCCTTGCGAAGAACCGGGATCGAAACCGCCTCCCGAATCAAGGTCAGGTAATCCAATCGCCCTTGGAAGAATGGTTCATCGGTGAGAACGCTGATCGCGGCCGCTCCCCCTGCTTCATAGTCCGTCGCAATCTGGACGGGATCAAAAGCGGGTCGAATCATCCCTTTGGATGGACTCGCTTTTTTCACTTCCGCGATCAAGCGAACTCGATCGTGACCACGCAGTGCACCCAAGAAATCGCGAGGAGCGGGAGCATGCAACGCCGCGTCACGCAACGATGGAAGATCCCGCTGCTTTTTGGCATATGCGATCTCTTCAAGCTTCTTCGCAACGATCCGGTCCAAGACGGTGGCCATGTTCGGCTCCTTGATCTGCTAAGTCTGCGCGTTAGACGATGTCCGAATCGAACACGCGAACTTGCTTCCAATTCGGCTTCTGTTCGGCGATGAACTGCAGGTGTCGCTCGGCTACCTGATACTGATCATGGGCCTCCCGCGATTCAAAGACAACGTTAAGGACTACTTGATAGCCGTGGTCGTTGACGGGACGGGCAAGCTCCTTGTTGAGAGTTCCGACGGAGAAGTAAACGACACCGGGATGGCCATCCAAATACTTCTTGCACGCATCGACCAATTGCTGAACGTTCGCATCGGTGGGATCGTTCAGAGTGAAGTAAACCATGTGCGCTAGCTGCATCGTATTTCCAATCAGTGGGTAAGAATCTTGTTTGAACCATTAGCCGCAGTCAGCCGCAGGGCGCTCGCCCCCGGTTGCTACGTTCATCACACCAGCGAACTCTCGAAGGTCTTTTGCAGGCATGCTAGACCCTTCTCGCCATCTTTGCCGGCGATGACGACGTTGACTCGCAGTTCGCTGGTATTGATCATCAACACGTTGATATTGCTATCGGCGAGAGCCTTGAACATGGCGATCGCGACGCTGGTATGACTTCTCAGCCCGATACCGCTGACGGAAAGCTTGGCGATGTCCTTCGAACCACCGATCTTGCGGAACTTGTAATCCATCGCCTTGAGGACTTGCAGACAATGATCCATCTGCTCCTCGGGGACGGTGAAGCTAATACTGGTCTCCCCTTGGAATCCATCGCAGCTCTGAACGATCATGTCGACGAAGACACCTGCCTTGGCGACCTCTTTAAAGACCGTCTCTGCCAACCCTGGAGTGTCGGGAACACCTAACAACGTCACGCGAGCTTGGTCCCCAACCAACGAGATGTCGAGCAACGTGAGCTGCTCCATGTTGGAATTGCGAAGACGCTCCACGATCTCGCTCGCACTCAATTCGCTCTGTTGCTTCTTGCCGATCTCCCATACCTGGGCATCGTCCGGCTTGCTGTGCAACGAAAAGGCGGAGTGGACGGCACGCAACGCCGCTTGAGCCTCGGCTCGCTTGACGAGGACACTGATCTTGATTTCGCTTGTGGTGATCATCTGGATGTTGATGCCTGCCTCAGCAAGCGCTTCGAACATCTTTTGCGCCACCCCCGTCTGCTTCGACATCCCAATTCCGACCACGGAAATCTTGGCGACGGAATCGTCGTGGGTCACGCCGCTCGCGCCGACCAACTTGGCTGCTTCGTTGACCGCTCGGAGGGCTTCCTTCAATTCTTCGTTGGGAACGGTAAAGGAGATATCGGCAAGCGATTCCTGCCCGATGTTTTGCACGATCATGTCAACCGTGATCTTGCGGTCGGCCAATCGTTTGAAGATCTCGAAGCTGGTTCCGGGCTGGTCGGGAACTCCCTGAATGGTGATCCTGGCTTCGTCCTTCGTGAGGGCGGCCCCGCAAACAGGAACGGTATTCGACTCAGGCTCCGCAACGATCATCGATCCCGGTGCATCGGAGAAACTGCTTCGAACGCGGATGGGGACATTGAACTTTTTCGCGAACTCGATCGAACGATTGTGCATAACACCGGCCCCCAAACTGGCCAGCTCGAGCATCTCATCGTAGCTGATCTGCCCCATCTGCCTCGCTTCGGGGAGAAGTCGCGGGTCGGTCGTATAAACGCCGTCCACGTCGGTGTAAATCTCGCATGCGTCCGCTTTCAAGACGGCTGCTAACGAAACGGCCGTGGTATCGCTCCCTCCCCGTCCGAGGGTCGTGATGTTGTAGTCATCGTCGATCCCTTGAAATCCTGCCGCAATGACAATGTTCCCATCATCGAGCAATTTGCGAATCCGTTCGGTCGAAATGGTTTTAATGCGGGCTTTGGTAAAGGAATTATCGGTTCGGATCCCCATTTGAGCCCCGGTTAGCGAGACGGCCTTGTGACCAAACCGTTGCACCGCCATCGCCATCAGCGCCACGCTCACTTGCTCTCCCGTGCTCAACAGCATATCCATCTCGCGCGCCGATGGCTCTTCGTTGACTTCCTTGGCCAAATCGATGAGATGATCGGTGTTGTGCCCCATCGCGCTGACGACCACGACCACTTGATTTCCCTCCTGCTGGGCTCGGATCGCTTTCCGTGCCGCCGCCAGGATCTTTTCGGGGGTTGCTACGCTGGTTCCACCAAACTTCTGAACAATGAGTGGCATGGTTGTAGGGAGAGATACTCTTCGTGTCGATCGAGACAGGCTGCCGGTACTTTCAGCTCATCCCACGGGGGCAAATGAAGCTAAACTAATGCGATCGGAACATCGAACGCCGCATACCTAAAGGAGCAGTGGCTAGAGTTTTATCGGAAAGGGGCATTCCGTCCAGTCGAGGCGGGGGCGAAGGGGCTCGACAATCCGATTTTACGGGTTCGAAGCCTGATTCTTCGCCAATCCGGCCTCCTGCCCTCCGGTGATCAATCGAGCGGTTCGATTTCGGGTGACGTAATTCCAAAACCACTGGAACAGGACGAGCACGCGATTCTCAAAACGGGCCAGATAGAGGATGTGAATGAAAAGCCATGCGAGCCACGCCAGTTTGCCGGTCAACCGTAGCTTCCCGGACTCGACAATCGCATGGGATCGTCCAATCGTGGCCATGTTCCCCTTGTCCCAATATCGAAACGGCCCTGTCGAGCGACCTTGTATCAAGGCTGCGATGCGCTTCCCCACATAGACGCCTTGCTGTATCGCCACCGGTGCAACTCCGGGTAACGATTTCCCATCGGGAGTGGTGAAGTTGGCGAGATCTCCGACCACGAACACGTTGGGCGCCCCAGCGAGGGAGCAATCGGGCTGAACGGCGACCCGTCCCCCTCGGTCGACGGAATCGGGAACTCCGCAGCGTTCGGCCAGCTTTCGGCCCAGCGGGGATGCTTTCACCCCTGCAGCCCATATGACGGTCTCTGTCGGGATCTGCCGCGACTCCCCTTGCTGGAGAACCTCGACGTGGTCGGGCAAGATCTCGGCGAGCCGGGTTTCGTTCATCACTTCCACCCCCATGCTCGTCAAGTCGGAGCGAGCTCGATTTGCCAAGCTCACGTGGTAGCGTTCCAAAACCAATTTGCTGTTTTCTACGAGAATCACTCTCGCCTGCGTTGGATCGATCGAACGGAAGTCGTATCGCATGGTCTGCTTGGCCAATTCCGCAATCGAGCCCGCCATCTCGACTCCCGTCGGTCCTCCCCCGACAATGACAAAGGTAAGCAATCGCTTGATATCATCGGGATCCGAACTTTTTTCCGCTCTCTCAAATGCTGACAAGACTTTGCGCCGAATTACTGTGGCGTCCTCAATGGTCTTTAACCCTGGAGCGATGGACTCCCAATCGGCATCGCGACCAAAATAGTGATGGGTCGAGCCAGTTCCCAATACCAAATAGTCGTAATGAATCGACGATCCATCCTCAAGTTGCACTTCTTGTTTCGCCGCATCGAAGTCGACGACTGTCCCCATCCACACCCGGACATTTTTTTGCCGGCGAAAGATGCTTCGAAGGGGGGCCGCAATATTGGCCGGGGAAAGTCCCCCCGTCGCGACTTGGTACAAGAGGGGCTGAAACAAGTGAAAATTGCGCCGGTCGATCAACTGAATGGAGAGCCTCGCTCGCTTCAATTGCTTCGCACACATCATGCCACCGAACCCGCCCCCTATGATGACCACTTGGGGAAGCTGGTCCTCTTGGGAGTTCGATCGATCCGTCTCTTGGTGGGCTGTCCGCTGCATCCTGAATATCCAATTCCCCGCGAAGGTTTATGAGTGCAATCAATGAGTCTCGGAAGGTTTAGGAACGATCACGGTATCGTCGTGTTCGTAGCCGGGTACACAACAACACAGTAACTTCAATTCCTGCTCCTGATCGTTTTCAATCCAATGCATCGTACCGGGTGGGATAGGGACGGCGTCCCCCGTTCGGACTCGGAAAACCTCCTCCCCCAAATGCATAACCCCTTCTCCTTGGACCAAAAAATAAATCTCTTCGGTCTTGGGATGGTAGTGGGCATCGGTCGCTGTCCCGGGTGGAATCGTCGCTTCCGCCAAACTCTGCTGACGAATCGAGGAATTGCGATGCGCCAGGATCTCGCGAATGATAGACCCGTCCTTGGTCACAAAAGGTTCGCAGTCGGCCAACGATACATAGCGAGGGTTCATGGAATGGTTTCAAAGGAAGTGGGGCATTTCGGAGAAGTCGACCACGGATTATACTGCATGCGATATCGAACGCCGATATATCGCACGCCGAGCGGACCAAACCGCTCCAAACTCCATTCCCATTGTGCACGATTTCCATCGAGCCCGATTCCGAACCCTACATGTCTCCCGCGTTGGCTTCCAAAATCAGCATTACGATTCCCGAGCCCGCTTAGGCTTCGGGGTGCGAGATCTTTTGGAACGTTCAGCACAATTACCAACCCCTGAGGCCGCCCGGCATCAGGGGTTTTTTGTTTCCGAATCCTTTCCTTTTCGTTCACCATGACCAAACGCGCTGTTCACATCTACGACACAACCCTTCGCGATGGAACCCAAGGGGAGGGAGTGAGCCTTTCCCTTCAAGACAAACTCAACATCGCGGAACGGCTCGCAGAGTTCGGGATCGATATGATCGAAGGGGGCTACCCCCTCTCGAACGAAAAGGACGCGATGTTCTTTCGGAAGGTCAAACTCCTGAACCTTGGAAACAGCATGGTCTCCGCCTTCGGTATGACCCGACGCCGCGGATTGGCCGCCGCCGACGACCCCGGTATGAAAGCGTTGGTGGCTGCAGAAACACCGGTCATCACGGTGGTCGGCAAATCATGGGACTTTCACGCCACCGAAGTGCTCGGGGTCTCCCTCCAAGAGAACTTGGACATGATCGCGGAAAGCGTCGAGTTTCTCGGTCGACACGCGCAAGTCGTTTACGATGCCGAACATTTCTTCGATGGCTACAAAGCCAACCGCGACTATGCCCTCCAAGCCGTTTCTGCGGCCGCTCAAGCCGGTGCCAAATGGATCGTCTTCTGCGATACCAACGGCGGAACCCTTCCCGAAGAAATCTCCGCAATCGTCTCCGATGCGAAAGCGATCCTCGCCCCGCTCGGCGTTCGGATGGGGATCCATTGCCATAACGATGGCGATCTCGCGACGGCAAACTCATTGGCTGCCATCGACGCCGGGTGCGATCAAGTCCAAGGGACGATCAATGGCATCGGCGAACGTTGCGGGAATGCCGACTTGGTCACCATCATGGCCAACCTGCAGTACAAGAAATCGGGCTACAGCGTTCTCGATGGACGCCCCCTCGATCACTTGACCGAACTCTCCCGATATGTGTACGAAACGGCGAACCTGCAGCTCCGGAGCGGACAGCCTTTCGTCGGCCGAAGCGCCTTTGCACACAAAGGTGGAATGCACGTACACGCGGTCAACAAATTCGCGCACACCTACGAACATATGGATCCGGCCAAGATCGGCAACGAACGCCGCATTCTCGTGAGCGAACTCTCCGGCCGCTCCAACATCGCCGCCTTGATGCAGGACTCTGGCCTACCAGCCGATCGTGCGACCCAAGACAAAATCTTGGCAGAGATTGTTTCGAAAGAAAACCAAGGCTACCAGTTCGAAGCCGCCGAAGGCTCCTTTGAGTTACTGGTCAAGAAATGCACGGGTTCCTACCAGCCCCATTTCGAAACGATCAAATACCAAGTGCTTGCAGGGGACATTCAAGCCCAAACGGCAGAAGCCTACGCCGAAGCAATTCTCAAGGTGCAAGTGCAAGGAACCGTCCGGGTCGAAGCGGCCGAAGGACATGGTCCAGTCAATGCGATGGATGCCGCGCTTCGCAAAGCATTGCTACCCTCTTTCCCGCAACTCGACTCAATGCGGTTGGTCGATTTCAAGGTGCGAGTGGTGAACGGGGAAGCCGGCACCGCCGCCCGCATCCGCGTGAACATCGAAAGCGCAGACGAACAAAAGACTTGGCGGACCATCGGCGTAAGCGAGAACATCATCGAAGCCAGCTGGCAAGCCCTCGTGGATGCCTTCGAATGCAAACTCCATCGCTAACATAAAGCCCTAAGTCCCCTCGACAGCGAGAGGCGAGAGCCGAGTGGCGAGTAGCGAGTAGCGAGAAGCGAGGAGCGAGTAGCGAGGGGCGAGTGGCGAGTGGCGAGGAAGAGAGCAACGTCGAACAGTCGTCCTCGACTGTTCCTGCGCCAAGTACTACCGTTCTATCGACCAGTCCTCCTCTCCCTTGCACGGCAAGGGAGAGGAGGTCTGGGGAGAGATTCTTAGCTGACGCCACGCGTTAGGCAACGCAGATCTGTTGAGGACAACAGATCGAAGTTGCTCTCGCCTCTCGCCTCTCGCTCCATGCTCCATGCTCCATGCTCCATGCTCCATGCTCCATGCTCCTCGCTACTCGCTACTCGCCACTCGCCCCTCACTACTCTTCTTCCCCGAGGGACTCGGGGCCTTCTTTGGCCTTGGCCTCCATCTCCTGATACCGACGCAAGCAATCGGCGATTGTCTGCCGCAATCGCTCGCCACTCTGCCGCTGCTGGACAACTTCCTCCAACACCGGTCGAAGGCCATCATATAACAATTGAAACTGACTCCGTATCAACTCGGTCATCACCCTTGGTACTGCATGCTGCACCACCACCCGCGACTCAGGCGGCTTCGAGTCCACCAGTGCACTCTGTTGTTCACGCTGAGATGCCGCCTCGATGAGGAGACCCGAAGCCGATCCAATCGCTTCGCCAATATGATCCAACCCGCTCTGAATGCCGAGAATACTGCTGATCACTTGTGCCGTCGCTTGATCGTCTGACAAACCCTTGAGCTTCGTCTTTTGTGCAAATGTCTTGCATATTTCCTTCCACCTCGCTCCCTCTGTCTCGTTGAGGATTCCCAGCAGCGATTTGAACTTGAGCATATTCGATTCGCCATCCCGAGAGAGAGTTTGCGCGTCCTGCTCATAACTCGACAGGATCAATCGATTCAACTCGTCATCATTCATGACCGAAACGACCTTCTCGGCGATGCGATTCATGTTCCGATAACTACCCTGGAGCTTGAAAGGTGGTTCGGTTCGATAATCATCCGATTGAGCGGCACTCCGGATATACTCTCGATTCATCGTCAATACCACATCGCGGATTCGATGCAGTTTGGCCAACACACTGGTCATCTCTCGCACATCGTCGACGGACAAATTGGCTTCAAGGTCGATCCCCTCCGTCGTCCCTCGCAACGCCGACTGGATGAGCGTCCTCTGATCTTGATTCGACGCTCTCGAAAGGGGTTGCAGTACCGGATTGCTGGTCAAACAGTTCTCCAAATACGACATCTCAAACGCTTCTTGAGAATCCCCGATGATCTCTCCCAAGTTGTAAACGTCGGCGCGGTTGGCGAGCATGTCCGGAATTTGAAACCGTTCACCACTTTCATTGTAAGGATTCCCCGCCATCACCACCGCAAACTTCCGGCCCCGCAAATCGTAGGTCTTCGAGCTGCCTCGCCAAACCCCTTCGATCCGGCGGGTCGCGTCGCACAGCGGTATAAACTTCTGCAGCAACTCCACATTGCAATGCTGGATGTCATCGAGATAGAGCATCGTGTTGTCCCCCATCTCCAACGCCAAATTGATCCGCTCCACTTCCTCACGCGATGCCGCATTGGGAGCCTCCGCAGGATCCAACGAAGTAACGCCATGACCAATCGCGGGACCATTGACTTTGACGAAGACGAGTCCAAGCCGATTGGCGATGTATTCCATCAGGGTCGTCTTGCCGTACCCAGGTGGACTGATCAACAGCAACAATCCCATGCGGTCCGTTCGCTTGGCATCCCCCGCAGCCCCGATCTGCTTTGCAAGATTATCTCCAATGCGGGGCAGATAAACCGTGTCGATCAACTGATTTCGCACAAAACTCGTCAATACCCTAGCCTTCAAGTCATGTGTCTTGAGTCGTTTGTCCGCTCGCAACGCTAACTCATGCTTCGTCCTCTGCAACGCTTCCCATCGAGGCACGACGTCGGCCACATGGCGATTCAGTCGCTCCGAGAAATCGTGGTATTGAAACACCAACTCCCCTCCTTGAACCTTCGGATGATCCCCTATCAACCCCGCAATCTTCACAGGCTTTGCCCACTCTCCCTGCAATCCGCTCGGTTCCGCCTTTTTAGCTTGTTTCGCTGAGGTCTTGCTCGTCACCCCCGACTCAGAAACAACCGGCTGCACCGCAGCAAGGAGCCGCCATGCGACTTCCGGTGCATACGCTCTGTCGATCCCACTCGCCAGCAGCTCCGTTTGCCGGGACTCCCAGAAACCAACGGCCAAGCGATTGGCCAGGCCCCACCGTTCGCTCCAGCCGAGCGTGTCCGATGCCAGCGACTGCTGGAGCAGTACCAGTCGCTTCTCTTCCAAGCTGCTCAGTATCGCTTTGTGAAATGCGGCACTCTCAGGGGACTCGGGAAACACTCCGGAGGGCTGGCGAAGCGAATCCACTAAAAAGCCCGCGGCCTGGTCGAGGTCCCGGCTGTCAAACGTGGAATCGGAACTGACCAATTCACGACCATAGGATTCCAACAGCTGCTTCACATGCATCCGAACGGCGGTGGAGGGCTGCGTTACCCCAACCAGCTTGTCGATCGAGTCCGATGCGATCACCCACTGCTGGGCTGCGCCGCGTTCCTCGGCCGGGACCAGCTCACTCCACACCAACATGGCCAGGGCCCGAACCCTAGGAGAAGTCGTTAGCAATCCCAAAGCCTTTTGAGTCCGCAACAGCTCGGTGAGGATCTTCTCCGCGTCTTGATCGTGAACGCCCCGCGCGTACCCATCCTGATAACGGGTCTGCATGAAATCTCGAATCGTCTGGATGCGAACCTCCTGCGAACTTGCCAGAAAATGATCCGCATCCACTCGCGTCGACATCCAATATGCCAACGTTTCGCCTCGGTAAACGTCTTGCGTCTCGCTGGGAAAAGCGACTTCCCACAGATCCTTGGCTTGCTCCAACTCCGGTGCATCCAGCTGCTCGAAATACTGCGTCCCAGTGATATGCAGCTGTAAGCTTCCACCCCGCGCAACGGTGGTCAGCTCGATGGCTTGATGATTGACACTGAACGCGTGCCTCCCAAGCTTGATGACTCGATTGCCATCGGTGAGAAGCTCCCGACGATCGCGTTGCTGACGCAGCGCATCGTCGCCAATCGATTTGAGACGCGACAACACATCGTCTTGACGGACCGAATCGCCCAGCTTCTGTAGCTGATCGGCGATCCCTCTCACCTTTTCGACCATCATGTCGGAAGCGAAGTAGGCGCGCAACGCATTGGGCTCTTCGATTCGATTCGCTTTGGCGGAAATGCCGGATAACAATCGATCGGCCGCGAGGACAAGCGAATTGGCTCGCTGCGTCCGGGCTTCAACGAGTTGCACCCGTCTCGCTTCAAACGCATCGGCGATGACCTGCCGCTTCTCCGTAAGCCTGAGGAGCAAATCATCCGATTCGGCATAGCGGCCTTCCAACTCCTCGACTTGTACAAGGAGACGGGTCAAGGCGGTATCGACTTTGTCCGGCTCGTCTGCGCTCTCGAGAGCACCAGCCATCGATTGATCCAGCAGCTTCGACTGCGAAGCGTAATCGGATTCAAGCTCTCGATGGATCACGTCGCGCAACTGGGCACGTAACAGGGACCGCTCCCGATTGAGTTCCGCCAAGACGTTCGCAATGCGATCAACGATCTCGGTCCGCTGGGTCGTGTCCTCGATCTTCAATTGGGAAACGGTTTCGATCAGCAGTTCAAGCGACCCACCTACCGTCTGGAAGTTCGCTTCCACCTTTCGGCCTTCCGCCGCCGATCTCGCTTGCGCGCCCTGTTCTTTAAACTCTCCAATGCGAGTCTGATAGACCTTGAGAGATTCAGGATGCAGCAAATGCTGGACGCATCGATTGCCCAAACGTTCCGAGAATTCGATCAATTCCTTTTCGAGCGAGTCGACAGCAGCGAGATCGATGTACCGCAACTCTTTGAGCTGAATGACATTGCCCCGCTGCGCACGAACGCTTGCTAGCCCCTCGACGAATTGCTCGATCTGATCGAACTTTTGTCGATCCACTTTCTTGATGAGCTCCGCCGCGTCGGTTTGGGCGTCCGCCAATGCCTTTTCCGATTGCTGCCGAACGCGAACGACTTTGTCGAATTCGTTGACAGCCGATTCCGCCGCATCGCGTATCAATCGAATCGGCTTGGCCAACTCACCCGCGTCCGGGTTGTCGAGCCAAAAATAAGTATCGAGCGTCTCAGTAGAACGCTTTACCAGATCGTTATAAAGTCCCGCATAGGAATCGTCGCGATCGATGAGATTGAGAAGCTCTTGGCATTCGGACATGCCGCGAACCAAGTCCTGATTGCCGATCTTGAACAACAAGGAGTCCGTTTGGACGATAGGGCGATAGTCGGGACTGGTAAAAGGCGTTTGCCAAACCTGGATCGCATGATGCTTCTGAGCTTGCTCGTCGGCCCGCATGCTGAGCATCAATCCGTCCGCCAAGAAAGCTTGCCCATGGCAAACGAGCGGAGTATCGACCGATTGTCGAATGAGGTTGTATCGAAGTTGCAGATAGGTCCCCGACTCCCCATGGGTGAACACGTAAAGGAAATCTTCTCCGTTCGGGGAACGACGAAGGCCATCGTAGGCGAGGGAGGAAAGACCATGCTCAATGACTTTGTAGTCCCCCGACTGGAGCACAAAGCCATTGGGCATGATGATCCCGTGATCATCGGGGAGCAAGATGCAGGCGTTGCCGATCCCATCCATCCTCTTCGCCTCCGATCGCTTCGTGCTAAAGACGAAGTGGCGGTAATCCTTCTCTTGATAAGGCCGGATCTTAAGGAGGATCAAATCATCGAGGATCGCGTAGAGGGTTTCCGCGTCATCGAGCGTTTGGTCTGGACTGTCCACAGGCTCGCGATAAATACCCAAACCATCTTCGGTGTTGTCTTCGATCTTGATCGTTAAATCGCCGTGGATGCACTCGACGAAGAGCTTGTCTTCGATCGAGATGTGTGGATGCTTGCCTGCGCGATGATTCTCGCGCGTGGTTCGCTTCCAAGGGAAACTGGTTTGTGGGATCGGCCGGATCTCCCCCTCGCTTCGATTGTCGACATAGTGGATCGCGTCCCGCTCGATCGCCCATTTAAACGCCTTGAAGTTGGCGATCGTCTTCCCTGTTTGAAAGACCATGTAGAGATTGGGACCGTTTAACCAAAACCGTAGAAAGCTCGCATTCTTGTAGTAGCGAACCAGCTCGGCAAAGTCGCGATGAAAGCGGCTATCGTCGAAGGGACCCAGCGAAGTCGATGTCGCATGCTGCCCGTCGAATCGGTAGATGGAGAAGATGTCCGAAACTGCAATCTCCGTCTTCAACCCGAACTGCACATTGCTCCCGAGCAAGATCAGATCTTGGAACGCAAAGAGATCGCGAGGAATGCAGTTGTGCTCCGTCGTCACATGAATCGTGGATAGGAGCTTTGTTTCCAAGTTTCCGAAGACGGCAGAGCGCTCTTCGTGAAGCTTTCCAAGGCGGCCACGCAGATCCGCAGCTCCCTCGCGCAAGCGGTTTCGGAGGACCTCGTACGTTCCCTGGGCAAGTTGCGAGTCTGGCATGTCAAAAACCGGGCAAAGCGAATCGTTGAGAAGACCGGATCTATCCTAACCACGGACCGATCCGCCCGTGAGGAAAAACCGTCTTAGCTCCGGCCCATTTTCCGCCACCGTTGGGCGAACGACTTGCCCTAATCCGGCACGACTTCCACGAAAACGTCGTCCCCTTCGACAATCACCGGGTAAACCTGCGATTTGATCTTCGGATTTTCGATCCATCCCCCATCTTTGAGGGAGAATTGCCAGCCGTGCCACGGACATGCGACGGTCCCCCGCTCCAAACAACCACCCGCCAACGATGCCCCCATATGCGGGCAAAAATCATCCATCGCGTGAAACTCCCCCTCATACTGAAAGACCGCGATCATCCGATTTGCGATTGGGAAGGCTCGCCCTTCGTTCGCGGGGATTTCGGTCGTCTTGGCAACAAAGAAGCGTTGGGGACTAGTCACGCTTAAGGAGCTCCGTTCGAAGGAAATTCAATCCAGTTTTGGCCAGACGATGGTAAAGCACTTCGGGATGGGCGCCGAGGGTGATTTGCGTCGTGAGGGTCTTTCGCTCTCGCCGGGCTAAGACCATCGTGAAGTCGGACGATGGAAGCGTGGTGGAAGTGACGACGTCCGTCATCGATGGGTAGGTCGCGACGAGCAGACATAGATCAAGCTGCTGGGATTGTAACATCTCCTCGGCTATCGACTGGAGTGATGCCTCTCTCTCCGCTGCCGATTCATATCGTTGCGGCAACTGCGGGTGCCATCGCGCCGCCACCAATCCGAACTCAGGATCGGTCGTCTGATGTTTGCTCAATAAGGGTGCTATCCAAACCCCCGCTCCGTATTCGATTACGCCCAGCTTCAGTCGGTGGTCGTCCAACATCTTCGCGACGGCTTCATCCAGATCGCCACTTCCGGTGCCGAACACGAGGGCACCGAGCTTCTCACGAATGATCGACTCGGTCGAAGCAATCCGCTCACGGAACACTTCCTCGCTCTCACAGCAAGCCGCAATGCGGAGCGTGATCGTCGCCTTCGAAACCGTGATCCCAACGACCGGATCGCGATCTCGTGCGATCAAGTCAGGAATCATCTTCTCCACATCGCTCTCCCCAACTCCGAACAACTTGAGCTCGCGGTAATACCAGCGCGTCTTCCCTGCACCTAACTCGCGGACCAAGAGCGATTCGATGGTCTCCTGATACATCTGCTTCATCTCGGCGGGAACACCTGGTAACGCGAAGATGCGACTGGATCGAGCCCCGTCGGTAATCACCAGATCGATGCCCGGCGCGGTCCCGTGCGGATTGGAAATGATGCGAGCTCCCTCCGGAAACATCGCTTGAACTCGATTGCGCTCCGGCATCGGCCTGTTCCGCGTCGCGAAAAGCTTTTCGATATGATCGAGGGCTTCTTGCCGAAGTGCGAGCGGATGTTGAAACGCATCCGCGATCGCTTCCCGGGTCAAATCGTCCGCGGTCGGCCCTAACCCGCCTGTCGAGATCACAATGTCCGCGCGAGCTGCTGCATTTCGAAACGCGGCGATGTTATCGGCATGGCAATCCCCGACGGTGGTATGAAATGCGGTTTGTATACCGAGCGCGCCCAGCTGTTGACTCAGCCACTGGCTGTTCGTGTCCAATCGATTCCCACTCGTTAGCTCATCCCCAATCGAAATGATCTCAGCTCTCAACGCGATGACTCCTTGAAATACGCTGTCCACTGCCAGCAGGGATTCCGGCTCACCCGGGATTTGAGCCTTAGTATCCAGGGTGAGCAAGCCCATCACGCCTGGCGCCTTCACACCCTAGCCAGGAAATTCCACAGATTCGCCACGAACCGACTCGATTCGAAAGGGTCCAACTGGGAATTCCCCCCCGATTCCTTGGACCAATTGCATATAATGAATGAGTCGGTCCCCGAGATCGGGAGCCAGGCAGCAGCACGTCAAAGATTTACCTTGTCTCGGTCGACTTCCATTCGCATGCCAACCTCATCCGCCAAAGCAATCCAATCCGCCAGCGCGTCCCAAACGGGTACCGTGAGCCGAGAGACTCTTTTGGATTATTTGCAAACCGCGGCCAAATCGATGCGCCGACTGGAACTGGGAATCGGATTGGTCCTATGGTTGACCGGCGTCCTCATGCTGATCGTTCTGGCGGTGTTCCTAGACCATTGGGTCGCTCCCCTTCCCCAAATCGCCCGACTCCTCTTCTGCGCCGCCATCCTTTTCTTTTCGCTGTGGTGGATTCCGAGAAAAGTCTTCCCGCTACTCCTGAAACCTATTCACCCCGAACATGCCGCACGAAAAATCGAATCCCTCTATCCAGGGATGAAGGAAAGTCTCATCAGTTGGCTGCAGCTATCGACCGCAGACGAACCGACTCCGCGTGGTGTCCTTGCGGTCGTCGGTCGATTCGCGGCTCGCAATCTCAAAGGTGCCGACTCCGGGAGCGTTCTGGATACCGGATCATTGCTCAAGTGGACGACCTTCTTCGTCACCTCGCTCCTCGCCTTCCTAATCTACAGCTTCGCAGCCCCCAAAAGCAGTGTCGTCTCCCTCGCGCGAATCTTCATGCCCTTCGCGGCCATCGATCCCGCATCACGCGTTCAAATCCTGGAGGTGAACCCCGGTTCGACAACCATCACCCAAGGGACCAATCTAATTGTCTCCGTCAGCACCCGCGGAATGTACAAACAAGATGCCGCACACCTGCGATACGATCTCTCCGACGGCCAAAAGATTGGTCAACGGGTCAAACTCAAACCCGAAATCGAAGGGCTCAGCTACTCGGTCCACTTCGGCGAAGGGATCGGAGGACTGCACCAACCCTTCACCTACTGGATCGAAGCGGGAGATGCCGTGGAAGGTCCCTTTGATGTCAAAATCCAAACGGTACCCCTCATCGCTATCGACCGACTGCAACTGCAGTTCCCCCCCTACACGAAACTCAAAGATCGCACGATTCTCAAAGATGGCTCATGCGAAGTTCCCGAAGGGACTCGGGTGCAACTATTTGCTCACGCCAACCAACCGTTAGAAAAATCCCGCATCGAGTTCAACCCGGTACTGGAACGAGGAATCCTATTGCAAGCCTCCAGCCTACTGGACTTGAAAGTCCAAAAGACGGAGCTACAAGGTGAGTGGTTGGCTCTGCTGAATGACGAAAAGAGCAGCCCATCCCTTCACCGCTATCGCATCAAAGGAACGAATCCACTCGGTGAACAAAATTCGGATCCCGTGATCTACCAATTGAAGGTCCTGGCCGACATCGCTCCCACGGTCAACTTGGCCAGCGACGTTCCGGCTAGCTTGGAAGTGCCAGAGGATCAAGCTCTCGATTTGGAGTTCCGCGCTCGCGATCCGGACTACGGACTCGCAAATCTGCGAGTCACCGTCCATCCGCTGCCTAGACGGGAACAATCCCCTCCGATCGCCGACGTCACCTTGTTCGAGACCGAAACCGGCACGATTGAACAAGTTCTCAAGTCCTACCGATTCTCCCCACGTGAACTGGGACTGAAAAATGGCGATCGCGTTGAAGTCTTCGCCATCGCAGAGGATAACCGTCGCAAACCCGGTACCGATACCCTGGAACCCAATGAACGTGAATCAAGCCACGTGGAAGTGAAAGTCGTCGCGGCAACAGCGCGCCCCGATGCAAAGGATCCAAAGAACGCAGGCAAAGAGCCGACGAAGTCTCCTGATCTGACCAAGCCGCAAAACCAGAAAGGAAATGGTCAAGGGGACGCGTCGACGCAGAACAACCAACAAGGAAAGAACAACAACTCCGGTGCATCGGGTGGTCAAGATTCGTCGGGCGCGCAAGGAGACTCGGCGCAGAGCGGTGCAGGAGGTGGCGCATCCGGAGAAGAATCCACCCAAGGAAAAGGGAAAGGAAAGGGAAGCGGGCAAGGAGGAAGCACAGGAGCGTCTGGCAATTCGGATTCGTCGAACGGAAGCGGCCAGGGGGCCGGACAAGAGGGCTCGAACGAGTCCGGTTCAGAGAAAGGCTCAGGGACAGGCTCAGGTTCAGGCTCCTCCAACTCGGAGGGGACTCCAGATTCGAATTCTCAGCCGTCAGGTGCTCAAGGCGGCGACACGGGTACTCAAGGTGGCGACTCGGGTGAGGCTCAAAACGACCCATCAAACGGATCGGAAAGCAACACCTCGTCCACCCCGAGCGGAAACGAGACCGGGAAATCACCTGAGCACGACGGCGAAGCGTTCGATGCCATCAACGAACACCGAGAGCAGCGCCAACAATCCCAACAAAACGCCACCAATCAATCCGGCAGTCAGCCCGGCGGAGAATCCGGCAGTCAATCCGGCGGAGAATCCGCCCCCCCACCCGGCGGTCAACAACGTCAACCTAATCAACCTAGTCAACCTCGTCCCTCCCAACAATCCGCCGGAGAACCCGGTGCCAACCAACCCGGTGCCAACCAACCCGGCGCCAACCAGCCCGGCGCCAACCAACCCGGTGCCAACCAACCCGGTGCCAACCAACCCGGTGCCAACCAACCCGGTGCCAACCAACCCGGTGCCAACCAACCTGGCGCTAACCAACCTGGCGCTAACCAACCTGGCGCTAACCAACCTGGCGCTAACCAACCCGGTGCCAACCAACCTGGCGCTAACCAACCCGGCGCCAACCAACCCGGCGCCAACCAGCCCGGCGCCAACCAACCTGGCGCCAATCAACCCGGCGCCAACCAGCCCGGCGCCAACCAGCCCGGCGCCAACCAGCCCGGCGCCAACCAGCCCGGCGCCAACCAGCCCGGCGCCAACCAGCCCGGCGCCAATCAACCCGGCGCCAACCAACCCGGCGCTAACCAACCCGGTGCCAATCAACCCGGTGCCAATGAACCCGGCGCCAATCAACCCGGCGCCAATCAACCCGGCGCTAACCAGCCCGGCGCCAACCAGCCCGGCGCCAACCAGCCCGGCGCCAATCAACCCGGTGCCAATCAACCCGGTGCCAACCAGCCCGGCGCCAACCAACCCGGCGCTAACCAGCCCGGCGCCAACCAGTCCGGCGCCAATCAACCCGGCGCCAACCAACCCGGCGCTAACCAACCCGGTGCCAATCAACCCGGCGCCAATCAACCCGGCGCTAATCAACCCGGCGCTAATCAACCCGGCGCTAATCAGCCCGGCGCTAATCAGCCCGGCGCCAACCAGCCCGGCGCTAACCAGCCCGGTTCTAACCAACCCGGCGCCAACCAGCCCGGCGCCAATCAGCCCGGCGCTAACCAGCCCGGCGCTAACCAGCCCGGTTCTAACCAACCCGGCGCCAACCAGCCCGGCGCTAATCAACCCGGCGCTAACCAGCCCGGTGCCAATCAGCCCGGCGGAGAATCCGGCAGTCAGCTCGGCGGAGAATCCGCCACCCCATCCGGCGGTCAACAACGTCAACCTGGTCAACCTCGTCAACCTAGTCCCTCCCCCCAACCCGGCGCCAATCAACCCGGCGCCAATCAATCCGGCGCCAATCAATCCGGCGCCAATCAATCCGGCGCCAATCAATCCGGCGCCAATCAACCCGGCGGAGAATCCGCCTCCCAACCCGGCTCCGAGCCTGGCGGAGAATCCGCCAACCAATCCGCCGCCGAAGGCGGCAAACCCTCCGATCGCGGGAATATTACCGGCAACATGCGTTCCCCCACCGGCTCCGACTCGGCCATCGCCAAACCCGATGGCCGCGAAGTCCTTCCAGCTCGCAACCCGATGGACACCACCTACGCAGACAAACAAACCGACCTGGCCCTCGAGTATCTGAAAGAGCAGCGGGATCAACCCGATCCCGAGCTCCTGCGCAAACTCAATTGGTCCAAAGAAGACATGCAACGCTTTATCGATCGCTGGTCCAAAGCAAAAGAGGAAGCCAAAACGGACCCGGATAAGAAACGGGACCTCGATGCGGCACTGCGATCGTTGGGATTGAAGAAATCAGGGAGCAAAGTTCAGGGGACGACCGATCAAGACGACCAGCTCCGCGGGTATCTCGAAGATGGTTCTCGCGTCAGACCTCCCGAGTCCCTTCGCGAGAGACTCGAAAGGTTCCGCAAAGCGGCGAATCGCATCGAGTAGTTCCCTTGATCAACCAGTTGTTCGAATTCTTGGATACCAAAGAAAGTGTAGCGAGCGAGTGTCATTTTTAGGGATAGCGTTGGGCCTGTTTATTCTGGCCATTGTGATATTCGCCATCGACTTGATGATCCCCAGCGGTGGAGTCCTGGTCGCCGTCACGGGATTCCTCGCATTGGGGGCTGTTATCTTCGCCTTTCGCTATAGCTTCCAAGCCGGAATGGCAATGCTCGTGGCGACCTTTGCACTCATCCCCGTTTTACTCTGGGTCTTTGTCGTCGTTTGGCCCAAAACACCTATGGGGAAACGAATGATCGTCGAGCCAGTCCCCGCCGAATCGTTCGTTTGGTCCGATGCTGCCAAATCAGGTGCCGCGGATCAACTCATCGGACAGATCGGAACAGCTGCATGCGATCTGCTCCCAGGTGGCTATGTAACCATCAACGACGAAAGCTATGAAGCCATCAGCGAGACGGGTCCCATTGACCGTGGCAAGCCGGTCAAGGTGACTCGACTGGATCTGGGACGTTTGGTCGTCCGAGAATCCAAAGCACTCCCCACATCAACCACCATGTCCGAAGGAACGGGGCTTGATCGACCCGCCACCGAACTCGATCTCGAGTCGCTCGAAGGCTGACCAACTGTTCCGTCGAAGAAGGAGGGAGGCCCCTTGCGTTGAGCGATTGGGACTTGCCCCCTATACTGTCGACCGCCTTGAGATTGAGTTACTCCCACAGGGATAGATGAGATGGTGCTCGACTTTCGATTGCCCGGTACGCTTGCCTCGGAAATGAGCGGACGCCTGCAGTTCGCGTTGGATCTTGCGATCGCCTCCGGAAACGCCACGTTGCCCTTTTATCGCAGCTCGGGTGTCCAAGTCGAAAGGAAGAGAGACAAATCACCAGTAACGGCCGCCGACAAAGCTGCTGAGCAACTGGCTAGAGGCATGATCTCCGATCGATACCGTGACGATGCCATCCTGGGTGAAGAGTTCGGAATCGTCGAGGGGCAAAGCGAGTTCGAATGGATCATCGACCCGATCGATGGCACAAAGAGCTTCATCTCCGGCGTTCCTCTCTATTCCACCTTGATCGGGATGACCTATCGTGCAGAACCCATGATTGGTGTCATCTATATCCCCGTCTTGGGTGAGCTCGTTATCGCGGCCAAAGGACTGGGAGCTTGGTATGGCAGCGCCCCATTGCAAGGGGACCCGAAGTATGGCACCGACCCAGGTCCAATTGTCTTGCAGCGATGCCGCGTATCCTCGCAACCGCGACTGGAGGACGGATTGCTGGTCACCTCCCAAATCGACAACTTCGGAGTGCGGCAAGCCGAGTCGGCCTACAAAAATCTTGAACAACTAGCCTATGTCACGAGAACTTGGGGCGATGGCTACGGGTATCTCCTCGTGGCGACTGGACGCGCGGAGGTGATGGTGGATCCTATCGTCAACCCCTGGGACGTCGCCGCAGTTGCTCCGGTCATTCAAGAAGCCGGGGGGACGTTTTCCACTTGGAACGGGGAATACGATATCCGCGTCCCCCATTGCTTCGGAAGCAATGGTTTGGTGCACGAACAAGTTCTGAACGAGTTGCGGCCCTTTGCCTAAGGGCCTTGCTTCCCTAAGAGACCTGCATTGAAACTGCTCCTCATCCCCACAGCGTTTGAACGGGAACGACTCTCCTTGGAGCTGCGTCGCGCGTGGACCGAGCAAGGAAACAAAATCGAGCTATGCGGATTCGGCATGGCCATCGCGGGTATCACCACGGCCATGGCATTGCAGCGATGGAATCCGACCGAGGTGGTGCTCCTGGGCATCGCGGGGGCCTATGCCGAGGATCTGCCTATTGGGAGTAGCGTCGAATTCTCGCGCGTCACTTGCTATGGCGTAGGCGTTGGGACCGGCGAGTCATTCGTTTCCGCAGGAGACTTGAACTGGCACCATTGGACCGGACCACCTGAGATCGCCGATCGCATCGACTTTGGATCCGACCCCCGGTGCGACGCGGAGTTATTAACCGTCGCATCCGCCGCCAGCGACAGCGAAGAGGTCAAACGGCGCATGGCAAAACATCCCGCCGCGATCGCCGAGGACATGGAGGGATTTTCCGTAGCGGCCGCATGCAGATTGACCCATATACCGCTCCGAATCGTGCGAGGGATTTCCAATCGCGTGGGAGATCGGGACCACCGCCACTGGGAAATCGAACGAAGTCTCGATGCGGCGATGGCACAAGTGCTTGAGACGAACACGTAAGACAACAGACCGATGAGACCACCCATACGTTTTGCTATCTCAACTTGCCCGAACGATACGTTCGCATTCCACGCATTCCTGAATCGATTGGTAGATTGGCGAGGGTTGGATTTCGAGATCGAACTGCTGGACATCCAAACGTTGAACGATCGATTGCTTGAAGGGACCTTGGATGTCGCCAAAACCAGTTTTCACGCAGCCCTTTATCTGGCCGATCGCTATGGGGTCTTTGACAGCGGCTCGGCGCTTGGGTTCGGAGTAGGCCCACTGCTACTAGCCGCCGAACCCCATTCGATCCCATCGACTCCCGAACAACGAACCCTCTGTCCAGGCAAAGACACCACCGCCACCCTCCTCTACAAGCTCTTTTATCCCGGCACCGCTCCAGTGCAGCATGTTGTTTTTTCGGAGATCATGCCCAAGCTGAAGCGCAAAGAAGCGGACTTCGGGGTATGCATTCACGAAGGGCGATTCACCTGGCAACAAGAAGGTCTTTACTTGGTCGAGGATCTTGGAACGCGTTGGGAAACCGAGACCCATTGCCCGTTACCCCTGGGTGGGATCATTGGGTCTTTCGCGCTCGGCGAAGAGGTCCTGCATCAGGTGCAGTCCATCATTCACGAATCGATCCTCTACGCGCAGCAGAATCCTGAAGCGACCTTGCCGACCATGCGGCGATACGCGCAGGAGTTCGACGATTCGGTTCTCATGAAACATGTCGAGCTCTATGTCAACGATTGGACCGTATCGCTCGGCGATGTGGGACAGAACGCGTTGGATGCATTAGGGGCTCGAGCCGAATCCATCGGACTTGGCAGCAGCGCGTCACGGTTCCGCATCATTCGATAGGGGATCGCCAGGATGCAGCGCAGGAAAGAAAGAACGCAGCGGATCGACGCCGGTCACCAAAACCACCAGCACCGAGCCAAGCAGAAAATTATTCCCGCGTGGGATGGCGTTGGCGCCGCGCAGGGCCATCCCGACCATGCCGGTGATCAACGAGGAGGGTTGCTCTCTACTATGAACAATGCCATGCACCTGAGAGATAGTGCCCTGCAGTCGCGCCGGTTGTTTTTAGCCAGAAGCGCATGGGGAATTGTCGGATCAGTTGGCATGACCGGGGCCTTGGGCGGCGTCGGTGGTTCGGTTCTTGGAGGAGAGGTAGCCCAGAGTCTGGATTTGGAATCCGCGTCCTACCAGACTCAATTCCCAGCCATGGGAAGTCTGCTTCGGATCCTATGGGAAGACGCTGGAGAACCGCGAGCGGAAGTGGCCGAGCGGGCCAGGAGGGTGGATCGCGAGGGGCGCGAGCTCGCTGAGTACTGGAACGGGTTGCTCAGTGATTACGACGACGATAGCGAAGCGTCGAGAGTTTCTGTTGCCGCAGACGATTTGCAATGGCACGCGGTGAGTGAGGATCTTGGACGCATCCTGAGCCAAGCCGACCGCTGGTACCAGCTCAGCGAAGGAGCGTTTGACGCGTCGCTCGGTGCCATGACTCGGCTGAGGAGAAAGAGAAAGTTGTCAGCATCGGCCGATTGGGAGCGAGCCAAGGAGTCGATGGGATGGGAGTGGGTGGAGTGGGACCGTGCAGGATGTCGATTGCGGTTCAAGCGTCCTGGAATTCGTTTCGACTTTGGCGCGATTGGAAAGGGATGGGTAGCGGATCGGCTTTTTGATTTGTTGGTGGAGAAGGGGATCGATCGATGTTTGATCAACTTCGCAGGGAACATGCGGATTGGAAAGCCCCCATCGAACGCGGCGGGATGGCCCGTCACCATCGACGTTTGTCCGCGTGGGGTTGCGAACGAGGAACCGGTTGAGTTGATGCGATTATCTTTATCGCAATGTGGCATCTCCACATCGGGCGATCGTTGGCAGCGACTACCCGATGCGAGAAGTCGCTCGCGAAGTGAAACCTCGAGTCACATTCTGGACCCGCGATTGGGATTGGGGCTAGATAGTCCACAAAGCGTCACCCTATTAGCCAGCGATGCCACCAGTGCCGACGCAGCGTCGACGGCGACGGGGGTACAGATCCACCGCAACCGCAGCCAGTGGCTTGATCGATTATCCGAATCCACCCCTGACAGCCGCTGGATCATCCAATTCATCCGCCAAGGCCATCTGCATGTGATTCAAGAAGTTTAGAGTAGCGAGTAGCGAGGAAGAGAGTAGTAGCGAGTAGCGAGTGGCGAGTGGCGAGGAAGAGAGTAGAGAGTAGCGAGTAGCGAGTGGCGAGGGGCGAGGGGCATGGGGCATGGCGGGTTTTTTGGCCAACGGCCATGCACAACATAGCCTAGGGCAACGCCCTAGGTTTGCGCCCCCACACGGGTTTTTTGGCCAACGGCCATACACAACATAGCCTAGGGCAACGCCCTAGGTATCCAACCGCGCGCACGGTTTTTTGCCTGTAGGGCATCAACAACGATTCTTGGGCCGAAGGCCATGCGCGCTGAAGGTGCTGCTGGTGTAATCGCCCCAAACACGCAACGGTTTTGTGTATGGCCTTCAGCCAATGGGATCGTTGTGGTGGCAAAACCTAGGGTGTTACCCTAGGCTATGGTGTGCATGGCCTTCAGCCAAAAAAACCCTGAGCGCGAGGAATGTGCATTGGTTCGGTAATTGGTGCAATCGCCCCTAACACGCAACGGTTTTGTTTATGGCCTTCAGCCAATCGGATCCGTTGTGGAGGCAAAACGTAGGGCGTTGCCCTAGGCTACGGTGTGCATGGCCTTCAGCCAAAAAACCGGAACGTGAGGAATGTGCAATGGTTCGGTAATTTGTGCAATCGCCCCTAACATGCCACGGTTTTGTGTATGGCTTTCAGCCAATCGGATCCGTTGTGGGGGCAAAACCTAGGGCGTTGCCCTAGGCTATGGTGTGCATGCCCTTCAGGCAAAAAACCCTGAACGTCGTGAGCGTTCATTGGATAGATAATTGGTGCAATGACCCCTAACACGCAACGGTTTTGTGTATGGCCTTCAGCCAATGGGATCGTTGTGGTGGCAAAACCTAGGGTGTTACCCTAGGCTATGGTGTGCATGCCCTTCAGCCAAAAAACCTCCATGCTCCATGCTCCCTGCTCCCTGCTCCTCGCCACTCGCCACTCGCCCCTCCCCCCTCCCTAATTCGATCTATACAGATGGAAATCCTCCCACTCCTTCTTGATCGAGGTGATGTTGGTACTGCGAGATTTCACGTTTCGAAGTCGCATGAGCCAGGATCGATCGGATTCTGGAAGACCATCGAATTGCAACGGTGAGCTGGGGAATCGACTATTGATGTCCCGAACAATGACTTCGCGGGTCTTTACCCGATCTTCCACCAATACCATATTCGGTATGCTGCCGTAGCTGGTCCAATGGCGCCCCAATTGCATATCGCGACGCGACTGGATGCTAAGCTCGGTCACCGGAATGCGAATCGCACGCCGTGCACTATCGACAATCACCAAATACTCGTCTTCCGTCGAGTTCGTCGCCGATTTGATCGTCCCTCCAAACTCCGCAAACGCCTTGTACGTCACCCCAGTACTCTTCCATTCCCAATACCGCCAATTCTTCGGTTGGATCGCATCAATCTTCTTGCGATTGCTATCCACATTCTTAACCAATGTGGCTTCGTCTCCAAAGAACGAATGAATCAACGAGGAATCCGTGGTGCGCGCTAACGTCTCCAACCGGACCTCCACGGACTGAAGCATCTGCAAACTGGTCGACACAAATCCAAACGGAACTTCCTCAGATCGAAAGAAGCGATAGGTCGCGATGGGATTGTTCGCTTGCTGCCAGACATAGCCATCGACTTGGCCAATCTTGGTCACTTGGCCATGACTCTCCGGCTTCCGCTCCAGTCCGACATAGATCCCCATCAATTGCTCGCGCAGCCTTCCCAAACTCGTCTTGGGCGCGTACTCCGCTCCCAATGCCATGATCAAAATATCGGTCGCCCCAAAGCGATCGAAACGGGACGATTCGGGAGATTTCAATCGATCGGCAATCACGGGGCTCAAGTCGCCGTCGAGGGGGATGACATAGGCGTTCTCCAACTTATCCAACGCGATCCAACCCCGCAGCATCCGAAAATTGCCCGCATTGTGATATTGTTCCGAGTCGATCCAAATCCTCGCCCACTCTCGATGATCTTCCTCTCCCTCCATGCTCGATATGACACTGCATTCGACGCACGCACTCCGCACACCATTGATCATGCCTGACTCGAGCGTCTGTAGCTGAATATCGACCAACTCCGTACGCCCCTTGCGCGTGATCATGCCACTCCACTGCACCCGAGCTGGGGTGGATGGCAACATCGCGATATCGAAATGATCGAATAGGAAACTCCCTTCCATCGCTTGGGGCTTCACCGATCTCGCGTCGGCCACCTTCGCGTCGGCCACCTTCTTATCGGCTAAGTCCTTTTCGACCACCACCTCCTCCTCGGGGACATCGACCAACCGACTGCGAAGATCGGTCAATCGCTTGTCCAACGACCAACCAGGAAGGATTTCTTGGGACTGACCACGTCTCAAGCAAGAAGCCTTCAACGACTCCAGATTGACGTTGATCTCGACGAAGCCAAAGAGCTCGGCGTCCCGACGCGCGACGTGGTAAAAGCCCGACTTGCGATAAATGCTTTTGGGGTGCGAACTCACCACATAACACGACACGTTTCCCGTGCTATTGTTGATATCCTCCAGCCAGTCGTTCCGTTGGCCTGGCTTGGCCAGACTGGCGCGAACGCTGCGCAACGTGCTATTGGCTGCGACGAAGTCTTCCGACGCAAAGAAGAGGGTCAAGTAATCGTAGATGCTGATGCGATTCGAGGGAGGACTCAAATCGCTCCTGGATGCGACCCAATCGGTGCTCCCGTCGAACGGGATCACGAACGAATTCCCATCCCCCCCTGCCGATCGCTTTTCCCACGTGGAGGGGAACGACAAACCACTTACCGTAATATACCCCTCCCCTACGACCAGCTTCTGCTTGCGAAGCCACGTCTCGTAATCGATTTGAATCGTGGCTGTCTCGGAGTATCCCTTTGGGTCGTCCAAATTCTTTCCACTCACCTGCAGCCACATCCAACTGCCGGGCTTGTAGGACGGGAGGGCTTGCGAAAGGACTTCGATGGAGAGCTCGTACTTCGTCGGATTGGTATCAGCCCACCCCTCGCGCCACATCGAACCGTAATAGGTGGCAAACGCGCCCGGTTGATTGGGAATCGTTGCGAATTGGAAACCGGGACCTTTCAACGAAGCGCTCAGGTTCAAATGGTTGCCGCTGACCGATTCCAGCGTCACCGATTGCCCGTTCTCTTGGATCGCAACGGGTGAATCATACTGCAGTTGGAATTTCCCAGGAGGCAACTCCATCTTGCCCGACGTCAGGAGATAGCGAACCCCACTCGGTTCACTGACCAAATAGATGCGGCCCTCCTGAAGCAGCGACGAGACGAAATCACCCCGAGGCACGACGTTCAACATCGCCACCTTGACTGGAATCGATTCGATCGGGGGGGAGGGATCGTTCGACTCGATCCTTTCCAATCTCCCCTCCCCTGAGCGAGTATCCACCGAATCCTCTGGATCCTCGCCGATTCCAATTTTGCTCGTCGTGCGCTCTTCACCCCCCTGCGCGACCTCGGCCTTGTTCCCCGTCGACACAATCGAGGGAAAGGCCCATGGAAGGGCGGCGAGGGTACCAATCCCCAGCAAAGAAGCGGCCGCAATGCCAACGACCGGCATTCGAGCCTTGGTCTGTCTCGCATGACTCATCGGACGTTTGTCGTTAGGAGGGGTTTGCACCGGAGGTGGCAACACATACGACGAATGGGAAGGAACTCCATAGGCCCCCCGACTTTGCCAGCGATAGTACTCCCCAATCAATGTCCGCAGCGACGCATTCGATGCAAACGGTGCAATCATCTGTTCCACCAATAACATGGTCGCAGGACGATCCTCCGGAATGGGAGCGATCATTTGGTGGACGAGAACAGCAAGCTCCGGTGGCAAGTCGGGCCGAACAAGTGAAATATCCAAAACCGGGGTCGGTGCAGCGATTTGTTCGTAGGGTTTGATTCCGGTCAAAAGATGGAACAGGGTGACGCCGAGGCTAAAGACATCGCTGCGGCTCGATGCGTTGGTGCCTCGCACGACGACTTCAGGGGCCATATAAGCAAGCGTCCCGACGGCATATTCCGAATCGGAGACTCCCTCCCGTTCGCTGCCGACAATCTGCGCCAAACCAAGATCCAATAATTTGAGCCGGCCATCGGACGAGAGCATGATGTTGGAGGGCTTGACGTCCCGATGCAGGATCTTTCGATCGTGGGCAAATTGCAATGCCGATGCCGCCTGCCGAATCAGCTCGCAAGCTTCCGGGTAGGGAAGCGGTCCGATGCGTTGCAAAAGCTGCCCCAGATCCATGCCATGCACATACTCCATCACAAAGTAAGGCTTCCCCTCGTGCTCCCCTGCATCCGATGCCCTGACGATCTGCGGATGCTCGAGCTGAGCCAGCATCTGCATCTCTTTCGTGAAACGGGACTTTGCCTGCGGCGATTCCAATCGGTCCGCATTGATGACCTTGATCGCGACCAACCGATTCAGCTGCATGTGCAACGCGCGGTAGACGGTCCCCATCCCCCCCTGACCGATCATTTCGAGCAGTCGATAGTTGTGGATGGCCCCTAACCCTTGCTCTTTGCGAAGCAGGGTCGAAAGCCGCAATTGGCTTTCCTCCGAGATCGCTTCCAAGCGTTGACGACATTCTTCGCAACTTCGCAAGTGATTGCCGATCTCGACAGTATCGAGATTGGAGGTATCCCCATGCAGATAATCGCGAAGCAGTTCCGACCGAATGCAGTTTGGTTTCAAGATCTTTTCCCCAATACGATCAGACAAGCCATCGACGGTCCCTATGGAAGCAGAGGACTCAACTGCATTCTAGCGATTTGCATGGCCCGCAATGCGATCACTTCATGGGCTCTCGAGGTGGGATGAACCCCATCCCAAAAGAGACTGCGTGCCGGATCGGTACCGGGACGTGGGGCAAAGCCGATCGATAACCCGGAGTTTGGATCGAAGATGGTGCAAGCGATTTCCGTATTGTTGATTTGAAAGCGGCGAGGGTTCCGCTTGACGGTCTGAAACAGGGTAAACACATCCACATGGGCGATCTCCACATTCGTCAGTTCCGACTCGGCAAACCAAAGCGAGAAGAAGAGACCGATATCGAATTGAAACGCAGCCCAATCGAGTTGATCCGCAATCTCACCTGTTCCCTCGAAGTAAGGGGTATCCCCCAGGGGAGGCAGATTCAGCACCAGGAACTTCCGAGCACCCGCTTGATGCAGACTGCGGATCGATTGATCGATACTCCAAAGGGCATTTTCCACCGCGTAGGGTTCCCCGGCCGCAGCACCGAAGTAGATATCGTTGGAGCCGATCCAAAGGACGAAAAGGTCTTTTGAGTTCAAGGCTCCGTTTTGCTGAAGCAGATGCATTCCGACTTGAGTGGGCAGATCGGGCGTTCCATAAGGGGAGGGCCCGAGTGCTCGGCTACCGTTGAACGCGAAGTTCTTTCCACCCGCGAGGGACGCGACCGGCGACGGCATGCCGATCGACGGGGCGAAGCGTTCGGTCCAGATAGGCCCGTTGGAGAAGCGGCCTTGGAAGTAAAGGGGGGATGGGGGGAACGTCCCTCCGGATGCGAGAGAAAAGTTCCCGGTATCCGATAGGCTGTCACCGAAGACAACCATTTCTTGGGAACGACCGAGGCTGGCGAGTCCAGCGCTGGTTAAGAGGACGAATGCCAGCGAAAAACGAAGGAACGGCATAGTTCTAGATCCTTGTGCGAGTGAGTACAGAACGACTGCGACATGGACCTAGAGCCAAAGTGCGCGACCGATGCGCGCAGAATTTTCAAAAAATCAGTAAGCTTGAGAAAGATTTTTCGCGGGATCGTGCACGCACCACCAGACCTTCCAGGACAGGAACCGCCCCATCATGATTGCCCCTGACGCTCCTTTTGAGGGCCAGTCCGCCGAGCGGCTCAGTGCCTATCGACGTTATTTGAAGCACATCGCGGTTGCGAGCTTATCGTCACGTTACCATCGCCGGATCGATCCCTCGGATGTCGTGCAGCAATCCTTGCTATTGGCGTATGCGTCGCGCAAGCAGTTTCGGGGCAATACGGAGCTGGAGCGGCGTGGGTGGTTGCGACGGATCCTGGTACGAACGATCCTCCGTTCGATACGGGATTTGCGAGCGCGGTGCCGGGACCATCGGCGTGAGCAAGAAGAGGTGCAAGGAGTGGGGACCGGATCGCGTCAAGCGATCGAGTTCCTTGCCAGTCCCATGCCGACCCCGAGCGAGACGTATCGCAAGAAGGAGTCGGTTGTAGAAATGCTGCAAGTGATGCAGCGATTACCCGAGCGAGAGAGGCGGGTAATACAGCTTCGCTATTGGCAGCAGCTGCCGCTGCGAGAGATAGCAGTCGAGATGGAGACCACCGTCCCCAAAGTCGCCAGCCTCCTCAATCACGCGTTGAAGAGGATGAGGAGAAGAAAGTAGCGAGTGGCGAGTGGCGAGTAGCGAGGAGCATGGAGCATGGAGCGAGGAGCGAGGAGCGAGGAGCATGGAGCATAGAGGTTTATTGGCTGAAGGCCATGCACACCATAGCCTAGGGTAACACCCTAGGTCCCGGCCCCCCGACGGATCTGATTGGCTGAAAGCCATAAACAAAACCGTGGCTTGTTAAGGGCCATTGCACCCATTATCTAACCAAGGAACGCTCACGACATTCAGGGTTTTTTGGCCAACGGCCATGCACAACATAGCCTAGGGTAACGCCCTAGGTCTCGCCCCCCGACGATCTGATTGGCTGAAAGCCATAAACAAAACCGTGGCTTGTTAAGGGCCATTGCACCCATTATCTAACCAAGGAACGCTCACGGCGTTCAGGGTTTTTTGGCTGAAGGCCATGCACACCATAGCCTAGGGCATCGCCCTAGGTCCCGGCCCCCCGACGGATCTGATTGGCTGAAAGCCATAAACAAAACCGTGGCTTGTTAAGGGCCATTGCACCCATTATCTAACCAAGGAACGCTCACGACGTTCAGGGTTTTTTGGCCAACGGCCATGCACAACATAGCCTAGGGTAACGCCCTAGGTCTCGCCCCCCGACGATCTGATTGGCTGAAAGCCATACACAAAACCGTTGCGTGTTAGGGTCCATTGCACCCATTATCTAACCAAGGAACGCTCACGGCGTTCAGGGTTTTTTGGCCAACGGCCATGCACAACATAGCCTAGGGTAACGCCCTAGGTCTCGCCCCCCGACGATCTGATTGGCTGAAAGCCATACACAAAACCGTTGCGTGTTAGGGTCCATTGCACCCATTATCTAACCAAGGAACGCTCACGGCGTTCAGGGTTTTTTGGCTGAAGGCCATGCACACCATAGCCTAGGGCATCGCCCTAGGTCCCGGCCCCCCGACGGATCTGATTGGCTGAAAGCCATAAACAAAACCGTTGTATGTTAGGGGCCATTGCACCAGAAGCACCTTCAGCGCGCATGGCCTTCGGCCCAAGAATCGTTGTCCATGGCCTTTGGCCAAAAACCCATGTGGGGGCGCAAACCTAGGGCGTTGCCCTAAGCTACGTTGTGTATGGCCTTTGGCCAAAAACCCGCCATGCCCCATGCCCCATGCCCCATGCCCCATGCTCCATGCCTCTCGCTCCATGCTCTAAGCCCCTCTACTCAACTCCATAATAAGATCCCTGGTTTGCCGAATATTACCGGCACTGGATGCTCCGAAAACGATGGATTCGATTTTCGGTTGGTTGCAGACATACTCAATCGCCTCGCGCGAGGGGATCGCCCCCGATGCCAATACCGACATCGCAATCGGTCGAAATTGACGCTCTGCAATCGCCTTTTCATAGAGCTCAACCCCACCGCACATACGAAAACCAATTTTATTAATGTTCGCACATACGATCGGGTTCTCGATTCCTTGCTCATCAAGCACGTCGAGCAATTTCGGCAAGTTCATGGTAATGAACCCGGGTTCCGCTCCGTATCGACTTCGAATGTAATCGTGAAACATTCGAAAAGCAGAGTGGACACCGAGCCCCAGAAGCAAGTCGGTGACAACGTTCTGCAAAAAGATAACGGGCGTAGAAAGCCCATGAAACATCTTCATCTCGGCGTCGACCAACAGCTGCATGATCGCTTCCACATCCTTGTTCGCGACGGCCATCCCACCCTTGAATAACGCTTGCAGTTTTCCATCCGTCGGCAAGAATTTTTTGAGTGCCTCGAGCATCCCATGTTCGGTCACCGCATTCGCGTATTTGTGCGCGTAGGGCATGCACGGATAGAAGTGGTAGTTCTCGTATTTCGCGGCGTGGGCTCGAAAATGATCGCAGATCTCTCCAACTCGATCATGCGTGGTGCACATGAAAGTTCGAATTCCTTGATGATATGCGATATCGAGCACGTCGATGATGGCGCTTAAATCCTGGAAACGAATGGATTGTGCGCGCGCCTTCTCCTCCGACATATGATTCACGCCGAAGAACTGATTGTCGCCGAACAGAATGCGATCCATGACCTGCTGGCCATTCGAGGGTGTACTTAGCGAGAGAGCCATCGTGACCAGGCTCCTTTCTTGGTTTGGGGGACTTCTGTCGCCATGGCTGCTCGTCTCGAGTCGTTGGCTCTATCGCTGTCCAATAGCATCGCCACAACCCTGTCTGCTTCGAGGGCGGAGCGGAAACTATTTTCGCCATCCATTCGAACATCGCGAATATTGCAGAAGAAGTGATCGATTTGGGCGGAGTACTCTTCGCCTCGTAAATAGAACCAAACTTCCTTTGTCAGCTCCGTCGTGTATTTAACCGTCCACCCTTGCTGGTAATCGGGGAGTTCTGGCGCAGGCGATCGCATGTAAACCTGACACTCTTGTCGATCCGCGACGATCCGTCCGTTGGTACCCCAGATGGAGACCTTCGTCGCCATTTTGCGATAGCTCTCGTCGCTCCAATTCACGCTCAACTGACCGCTTGCCCCATCGCTGAAATGGAGCGTGCTGTAGACCTCGTCATCGACGTCGCGGGAGAACACCGGTTGTCGCACTACGCCGCTGACAGCCTCCGGGGCCTGATGAACGAAATGAATTAGATCCACGGCGTGGCAGGCGTAATCGTATAGTGCCCCCCCCCCTTCGGTTTTCGAAGATCGCCAAGTCCCCCCTTTTGGGCGAAGAACTACAGGCCCATACGCCTCGGCTCTAATGTGGTGAATCCGTCCGAGCGCTCCTGACTTGACGACGCGTGCGGCCTCTTGAAACGCCCCCACGAATCGATAGTGGTAGCCAACTTGGGTAACTCGCTGTTTTTGTTCAGCAAGCTCAACGAGCCGCTGGCCATCTTCAACTTGGAGCACGAATGGCTTTTCGCAGAAGACGTGGAGCCCACGTTGAAGTGCCTTTTCCACCATTGAAGCGTGGGACTTCGACGGAGTCGCGATGACGATCGCATCTAGATCTTCGGAGTCGAGAAGCCGGTCGTAATCGTTATAGCATTTCAGATTCGCGTGCTTCGACAGCCCGTCGGTCAGGTAGGTCGTGGCATCGCAGCCTGCGACGATATTCGCAAGCGGATGGGTGCGGAGAATCGCCAAATGCGAAAGCCCCATCTTCCCCAGTCCGACCATAGCGGTTTTGATCAATTCCAAGCTCCGATCCTTAAACAGATGAACATCCAGGCAACCCCTCTAAACGACAACACAAACTACTCCAAACCCCGTCCCTGCTCCATGCTCCATGCTCCCTGCTCCATGCTCCATGCGAACCAAGAACCAAGAACCAAGAACTAGGGATTTCCCCCCTACCATTTCGGTGGCCGATAAGCCCCGAACCGATCCTTGAGAACAAGCCAAAAGAACTCCATATCGCGGAGGTAGCGACGCCAATAGCGACGGGGTTCGGTGGTGATGCGGTAGACCCATTCCAGTCCATTTCGGGTCATCCATTTGGGGGCCCGTTTCACCACGTTCGCCTCGTAGTCGATCACAGCGCCGACGCCCATGTAGATACGCACGTTAGGCATCCGGTGTTTGTTTCGAGTGATCCAGATCTCTTGTTTCGGGGCCCCAAGTCCGACGATCAGCACGGTAGCCCCGGAATCATTGATTTGCTTTATCGCATCTTCCGTTTCATCCGGGTTGTTCACAAATTGCATGGAGGGTCCGAGCGAGCCTACGACGATATCTCGTCCTTCCCGTTCGTTGATCTTTTGTTGTGCGATGGCGGCAACTCCGGGTTTGGCCCCGAGCAAGAAGACCTTTATGTCGGGGTTATCGCGATGGAAATGACAAAAGGCGGGAACCAAATCGGAACCAGAGACTTTTTCTTGGATAGGACGTCCCAGCCAGTGCGTAGACCAATAGACATACTTGCTATCGGAGGTGATAAAGTCCGCTTGTTGGTAGGCATTGAAAAAGTCGACTTTCCGTTGGAGATGGTACAAGTGATCTGGGTTGAGCGTCCAAACGATCCCTTTGTCCAACTTCTCCAGCAGCTCCGGCATCCTCAAGTCGTCAATCCAAACATTGAGCATCCTGCAACGGGGCCATGATCTAGCTTGTGGAACGCTTGTATCGGACAGATGATTGGAGATCTGTATTTCATTCATAAAAGTTATTGACGGCGATCTGAGGAGTTTGCACCTCGAAAGGATGCAAGTCAAATTCTCGGGGCTACCAATCACAAAATTCGCGCCCCATCAAATAGATCTTGATCATCCGCTTTAGACTGCACCAGCTAACTCGATCCCGATAAGATATTTTCTGAACCGAAAATGTAATTACAATTCCGTTCAGCAGAATCATTCCGAATGCAACGAAGGGATTAGGCCAAACAAAAATACTGTGGGAAGAAAAAATGCAGGATTAACAACTGCGTCCACCCCATGAAGTCCCCACATAACGGCAAGACCGTAGCCTATTCGATACCTCGCCGATGAGACAGTTCTCGACTTCCGGCTGATCCAGTAGGCCGCCGGTGGTATTAAAAACCACAACATCACCACTGCAGCGCCAAAGAAACCATAGGCCCCGTTCACCAGCGAAATGAAGCCCCATGGCCTGTATTTGCCAACATCTCCCTGCCAGAAGAGCACGGTCCCGTGACCGAAAAGAAGATTGGATTCAAGTGTTCTACTCCCTTCCTCCTCACGAACAACCCGCCATGCTAGCGAACCAATAGAATTGTCGCGCAGTAGCGACTTCATTGGCTCCTCGATTCCGGCCTTCTGGGCCAAATCTCGCCCAAGTCGTAGCAATGGTCCTCGTGCCACAAACGCTAACGACGTTGTCAGTGCAAGCGTGATCAAAACAGTTCTCCAGTGTCCCGTGCGCCGCATCAAAGAAGCGAGAACACCTACAATAGTCAACAGACTTGCACCGACGCCTTGAAATAGGAACGGCAAGCTGACTGCGGCCCATTTCAATCTTACCTCGCGAGTGTTCAGCCACCATGTCGGGACAACAAGACTTGCGGCCATTGCAACGGTGAACCACCACATGGCAATCTGGTTAGGATCTTCGAAGCAAAGGAGCGGACGTGTACCAAAGAACTTAAATTCTCCGATGGATTCGTTGGGATGATATCCATAGAGCGAGGCATATACGAATCGGCCGAAACCTAACTCAATGACCGCTGGTAATGCCGATAACAAACCGACAAAAACTATCAACCACAGGCAGTTTTTCGCATCTTCAAGTGACCGAACGGTCACGCGCGCTGCCAGATAAGGTCCGCCCCATACAATCGCGAGGTAGACGGCTTGCCAAAGATCATCCGCAATCGGCGAAGGATTAAAGAGCCCTGCAACGGTAGGGACCGCAATCCAACCGACAATACACAAATCCCACAAACAGAGTACGCATTGGGTCGCCGGTCTATTGTTTTCAAGCGTAGTCGGCTGCGATCGGTTCCCTATTCGAATCGCACCAACGAAGAGAGAAGCGATTATGGCACTTAAGCCCAGAATCACACCACGATTCCAAGGCGTTTCAAATGAAAGACCTGTCCCTAATACGTAAACCCAGTCGTCGGAGCGACCACGATAGCGATCAAACGTTCCGACGGGCAGCAGCAAGGTCCCCAACAAATATAGACCAAAAAACAGCGGTGCTGGCCTATTCAAAGGGGGCAGTATTCTCATGAAGGCGAACAAATTTTAGTTCCGACAGAGATATCTCATACCGATGGTTCTATCAATACAGCAAGTACCAAAGCTCGTTCAAACACGCCCTCTACGCCCGACTTGCAAACGAAGCCGATAAGCTTGCATACATTAAACCGCTCTGCGTTCTCTATATACTCAATGCATCCCTTCGATTGCTCATCAATTCAATTGACCAGGCAGTTACAAGCCCAACGCACACCATGACAGGAGCCTCCCCAAAGTAATTGAACATACTGTCGATGAGTGACAAAGCCAGGAACAGCGCGCACGGAAATCCTACGTCTTGGGTCACTTCCCAACCGGATCGGATTGCAAAAACTGCCACTATCAAGATGGGTAAACCGACCATTGCAAGCCAGGCTGTGACGCTGACCATGCCCGTTCGTGTCCAGGCAAAGAGCCAGAATCCGTCTAGAATCATAGACTTTCGACCTACGCTCCAACGTCCCCAATCACCGTATCCCCACCAAACTTTATTCTGCATGCTCTCAAACACAATGTCTTCGGCTTTGAGCCGATATTTCAGCGAGGCAGCCCTATCCTTTGGTAACACTCGGGACACGACAGTATCGATTCGGTCAGTGGTTGCGATGCCGGAGGTACGTAGACCGATGTAGCAGATCGGGAGAAGGCAAAGCGTGGCCAGCGCAACGCCGGCTACTCGGCTTCGAGCCGAAATCAGCACACAGGTTCCGACTCCCATAAGAACGATGCTGCCAAACGATTTACAGACAACTACGACCGCTACATAGATTGCGGAAAGTACGCCATTCCACACCCCGATATTCGACTGGGAATTGAAAGAATCCCCCTCGCGTGATGGACTAAACCAATGCCAAAAGCTCCGTGAGGAATAGTGTAGAGCGATCAGTACAGCCCAAACATAGAACATCGTGAGGACGAATCCTGACGAAAGGAACACCGATGGTCTGAAAGTTACGCCACGGTCGGCACCGCTAAGCATGCCTGCGTACTCTTGTCCTGTTACCCATTTAGCAAGCGTCGGGCCTCGAATGATTTCAAATACCGTTGGTGGGAGGTAGAGAATTGCTCCAGCGAGGACACACCACGCGAGCCCATTTCGTCTATTTTCGGTGGCCAGGTAAAATCGACCAACGGCGTAGGGGATCCACCAGTAAGAGAATTCCATTGCGGACTCCCATACGGACGTCAACCACCCACCTTGATTTAGGACGCCAGCAAGAAAGGGACAGATGCAATACAAGACTATTGGAAAATCGAGCCAGTGCCAAACTAAAAGAGCCCGAGGGTAAGCGATCAGCAAAACCACCAACGGTAGCCAGCGAACGAAATCGATACTCCGAAGGGAAAACGACCTTATCGAAATGGAGCATGGCGGTATAAAAAGCCATAGCCCGATGGAAAGTATCAAAGCTGCAAAAATCCAAAAGTCGTGACCTTTTCGGATCATTTTTCCGATTTAATGCTGATGCGAATCCCATAAAACATAATCTATTTCTTGAACTTCACCACATAGTTTGAAGGACCACGAAAATATTCGAGGTCTTCATAATAATGTTTTATTGGTATAAGCCTGCCCGGGGAAATTCGAAAAAAATCGCAAGGATAACTTTGAAAGTAATCCCAGAAGTCTCGAAAATACGTCCTTGAATTGATATTGCTTGACCCAAATTCGAAGGAAAGGGCTCCAATCCTTTTTTCTTTTATAGTATTCACTGCACCTTGCAGAGCCTCAAGCTCGTGCCCTTCTATGTCCATCTTAATGAAATCCACAAATGGGATTCCTCGCTCTTTGACGAATGTGTCAATCGAGGTTATCGAGACATTCTCTTTACGATATGCTAGGTCTTTCCAGCTCGAGTCTCGACGCTCGTGAATTGACGATACGTTATTAGCCTGGTCTGATATAAAGAAGTCAATGGATCCACTTTCTCGTCCAACTGCGGACTGGATGACCTCAACCGAGTCAAGCTCCAACGCATCAATTTGCTTTTTGCAAGCTAGGTTCGGTTCAAATCAGTATACAGTACTTATGGTTAAGCGACGTTTGAGTTCTTTCGCCCAGATACCGACCTTCGCACCAACGTCAAGTACGACAGGATTGTCCTTCCTACCAATCATCTCGACATCCGCCCTAACCTCAGCGCAATGGTTCCATTCCCCACTGCCGCCACCTTTCCCATGAAGAAATGCGATGTAAACCTCAACGCTCTGCGTGAATCCCCGCAAGACTGAAGAAGTTGGTACACCACTAATCGGGTAGGCCGTCATTTCTGCGAGCGACTTAAGCAGTGAGCTTATGATATTCCATAGTTCTTTATACCCGGAGTATATTTAGAATGACTTCCATCAACGTTGCAATATTGTTTCGAATTCGTGTTCGACTGCATCCTTCTAAAACGATTCTTGAGCGGATGGTGGAAGCATGTGATTTTTCCATTCCTTCCACACGTGCTCAATTGCATTCAGTTCGGAATTATTCTACAGACTAGAAATAAAAAGCAGCGCGAACCTACTGCGGGGATTCTGAAGAATAGAAATCGGGCTTCTCCACGCGATTCCCAAGCACCCATTCATACACTTCCCGTATGCGCTTCGCTTTGAATCCCCAACTAAAAAGTGCTGACGCTCGCCTGTAAGCCGCTTCCCCCATTTTGTGGCGCAGTCCGGTGTCTTTCACCATCCGTTCCATAGCTTCCTGGAACCCCTGAACGTGGTCATCCCAAGATCCAAGTGGAACCAGTATTCCACTATCCTTGCATAGCAATGATTTGGGAGGCCCATAGTCAATTGCGATGCAGGGGAGTCCACTCATCATTGCTTCGGGTGTTACGGCGCCCCCCGAGTCGCGAACAGAGGGAAACGCAAAGACATCCGCGTCGCGTAGTCGCTTCGCTACTTCGGGTTGAGGTAACTTCCCTAGTCTTTTCACGCAGGGTTGCAATGCGTTTTCACGAATCGTCGCATCGATTTTCGGACCCTCGGGACCATCTCCGATAATGACCAGCTCGTGTCGTCTTAGAAGCTTACTTTTCGCAAATGCTTCCACCAAGACTAGGGGGCATTTAAATGGAACGAGCCTACCGACGAAGATAAATCGGCATTTCTCTGATGTCGAATTTCTTGTACTTGGGTAGAACAGTGAAGCATCGGCTCCGACGTCAGGCATTTCGATGATCTTCTTCGTATCTCGAAGTGGTATACGACATGCGGTGTGAGGGAAGCTCGCAATAACAGCACTCGCAGAACGAAAACTTGCTGCATATCCAGGAATCATTTTCACCAACCCACGCGCAAACCGAAGTATTTCTCCCTCTCTAAATTGCATACCTTTAAATCGAGGCGGGTAGGGTAGACCGCCGTTTATAGGTCCGATCACAAACGGTACCGGACAACGTGAGGCGAGCCATGATGGAACTGCTGAACTCGCTGGCGAAATGCGGTGCACGATGTCAAAAGGTGTAGCTGTCTTGCAAAGGACTTCATTCAAGACCCTTTTCTCAAAATTTCGATGCAATGGAACACTAAGTGCAGCCGAGAGGTCATGGCCTGCTCGAGTAAGAGACGACACTTTCCACGTCAGCGCGGATAGTGTTTCATTATCAATATAAACAACTTGGGCCCTACCTAATCCTATTTGATCAATGGCTTGCTTATTTCTAACGGCGGTAACGACGACTGGCTCATCGACTTCCGCGGCAATTGCTCGGCAATAATTTGCAATCTGCAACGGAACGGAGGTTTGGGATGGATTGCATTGTTCTGCGACTAAAAGGACTCTCATGGATTCAACGGGTTCGAAAGTTGCGCTGGTATGTTCGTGGTACAGTATATGGAGGTGTCTGGTCTGCCAATTCGTCGCACTTTTGGGTAGTTGTCAACGGATTGCCTTCAAATGTGGCGTCCATTTTCGTGTTCTCCGTCGGTCAACGATGACGTTTGGAAGCGACTTTCAGGTATTGATAAATCCTCGGCTTCAATCGTATTGGTAAAGATAGCCGAGTAAACGGATTGAAACATCTTGCGTCAGCATAATTGGGCTAAGATTCGAACGATTGGCGTTACTCGCCTAAGAACTTACACCTCCAACATAGTAGGACGGGAGGTGTAAGGTCGTAATAAATTAAATTTACAAACTACTCTTCAGTGCACATAAAACGAAGTGAATGCTAATCAACTAAACTTTGTTCGTATGACGAAGCTGAGGCAGGTTCAATCACGCTCTGTTCGTACCCAATTCTTTTCACGCTTTGTGACAAAACGTTGATAGATATTCAGCTTGCGAAGGACGTAGCCGGGTATGGAAAGAATTACGTTGGCCGGAATCAGCTCCCGTGCGAATCGAAGCCACGCGGCAGCGACGCCCACTCCAACGAAGATACCAGCTCCCAAGAGCAAACCAAATGGTCCCCAGGTGCCAGCGAGTATTCCAAAGGCAGCAAGAATTGCCAATCCCGAAAGCGAGAGAACAGCGAGCAATGCCAAGGGGGGAATAGCCAGATCGACAGCGACCATGCAAAGGGAAGGTCTGCCACGCGAGACGCCGATCGCAAGCAAGTGAGGGACATCTCTCAAAAAGGAACCAATGTAACCATGTTCCCAACGCGTTCGCTGTTGTATGGCGGCTTTGGAATCGCTTGGCAGTTCGCTCCAAACATGGGCGTTGGGACAGAACACTGGTCCCTTTCGATCGAGTACAAAATGCAGCCCCAGCGCCAAATCTTCCACAATTTCACTCGACCCGAGCGGTGCACGGCGGATCAATTCCCAAGGGAACGCCATCCCTGTTCCGTTCAGCATCACCGGCAACCCCATCGATTGCAGTGCCAAGGGACGCACCCAATTCTTCACCAGAAAAGCAAACGCCGATACCGACGCTTCCGGGCCAGGTACCTTCGGCAATCGCATCAAATAGCGAGCTTGCACCGGTCGTTTCGTTCGATCGCACGTCGCCGTGAGAATTGGCAAGGAGCCTGGAGTGAACTCGCAATCCGCATCGAAAATGACGACTTGCTCGGGAGGATTATGTTTCGCCAGATGGAGAACCCCAGCCTCCAGCGCGAAGCCTTTGCCGCGCAGCGTCGCATGTTCTCGTTCCAGCACCTCCGCTCCATGTTCCCTCGCGATCGACGCTGTCGCGTCGGAGCAATTGTCCGCCACGACAAGGATGCGATCCCCCGGTGCAACTTCTTGTTTCAGCAGCTCAAGAGTCTTGGCAATGCCGCTTGCTTCGTTATGGGCCGGGATCAAAATCGTGACGGGAAGGGATCTGGTTTCTGGATTCGGCTTGCTACGCGAGACCAGCGCCAACCAGCACTCCAGCCCCAGCACCGTCAGCAGCAAAGCCAAGCCACCGGCAAGAACCCAAGCGAGTATGGAGAGGAGAAGCATAGAGAGTAGCGAGTGGCGAGCGGCGAGTAGCGAGGAGAAGAAAAAGTAGCGAGTGGCGAGTAGAGAGAGAAGAAGGGAGTAAGGCCTTAGGTCTAAAGCCTAAAATCTAAGGCCTTAGATTGACGTTCTTTTGCCTGAAGGGCATGTACATCGTAGCCTAGGGCATCGCCCTAGGACTCGCATCCCACGACGGATCTCATTGGCTGAAGGCCATTCACAAAAGTATTGCGTGCTAGAACCCGTTCAATAAATTCGCCAACCGACGCACACTCATCACGTTGGCGGAAAATCACTGCAAATGGCCTTCGGCCAAAGAACCGTTGTGCATGCCCTTCAGGCAATAAACCTGCATGTGTTGACGGAAACCTAGGGTGTTACCTTAGGCTAAGTTGTCCATGGCCCTTGGCCAAACCCCCCCTCCCTACTCCCTACTTCTTACTTCTTCCCCTCGCCGCTCGCTACTCGCTGCTTTTCTTCCCCCTCGCCGCTCGCTACTCGCTACTCGCTGCTTTTCTTTCCCCTCGCCGCTCGCTACTCGCTACTCGCCACTTTCTCTTTACCCCTCGCCGCTCGCCACTCGCCCCTCGATACTTTCTACCAGCTTCGCCACTTCCGTTTTGATATTATGCCTTTCGATCACCCGTTCTCTCCCCGCTTTCCCCATTTCGCGGAGCCGTTCGACGGGTGTCTCCAGCGCCGCGCGCATCGCATCGACCAGTGCGTCGACATCACCGGCGGGAACCAGCCACCCGTTTTTGTCTGGTTCGACCAATTCGGGGATCCCTGCAATGTAAGTGCTGATCACCGGCCGCTCCATCGCAAGCGCCTCCATAATCACCACCGGCAGCCCCTCGGCAAAGCTGGGGAGGACCATGACTGAAGATCGAACTAGAGCCTTTCGCACTTCATCGCTATTCTGCCACCCTCGGAGAAACACACGGCTCTCGAGTCCATTTTCTTGAATCACACGCTCGACGGCTCCGCGATCAGGGCCATCTCCGATGATCTCGAGCGAGAACTCAAAGCCCATCTTCGCTAGCTTCGCCGCCGCCTCAACAAGCAAAATCTGTCCTTTGTCGGGGCACAAGCGCCCAACGTGTACAAATCTTGCGATGTCGACAATCGGTTCTATCGCTCCTTCACGAAATCGCTCATCAAGGCCACACCTTACAATCTTTAGTTTGTGCCACGTACCGGGATCACTCCATGCCATGCATTGGCTGCGCGTAAATGAACTAATACATGCGACGAATTTCGATCGAGCAACTTTCTCGGAAAGCCCAACCGCCGAAACCATAAAGAATTCCCTTGGCCCGTGAACCGTCATACTAAAAGGAATACCTGACAGTTCCGAAGCAATCATAGAGACCGTTGCTGAATTTTCTGCAATATGGTTATGAAGATGCATAACGTGCAATTCACGGATTCGTCTCGCAAGATATGCACCCTCTATTAAATATGCAATGTTCCAGATCCAGCCTTTTATTCCTTTGGGACGTATTCTGCATGCGCGTTGGTATGCACTCCAAACACGCAATGGAGAACGAATAGCCTCGGCTAATAACGAAACAATCAGTACAACAAAATTTTTTTCAAGAACAAAATCCGTTGTATTCTGCTCACGGCGAATATCGTCGCTAATAACTTCAGCCGAATTACGTCTAATACTGAATGTATGAACACGGAAGCCGAGGTTTCGCAACTCTTCGACTTCACGACGAATGAAGGTATCCCCAGCACGAGCATATTCGCTTGTTAGATACGCGATAGTGGCAGTCGAGGTCACAGCTACTTGTTGGTGAAAAAGGTTCGATGGAGTGATTCTTCAAACGAAATCTTCGGACGCCACTTCAATCCTTCAACTATTGAGTCGTTTGAGAATCTTATCGGCTTAAATCGCGCGGCGAAACGAGTGGGTATTAATATTCCCGGAAGTGCCATCCCGTTCCGCGCAACAAGCCGACACAAAAAACTTGCGACTCGAGCCCCCCCAAGTCCAAGACTATAGGGTAATGGTACTACGCGCATTGAACGCTTGCCCCATTTAATTAACTCAGCTGTGTAACGCTTAGGACATTCGCCGCAACTATCAATTAGATTATAACAAAGCAAATCTGATTTGACTGATACGCCCGCGCAGACAATTGCATCGGCTGCATTCTCCACATAGGTTAGTGGAAGTCGGTTACGCCCTGACACCCTAAAGAAAACAGGCCCCACCTTGAATCCTAAGCCAGCAATGTCACTGCTCCCTAAGCCGTAGATAAAGCCTGGTCGTATGATACAGAGCTGAATACCGAATTTCGACGACAAATCTCTCGCAACTTGTTCTTGCATCCGTTTTGAACGGGCGTAGGCATCCCGGCCGTAAGGTTCGTCATCAATTTTAATTAGTGGCGAGCTCTCGGTCAGAACGGGACCAACGCGATCATAATCGTATACGGACAAGCTGGAAACAACCACGATTCGTTTCGCATCAGATTGGGACATCGCATTGAGAAGCCGTTGGGTTCCATCGACCGCGGTGTCAAACTGCTCTTGCTCTGTTCCAGAAAGTACGGCAGCTAAATGCAAAACGCAGTCGATTCCCTCAAAGGCTTCTTCAAGCTCCCCGTCGATACTAAGATCCGCATAAAACCACTCAACATCGCCCTGCCATTTTGGGTAGTCCAGTCGCTCCTTTCGACGAGCGAGGACGCGAACTTGATGCCCTGCATCCAGCGCACACGCAACGACCTGCCGGCCGAGGAATCCTGTGCCTCCGGTGACCAGAAATCTCATACAGCCCAATCCATCGGGGAAATTGGCTCAAAAGTAGTTTCGAGGACAGCAGTCGTGCCCACCTCGGTTGCTCCGGCTATTTTCAATGATAATTCGTTCACATGCAGGGAGAATTCGGTTGATAAGCGGCATTTTCGATTGTTCGTGATTGCATTTGCAACCTCCGCGGGGCCTCTGCAAAAATCCATATATGACGATCCTCCGTACCTCACCAAACGATTCTCCGCTCCCACGAGTTTCACGCGAGATCTCCATGGGCTAAGAAACATTTTTCTACGAATCGAATAGTATTTCCTGACCCAAACTCTAGATCGGTAATCCCAAGTATCGTCGACGCCGATGACTCCTTTTTCACAAAAGATGCGGAGCTGATGGTCATGTTCGGCGACGATACTACATGTCAGTCTCGCGACCATCCCCGACTGGAATCGAATTGTGGCAACAGTTAAATCTGGAGCACTTTTCAATGACTTCGTTGAGATTTTATTCGGTATTCTTTCACTGCCGAATGCAGTAACAGATAGTGCTGGGCCGAAAACAGCGCATAACCAGCTAAGAACATATCCAGCGTGTTCGAGTGTACAGCCCACGCCAAATTCATCTTCGGCGGGCCAAGGTGCCCCGGATTTGGACTTCCATCGATCGTATGGCATTCGATGAACCAGCCCGTCATCCATCTCGGCGTACACGAGATAGCAGTCCCCAAGCAATCGTTGTCGAACAGCTTTCCAGAGTGTCTGTGCGGCTTCACCAAGAACACTGCAAGGTGCGGAGGCAAGTATCAACCCACTGGTTGTCGCTAATTCCGCCAACTCTAGCGCCGCTGGCCACTGCATTGCAAGTGGTTTTTCACTGTAAACATGTTTGTTAGCTTCGAGACATGCCTTCGTGATCTCGAAATGTGAATCAGGATTCGTGAGATTCACAACCAATTGTGCGTCCGAACGCAAGAGTTGCCCGAAGGATTCAAAAGACGCAACTCCATGGTACGCGCAGAATTGTGAAAGTCGTGTTTGACTACGATCAAACACGCCAATAAGCTCTAATTCTGGATGTAGGCTCAAGGTGCTCAAATATAAGTCGGCAACATAGCCGCATCCTACGATCGCAATTTTCATGTTCAATGTGAGCTTGGGTTGATTCGCAATGCAGAAAGGTCAGGTTTACGACCGAGCATTCAGTCTGATTTGTACTCAATTTGCCGCAGATGGCGCCCTCGCCACCGATCGAGCCACCAAAGTATCTGTCCATGCATATTCGCGAACTTGCTTATCATCATAATCCATGCGTATTGTGCACAATTCCAGACCTCATCCCAAACTCGTCGCTGACGTAAAGTAAGCCGAACTATCTGAGCTCCAAATGCAGCGCATCCTGTTAAGATTCCAAGCCAGAATCCGAAAATCCCAAAGTTCCAACTAAGCAAGATTGCAAGCCCAAGACTCGCACCGATCCAGCCCAATGTCCATATTCTCGCGCTCCTTAGCTCTTGAGAAAAGCTTTGCACTCCCAGTCGCTTGTTTACATCAAGTGCTCCATAGCCGCTACGTCGCTGACGTCGCCACCATTGCGAGAACCGAGTCATTGCAGAATCGTGGACGGTCATCTCGGCGTCAATGCGGTAAATTTCCCATCCCGCTTTTCGAAGCCTCATACACATCTCCGGCTCCTCTCCCGCTTGTACGGTCTCGTTAAACCCACCAACTTCACTGAGAGCTTGGATCCGGACGAGAGAATCTCCACCACATGACTGTGCTCGACCGACTGGGGTGTCCCACTCAAGATCCATAATGCGATTATAGATGGATTGTTTAGGGAATTTCTCCCTACGTCGCCCACACACAATGGCAATTACGGGCGAAGCGTTGATTGCAGCCAATGAAGTTTCGAGCCACCCATCTACCAATTCGCAGTCCCCATCTACAAACTGAATGAATTCCAAGTTGGGGTTTTGATCGAGAAGGGTCTGCCATCCTGAATTTCGCGCGCGGGCTGCATTAAACGGAATGCTTGTGTCTAATTCCGTTACTACGACACCAATCGCCCGAGCGAATTCGATACTTCCATCGGACGACCCTGAGTCTACGTAAACGACTGACGAAAACTGCTTTACAAGTTTCTTTAGACAAATCTTAAGCCGTTCCCCTTCATTGCGACCAATGGCAACCGCCCCCACTTGCTCATGGATTACCGTCATTTCAGAGTGCAACCCCTTTCCGAGGACGAATGCTCGCCGGAACTCCTATCGCCATATGATTGGGAGGAACACTTTTAAGAACGACGGCCCCAGCGCCGATGACACTATCGTCGCCGATCGTGATCTCTCCGAGAATGCAGGAGTTGCAGCCAATATCGACACGAGCGCCAATCGTCGGAAGCGCCGTATTCTCATCCGTACGTGCTACGCCGAAAGTAGTGTTCTGGCGGATGTGGCAATCATCCCCAATTTCGCGAGCATGAAGAATCATCCCACCGTGGTGCCAAATACGAACACGTCGACCCACTTTGACGGTGTAGGGCAAGCTTATTCCGCAATTCCATTCAACGCACTTGTTGAGAATTTTGTAGAGCAGACTGAATGGAGCTCGAAGGATTTTTGGACGAATGTCCATTCGCCAATTTCCGAAACGGTGAACTGCGATAGCCCAGAATCCTTGTTCCCAAATACTGCCGTAGTGATTTCGAAGATCCTCCCGGAGGAGAGCAAGGAAGCCAATCCCAAAGGGATTCTGATTAGTCATACCGTCTGGAAGTGGTTTGACGGACACGGCATTCGATTCAACAGGAATCATGACAAAGAGGACGCTGGGGTAGACGGTTGAGGTGCAAGATCCGGATAGATCGGCGGCCCGGGGCTTTTCCATGTACGCAGTCGAAGCATATGTCGAATAAAATCCCAGACGAGAAAGGGCGGATCTTCGTTGGGTCGCCCACGAAGGGTTCGCACAGTATGGTAAATACACTGGCCAAGTAACCAAGCCATGTTGGCAGCAAGGAGGCCACTTCTACCATGATGGCGTAGAAAATAGCGCGATCGGGAATCGAACCAGTAGGTAGGTCGTCGTTTCTTGATCGGTTGTCCGGAAGAAGTCACCCCAGACGCCTGCCCCACAAGGTGGATAACGCGACTAGACGGGACATAGCCGATCTTGAAACCCGCATCTTTCGCTCGCTTGCAGAAATCAACTTCTTCGAAGTACATAAAGAAGCCTTCGTCGAGCAGCCCAATTTTTTCGAAGACCTCGCGTCGGATCATGAGACTAGCACCCGGTAGCCAATCGCATTCATGAGGGGAATCCGATTCTGGCATGACGATGCACGATCGCTTTAGCAACCGCGAGATAGGTCCGCAGCGCGCGGTGTAATCAAGTTCGTTGAGAATACAGGGGAATCTTCTAGCTGCGTATTGTGTTGAACCGTCAGGATCTTCAAGACGACTCCCGACGATAGCAACGTTCGGGTTTGCTTCAAGGAAATTGGTCAATGCAATACACGAATCTGATTGAACTACAGTATCTGGGTTTAGTAGTAAAATATATTTCGCTGTTGGTTGCGACTCCGAAGCCAGCGCAATCCCAAAGTTATTCCCGTAGGAGAAACCTCCATTATTCGACCCATTGGTAAAATGTACCCAGCGTTTAAAGCCTGATTCGCGTAAGAATGAACTAAGAATATCGAAGGAACTATCGGGCGAAGCATTATCAACCAACTCAACATATACACGCTGTCTATCTGAAGCGCACCGATGGATCGACGCCAAACAATCGATAACCAGCGGCGCTGTCTTGTAATTCACAATCACGATCACTAATGGAACATCAATCAGTAACATAAAAAAAATCAACTACGAATCAGAACCACTATGATTAGTCGCAATTAGCTAGCCAGGAATTCGACATCGTCGACGAATCGGCGGGCAGAAATATAACCCCGGATTCGTTCATATGCCTGCGACGCGACGTATTTCCGAAACGAGTCATCTTCAAGAACTCTTTGTATAACGCCAGTAAGATCTTGAAAATCCCAGCGTATTGGAACATATGTCTCATTTGGCACGAAAAGGTCCGGCGCTGTTATCAAATGACTCATGTCTGGCTTAACCAGTACAGCTCCAGTAAGAAAGGCTTCAATATCGCGCCAACAAAGTTCACCATATCCAAAGGGGCTGAAACAGATCTTCGATTGCTTAAGTTCTCGTAAGTACTTCCCCCAACTCGCATCAGGATTGAATACCGAAGTGATGCTTGGCATCAACTGTAATTCACGCACGCTTTCTTCTCGCATCATCTGATACCAAGGAGAACCTTTAGTGCCCAGCCTTGCGTGAACATCAATAATACGACCATCTAAACTGGGAGGGAATCGACTCGAAAAAGAGGAAATGAATTGTGGAGCCGTGAAAAAATTCGGCCATAACCGCAATTTTGCAAGAATCGACCTTGGGACCTCCCAATCAACTGGAACAGCTTCGAATCCGTAACGGTCCCCATAGAACTCGGTGAGGTTTGTGTCTCCCCGAAAAGCGCGGAGATAATCCTCGTGATCACGAAAAAGAGATTTCTTACAATAGTAATGAATGTAGGGATCTACATACTTAGCAAGTCGCAGGTCACTGTGGGCATACGAGTCGAGGAAGCAGATCTTCGATGTTGGAAAAGCTATAGCAATATTAGCCAGTGATCCTTCAAGGAGTTCAGGTTTTACTGTAAACCAAGGCTGCACAACAAACACATCTGCTTCACGCAAACGGACAGAATCGCGAGAAAGTGCATTTTCGAATGGGACAAGTCTAATTTGGAAACCGTATTCTCGACAAAGAGCGTCCTCATGGAATATAAATGGATAAATCTGAGAAAAGGAAATGCGATTTCGCGAGTAATAGATGAGAATACGACGTCCACCCTTAGAAGAGAATGGACGTGAGTACCAGTACCTCAATAAACCGTATCCCCATCGCTCCATCGAGGAAGTAGACAAGAGCATCGAGAGCGATCTTTTGAGCATTTCTCTTTTTCGAATCTAATTAATTCATTTATGACAAGCGTAGCGTCCGATGCGCAAATTCCGAAAATGCCGCATCACGAAAGTCATTCCAATTACGTCGTAAATCCACTTTAACATCAGAAAATATTTTTATCATCAGTCCGCCGTGCCTGCAGCGATCGAAAACCCGATTAAAGCTCACAAAGACGCAGTTTTTGAAAACACACAACGCCCTAATACTATTTGAGCGGTGTGCGTTCGGTAACCCGATGCAATCTATAAATATTCTTCAATCGCATTCAATTACACTCGCACTGCGGCTTTGGTCTTAAAAACTGGAGTACTTTCTTATATGCGCATCCAGAATCTGCGCAGATGACAATGTAGTAAGTCTTTGAACGTAATCCATATACCCCTTCAGCGCGATCTTTGCTCTCAACATCGGATCATCAAAAAGCAGACTAATCGCATCAACGTATTCTGACACACTATTCGCAAGAAAACCATTCTCTCCTTGAATGAAGAACCGCGGATGATCAACATTGTTAGAAACTACACATGCAACGGACTGGGACAAGTACCCTAGGTTTTTACCAAATGACTTTCCGTTGCTAAACTCGTTTTCAAGCACAAAAGGGCACAGCCCAACCGCAACGCTTTTAAGGTGACGAAGAAAGTCGCCATATGGCATAAAAGGGAATGTTTTTATTAACAAACCTCGTTGTCTCGACAGTGCGAGCAAGTCTGAGATACCATTGGTATTTCTCACGCCAAAGCACCAGAATTCAAAGTCAGTCCCGCCCCTAACCGCGATTAACGCCTCAAGAATTCTAATTATCAACTGACGCTCCCCCGAGTAGGCTGCTGCATCTGAAACAGCCCAGGCCAAAATCTTCCCTCTCTCAGTTGCTTGTTCGAAGCTTACTGTCTGGCCAGGAAGAGGACTTCCTGTCCACACAACCTCTACCTTATTGTTGAATCGCCGACAATAATCACGAATGTAGCGGCTCCCCGCAACCACTAGCCTTGCATCTGAAATGCACTCGTTCACCGCGTCTGTAAGATTCGGATCCAAAAAATCCGCGTCGTCTAGGTCAAATACGAACGAACATCCCGGATAAAGAGATGGCCGGTTTAAGGGGTGCCGACATTTCTGGAAGAATAGCAAGGAGGGCTTTTCCGACCGTATTATCCTTTGCCGCTGCGCTAGATCGAGCTGGGGGTGTAGCACTAATGTCCTCCACCCCAGTCGCCGGAATTCGAATGCAATCCGGAATCCTCTCAATTCCGACGCCATACCATCCATGCCCGATGAGGGAGCGAAAACAATACTTGGTCGTACCGAACTCTGCCTAGAGCGATCGACATAAACTAATCCCTCCCGCACGTATTTTCTAACCCAATTTCTGAACGACATAGAAATGCCAATCTACAGCCCATTCGAATTTATAAATGAAAACTCAATACCCCGCGGCGAGATACTGAACAGCTTGAAACCTGCACTGCGAAGCTTCTTGATCGCTAAAAGTGTTTGAGCAGCGCCAGCATCAGATACCATTCGATGATGAAACTCTATCAAAAGCTGGCTAATTCTGCTTGCCTCATCAACAATATCATCAATAACCGCGTATTCGGCACCCTCAACATCTAATTTCAAAAGATCGATACTTCTATGACCTAACTCATCCATGATAGTTCGAAGCCTTTTAACTTTTCCGGTACACGTAGAGTCGCTTTGGGAGGGCACCATCGAATATGAGACATAATGCCCCCTCGGTAATGAAAACTCTACTTCTCCGTCAAATGCCGCAATTCCTAATTCATGAAAATGCAAGCCAATCGGTAGTTGCTGACCGTTCATCCAAGCAATGCTCCTGACGGTCGGGTCAAAAGCATGAACGACTGAATTGTATCTTTGGATTAAATCAACATCGAAAGATATATTATCGCCGCATCCAAATGAATAGACTACACAGCCGGGAGATAACAGGTCTGGACAGACAATCCACGAACCGTCTCCATGCCCCAATCGCTGCTGTCTGCAATCCAATTCCACAAATACCCATGGTTCTTTTCGCAATAGTTTACGAAATAAGTACTTACCACTCTGAAAGCGGTCGCCTAGAGATTGCCGTAGAATTCGTAAGATGCGCTTTGCCCAAAACGGAAGGAGCTTTCGAACCCGATACTTGCTTAAATACATTCTTTAGTACTTTGATGAACGGGATTTAATAAAGGAAATCGCTTGCTGTTCACTGTTTACGACAAAACTGTTCGGCCCAACTTTACCGTTTGCTCGGGTCGAAATCGCTACAGCGAACCCGAACGGATTCTATGCAATCTTCGCGGATTCGAATAGCTCTTGATCACAGCCTATTGAACATGATCGTATAGTTCATACAAACCGAAACTGAGGTGGTGGTCTAGTGAGTATACCAACTAGGCTCTGTTTGAAAACGGTCAACTGCACATCAGTCGTAGGAATCGTTCGATCATCGCCATTTTAATCATTCCAGCGTAGTTGATGACAATCTTCTCGAATCGAAAAAAGACTCGTCGGCACTCTTTGAGTCAACCTATTGAACGTTCGACGATATTCCGACGCCGACATCAATCCCCGTCGAACTGGGCCATTCGGGCGTCGCGATCTTCATACGACTTCGACGGGATAATCGGATTGATTCCAAGTTCGATAAGCGTCTTGTCGATCCATTCAGCTCGATAGCCTTTATCCCCTGCAAGATTCAGTGGCCAAGCAACAGGGTTCCCTTCACTGTCATGAAGATCTTTGTCTGCCTTGTCGAGTACATCAAGCAGTGCCGTCGTCTCATGAGCTTGGCCTCCCGTAATGGTGAATGCCAAAGGATTGCCAATACCATCCACGAGAAGATGGACTTTTGTTGAATACCCGCCGCGAGAACGGCCTAGTGCATGATCAGTTGGCTCGTCGGGACCCCTTTTTTCCACCACCAGAAGCACATCGATGGGCTCGGACGACACTCCCATCGACACACCACAATTCATTTTCTATTGCACCATCGTCAATGCGAGCCGAACGCAGCTTATTCAGAACAGCGTCAAGCGTTCCATCGCCGTTCCATTTATCGTAGAGGCCGTAGATGGTTCTCCACTTCCCAAATTCTTCAGGGAGATCACGCCAGGGTGATTCGGTGCGCAGAATACAACGAATAGCATCAAACGCCTTCCGGCAATCTGTTGGAGGCCTGCCCGTTGATTTTGGAGACGGAAACAGTTTCCCGATGCATCCCCATTGCAAATCGGTTAATCTGTGACGTGCCATCGTGTCCTCCTTGATTGGCGATCAACCGATTATCGCAAATCTGCAAAGGTACGAAAATACCAGTTTTCAAACAGAGCCTAGAAGACTTTCACATCTTTCTTCAAGCCTTCGGAAGGCGAGGATCGTCACGGCGTGGTTGTTCTCGCTCGTTCTCAGCTATTATCGACGTAGTAGACTGCATCCGTTTCAGTCTCCCATAGCCAAAGAATGTAGCGCGAAACATACTCGCAAGACAAGGCTCCTTCCGCAATAGAGAACTCGCATAGACGAAACAGACAGAACAGGTTTCTCTCACTTTGCATTCAATCGATGCAAGCAGTTATCGTTCGACACAACTGGCTTGCCCAATATTGCAAGTGCCGCCAATAACTCGCAACCCCGTAGTCAAAGCATTTGAAACTTTTTTGGTATGCAGGCAGCAGAACATAGGACCACGAGGGACCTGCCCATACACACAAATTTCTTAAGATGACAGGTCGAGGTTTGGTTTCAAAACCGTCCATGGATCGCTTTTCACAATCATCTCACGACATGACTTTTTGCTTTGCATTTCAGCGGCGCCCGGTCCACTGAAAACAGGCCATTACACATAGCAAAACCAGATTTTCCATTTTGTCGGCGCTTACGTGTTACAATTTGGTTATTCGGTTACGAGGCTTCACCTTATCATCGGCAATTATCAGAAACGCAAGACCAAGCCCTAACACTTCAGTTTTTATTATATTGCGAACTAGCGATGGATCCAAGATCAACAAGTCGATGAATCTATGCCAACCTGCTTTTTAATTGTTCGAAACTCACCAGATTCAGGATATTCTCTCTATGAGTCTTTAAGTTTTGAAATTCATAAAAAGGGTTGATCGATTGATCAAGCGCTGGCTCGCAATCGACGTGAGGCGCAATTACACCAACCCCCCAATCGCTGTCTACAACCACACAGAGCTTGTTGAACTCACAGCGAAATCGCTGAAACGCTTTCCAGGTAGTACCATTCCAAATCCCACCCGCAGGCGTAGCTTCCCGATAAAGCTCACGAGCAAACAAATGGTCAGGTGGATTGCAGTCATGCAACACAAGGAAGCCTGGATTGGCTAATATTTTCAGCGAATTGCAAATATCCTTGTACACTTGGTCGGCTAGGTGTAAGCCGTCCACGAAAATAACGTCGAATTGATCGACCCCGATGTTCAGTTTCCCTTCCGTTAGCTCGCGAAAAAAATCGTCACTGGTTAGTTTTATTTGAGCAAGGTTGATTTCAGATTCTACCCCAGGATCAACAGAAACCTTTAATTTGGCTTCGATTTTATTAAAGCAAGCATCAGGATTTCTTACGCCGATCTCTAAGTATCGTTTCGTCGGAGTTAGGCCCAGTAGATAATTAATTACGTCGAATCTCTTGGGCGACTTTGTGTTTTCCTTGACATTTAACTCGAGGCTATTTATGTATTGGCGATAGAATTCGGGCATTATGCGCAAGAACTTCATAAAAAGGTGTGGGGAAAAAGAATGCATTTGCTACCTTTATTCCATTTAGAGCGGTTGATGATTTTATCGCCTTAGGATATTCAGGCGACGGGAATGATTTCAGATTCTGTGATATCAAATCGTATCGCGACTGGACCATCTGGGTTCTTGTGACGGGACGAAAGGCGACGGTCTTCATTCTGAAGCACCTCAAACTTGAACATCCGCGGACAATGCCAGCCAACAAACTTTGAGTCATCTCTCAGGAATAGCGACAGCAGATAATCGCCAGGGCGCAGAGGTAAATCGCTCAGTTCAATGACTAACGATTTTTCCTCGGAGGCATTCATCGAGATCCTTGTGTGTGCCGGGTGTGAATCCAAGTGAGCTAGGGATTCCCCACCAACAGTTTGTATTTTGATTTCGATTCCTAAAATCGGTATATCCTGTTTTGAAACTGCTCGAATGGAGAATACGGAAGTTTCTAGTTCCTTGAACGTATCTTTGCTTTCTTTTGAGCTCTGCACTGAAAAGAAGGAGAAAGGCCCAAAGGAACCTACTGAAGAACTGTCAAGTTCATCGCTATGGCTCCTTAGATGCGTTGCGATGACGCTATCTACATTGCCGTAGTCACCCACTGCCCCGGCGGAGATTCTAAGTGCGCAGCTACAAAGTGATTTTACAGCCGCCATATTGTGGCTTACAAATAGCACGGTTCTCCCCCTACCCGTTGCAACTTCCTTCATCTTTCCAAGACACTTCTTCTGAAACTCGGCGTCGCCCACAGCTAGCACTTCATCGACGATGAGGATTTCGGGGTCTAAGTGCGCTGCTACCGCGAAGGCTAGGCGGACGTACATGCCGGAGGAGTAACGTTTTACGGGGGTGTCGAGGAATTTTTCGACTTCCGCGAAGTCGACGATCTCGTCGAACTTCTTATCAATCTCTCGCCGCTTCATCCCCAAAATGGAACCGTTGAGATAAATGTTCTCTCGGCCCGTTAATTCGGGGTGAAAGCCTGTTCCCACCTCCAACAGCGAAGCGACGCGGCCCCTTAGACGGATCTCCCCCTCGGTCGGCTCGACGATACGACTGAGGATCTTGAGCAAGGTGCTTTTTCCAGCCCCGTTCCTGCCGATGATGCCGACAACTTCGCCCGGTTGGACGTCGAAGGAGACGTCTTTCAAGGCCCAAAACTCTTCTTGGGTCTCGTCGGTGCCTCGCAACTGACTGATACGGCGGAAGGGAGCTAGGACGGTTGACGTGATCGCCTCGCGGAACGAGTCGGTCCGCTTCCCCTGATGGGCCAGACGGTACATCTTGCCAAGATTACGAACAGATATAGCGGGAAGAGACATGGGGGGGGAGGTTCTTGGTTCTTGGTGCTTGGTTCTTGGTTGGGAAAGACGAAGGAGGTTCTTGGTTCTTGGTGCTTGGTTCTTGGTTGGGAAAGACGAAGGAGGTTCTTAGTTCTTGGTTCTTAGTTCTTGGTTGGGAAAGACGAAGACCGTTCTTAGTTTTTGGTGCTTGGTTCTTGGTTAGGTGAACCGAAGTCAGTTGTTGGTTCGTAAACTAAGAACTAGGAACTAGCTCGTTTTTGGTTCGCGAACTAAGAACCAGGAACCACGAACTAAGAACGCTTTAAGTATTTAATAAAGCCGCCGATTTTGGCGTGGGTTTGAGCAGCGAGCTTGTAGAGTTCTTGGAACTGCTGCTCGTTTAGGTAGGCCTGATCCATTGCGACGTAGAGCTCACTTTGAACTTCGGTACATGATCGCTGGGCATATCGCAAAAACCGAATGAACTCTGGGTTGCTCCCGGAATCAAACCCCTCCGCAATGTTGTGCATCACCGACCCCGACGCGCGGCGAATCTGATCGCGAAGCCCGTAATCGGTCGCAAACCCACCAACCTTCGAAACTCTATATACGCTCTTCGTTAACTCCCTCGCCATCTGCCAAGATTCAATCTCTTCGAAGTTACTGATTGCCATCAGTTTTTTGGTTCTTAGTTCTTAGTTCTTAGTTCGAAAGCCGAGGGCCCGTGGGCCTTGGTTCCTTGCTCTTACCAACCAAGAACCAAGCACCAGGAACCAAGAACAGCCCCTTCGGGGCTACGCTACGTCGGCGAAGCGTCGTTCCGTTTTGCGGAAGTAGAACATTCCGAGGAAGAGGAAGCCTAGGGATGAGACGGCGGAAATGGCAAGGAGGGGCCAGTCGAAGGGTCGATCGAGGAACGCGGCGCGGACGCCGTCGATGATTCCTACAAGAGGATTCAAGGCGAAGACGTAGCGATATTCGGGGGGCAAGATGCTGGCGGAGTAAATCACCGGACTGACATACATGCCGGCTTGCATCATGAACGGAATGACGTAACGGAAGTCGCGATAGGAAACCGTCAACGCAGCCAGGAACAGGCCTATGCCAAGTGTGGCAGCGACCAGCAGAAATAGGAGCACAGGTAGCAACACGACTCCCCAGCCAGGCATTTGCATGTAGAAGGCCATGAGGAGGGCGAAGACGCCGAAGGAGATTCCCAGGTCGACGAGTGCCCCACCAATCGGCGCGGCGGGGATAAACATGCGTGGAAGGTAGATTTTGGTCAGGAGAGCTTGCTGGTTGACCAGCGACTGCCCCCCGGCGGTGACGGCGGCGGAAAAGAAGGTCCATGGAAGGAGTCCGCAGTAGACGAACAACGCGTAAGGTGCTCCCTCTGATGGAATCTTCGCAAACCGTCCGAAGATGAAGGTGAAGATCAACATCGAGAAGGTAGGCTGCAGGATCGCCCAAGCGAACCCAAGAACTGTTTGTTTGTAGCGGACTTGGACGTCGCGATAAACCAGCGATTGCAACAATTCGCGTCGATCCCAAAGCTCCGACCAGTCAATCGCAATCCAACCCTTGCGAGGACGGATGACGGTCTCGTGAATAGGAGCAGAAGGCATGGAGCTAGGAGCAGGGAGCGTGGAACTGGGTGGAGACATTGGGTTAAGAAGAGGTTCTTGGTTCTTCGTTCTTGGTGCTTGGTTCAGGGTTGAGAGCAACCGGAATCCCGTTCCGTTCAACTCGCCGCGATTCTTGCTCCGCGGGAGAGCTTGCAGGTCGATTCAATCTCAATCTGGAAACCACGGTAACCAGAGCTCCCGAAGCAACAACGAATATCGGAACCACCATGGCATTCGGGATCGAATCGACAGCAGTGATACCTGTGATCGAGACGAACGCAACTATTGCTGCGACGGTCATCGGTTCGAGTTTAGAAAACTTCTTTTTGTTTAGCGATCCAGCTGCAAGACAACCAGCGAGGAAAACTCCGAACAAAGCCGTAAGGCCAACAACGCCGTGCGTACCCAATTCAATGATCCACAAACCATCCGTTACAGTGACATCGCGACCTTCGTCGTCGTAGACCCGGCTTCGCCCCCAACCACCCCAGCCGAAAAGCAATTGCTCTTTTGCTTTGGCCAAGAGCAAGTCCTCATTATCCAATCGAAATTCAAGCGATTGAGCTCTCTCAGATCCAACGTAAGATTCCGCTAGTGCGACGAACGATCGCCCCGTGATCACCTCCGAAATCCGGAGCGTTAGAAAAGTGGTCACAAGAATCAACGGTATAAGAAAATGGTGGGGATTCGAATAAAATTTCACCATCCCAATAAACAATATCGCTCCGAGCAAAAGTATTGCTGCTCCAGTCGACTTGAGCAACACAAATGTAATCCCCAGGACTAGAACCGCCGCCCAAGTCGGCAATAAGCCAATTCGCTTGGCATTTGCAATCCACCACATAGAAATGGCAGCTATCAACGACGCTGCCATCCAAAGAGCCACCTGCAAGCCATGGTTCATAAAGACCATGGGCCTAAAGCCACCACCTCGCATCGATTGTAAAAAAATGTGCTGACTAAAACCGTAAAACTGCTGGTGTAGTTGAGGACTCATTCTCACCTCCCAGAGGCAAAATGGAACGTAGAGAAGCCCGCACACAATCGTCGCGAGAAGCAAATCCTGCAAATCACGAGAAGAGCGGAACGCAACCCTACCAATCCCATATGGTATTCCCCATGCGAACGTATGGTTTACAACAGCGGACAATCCATCATACGGCCCAAGCTCATTGGTCAAACTACTCAGGAATGGACAACCACAGAGTACTATTACAGCAAGGTCGAATAAGCTTGGTCGATACGTGAGAAAAAGTCGAAAATGAAAAATACCTATACCAATCAAAACTCCAACAATAGTAGCCATTGTTTTGGTATAGTCAGGCACTCCCGGCAACGGATAACCAGCTACAGGCAGGAAGCACCATCCCAATGCGAACGAAAAGGCCGTCGCAATTGAAGGTCGAAAACAAGCGAACATCGCTGCGACGACGATCGGCCAGCCAAGGAGTGTTATAGGTACTAAAAACGTCACTGTTTAGATAACGAAAATGAATTTCCTGCAGGTCGGTCGGCCACGAAATCCTTCGAATTGTCTACCAACGGCTTGTTGGCTAATAGAATAAGGACGAATCAATCAAAACTATTCGCAAGAGTTGGACGATCTCTAACGACTTTCATGGCGAGACATTAAACCCTTGAACAATCTATTCATTAAATGAAAGCTTTACGGGCTATTAATTACTTAAATCGCTGAATGCTTCAAAAAATGCTTACTCATCCAAAATAAATCGACCGAACATTTATCCCAACCAAAACCATCATATCCCGTTATTAATCCATGGTACAATTATTATAGCACTACGGAATCATTCAGCGGCCCCGCACTGCAAATGCGCGGATCTCATTTGCGGTAAGGACACCCACACACTTTAACAAGTGTAAAGACCAACTAGCATGTCGATATCTTTCGTGTGTAACCGTGACACGTTACAATATTTGTCGTTCAACTTTCCTTAGCAAGGTACATTGCGAGGTCGAATGGATGCGGGAACGCCAACTGCAGTGCACCAACTTGGAACGTTTTTTACAACTACTGCATTTGCACCGACAAAGGCTCTCTTTCCGACGACCACATCACCTATAACCTTCGCTCCGGCAAAAATCGAAACAAAGGAACGGATTCTTGGCGTACAGGAATTCCACTCACCCAACGTCACTTGTTGGAAAACTGTTACACGGCTAGCTATTCTTGCTTTAGCTGCGATGATCACACCGGTTGGATGTGGTAAGCAAAAGTAGGCACCAATCCGAGTCGTAGACGGAATCTCGACATCCAAGAAGATCGAAACGAATATATGCAATAACGCACAAATTGGAAAAAGTATGACGCTCGTCACTCGGCCTCGCCGACGAGCATTTCGCAGGCGATAGTCGAGCACCGCGTAAAATCCAGGACGCTTGAAAAATCCTGGTCCATATGCCCGAGCGTCACTAACTATCATCAAATAGAGATGCTTGAACGAAGTTCGTTTTGGTGGACGCATCATGAGCAATTATTCTTGTGCTACGTAAAGCGAAAAATCCCGCTCTAACTTATGAACAAAACGTCAGCCGCAGCAATACCTATTGGACCGGGATAACAGGTTATGGACTTTACGATCGATGCTATCCGCAAAAGAAGTTTCGGGTTAGCCGATTGAGGTTCATTCGACAAATGAAAGGATATTAACAAATCCGGATTCCAATACACGACTCGCCGGCTTCGACTGAGAGTTTCGATCTATCTGCTCGTGATTCGGTCGTAAGCTCTTATGGAAGATAGACTGCAACCTGTTTTTCTTGTCTCGGCATCAATTGCTGTAGCTCTGCCGCGCATAAGCCTGCGCGGCATTAGTGACAACGAACCATGGACAAGGAGCGAATTCTGCTTACCCCGAGGGTGGGAATACCCGTATGAGACTGCACAAGGGATATGAGATACGGGCGCACTTCGTTCCTGTGGGTGACACTCGCGAGGGTGGCAACCGAAGGGAAAACCCAGGAAAACCGTTGTTGGTTCTTGGTGCTTGGTTCTTGGTTTTGGAACTTGGGGGCAAGTTTTTAGGGCTTGGGGCGGTGCAAGGGACGAGGTGGCCAAGGATGCCTAAGGTTCGCTGGGAGCTTTCGAGGTCGAGGCTTCCACTGGGGCGCTCAGCCTTCAAAGGGGCAAAACCCCTTACACACCCCTCAAAGGGGCCAAACCCCTCACCCCCCTGCCCCTCTCCCCGAAGCGGGGCGAGGGGAGCAAAAGCAAAAGCAAAAGCTAAGGATTCGGACTAGGGCTTTACCACCATGCTCCGTGCTCCCTGCTCCGTGCTCCCTGCTCCCTGCTCCCTGCTCCCTGCTCCCTGCTCCGTGCTCCCTGCTCCGTGCTCTTCGCTCCATGCTCCATGCTCTTCGCACCAGGAACCACGAACTAGGAACTACGAACCTTCCGTTCTACTACGCTCCCTCGCGCATGAGGACCGTTTTTATGGTCCGAAGGATCAAATACAGATCCAACCAGATGCACCAGTTCCGAATGTAGTACATATCCCAATAAATCCGTAACTCGTAGACTCCTGAATTCCGACACTTCACTTGCCACAATCCGGTCAATCCCGGCCTCACGGACTTGTACGCATTGAACTCGTCGGGATACTCCCTCACATAAGCGGCATCATAAGTCGGGGAATCGACTATGGGCCTTGGTCCCACCAAACTCATCTCTCCCCTCAACACATTCCACAACTGCGGGAGCTCGTCGATGCTGGTGGCCCGCAAAATCTTCCCAATCGATGTGACCCGCGGGTCATTGGCCAACTTGTGCGTCCGATCCCACTCCTCCCGAGCCGCGGGATGGGTGGCCAAGTACTGATCGAGGACTTTGTCGGCGTTGGGCTGCATGGTTCGGAACTTCCAAGCCCTAAACTCGCGACCTCCTAACCCAATCCGCTTCTGGGCATAAAAGATCGGGCCGCGGGAATTGAGCCGGATCATCAAACAAAGGGCGGCCAAAACAGGGGCCCCGACCACCAACGCGGCACTGGTCAGGACGATGTCGACAAATCGCTTGGCCAACAGCTTCATCGTCCCGGGATGCCCACCCCCGAATCGCAGTCCAGTGGTCGATCCGACGCAGAACATCTGATCCCAAATGCTCAAATCCAACGCGTTGGACGATAGCAAAATCCGGTTCGGAATGGCCGCGAGGGTATGGTCCAGCATCGGCGCGACCTCCCGGTTGGCACACGGGGAGACGATGACCCAGGTCACCCCCTCCTTCTCGGCCACTTCATTGATCCGCCGAATGTCATAGATCGGGACGGTCGGTGGGGGAGCGGACGGGGCATTCGCGGATTGCGATGCGGTCCAGTAATCGTCGGGGTCCAGCAAAAGCCCCACCGGCCGGAAGCCTTGCTCCACTTCACACTGCATCCGGCGATACAACTCGGCCCCTCGGCCCGGCTCGGCGACGATGAGTGTCGGGACGCCCCACCACGACAGCCGCTTGGCCACCGCCCGTGCGAAAAACCGGACGGTCATCATGAAGGGAAGGCAAACCGCCGCAAGCAAACTCCAGCCGATCAAGAATTCCAATCGGGCGCCGGGGAATGCAAACCAGCCGATCCCACCAAAGACGATCAAGGTCGCGAAGAGGGTCCGGGCCAGCTGCCGGAACTCCAGAATCGAGCCCAATCCCAAACCGGGGTAGAGACCCGCCAAATGGCCGATTGGGAGGACAGTTAGTGCGAGGAAGGCGTAGAATTCGGGCCGAACGAGCAGAGAATTGTAGGCTCCGAAGGCGATTCCGGCCAAAGCAAATGCGGCGAGTGAGCAGAGGGTTAAGGCCAGGAAATCCGCCAGTAGAATGGGAAGGGCGGTCGCGAAGGCTTGAAAATTTGACCGGTTCGCCAGCTGGGTGGCCAGGCGATTGGTGCGGGTATTGGTTCGGCAATATTGATGTAGCGTGTGGGCAGCGTGCCGGTCGACAGTGTCGAGTCGGACGTATCGGGTCGAAGGTGGGGCCGCATCCACGGAGTCTTCGACAAAGGTGGGCATGGACATCAAATCCTCGTAAACATCGCGAGCAATCTCATTGTCAGGATCGGAGCGCTTCGTCCGGATACGATCCAGGTTAGTCGCGTGGGGGAGAGGGGTCAAGAATTTACGGCGCGTTTAGCGTGCCGGGTCAAGGGAGCACACCAGGGGCCCCTCTTTTGGCGTCAAGCTGGTCGCCCCTCCCGGTCGTTTAGGGTGGCGAGAGTCGCCTTGGGCACCGGTGCACGCAGGAAAGAAAAGTCAAGAAAGTTTTAGGAGGGGCGAGGAAGAGAGTGGCGAGTGGCGAGTGGCGAGGGAACATGGGGCATGGGGCATGGGGCAGGGGGCAGGGGGCATGGAGCATGGAGCATGGAGCATGGAGCATGGGGCATGGAGCATGGGGCATGGGGCATGGGGCATGGAGCATGGAGCATGGGGCATGGAGCATGGAGCATGGGGCATGGAGCATGGGGCATGGAGCATGGAGCATGGGGCATGGAGCATGGAGCATGGAGCATGGCGGGTTTTTTGGCCAACGGCCATGGACAACATAGCCTAGGGCAACGCCCTAGGTTGGGCGTGCATAATTGGCTTGGTTGGCCAACGGCCATGCACAACATAGCCTAGGGCAACGCCCTAGGTATGCGCCCGCGGACGGTTTTTTGCCTGTAGGGCATCAACAACGATTCTTCGGCCGAAGGCCATGCGCGCTGAAGGTGCATCTGGTGCAATGCCCCCTAACACGCCACGGTTTTGTTTATGGCTTTCAGCCAATGAGATCCGTCGGGGGGCAAAACCTAGGGTGTTGCCCTAGGCTATGGTGTGCATGGCTTTCAGCCAAAAAACCCGGAACGCGAGGAATGTGCATTGGTTCGGTAATTTGTGCAATCGCCCCTGGCACGCAACGGTTTTGTTTATGGCCTTCAGCCAATCAGATCGTTGGGGGGCCTGGACCTAGGGCGTTGCCCTAGGCTATGGTGTGCATGGCCTTCAGCCAAAAAACCTCCATGCTCCATGCTCCATGCTCCATGCTCTCGCCCCTCGCCCCTCGCACCTCGCTACTCGCTACTCGCCACTCGCATCTTCTCTTCGAAGTCTTTTGCGAATTGCTCGCCGTTGCAGAGGGGGGAGCTCAGGACGCGATGGCGCAAGGTGCGACGGAGTTCTCGCAAGGCTTCTAGATTGCCTGCCCAAGCGCACGCTTTTTCGATGTACTCCTCCGATGAGGATGCAATGAACTCGGTGAGGCCGACGTTGGCTAGATGGCTTAGGGAATGCCTTCCGGCAAATGTGCGATGCGGCCAAGTGATCGTGGGGACTCCCATCCACATGGCTTCGATCGTGGTGAGCCCACCCGAATAAGGAAACGTGTCGAGCGCAATGTCGACGCGGTTGTAACGCTCCATCAACGACGCTGCCCCGGTGGTCTGATCGAACTCGATCCGCTCGCCACATCCAAACTCACTCAACGCTGACTCGATGCGCTGACGATTCAATCGATCGGGCATCCCCGTGTAACAAAGCAACAACCTCGCACTGGGGATCCTTCGCAATATCTCGCCCCAATGCATCAAAACCCGGCGATTGATCTTGGCCGGATTGCACATGGCTCCAAACGTTACAAACCCATTCCGCACCGCCGGCAACTCGCCAACCTCCGGCGCTTCGTCGGGCGGTGTGTAGGTGACATATCCATGTGGCATCCGCAGTATCTTCTCGGTGTATACCGATTCGAACCCAGGCGGAATATGAAACCGATCCGCTAACAGAAAATCCATCGTTCGCAATCCAGTCGTCCCGACATAGCCTGCCCAACTGATTTGAACGGGTGCGGCCCGCGATGCGAAAACACCAAGCCGGTTGTGGGCGGTGTGACCCGATAAATCGAACAAGATATCGATCTCATCGGATTGAATCCGATCGCGTAGGACTTCATCGCTCCACGCCGCTGTATCCAACCACCGATACGTCTCCGATTCGATCTTCGCCGCAAGCCAATCCCGTCCGATACGATCCGAGTAAACAAACGTCTGGAAGCTGCCGCGATCCAGGTGCTTGAACAGCAGATAGGTGAAGTAACCCACGGGGTGGGCGCCGAGATCGGCCGAGGTGAATCCAATGCGAAGCGGACGGTCGCGTTGAGGAAGACTTGTGTTGCGCGCAACGCTCGCAAAGGCGCAATGGTCCGGTGCAGCACCTTGTTCGGTTTCGGGAGCAACGCTTTGCCACCAGAGGTCATGTTCTTCCAAGAGCTTTTCAGGTGTGATGTCGGGGTGGTATTGCATGGCCATGAGGAGACCATCGTGGGCATCGCGGACTCTGCCTCGCAGCTCGATTGCCGATCGAAATCGCTCTATCGCGGTTTCGATGTCGCCGACGCTCAAGCAGCATCCGGCTTCGAGCAATAGCGTCTCGTGATTCTTCGGATCCAGCTCCCTGCCCTTTTGGATGGCATCGAGGGCGTCGGATAATCGCCCCAGTTTGCGAAGGGCATTGCTGTAGTTGCAAAAGGTCGTTGCGTAGGATGGATTCTCCGAAAGGGATCGTTCCAAAAAGGAAACGGCGGCCGTCGCATTGCCAAGGGTCGTTTGCAGAAGACCGATTGCATTGAGGACCAAATGGTGATTGGGCGACTGCTCGAATGCGCGATCGAGCCAGCGTTTTCCTTCTTCGATCTCGTGCCGCGCGATATGGGTCGATGCAAGGCGCGTCAGGGCATCGATGCTGGTGGGGCAGAGCTCCATCGCCTTGGTGTATTGCGCGATCGCTTCATCGATTCGGCCCAGTCGCTTCATTACGGCACCTTTTGAAAGGTGCAACTCCACGTTCGGACGGCATCGCTCGATCGCCAGATCGGCCCACGTGAGCGCCTCGTCCAGTCGTCGTTCTTCAGAGAGGAGACGAAGGAGGCTTAGGTAGGGAGAGACTGTCGTGGGAGAGGATTCAATGGCATTTCGAAAGGCCACTTCGGCTTCGTCATTGCGAGATTGCAAACGGTAGGCCTTGCCCAGATTGAACCAGGTATCGCTCGCATCGGGGGAGAATTGGAGGGCGCGGCGGTAGGTATCGATCGCTTCCTCGATGCGGCCTGCGTGGCGAAGGGCGACGCCGAGGTTGCCGAGAAAGACACTGCTGGCGGGGCTGCTTTGCAAGGCCCGTTGGATGGATACAATCGCGGCCGAATAGTTGCCGCCGGCCATCTCAATGAGTCCCAGGAGGTGCAGTGCATCGGGTTGCTCCGGCGATATCTGGAGCACTTGCTGATAGAGAGACTGCGCTGCAGCGAGTTTTCCGTCCTGTTGCAGCGCGACCCCTTTGGTCAAGAGAGCTGCAACATATTCCGAAGGGGAGAGAGAGTTCATGCCGCTGGGTTTCCACTTGGTCCATGGGATTCCAGGATTGCAACAAGTCGCTCCCGCATGCGAGCGAAGACCGACTCCCAATCCCAAAGTTTCGGCTGTCGGAACATCGTCATCGTCGGATACCACGGGTTCTCCTCGCGATCGTCGAACATCCAACGCCATTCCGCGGCAAAGGATTTCGCAAGCCAGATGGGGCGTCCCAGGGCACCGGTGAGGTGAGGGATCGCGGTGCAAGGTGAGATGACCAGATCCAGGTTTTGAATGATCGCAGCAGTGTCCATGAAAGCCCCGGCGTTGGCATCGAGGTTGTCGAAGCGAATCAATTCAAAGTCGATGTCCGCGAGTTGTTCCATCCCTTCCCGCTGTTGCAGGCAGATCAATCGGACGCCTGGTAGAGACGCAAGGGATCGAAACATCTTCAAGGGGACTCTGCGGACTTCATCGTTCGCGAAGTTCGGGTTCCCTTGCCACCCGATCCCGATCCGGAAACCGGGATAGGGATTCAGTTTCGATTTCCACTGCTCCGTGAGGGTGGGGGAAGGAGTCAGGTAAGGGACGCTTTTGGGGACCGAGTCCCAGGTCGTGCGAAGGGCGAATGGCAAACTCATCAGAGGGATATGGAGATCGTATTCGGGGAGTGGATCCCCGTCGGCGATCACGCTTGCGAGATAGGGGCAGGCGCTCAGGAGGGGAACAAGAGATCGATGCGAGAGAAAGTGGATCTTCCCACCCATCTCGTGAGCGATCTGGGCGTAGCGGATGAATTGGAGCGAGTCCCCGAGTCCTTGCTCGGCGTGGATCAAAAGATGGCGGCCGTGAAGGGGGGATCCATCCCATTCTGGTTGAGGGAAGGAGCGTGGTTTGTGTTTGCTGAGCTTCCTGATTTCGTAGAGAGGCCAGCCTTGTTCGAATTGCCCCGACTGCAGGTGGAGGAAGCCCTTCATCATGAGGGATTCCGTGTCCTTCGGTTTGATTTGCAGGGCTGTTTCGATGGCCTCCCAAGCGAGCGGCGTATGGCCCAGAACGTTTCGGCAGGCGGCGAGTTGGCAAGCGGCGATGGTACCGAATTCGCTCCAAGTCTCGTCGGAGATCGCAGCGTACGGGGGGAGAGTGGGATTGAGTTCCGATCGACGGTGGCCCAGTTGGAGGGTTTGTTCGAACGCGAGGCAAGACTCTTCGAATCGGTTTTGAGCCGCCAAGATGATCGCCAGGTTGCACCAGACCGAGAAGAAGTCAGGGAGAAGCGTGAGGGCTTCGCGGCAAGCGGCTTCGGCTGCCGGATATTGTTTGGTGTTCTTAAGAACGGTTGCGTAGTTGTTCAACATGCCCGCGTGTCTGGGATGCAGTTCGACAATTCGCTTCCAGACCTTTACTCCTTCCTCGCTTGGGACCTCTTCCTTGAGCAAGCTTTGACCGTAGCCGATGAGGGTAGCGCGGTGGTCGGGGGACTTGGCCAGCAAGGAGCGGTAGTGGGGGATCGCCGCATCGTTCTTGCCCGTTTTGGTCAAGGTAAGAGCGAGCGACAATCGGGAGTCGAACGAGGAAGGATCGACTTGGAGGGCCCGTTCTAGCAACGGGATCGCGTCTTCCAGTTTCCCTTGTTTGATTTGGTTGGAAGCAAGATTTTTTAGGCCGTCGAACGAGCGAGGGTCGGCAGCGAGAGCGAGACGGTAGTGGTGTTCGGCGGAGCTCAGGTTATCCAGTCGCGAGTATGCCGTCCCCAGGTTTACGAGGATGGGAGCGTGATTCGGATAGAGCGTTACTCCTTGTTGGAGTATCGCGATCGCTTCGGAGGCTCGGTTGGATTGGACGAGCAATGCACCGAGGAGGTAGATCGCATCGACGCAATCCGATTGTTGGTCAAGAATCTCGCGGTAGAGCGATTCGGCTTGTCCCATCGAGCCGTTTTGATGGTGGTTCAAAGCCGTTTGAATTTGTTCGGCGAGAGCATTCATAGGGACGCAGGCGTTGCAGGGTAAGAATCCATAGAGGGAACCAGCGAGCGAGTCTTATCGCAGAGATATCTGAGTGAGGCATCAAGCGGCGTCCTCTCGCTCGTTCGTTCGCAAAAATCCGGGTTCATTCTAACCCAAGACGTTCGCGAACCAAGCATGAAGCGGCATTCGTTCGCGGAACATCCAAACCGGCACGATGTGCGTTCCTCACACGTTCTACTCGATGTGGATTGACAGGGAATGGTTTGGTTTTAGGGAGGAGTTCATACGTTAACGATGAAGAAACCCGCGGCTAGCGCAAGGGCGGCTCACGTTGTATCGCAGCGTGAAGATGGAGAGCGATAAGGGATCGGTTCGATTCACGATTCGCGAATCAACGCAAGCGTGACAACCGCAAAACAGACCTTTTTTTGATTGGATGCCGGTCGCGTTCCGGCACGCTACCGGCACTCCATTTTTGCATTCTCGTGCGATCGATACGAATGGATTGGCACGTTGCATCCAATTTGCGAACTCGACAATCCCTGCAACACACGATGGCTTGCGCATCAACGAATTGCTTGGTCATATCACAGTTCTACCGGTGCATCTTCTTGTTCTGCGCTTTGGCAATGATGCGTTGTTTTCCGATCTCAAAACAAAGTTGTGTGAAAGCGAACAATCTATTTTGAAGATTTAGCGCGCTATTTTGCGACATCCGGAAGCTTGACCGACGAGCGCGCACGTTCCCATTACTTGACGGCATGTAATGCCCATCTAGATTACGAAGCTTGTGTCGGATGGAAGGATTGTTCCTTCCGTGTCAACTTTGCCGCCGCCCAAAACCAACCCCGCCTTCTTTGTGATTACATCGTTGAAAGTTGCCCAGCTTCCTTCGAGCCTGCTTAACTCAATTAGCCTGCTGAACTCAGTTAGCCCGCTGACCTCAGTTAGCCCACTGAACTCAATTGGTGTTAAGGGTCTTCGGATCGGCTTCGTCGCTGACTTTCGTATTCATCTTGTTGCTGCAACTGTTAGTTCGAGAGATTTATTATGATTCGTCGCTCCCACCGTGATTCCGCCAAATCTGCTGCACGTACTGCTCGGATTCGCGAGAAGGCCTTCCTGATGAGGAACCAAGTCCGCAAGTCTGCGGAGAGTTTTGTGATGCGATACCAGGCCAAGGTGGCTTGGTGGACGCGCACCTTCCGGACACCCTCTTTGGGTCTTCTGCATTGGGCCACCGGGCAAGCGAAGACTTTGTGGGCGGCCTTTTTGGCGATCTTGGGGTTGTCGCCCAAGGGGTGGGGTAAAGCGACATCGCGTCGTTCGCATGCGGTTCGGCAAAGCTACTTCCGAACGGCGTTGTGCGAGGGATTGGAAGAGCGAAAGCTGCTCGCGGTGGATATCTTCACCAATGACTCGAATCTGCAGGAAGGTGGCCCGGTTCAAAACGGCCAATTCTTCTTGACGCGAAGTGGAACCGTCGGAAACGAAGTGGTCACGTTGGCGTTCGACACGTCAGCCGGCTTTGCCAATACCGAGAACGCCGACTTTGTGGCGACCGCTGCGAGCGTGAAGATTTATGAGTTTGGCAAGCCATCCACGGTAAACGTCACCATCCCAGCTGGGTCCACCAGCCTCGTGATCGACATCGATGCGATCGACGACAACTTGTACGACGGCGGCAACGAGACGGTCAAGGTAGCGATCGTCACCTCTTCGAGTGAAGCAATTGGGTCGAAAGCCGATGCCCAGATTGGGATTATCGACAACGAGACCGCTCCGACGATTCGAATCGTAGCCTCGGACGCGACCGCCACCGAGAATGCTGGCGGGACCGATCCAGGCGAGTTCACCGTGGAGTATGTTGGGTCACCGAGCGACAAGGCTGCTGTGGTGAACATGAATTACACCCTTCCCGGGAACACGATAACAACCGCTTCCTTCGCCGATTACAATTCCGCTGTCAGTGCGACGATTCCTGCCGGTAGCCAAAGCACGGTGGTGGCGGTAACCATCAACGACGACAATTTGGTCGAGACCAACGAAACCGTCGAAGCGACGATCACGTTGTCATCGGCCAATCCATTGATCGTGGTGGGCGGCACCAACAACGCATCCATCACCATCGCTGACACCCCTGACACGGCGAAGGTATCCATCGGGGCATTTTCATCGGCGACAGTGAGCGAGTCAGGTGGAGTTTCCACGGCCAAGATTTTGCAAACCCAAGCTGCCAGTTCTCCGACGGTCGTCAAGTATTCGTTGATCGCCGGCACGACCGCCACCGAAGGAACCGACTTCACGTTTGGACTGGTTCCCGAAATCGAAGCAAACGATTTTGTGTTTGGTCCACAGCAGTTTGCATCGGGAGCACAAGGGCTGGCAGGCTTCTCGCTCAACAACGATCCGGACATTGCGAACTCGACCACCGTTCCCCACTTGACCGTCAACAGCACCACGGCAACTAATAACAGTACCGCCGACGTGTATGCGTTCTATACCTCTACAGGAGGCGCGTCGGTCTTTGATATCGATACCACCACGGGTGGTTTCAATTCCTTCCTGGAAGTCTTCGACAGCAACGGTACGCTGCTCGGCTCCAACGATAACTTCTATGAAGGTAGCGGTAGTGGTGGTGGTCCCAACACGACCGACTCCCAAGTCTCCGTCAATCTGCCCGGTGCAGGCATTTTTTATGTGCGCGTCACGGCAGGAACGGATCCCGCGAGTGCGAATAGCAGTGGAGCGAGTGCTGGAGCGACCACAGGAGCGACAGCGGCTCAAAGCTATCGACTCCACTTGTCGGTACCGGGAGCCCAGAACTACGGGGTGATCGGAGCTGGAAGCACGAATGTTCCCCTGATCATGAGCTCGATCGGCGATAGCTTGGTCGAACCCAATGAAGACATCAAAGTTCGGCTCGACGCGATTACCTTGTCGGACAGCAATATCAGCTTTCAAAGCGGGACAGCCACGGACGTTTCCCGGAATGCGGTGACTCAGATCCTCGATGATGATAATGCGACGGTAACGGTGACTTCCACCACGGCTCTTGAGCCCGGAACCAACGGTGTCTTCACCTTCACGCAAAGCTTGAAGAGTTCTTCGAACACGGTCGTGGAAGTGGTCGTCGACAACATCAACTCGACCACGAAAAGCTTGTTGAACGGCAAGGTTTCGGATCCTGCCGATCATAGCTTGGCACAGACGCTGACCGTCACTATCGCTGCCAACACAACTTCGACGACGTTGACCGTTCCGGTCATCGATTCGGCTTTGATCGAAGAAGATGAAACGCTGGTGGTCAAGCTGGCGACCAAGACCACCACTGACCCACAGATTACCCTGGCTGCTCCCTCCGCCTCGATGCTCTTCCAAGATGAGGATTTGGGTGTGGTGGACGTCGATGCCACGTTCTCGCCGGCCGTCGAAGGTGTTAGCAACGGCAAATTCACCTTCTTCTTGGCAGAACCACCTGGATATCCGATTGGCAAGCTGACCACGAGCGATCGCGACACCGTGATCGAGTACACGATCACCGGGTCGGCTACACAAGGAGTGGACTTTGCTCCGCTGACAGGTACCGCGACGATTCCCGCGTATTCGTCCTCGACCGATGTCATCATCGACGTCTTTGGCAAATTCAATGATCTAGAGCTTGAGGCCAACGAAACCGTCATCATTTCGATTACCAAGCTGCTCACACCGACCGACTCCAATATCTCGGTTGGCGTTGGTTCCCCCACGGATCAACTGGTGATTGTCGACAACGACAGCTTGACCGTCCAAGTATCAAAGACAACCGATACATTTGAAGGTGGCTCGAAGGGTGTATTCACCTTTGAAACCGTCGGGACAGGCATAACCGTCGTTCCTACGGTCGTCACGTACAAAGTGAATGCATTGAGCACTGCGGTGGAGGGAGTTGATTTTGGTTTCCTCACCGGGACTGTCACCATTCCAGCAGGGGCTTCACCTCAGTCTGCGACGGTGGAGATCGATGCAACGGGTGTTTTCGATGATGGGCTCTTTGAAGGAAACGAGACCGTTGTTATCGAGATCGTTTCTGTCAGCGGTGGCCCGGGTGTGACCGGGTCCGGAAGCGCGTCGGGGAACATCATCGACGACGAATCGGGCACCGTGACGATTACCAAGTTGGACGACGCTGCAGAAGGGAACACCAACGGGAAGTTCCAAATCACGTTGGGTGGCCAAAGCCCATTGCCCACTGTGGTCGAATACTCGGTTCTAACTGGGAACATCAACGATGCGACCCCAGGGGGTGATTACGTCGCGCTGGGGCCAACCGGGAAAGTAACCTTTGCACCGTTCCAAACCAGCACCACGTTGGTGGTCGATGTGATCGATGATGGGATCAGCGAAGGAACCGAAACCGTTCGCGTTCAAGTGACCAAGGTTCTCAGCGGTATCGGTTACACCCCAGCGGGTGGACCTGCGACCGTGAATATCTTCTCGGATCAAGAAGTCGAGTTGAGCGTCATCGATTCGGTAGCGACCGAAACACCGCTCAACAACGATTCCGCTTCGTTCGCCGTGAAGCTTTACAGCCCAAGTGCTGGGGTTTACACCTCGAGCGAAACTCCCACGGTTGTTACCTATCAAGTCTTGACCGGAAACCCCGATGATGCGACAGCTGGTTCGGACTATCCGGCCCTCACTGGCACGGTGACAATCGCTGCAAATCAAACCTCTGCCGTGATTACGGTCGACGCGACCAACGACAATTTGATCGAAGAGACGGAAAAGGTCCGCATCAAGCTGTTGAACGTATCGAGCGGTGCGGGTGACATCACGATTTCGAAGAGTTTGGATCAGGGATTTGTTTCGATCAGCGACGACGACGCTGGGTATGTCTCGGTGAAAGCGACCAAGTCGCCTGCACAGGACAATCCCGCTAGCGACGTCGACGGAGAGTTTACCTTCTTCCTGAGCCAGCCCAGCGCTACGAACACCGTCGTGAATTACTCGATCTCGGGTACTGCCACGTCGGGAGCAGGCAATGATTACGCGACCCTTGCAGGATCGGTAACCATTCCTGCCAACAGCACTTCGGCAACCGTGTTGGTCGACGTATTCAACGACAACATTGTTGAAGGAACCGAGACGGTGAAGGTCACCATGACTTCGATCGCTTCGGGTGATCCGCAGATCAAGCTTGGTTCGTTGGGTGGCCCATCGTTGAAATTCCAACAAGGGCTGGGAACTTACAATAGCAGTGAAGACACCTTCATTTCTCTCGCGTTCCCGACCGTGAATTTCGATGGCGGGGCGATTCAGGTCGATTCAGATTCCTTGCCTGTTCCATCGAGTGCTGCAGAGCACGGTTTGCTGAAGTTTGGAGGGATCATCGGCCCGACGGCTATTCCATCTGGGGCACCTATTCAGAACGCAGTTCTCTCGTTATCAACGTCGATCGGCGGGCCTGTAACGCTGCACGAACTGTTCGGTGGCTGGACCGAAGGATCTGCAACTTGGAATACCGTGTTCGGAGGAAATGGGATCCAGCCGGATGGCTTGGAATCCTCGGCAGCCGGTACTTTGGCGATCTTGCCGAACTTCTCAACCACTCCCATCAACGTCACGTCGAACGTGCAATCTTGGTCCAGTGGAAATCCAAACTTCGGTTGGGCCATCCTCCCGAACAGTCCTTTCATTGGAACGAAGATTGTTAGCTCGGAAGGTATCTTCGGAGCCAGACCCTACTTGACGGTGGATTTGGATCTCTCCGCGACCGTTGAAATCGTGGACACCGATACGGCCACAGTACAAGTCTTCGGGACGTCCGACGCAGTCGAGCCAGGGACGCAGGGCAAGTTCATGATTGTGATGACCAACCCATCTAGCTCGGCTGTAACGGTCTACTACGAGGATCTTCTTACGGGAACAGCGGTATCGGGAAGCGATTATGTTCCCGTTCCACCGGGATCGATTGTGATACCTGCGAACGCGACAAGCACCACGGTATTCATCACCCCCAACAATGACAGTTTGATCGAGTTCCCTGAGACGGTGAATCTCAAGATCACGAAGATCGTGACGGTAGATCCCGAGATCACTCTCGGTTCACCTGTGACGGGCACGGTAACGATCAACGACAATGACTTCGGACTCATCTCGTTCGGTGCGGTGGTCAATGGCGACGAAAACACGATGGGCAACACGAAGCTCTCACCGATCAACGGGACGGCGGTGATCAATTTGACCGTACCGAGCGACACCGATACGGTGTTGGCACTCTCGGTAACAGGAACTGCCACCTCGGGAAGCGATTACAACGCGCTGCCAACCTTGGTCACCATCCCTGCGAACTTCTTGTCCACCACGATCACCATCGAGGTAATCGATGATGGAATCAATGAAGCGGCCGGCGAGTCGGTCATCTTGAAATTGGACTCGATCGTCTCGGGGAACCCAAGCATCTTTGGAACGCCGACCAGCAAGACCGTCTTGATTTTGGACGACGAGCAAGTGTTGGAAGTCAACAATGTGGCGACCATCAAGAACGCCGTGGAAGGAACCACAAACGGCGAATTCCAATTCCAGTTGAATTTCCCAAGCGACAAACCGACGGTGATCACCTATCAGGTTATCAATCCGGCTGGAGGAGCGGGACTCGCATCGCTGGCCGTGGATGGGAAGGCACCTGACTACAACGGATCCTCGCTAACGGGTTCCGTAGGTCCAACCTATGTTACCGGTACGTTAACGATCCCTGCGAATACGACTTCGGTATCGCTCCCTGTTGTGCCGTTCCTCGATTACGTGACAGAAGGACCTGAGACGGTTCAACTGCAGATCACATCGGTTTCGAACGGCAATGGCGTGTTGAACGCGACACCGAATGCGTTCGTGACCATTAACGATCTCGAGTACAAGGTAGCGGTGACCAAGACCGACAGCCCAGGTGCTGAACCTGGCCCTCCAGGTGGCTCCAATGCCCAGTTCACGTTTACATTGACCAATCCGCTCCCTGAGCCGACGGTGGTCACGTACAGTGTCGTCGCGGGAGCAGGATTGTTTATTGCACCAGCTTTCGATATCGATACGGGCCTTGCTGACGTCGCAGCCCTCTCGGGTACGTTGACGATTCCCGCGAACACCACCAAGTTCACGTTGAGCGTGGATGTCATCGACGATTTGAAGCTAGAAGGGGACGAAACCCTGACGCTGGCGATCACCGGTGCCTCGACCGCCGGACCGAGTTACAAGTGGGGGCCGGCACCGGTTCCGACCATCGATGCGACACCAGCGACACAGGTCATCGTTGACAACGACGTAACGACCGTTTCGGTCAGCGGCGTCGATGGAACGGAGTCTGGTCAGCCTCTAGTATCGAGCGATGGTAAGTTTGTGATCTCGCAGGGAAATGTCTCCGCAACGGATACGGTTGTGAAGTACAAGATCCTGGCGAGCTCCGCAACAAGCGGCGTCGACTACACAACGATTTCCACAACGCTCGCGACGATACCAGCCGGCCAATTGTCGACTTGGGTGACCGTCGACGTTCTGCAGGACAACCTTGTCGAGCCGAGCGAAACGGTCAATATTCAGTTGCTGAGTTTGGAAGGCCCGACCGATCCAGGGGCGACGCTTGGAACCAAACTGGGTACGGTCAACATTGTGGACGACGATACCTCGACGGCGTTCTTGATCGCGACCAGTCCAGTTGGATTCGAGCCAGGGACGAACGACGGTGTGTTCACCGTCTTCTTGACCAACCCATCCTCGACCAACACGGTCGTGACCTTCTCGCTGGACCCCAGCGGGGATGCAACACCAGGTATTGGCGGCGATTATCAATTGCTCGATAAGCTAGCGGGTATCACGCTCGGAATTCCTCTTGGAAGCGTGACGGTCCCTGCCGGTCAAACTTCGACGACGATTATCGTCGATGTCTTGGACGACAATGTGATTGAGAACGATGAGACGGTGAAGATCAAACTCACTGCGACCAGCAACCTGAGCATCTCGGCCGATCCATCCCTCAAGACAGTTACCATTCAAGATTTGACCGGTTTCTCGGTCGATCAAGATATCGCGAAGGTCGTGGTGAGCAAGTTGGTGGATGGGGACGAGAACAAGGCTGGGGCACCGATCGATGGCAAGTTCTTGCTGACGTTGGTACCGACCAACCCGAACTACAACCCAGTCAATGGCAAGTTCTACTCCGACGAAAACACGGTTGTTGAGTACGTCATTCAAGGGACTACCACGGCCACCAATGGCAGTGACTTCAATCTGGCAGTGACAGGCACGGTAACGATTTCCGCCGGAGATACGACCGCCGTCTTGACCGTCCCAGTTCTCGAAGACAATCTGGCTGAGTTCACGGAGACAGTCGACATCAAGTTGACATCGATCAAGGGAGTGCACGTCGCGGCGATCACTGCCGATCCAGTTCCAGCGACCGTGAGCATCCTCGATGACGACGCAAGCGTCCTGACGATTTCGAGTCCGATAGTCGTTGAGACCGACAGTGGTACGGTGGCGATGAAGTTCCTGGTCACCAGCCCAACAGCTGTTGACGGTGGATTCAGTGTTTCCTTCTCGGTGACTGATGTAACGACTAACAAATCGGGTCCATCCGATTACAGCGTCTTGACCGGCAGCCCGCTTGCCTTTACTGGAATTGCGGGTGAAACGCAGTTCATCGTGATCGATGTCAACGGCGACACCTTGGTCGAAGCCAACGAAACCCTCAAAGTCACTTTGACTTCGGCTACCCCAGGATCGCCATTGGTGATTGCGGGTGCGGTCGGGACAGGGACCATCACGAACGACGACAAGGCAGTGTTCACCATTGCGGATGTGACCGTGATTGAGGGAACAGACGGAACATCACCATCCGGTGACGGTTCACCTGCCTTCGTCGAGATGGAGTTTGAGGTCAAGGTAAGCAATCCGATCGACGTTGCCACCGACATCGACATCAAATTCACCGACCTCACGGCGGTGGGTGGTGACTTTGATAGTTTCCTCAACATTGCCAAGCCGGTTCCGGTACCGCAAACGGTGGGTGGAGTCGATTACGACAACGACGCAGCCAACGGTGGCGTTGGAGCTTACAATTCGAAGGTGACCTTCGGAGCGAATTCGACGACCAGTCAGAAGTTCCGTGTGCGGGTCAATAACGATTCCATCGTGGAAGGTGGATTGCTCAATTCCTTTGGTGATGAGCGGTTCGAAGTCTCGATGGAGGATAAGACCGGTACCCGCAACACCGACGTCAACGACAAAGCGACCGGAATCATTACCGATGACGATTCGGCAACCGTAAGTTTGGTCACCAACGATGCGTTGGCATCCGAACCGTTCGACACCCTCAACGAAGGAAACGGACAGTTCACCGTGGTTCAGACTGCGGTATCCAGCTCACCGACCATCATTAGTTACACCGTTGGTGGATCGGCTTCGGCAGGTTCTGACTACAAGGCCTTGTCCGGCGTCGTCACGATTCCAGCGGGTGCGACATCAGCCTTCATCGATGTAACGGTGGTGGACAGTGCGGAGCTGGAAGACGACGAGACCGTTGTAGTTACCTTGACCAAGATCACGAGTGGCGACCCCGATGTTACCCTGACGGGAACGTTAGCCGGTACGGTCACCATTTACGATGACGATCAAGCACTCGTAACGATCAAGGCGAACGATCCGAATGCGTCCGAGGATCCACTCGATGACGGGCAGTTCACGGTGAGTTTGTCCGAGGTCAGCGATACCGCTACCGTCGTGACTTACTCGATCGCGGGCGGGGTGGGCCAAGCGACCAACGGAGCGGACTACAAAGCGTTGAGTGGAACGGTCACGATCCCAGCGGGTCAAACCGAGACCAAGATCGACGTCAGTGTTCTGCAAGACGTTGCTGTGGAATCGGCTGAGACCGTGACACTGACCTTGACCGGTTTGCTCTCCCCGAGCAATGCGGACATCAAGATCGGTGGAGCGAACAACGACACCGTCACGATTGCCGATGACGCCGACGGAATCTTGGTCAGCGTGTTCAACAATGGCAATGGGACAGAAGGTGTATCGAACGGATCGTTCATCATCAAGATTACCAAGGACGACGGAATCACCCCGGTTCCAGCACCACTATCGGGATTGACAGTGAATTACAGTTCGGCCGGAGGAACCGCGACCGCGGGACCATCTGGTGACTATGTTGCTCTTTCAGGTTCGATATTCATCCCACCTGGACAGACAACTGGTTTGATCGACGTTTCCGTCAACGATGACTTGTTGGTCGAAGCAACCGAGACTGTAAAGGTCGGGTTGGTTGGACTAGTTCATGGTGGATTCCCGGGTATGGAGCCTGCGTCGATCGGTATTGGCAATGCCGCGGTCGACATTATCGACAACGACAAAGCCGTGTTCACGATCGAAGATCTGGTCGTCAACGAGGGAGACGGATCGGCGACGATCAAGGTTTCGATCAGCAGCAAGCTGGAAGGAATTTCGGTCCCGGTCACGGTCGACTACACACCGCTGACCGCCGGGTCACCTTCGGACTTTGCACCGAGCGGATCGCAAACGTTGCTGTTTGGTCCAGGAAGCTTGGCACCTCAGTCCGTGACCTTCACGATTGTGGACGATCTGCTGGTGGAAGGGCTGGAAGGATTCGGTGTTTCGCTCAGCACGACCTATGTCAACGGACCTGGATTGCATGTAGTGGACACCACGGATGTAGCGGTCGTTGGTATCCTGGACAATGACTTCCAAGTCTTCAATGTTCAGGGCGTGAAAGCTGGCTCCTCTGCGTGGTCTGCAACGTTCAATGACTTTGTCGACAACACGGGAGCACCAGTTGGGCAACGAGGATTCTCGATTCCAGCCGGAGCTTCGCAAGCGACGACACTTCCATGGGCGAATATCAACAGGCTGTTCGTTAACTTCAGCCAAGATCCTGATCCCGCAACCTTGGTCCCAGCTAACTTCGTCCTCTTCGGATTGCAGGGTGCTGCCACGCCATCGGTTACTTCCGTAGCCTATGACACGTCGACCAATATTGCGACACTCACCTTGAGTGGAAACATTACGAACGATCGATTGCGATTGTTGGTTTCGGACAGCGTCACGTACCTTGGAACACCGCTGGATGGCGAGTGGGCCAACAATGCTGACTCGTTTGATTCGGGTAATGGAACGCCCGGTGGTGCATTCAACTTCACGTTCAATGTACTGCCAGGTGATGTGGATCGCCTATCGACGGTTAACATCGCAGACGCAAGCTTGGCATTCGGAGCGATCGGTGCATCGACAGATGGAACCAACGCCTTCCCTGCTCCTAACACCAGTCCGTACACGATGTTCAAGGATGTGGATGGAAGCGGAACGATCAATATCGCGGATGCCGCGATCACCTTCGGTCGACTTTCCGTTCCACTTAACTCTCTACCCGTTGGAGCGCCAGGAGGATTTAATTCTGGCAACGCAGGTGGCAGCGACTACGAAAAAGAAGCCGTGCTCCGCTCGCTACGAAGTCAAATAGGTGAATGGACCCCGTCGCCAATCGCAATGGATCCTTACGAAAGTGAAATTGCGGGTGTTGACGGAGCCATGGAGTCCTTCGACGAACTTGACTTGGTGCTGGACGAGGGAGCATTTTCAGGCGACACGCCTGAAGGATCTGTGTAAGGAAAAGAATACAGACTTTTAAGGCAAATTAATCTCCCCAACGCAATGCGTTGGGGAGTGTTTACCAAATTGATACGACAAATTTGTTGACCAAGCTTCCTTAATAATTAAGATGAGTCGGTCAACACCACCTAATGGAGTACTCTTATGTATCGCGTCCTTGTTTTAGTGGCATGCCTATTTTCGCAGGGCGTTTGCCAAGCAGGTTTCTTCTTTCGCGTCGAGGATGTCAACGTAGTTGCAGATGGGGTGAACCCGACTGTAGGTTCGGCGAATGTTTATTTATTCAGTGACAATCCAGCGATTGATATTGCCAGTTTTCCAACAATGACTGGCTATGGTGTAAGTCTTCAGCCAACCAACTTTACAGGATTAAGTGCTGCTCAGGTTCAATTGACCTCGGCGACGTTTTCATCCGCTCCCTATTCCCCGTTGTTCCCAAGTCTACCGACAGTGACAGCCAACGAAGTTGGCGGGCTGGAGCGCATGACGGTTACGACGAATTTCGCGGATCTTGCTTTGAATCCTAGCGTTGTTAACAATGCGGGGCTCTTCAAGGTTAATTTCTCGGTCGCTGCAGGAGCTACTGGAACCTTTGCAATTAATCCAATCAACGTTGTGGGAGCACCCTCATTCGAATCGTTGATGTTCGGTGCTTCAGGCACGGTGAATCCTGGCCTGACAGGCGGAACAGTAACCATCTCCGCTGTCCCCGAGCCAGGCAGCATGTTGCTGTTGGCCGTTAGTGGCTCTTTGGTAGGTCTCGTAGCTAGACGACGGTTCAAGACGGTCCGATCGTAAAGTAGCTTGGCTGACCTAATGAACGCATCAAAGCTCCAGGATTCCTGGAGCTTTTTTTGTGCCAGCAAATCAGATCCATTTACCGACTTGGTTTTCAAGGCTCAATCTATTCATGAAATGACTCTCTGTTATGAGACAAGCACCTTTTGATGCACGTTCTGTTTTCATTTCAGCTGCGATTTTGTGCGCGTTCGCTGCACCGAGCCAACTTCACGCGGGTGTCATCGAGACGGCTGGATTTGCAACGGCGGGGGTGCGATGGGATGCAGCACCGGTTGTGATTGGGGGAGTGGAGCGATCCTTGTCTGGGGGCATCCGCTATTCATTGCATGGGGGATCGTACGAAGCTTTCCGTGATCGGTTTCAGTGGTCGGTAGTCCCGACCGTGAGCGAGTTTCAGGCGGTCATCCACCAATCCTTTGGAGCTTGGCAATCGGTAGATCCCGTTTCAGGTCTAGGTACCAATCTCTCATTCGTTTCGGATTTGTCCACGCAGGTGGTCGGTGCGAATGCGTTTGGCAGTGTGAATTACCTGGGAGCCGAGATCGATTTGTTCGGCTGGGATGCGGGAGATGCCGGATTGCGAGGGTTCACCGGCATGTTGGTTTCTCCTACCGAAGTGACGCTAACGAGTGGCGTTCAGAACTATGCCAATACCGCAGCCATCGCGGGCGTCGACATCACGATCAACAACAACCTGAACGCTGTTTACAATCTCGAGACATTTCGACGGCTGTTGACCCACGAAATTGGGCACGCGGTGGGGCTCGGGGATGTTGATTTAACAGGGGCTTTTCTCGACGACAATTTTTCGTCCGCCAATCCGCTTGCGACCCTGAACAACTCTTGGGCCCATTTAGTGAATCCGTTGGATCCGATGCAATCCGCGGGGCTTTCGTTTTATAACATTCCAAGCTCGACGTTTGCTTTGAGCGGTGTCGACCTGTTGATGGAATCCAACGGGCTTGGGATCGGCCCCAACAACCCCTTGAGCAATGCCATCCCCCTTACCAATGACGAATACGGGATGCGTCAGTTCTTGTATCCGACGATCACTGCCGTTCCTGAACCTGGTACGCTGATCTTGGCTTGCACGGGAATGATCCTCTTGACGCGATTGCCGAGACGACGCCATCCGCCAGCCCTGAATGCACTATAACTGGATTGCGCTATTACCTGGATGCACTATGGCGCATGCACGCTATTGAATTCTCTCTGTTGAACGACATCATTTTTTAGAAGACCCGAGGAAACGCTGTGACTGAACTTTCTGGAATTGCGAAGGAATCGACCTATTCGTATGACGAGATTCCTTACCCGAGCCACCCCTTCGAAGCGACGCACCCCGACCACATCTATTCCTTAGCGAAGCTATTTAAGCTTGAACCAACGCTACCTGAGAACGCGAGAATTCTGGAATTGGGATGCGCCAGCGGCGGAAACATTATTCCTCTTGCAGATCAGTTTCCGAACGCAACGGTTGTGGGAGTCGACCTCTCCTCCAAGCAGATCTCGGATGGCCAAAAGATTGTTCAGGCTTTGGGGCTGAGCAATATCCGATTGATCGCAGAAGACTTTCAAGCGATTAACGATACGTATGGCGAGTTTGACTACATCCTCTGCCACGGAGTCTTTTCGTGGGTACCGCCCGTCGCGCAGCAGCGGATCTTGGAAATATGCCAAGAGCGTTTGACGCCCCATGGAGTCGCTTACATCAGCTACAACGCTTACCCAGGTTGGTTCATGCGAGGGATGATTCGGCAGATGATGCTGTATCATGTATCCAACCTGCCTGATCCTGCGAGCAAAATTCAGCAAGCTAGAGCGCTTCTATCGTTTATCGTGACGAGTACGGAGGGGCAAACCACTCCTTATGCGCAGGTACTGAAATCCGAATTGGAGTTGCTCACCAAGCATCCCGATTCCTATCTCTTCCACGAGCACTTGGAAGAGAACAATCGGCCGATGTTCTTTTATCAGTTCATGGAGATGGCCAAGGGGTACGGGCTTCAGTTCCTGGGTGAGACGAGTCTCGCGTCGATGATCACCAGCAATCTCCCTCCCAAAGCGGCCGATGCACTTTCGAAGCTGACCACCGACGTGTACCATCGGAGCCAATATACGGACTTCGTGACCAATCGAATGTTTCGGCAATCGCTACTTTGCCGAGCGGATGTGAAATTGGATCGGCACATCAGTCCATCGCGCATGGAGGGTGTCCGATACGCTGGCAACATCAAAGTGGAAGACCCCAGTTTGATGAACAACCTCAGCCCCGAAGTCGAAGTCGCCTTCAAGTGCCCGAACGGCCGAAAACTCCAAACGAAGCACTCGGCGTTGAAAGCATTGATGTTCGCGTTGGTGGAATCGTGGCCTCGATCGCTGGATGTCCCCGAGTTGTGCAAGGTGGTCGAGAAAAAGCTTTCGGAGTTGGTCGTAGTCGGAGAAAGGGAATCGATTTCGATTTCGCAGCTTGTGACCACCAATATGTTGCAATTGGTCGTGCGAGGTGACGTCGAGTTCCGCTGCGTTCCCGACCGATTTGTCACGGAATTGTCGTCGACCCCGAAGGTATCCGAATTGGTACGCCTCCAAGCGTCGCAAGGGGGACCGGTCACCACCCAACGGCATTCGATGGTCAATCTCGATCCCCTGACGCGTTTGATCACACAGAGCGTCGATGGCACGAAAACCAAAGGTCAGCTCGCCGATCATCTCGCATCGCTGGCCGAGCAAGGCAAGGTGAATATTAATATCAAGGGTGGGCAAAGCGTGGATATGCGATCGATCCATACGATGACGATCGACAAGGTTCTCGATCAGTTGAAAAATCACTCGCTGCTCGTCAGTTAGTCGGCGGGCTCGTCAGTTAGTGGGGACACATTCCAAGGTAAATCTCTGACGAGAGGGGCTTGAAAGCGCCTGAAAACTTTTTGTTCGGTTTAAGGCGTTTTCGACTCCTCTGCAAACGAGTATTCCTTGATCTCGCAAACAACCGGCACGACACCGGCACGATGTGTTTGAGGTTTTTTCAAAAATCTTACAAGTTTCGTGATCAGTTTTTGTTCGGAACGGAACTTTTGAAAACTGATTTTGCGTTAGACCTGGGAATTACAAGGGAATCGTCTAGGTCACTTCCATTCGACGCGCACGCCCTCGAGTGCTCCTTGTTACCATGTTGTCGAGATCTCGCGTTATTACATTTTCACGATCTCACCCATCGTTGGACGAGATTGAAATGGCGGTTATAGTCAGTTTAAGAGGTGGTTGGGGAATGGCACACGCCGTAGGGATGGCACATTGCGTCTTTCTCGGCTACTTCCATGCTCACCGTTTTCGATTTGACCTCTCGCATTCGAGACAGGCTGGGACTGTGCTGCATCTGTGAAGCTGCGCAGGAATAAGGACCGTCCGGATGCGAAAGCCCGCTCGCCCTATTATCCGTTCGCAGAATCCAATGGATCCTGCCCACGTAGCCCTCCAATCGCATAGCTAGCCCCCTAGCGAGGAACGCCTTTCCAGTGATGACAAAATCCCGTTTTCACGCCGTGAATTCGAAACTTCTCCGCAATCTTCGTCGTCGAGTCGGATGGTCCCAAGCCGAGTTGGGAAAGCGAGCGGGGTATTGCGAACGTGTGATCCGCAAAGCGGAAGCTGGCGGGACACTGAGTATGGAGACGATTGAGAATCTTGCTCAGACCTTTTCCAATGCCGAGATCCCGATCTCGACCAAGGAGTTGATTTACAGTGAGGAGCTATTAGCTAGAACGTTCGTCGAGAGTTATGACGGATATGGAGTCGACATGCTCGCGCATTGCGGCGATTTTCTGGCTCCCGATTTCGTATTCAACGTTCCTGCTCAAAAGTCCGTTCTCCAATTGGCGGGAGTTTATAACGGCAAGGAAGAGTTTCAAACGTTTTTAAATCGGTTCTTTTCATTCTTCACGCGTCGCCCTTCCTCGTTGGCCACGACTTACTTGACAGGGGAAGGGAGGGTGGCAGCGCAATTTGAAGATACGCTTTGTTTCTACGCGCATCAGCTTCCCCCCATTTGGGTGAACGTTCACTTCTTCTTCCGCGATGGATTGATCAGTCGCATCGATCAGCAGTTCGATTACCTCACCACCGTCACAGCCATTGAAGAGATCCGGCAAAAGCTTGGGCTTGGAGAGACCATGCATTTTCATTTGTGAGTAAGTGGCGAGTGGCGAGGGGCGAGGGGCGAGGGGCGAGGGGCGAGGAGCAGGGAGCAGGGAGCAGGGAGCATGGAGCAGGGAGCATGGAGCAGGGAGCAGGGAGCATGGGGCAGGGAGCAGGGAGCAGGGGGCGTAATGTCGAACGTTCTTCTCTTTTTGTCCTGAAAGGACTTGAGCCATTAGCCGGGGGTTGAGCGTATGCGATACCCCCGGTGGATTCCCCAAGGATTGTGCATCCCGACGGGATGCAAGCCGCACGCCTGAACGTCTTCGCGTTGTTCATCGAGCCATGGCGTTTCTTTAATCCCTTCGGGATCGAAGAGGGTGTGGGGGGGACCGGGGGTGTCGCTCGCGCTCAACCCCCGGCTACAAGCTTTGATCCTCTCAGGATCGATTGTAGAACAGTCGTCTCGACGGTTTCTTTTCGCTGAAGGCCAACCACTACTAGGCCTCGCCCGAACCGTCACGATTCCGGGGGATACCAAACGGGCGACGGTTTCGCATCCGGTCGAAGGCGTGGTGGCATGCAACGGTTTTGTTTATGGCTTTCAGCCAAAAGAGCCGTGTGGTGGCGTTGGTCCTAGGGCGTTGCCATAGGCTACGGTGTGCATGCCCTTCAGGCAAAAGACCAGAACGCGAGGAACATGCGTTGGTTCGGTAATTTGTGCAATCGCCCCTAACACGCCACGGTTTTGTTTATGGCCTTCAGCCAATCAGATCGTCGGGGGGCAAAACCTAGGGCGTTGCCCTAGGCTATGGTGTGCATGGCCTTCAGCCAAAAAACCCTCCATGCTCCATGCTCCATGCTCCATGCTCCATGCTCCATGCTCTCGCGTTATCGGGCTAGTCGAGTCGCCGATAACGTGCAAGCGGGGGAAGCCGTCGAGGACGACGGCTCTACATTGGCCTTCTCGCCCCTCGCTACTCGCCCCTCGCTACTCGCCCCTCGCTACTCGCCCCTCGCTACTCGCCCCTCGCTACTCGCCCCTCGCTACTCGCCCCTCGCCACTCGCCTCTCGCCACTCGCCACTCGCCACTCGCCTCTCACTCTTACGGATTGGAGTCGATGAGGGTCCAATGGTCGGTTTGGAATTGGTCGGAGACGGCAGGGGGGATGGTGCGGGTCGATTTTCCGGGCTGAATGTGAATGGCGTTCAATGCCCACACGCGCGACGTGGAATCCAATGCAACTCCTGCATTGGGATTGCTGCTATCGGCAATCAACTCCGACTTGGGAATCGCGATCTCCGTCGACCAACTCCCACCATTCTCCTTCACAGCAACATACCAATTCGGATTCCATCCTAACAAGTCGTTGCACCGATCACTGGTCTCCCCCTGGCGGTTCCACACAAACTCAAACCAGGTGGCATAATCCCGATCTAAATCGATCCGCAAGCGAACTTGCTCTTGCTCCTCCTTCACACTGTCATACCGTCGCTCGTTCGAAACAGATGCCGTCTCGCCACTGGAACTCTCGGCTACTTGGCAAAAGACATAGACGAACTCGTCGTCTTGCATGAAATACATCTCAGTGACCCCGCCATGCTCGCCCCACGGGTCCCGTAACGTGACTTGCGGTCCTTCGCTCCAGCCCTCGCTGTCCCGCACACCATCCAAAAAGGGTCGCGCCGGCGTCGTCGGCATCTTCAATAACCCAACAGGACTTGTTACATCATCCTGTGTCTGCACTGAACGCAATAATGCTTCCTCTTGAGTCCGAGTGCTGCGCCAGCCTAGGAGCATGGCGTTGGGGGTCGGCCAAAATGCATCGTAGAAGGTGTTCCCCTGGGATGGCGTTGCGATCATCTCCCGCTCCTTCAACGCGCGGTAGCGGGATGCGATGAGCCAGCCCCACTCCGGTGTCCTTCGCAGCAGACTCCAGTCGCTTGGGAAATCACTCAACAACCGATAGAACTCGGGATATCCCGATCCGACCGCAATGGGTATGCGACGCGGAGCATGCGAGTAGCTGGCATGTTGCACTGGCGAACTATCGTTCCCGCGTGCAAAGGGTGAAGAAATGGTCGTGGTGGATGCGGTGGAGACGCCATCCATTTCCTCCCGCCGATCCATATTTTGAATTCGCTTCAAAACAACTTGCTGCACCTCCATGCTTCCATGAAATCGCATCAGCTCGCTCATTGCCGCTTCCGCATACGAAGACCGCTTGTCAACTCCCAAGAGCAATTCCAGCGCGGATGACCAGTAGTTCCAGTGACCAAGCTGCCGATTCTTGATGGCGATTTCCAGAAGAATGGGGGCTTGATTGACCGTTTCGACACCCTTCATGGCGTCCATCAATCGCTCTTCCCAGATGCGATCCCGGACCAAGGGATTGGCGTTCGAGGCCGGAACAAATTCTTGATATTCAAACCAGACCGCCGTTTTGCGAACCATGCTCGAGCTGCTAATCGACATGGGGGAATCGACCAACTGCGAACCCAACCGGCGCTGCAATCCCTCCAAGGGATCGCGGAGTACTCCTTTGCGACCATCCAGCGTTCGGTAATAGATCCGTTCTTCCCCTGTGCGACCCAGTCGAATCGGATTGCTATGAACCATGTTCTGCACCGGAGTCACGATTTCCCCAAGCACGGATCCAGAGCTTTTCAAGAACATGGAACGTGGAAACTGCATCCCGCCGCTTCGCGTCCCCCGTTGGATCGTGCGATCCACGGACCAAACTTCATTGGGGATGCCGCTGGCCTCCGAGAAAAGTGTCCATTCGCGCCTGGATGACCATACAATTGCGAGCTCTACCGCCTCCGATAATCGGCCTTGAAGGGAGTTACCTGTGTAAGGACATTCCGTCACCACAACGTCGGGCTGTTCGCGCCGGATGGTCTGAATCAGCCGTCTCATCAATGCCGACTCGGGAGGTGTCGTGACGCTTCCGAGGGACTGGTAGTAGGTGAGATCCGACTGGCGAGGCATCGATTCTTGGCTGCTGACCGGAAAGGGACGCCATACATCGATCGTGCGAAGTCCTAGGTGATTGCCTGCCTCGACCACCCGTTGGGCTGGCTCTGGTAGATGGCTCGAACGCTCTTCGATACGTTGGTCATGGACCACCACCGCCGACACCGTTTGACGCGATTCTTGGTGAACATGAGCGAGTAGATCCCAAGCGATCGAGTCGACCGTCGCGGCGATATTCAGAATAGAAGTTCGCGTCGTTGCGCTGTGCACCCCCATCCACGCCTCTCCTCCGTTCCGCGATAGATGGATCGAACCACCTTCTCCGCATGCGAGGAGTACCGAGGGATCCAAAGCAGAGAGACCTCGCAGAACGGATCGCTGGCCAGTGGGAAGGACGCTCCAATTGGCCCCTCGATCCGTCGAACGCCACATGACGTTGCCCGGATTCCCGACCAACCAAATCGTATCACCGCTGGATGCGATGGCGTGGAAATCAATCAACTCGTAATCGCGAGGATTGCCAGGCACGAACACTTGCTCCCACCTTTGCCCATCCGCGCTTCGGTACAGCTGGCCGGCTGAACCTCCTACCCACCAAACGCCATCGAGACACTCGCAGAAATGGATCGACTGATAGGGTGAAAGTTGGAGACCCGATGGTTGAAACGTCACGCGATCGAACGAAACGAAACATCGACCCAATCGATCCACAGCGATGAGTTGGGGTGGCACCGATTCAAACTCGTTGCTCGATGAATTCTTGTAAGCAGCAATGCTGTGCAAATGTCCGCTGGGTACCGGAATCGATAGCCACGTTCGACCGCCATCGTTGGATTCGAAGGCGGCGGTTTGGTACGGCAACGACCAATCGCCCCAAGCCAACATTCGACCCGGACCCGTCATTCGGACTCCCGTCAATCTGGGGAGATCGATGTCGATCTTCTTCCAAGTCCGGCCGCCATCCTCGGTCGTTAACAGCGAGCCAACGCTTCGATGGGTAGTTGGCTCCACGGAACCACCCACCGCGACACCCAGCTTTTCATTGAAGAAATCGACCGCGTGCAAGGTCGCCGAAGTTCGTGGTGTTTGGACCGACCAAGTGCGACCACCCGTCGTCGTCAGGAGTATCAACCCTCTATCCCCAACCGCAACCGCGCGGTCAATCGAAAGCATTTGGCAATCGCGAAGGGACCCGTCGGCGATCCCCGCAGAACGTTGAGTGGCCTGAGCAAAGAGAGGTGCGGGCGCAAGAGTGAGAAAGAATGCGAATAGAATCCGCACGCCATGGAAGGCCATCGAACGAATGTTCACATTGGGAAAGGCCCGTGGAGAAGCAATCATGCGGGTCACTGGTACAGTTGGCTAAGTGGCAGGGAACCGGGGAAGTCTTCGGGCCATCGGGTCCAGATCGCCGTCTCGGATCGAACCTTTTCCAAAAACTCCTTCTCCATCTGCTTCGTCTTCTCCTCCGTTAGCTTCTTGCGGATCTCGGACTGCACATCGGAGAAGGGAACCGTCATGGCATCGGTTCGCTCGACCACACGAACGATATGGAACCCATCGGAATCTTCAATGACTAGGCTCAGCTTATCGAGCGGGATGGAGAAGATCGCTTCATCGATTGGCTTGCTCTTTAGAGACCCTTTATTCGTCCAATCCATCTTGCCCCCCTGGCTCGCCGTCCAGCCGGTCGACATGGATTTGGCTACGTTTTCAAAGGGATTGCCAAAGAAGACTTGATTCCCCATTTCGCGGATTGCGTCGAAGGCGGCTTCTTTGGTGGGATACTTGGTGAAGGTCGCGGTCAGTATTTCGAAACGAGCGCGTGCGTTGCGTTTGAATTCATCGATGTGATCGTCGTAGTAGTCTTGCATTTCGCTCAGCTCGATGACCGGTTTGCTGGCGACATTGCTTCGAACACACTGCGACGCGAGCATGTTCTCGGTCCATTCGTGTTGCAAGGATTGAACGGTTCGATTGGACTTTTCCAGAAGCAGATGAAACTCCTCTTCCGACTCGCACTTTTGGCGCTTCATCATGTCGGGCAACGCTTCCTTGTAAAACATCTCGGCGATCTTCCGATTCACCTGCGACGAAGCAGCCTCTCGTTCCTTGAGCGATTTGCCTGCAACCTGCTCATCGATGAAACGCTGCGCGAGTGCCTTTCGGATGACAATCTGCGCTAACATCTTCCGCAATTGTGGCTCGAAGGCTGGATTCTGAAGGACCTCGGGGCTGGCTTTCTTTGGGTCGATAATGTGACCGACCAAGACAGGTTCTCGGCCAACCCAAGCAACGAGATCCCCCGCTGCGAACTCCTTCAAGTCGAGTCGCGACTCCGCGGGAGCTTGCCCAACCGAATCGTCAATGTATTCCGAGAAGTCCATGTTGGTGGGCGAACTATTCGTCAGTCCAACATTTCGCGACGCGATGAAAACGGGCTGCTCCAGGGTGCGGCCTTCCGGCGGAAGCCCCGCCACTGGAATTCCTGAGGTTGGCATTCCTGAGGTTGGGGGACTGGCCAATGGGGCTTGGCCGAACGCAATGGGGCCGAGTGAAGCGAGAGGGAGCCAGCCAAAGAACGTTGCGAGGGAGAGAATCTGGAAACGTTGGTGCTGGTTTCGCATGTCTTGCCTATCCGTGGCTTGGCGATGATGGTTGAACCGGGGGCTAGCGCCCTGCGGCTCATGGCCTTATTCTGCATGCCTTTTAATCCATCCGGGGTTAGAGCTGCAAGATGGATTGAAGCAATGCGAGCAAATCGATCTTTTGAATGACCTTTTCGATCGGTTCGGGAGGCTCGACTTTCGTCGGTTGACTGGGCTCGACCCGTGGACGCCGCCAAATGGGTTCGGCTGCCGTCCCCCTTGGAGGCTGGGGCTTCTCGGGACGCAATGGCCAATAGCAGCTGGTTTGGTCGACGATTCGGAGCCGACCGTTGTGTTTTTTTGCTAGCTGTTCGACACGGCTGCGGTCGGTGTAGTGAAAGACCAGAAACTCATCTTCGATTCCAACATATTGGATCGACCAAATCGTGGCATCCATGCGGAGCTGTGAAACGGCGAGTAGTCGTTCCACGGGGGGAGGGAGTTTGCCAAAGCGATCTTCCAACTCCTGCTTGATCTCGTCGATGGATTGGATGCTCTGGATCCGGCTCAGACGGCGGTAGATATCGATTTTGTGTCGCATCTCAGGAACGTATTCCGATGGCAAGTAGGCTTCGATCGGGACATTCAACTCGACTGTGATCTCCAGCTTCTGCGGCTGCTTGGTCAGCTCTCGAACAGCGTTCTCCAACAGTTGGCAATAGAGCTCATAACCGACGGCGGCGATGTGGCCACTTTGCTGGGTACCCAGCAAGTTACCGGCTCCTCGAATCTCCAAATCTCGCATGGCGATCCCGAACCCCGCCCCGAGTTGCGAGAATTCTTCGATGGCATGCAGTCGTCGCGCGGAGTCGGGTGTGAGGTGTTTGCGTTTGTCGACCAGGAGGTAGCAGTAAGCCTGATGCTTGTAGCGTCCGACGCGTCCTCGCAATTGATGGAGCTCGGAAAGCCCGTAGCGGTCGGCTTCGTCGATGAACATGGTGTTCGCGTTGGGGATGTCCAATCCGCTTTCGATAATGGTGGTGGCCAAGAGTATGTCGGCTCGATGCTCGATGAAGTCCACCATGACCTGCTCGAGCACCCCCTCCTCCATTTGACCATGTCCGACCAAGATCCGAGCTTCTGGTACGATGCGTTGCAGACGCGACAAGAGGACGGGCATATCCTCGATACGATTGTGAACGAAGTAGACTTGACCGTCCCGATTGAGTTCGCGAAGGATCGCGTTTCGGATCAAGTGTTCGTCGAAGCGGGCGACTCGCGTTTCCACCGCCATTCGCTCCTCGGGTGCCGTTTCCAAATTCGAAATATCTCGCACCCCGACGAGCGACATATGAAGCGTCCGCGGGATCGGAGTCGCAGACATGCTCAGCACATCCACGTTTTGGTTCGACCGCTTGAGCCGCTCCTTCAGCTCGACGCCGAACTTTTGTTCTTCGTCGATGATGAGCAAGCCCAGGTTATAGAAGTTGACATCCAGCGAGGCGACTCGATGGGTTCCTACCACGATATCGACTTGCCCGCGAGCGAGCCGCTTCAGTGTTTCTCGCTGCTGGCTCGCGGAGATGAATCGATTGAGTTTGGCGATCTCAAATGGAAACTCGGCCATGCGAGCTTTGAACGTTTTGTAATGTTGCTCGGCCAGGACTGTGGTGGGAACCAAGACAGCGACTTGATAGCCGCTCTCCACAGCCTTGAAGGCCGCTCGCATCGCCACTTCCGTTTTTCCAAAGCCGACATCGCCGCACAGCAATCGCTCCATCGGTCGGGTCGACATCATATCGGCCTTTGTCGCAGCGATGGCGGTGAGTTGGTCCGCGGTTTCTTCATAGGGAAACGACGTATCGAATTGCGTTTGCCATACCGAATCCGGTTTGAAGGCGATGCCGCTAATGCTGCGTCGCTGGGCCTGCAGTTCGAGCAACTCCGCCGCCATGTCGACCACGGACTCTTCGGCAGCTTTCTTTTGCCGCACCCAAGCTTGTCCGCCAATCTTCGCGAGCTTCGGACGCGTTTTCGTCCCACCCACGTAACGCTGCACCAAATCGATTTTGGTGGTCGGCACATAGAGCTTGGTCCCGCCATCGAATTCGATGGTCAAGTGTTCGAATTTCTGTCCATGCTTCTCGATCATCTCCATCCCGAGATAGATACCGATGCCATGAGACAAATGGACGACCAGATCACCCGGTTTGAGATCCAGAAAGCTATCGATGGCACGGGAAGCATGCCGCTTCGAAGATCGTCGCAGGGTGGAGCGGCGAAGCATCTGATTGAGGGTCAGTACGAACGCACCCTGCGGAGGCAGTTCGAATCCAGCACTCAAAAGCCCCAACTCCAGCAGAACGCGTCCCTCTTGATATGCTTGGGACCCCTGCATCAGATCGTGCATTCGGGAAAGCTCTCCTTCATTGATGCAAACGACCAATGCAGTCCGATTCTTTCCAAGGGCCTGATCGACTTGTTTGGAGAGGCCTTCCATCTCGCCGCCGATCCGTTGCACATCACCGATGGGTACCTGCAGGAGTTCCCCCGTATAACCCTCGATAGCCAGCTGCGTGATTTGCGCGACGGCATGCTGCTGCAGTACCGTCAAAATCTCGGTCGGCTTGCGAAACCGCTCGGGGAACGGGATTCGAGCCAAATACGCTTCCGCATGGTGCAGGGCCGCGATCGGCTCGTGTACAAGGACCATCGTCTCCTTCGGCAAGAACTCCAGAAACGAAGCCTCGTCTTTGATCGCCTCGTCCGCTGCAATCAAATCGACTTGATCCAGCCGGGTGGAAGATCGCTGGGTCATCGGATCGAAAGATCGGATCGATTCGATTTCATCATCGAACCACTCGATGCGCCGAGGTTCGCTGCAATCGGGAGGAAAGACGTCGAGGATTCCACCTCGTGCGGTGAACTCGCCTGCCATCTGCACACTGGTAGTCGTTCGGTAACCGTTTTCCGCAAGCCACCCTTTCAGTTTGGCCAAATCGACGCGTTGACCAACGCGAAGGCTTCGTCGGTCGTGCTCCAGCTGCGATGGACTGGGGACATTGTGCATCATCGCCTGGACGGTCGTGACGATCACAGGTGCATCGAGTTGCTTGGAATTCTTTGCGTACGATTGGAGATGCGAGAGGACATGGAGCCGCTGGATGACCTCCGCCTGCTGCAATGCGTCCTCTGCGATTTCATCCGATGCAGGTGGAAAGACTTCGCAGCTATGTTCGAGAAAGAAATCGAGATCGCGCGCGACGATCTCCACATCTTGATGCTGCGAGAGGACGACCAAAATGGGGCGCTGGAACTTTCGCCAGGTTGCAGCCGTAATGGGTGCGACCGCTCCGAGCCAGGCCCCTTCCCAGCAGATGGGATCGTTTCGACTCCATTTCCGTAGGGTGTTTTCGAATCCCTTCAAGTCGAGAATGCCATCGAGCAATTCCGTTGCTTTTGCGCGGAGCTGAATCGCTTTGGCATCATGGTCCAATTTCTCGGACTTTTTGATTTGGGCAGCCCGATCGGCTCGCTTCCTTTCGGCATCAAAGGATTCGACCGCTGCGTCGGAAGCGCGAGTGCTCGAAGAAGCCCGACTCGAGGCTTTCTTCTTGACACCTTTTCCATCGCTAGTTTTCGTTCCATCGCTAGGTTTCGCTCGAGATGGGGAGGAAGTCTCGCGCGCAGCATGCTTTTCGAGTGTCAGTTCGATGCTTTCGATCGCATTGGGATCGTCGTGAAAGTCATCGGGGGCAGGCGCGTCGGTTCCTCGCTTGAGAAAGTCGGCTAAGGTGCGCGATTTGGGTCGCTTCGCCTTCATGGCTTAGAAGGCTCGCGCGTGTTATGTAGAACGAAAGCCCACATGTCCGCAGCCGCTTCGATTAATTTGCTAACCGGTGTACCCGCGCCATGCCCTGCACTCGTCTCGATGCGGATCAAGGCCGGACTCGATCCACTTTGGCAAGCTTGAAGACGAGCCGCGAATTTAAAGCTATGACCTGGCACGACTCGATCGTCATGATCCGCGGTGGTGACCATCGTCGCAGGATAACGTGTTCCAGGTCGCAGGTTATGAAGGGGTGAGTAGGAGAGCAACGTCGAGAACTGCTTGGGATCATCGCTGCTCCCAAATTCATTCACCCAAGCCCATCCGATGGTGAACTTCTGAAATCGGAGCATATCCATCACCCCAACCGCAGGGAGCGCCACGGCGAAAAGATCGGGACGCTGCGTCATGACCGCACCGATCAGCAATCCCCCATTGCTGCGACCGTGCACCGCGAGACGATCCCTATTCGTGTAGCGATTGGCGATGAGATACTCCGCGGCCGCGATGAAATCGTCAAAGCAATTTTGCTTCTTATCGAGCATAGCCGATTCATGCCATTCCCGACCGTATTCTCCACCCCCTCGAATGTTCGCCACCGCATACACTCCACCTTGCTCCATCCAAGCAAGATTGGCAGGTGAGAACGTAGGGGTGATCGAAATATTGAAACCCCCATAGGCATAGAGGAAGGCACGTCCGTTTCCGTCTCGAAGGAATCCCTTTTTGTACGAAAGAATGAGAGGAATCCGTGTCCCATCTTTGCTGGTATAGAACGTCCTCTCGGTTACAAACTCTTTAGGGTCAAACGCGATCTTCGGTTCACGCCATGGTTTCACAGCACCATCGGATAAATCGACTCGATAGATTGCCGGCGGGGTGATGGTGTTGGTAAACGAGAAAAATGTTTCCTTCGAAGCCCGCTTCCCTTCGAACCCGGTTACGGTCCCAAGTCCAGGAATGGGCAAATCCTCGAGGCGTGTCCCATCGACTTGGTACCGCCGCACGACGCTCGTGGCATCTTGGAGAAGGGTGACGAAAAATTGGTCCTGTATCAGACTGGCCCCTTCGATCGACTCGGCCGATTCAGGGACAATCGTCTTCCATTTCGATTCCTCTTTTTGGATTCGGTCGATGGCGATGATACGGCGTTTGGGAGCGTCCCGATCGGTTTCAAAATAGAAGAGATCACCATCGTTGCCAAGGAATTCGTATTCGGCAAGGAAGCCGCTTAGAAGCTCTCGAAAGTCTTTTTGGACAGGAACGGAGCCTGCCTCGATCGGCGCATAGAAGATTTGATTTTTGCGTTCCGTACCGCGCCAGACCGCGACGATGAGAAAGGCACCATCGTCCGAAACCTTCGGTCGGAACCCCCATTCCTTCTCGTCACTTCGTTCGTAGACAAGGAGATCGGCCGATTGGGGAGTACCCACCTTGTGATAGTAGAGTTTTTGAAAGTAGTTGGCGCCGGTGAACTCCGATTCCGTTTTGGGCTGGTCATAACGGCTGTAGAAGAAGCCGGCGTTGTCCTTCGTCCAAGCGACGGTGCTGAATTTGATCCAATCCAACGTATCTACCAGATCGCTGCCTGTTTCGATGTTTCGGATCTTCCAGGTGTTCCAATCGCTTCCCGCTTTCGCAAGACCGTATGCCAGCCACTTTCCGTCGCTGCTCACCTCGTATCCCGCAAGCGAGGTTGTGCCATCGGAGCTGAGGGTGTTGGGGTCGAGCAAAACCTCCTTAGGGGCATCGAGTTCGGCGGCCTTGTAAAGAATGTTTTGATTCTGCAGGCCGTTGTTGTGCGAAACCACCCAAGTCGTACCATGCACAGTGGGGAAGCCATAGCGCTCGTAGTTCCAGAGCTCGCCCAGACGCTTGACGAGAGACTCTCGCTCCGGAATCCCTTTCAGGTACCCGAATGTCAGTTCGTTCTGTTTCTTTACCCAGTCTTTTGTTTCCGAGCTGTCAACGTCCTCGAGCCATCGGAAGGGATCTTCTACTTTCTGGCCATGGTAGTCGTCGACTTGATCGACCGCCTTGGAAGAAGGGTAGTCAAGATTGGGAGCTGGTTCATCTTGCCCCAGGGACCGCCCCGATAAAGAATTTCCGTCCCACCCAACAAACGCGAAGTAGACGAAGACGAAAGCGACGCAACGGTGGTACAAAGGGTGCATCAAGTTGTTAATTCCTGGTAGCGATTAGTCGGCTTCTTCTGAGCTGAAGTCGCCGGTGAAACCGAGTCCGGTGATATCGCTGATACGGCCAGCCAATAAACCGTACTGGTTGAACACGAACAACACGGTGAAGGGCATGAACAGTCCGATGGCGATCTCGCCTACGATTCCGTCCCGCAGCGCCCACGCATTGAGAATGAAAAGAAACCCGAACGCAAGCATCGTCTGCAGGTACATGGCCCCCCAAGCGTCCGGCTTGGCTTTGAAAGAATCAAGCACATTCTTTGAAAATGGCTCCGTGATCGCATTGTTGTCCGCCATGCTCAACAAGAAGAAGGGGAACAGGAGCCAAGTCGACAGCAGGCCAAATAGCGCCGTGGTGATATGGCTCCCTGCAATCGATGCCAAACCAGTCCCGATCATGCCGCCGGGAATGGAGGCGATCGCCAGGGATGATAGCACCATGATCACCTCTCCTGCCATTTCACCCGTTCGAGTAAAAGGCCAGTCTTGGATGCGATGGTATTGATTCGCCACCGTCGAGAGGACGCACATGCCCAAGGCTAATAAGGAGCCGAAGACGGGCACGCAAGGAACCAGGAAGATGACAGCTTGCAAAATGACTCCAAGCCTCTCCGTGGCTTGAAAAAGCTCGGGTGCTGCCGTCACCATGGGAAACCAAATGGCGCAGAACAGTCCGAAGAAGATCATAATAAAGACGAGCAGCGGATCTCGGCAGAACCAGAACAGGAGCGAGATCCAACGTTGGGAATCGAAGGAAGCGGTGAGTCCCTCCAATTCCTTTGCTTCGGCGTCGACTTCCGCTCGCGCCTTCTCCATCATTTCGTCGGTTCGGGCTTTGGAAGTGTTCGAGTCTCGAACCGAGTTCGCATCGGATCGCACGAACTTCACGTCAGCGATTTCATGGTCCAAGACGACGGTACGCTGTTTCTTTGGGACCTTGGGCTCTGGGACGAGGAATTCCGAAAAGCAATCGGGGCATCGTACCGATTTGCCTATCCGAGATTTCGGAGCCATCATGCGAGTGCCACAAACCTTGCACCCGAAACTGAACTCGTCTTCGCGAACCGAATCGCTTCCGATATCCAGCGCGCTGCTGGACAAAACAATGTCGTCGAGCACGCCGGCCAATGCTGGGGCACCCGTGGGAAGTTCAAGCCCGATCGGGAGGCCTTTCGGTTTCGCCGGCTCGATCGGTGACAACTGAAAGTCGTCGTCGAACTCGTCGAGGGTGGGACTCGGCCGCTTGGTGGTCGATGGGGGCGCTCCGTTCGAAGGTGGCTTTGGAGCTGCGCGACCCGGGGGGGACGGGACTCCGTTCGGATTGGTCTGGAGCGCGGACTCGACCAGTGGTGCAAGCTCGGGTAGATCGTCGTCGAATAGGCTGGGGCGGCTCGGGGTGGCTGCAGCATCGTCCCGCGCTGAGGCAGCATTTTCCCTCGCTGACGCGTCGGGTTGGGATGGAGAGGTCCTAGCGGACGCGGCGGGTGGAGCAACTGTTTTCTGGCCTGAGATGTCGGCGGGCCCGGAATCGAGATTGAGCCATTCCTCGTCATCGGAAGGCTTGGGCTGGGCACCGGGAACGACGATCGTATTCTTGCACTGCGGGCAAGCCAGCCGCTGGCCAGCGAGCTTCGAGGGGGCTCGAAGCTTTTTTTGGCATTGCGGGCAAAGGAAACTGAGTGGTGAAGGATTCCCCGTAGACAATTGTAACGGATCTCCGTTGGGACAAGGGCTATTCGTCCGTGACGCAGCCTTCGCTGGCGCTCTTCACGTTCTTAATGTACTTGTACAGTGTACCACGAGTTGCCTTCAAAGGTGGCGCCTTCCACTCAGCCTTTCGCTTCGCCATTTCTTCATCCGAAACGGCGACTTGAAGCACGTTTTTCTCGGCATCGATGGTGACGATATCGCCATCGCGAACCAAGGCGAATGGCCCGCCAACTTGCGCTTCCGGTGTGATGTGTCCGACGATGAAGCCGTGGGACCCGCCCGAGAATCGTCCGTCGGTAAGAAGTGCTACGTCGGAACCCAATCCAGCACCCATAATGGCCGAGGTAGGGGTGAGCATTTCCGGCATCCCGGGGCCCCCCTTGGGACCTTCGTAGCGAATGAGGATCACATCCCCCTTTTGAATCTTCTTTTGTTCCAAGGCCTCGAGCATCAGCTCTTCGCTATCGAAGCAACGTGCGGGGCCCTCGAACAATAGTCCCTCTTTGCCTGTGATCTTCGCCACGGCTCCCTCGGGAGCGAGATTGCCGAAGAGAATTTGAATATGTCCGGTCGATTTGATCGGGTTGGACAACGGTTGGACAATCTTTTGTCCCTGCTTCAGATCGGGAAGTGGGGCGATATTCTCAGCCAATGTTTTGCCGGTGACGGTCATGCAATTGCCGTCGAGGAACCCTTCCTTGAGAAGAAACTTCATCACCGCTGGCGTTCCACCGATGGAGTGCAAATCTTCTTGGACGAATTTGCCGGACGGTTTGAGGTCCGCCAACAAGGGAACGCGATCGCTGACATTCTGGAAATCCTTCAACGTCAAATCGATATCCACACTCCGGGCCATAGCGATCAAGTGGAGGACGGCATTGGTGCTACCCCCTAAAGCCATCACGACAACCATCGCGTTTTCAAAAGCAGCACGAGTCATGATGTCACGCGGTTTCAAGTCCATTTCCATGAGCAACTTGATCGCCTTGGCGGCTCGCGCGCACTCGTCGATCTTCGCGGGATCTTCGGCGGGGATCGAAGCGGAGTAAGGGAGCGCCATCCCAAGGGCTTCGATGGCGGATGCCATGGTGTTGGCTGTGTACATCCCACCGCAAGCTCCCGCGCCGGGGCAAGAGTTGCGAACGATGTTGGCACGCGTTTCTTCATCGATCTGACCGGCCAAGTACTGTCCGTAGCATTGGAATGCCGAGACGATGTCCAGCGATGTACCATTCCACTTGCCGGCACGAATGGTGCCACCATAGATCATGAGCGAGGGGCGGTTCAAGCGTCCCATGGCGATCAAGCAGCCCGGCATGTTCTTGTCGCATCCGGGGATAGCGATCAAGGCATCGTACCACTGGGCTCCCATGATGGTCTCGATCGAGTCGGCAATCAAATCGCGAGACTGGAGGGAAAAGGACATCCCCTCGGTCCCCATGCTGATCCCGTCGCTCACCCCGACGGTATTGAATCGCATGCCGACCAAACCTTCGGCCACCACCGCCTGCTTGGCTTGGAGGCCCAAGTCCAAGAGGTGCATGTTGCAGGTATTCCCCTCGTACCAGACGCTCCCGATCCCCACTTGCCCTTTGTTCATGTCCTCCGGCGTCATCCCTGTGCCGTACAACATGGCCTGCGAAGCCCCTTGGCTCTTGGGCTGCGTGATGCGGGACGAGTATTTGTTCAAGTTAGAAGCGGTCATTGCGTTCAGAGAGGGCTGGAGGGGTAGATGGAATCTAAGGTGAGAATTGTAGTTTCCTCGCTGACGCTTTGTAACCACAAATGGGGGGGGCGAGGGCCCAATGTAGTGCCGTCGTCCTCGACGGCTTCCCCCGCATGCACGCTATCAGCGAATCGACCAACCCGATAACGCGAGAGCATGGAGCATGGAGCACGGATGGGTTTTTGGCCAAGGGCCATAGACAACGTAGCATTGGGCAACCCACTACAAACAAGCCTGGCGTGGGCGGCCGCTTCTAGTAATCCAGCATTCGCTACGCTCATGCTGGATTACTAGAAGCATGTTCTTACCAGATCCAACCGTTTGATTCATCGTGAGTCAATGATTTGAGAGGAACCGCGCCACCTATGTCCTGATTGTTCCCGCCTCGCCACTCGCCACTCGCCTCTCGCTACTATTCCGGGTGAGGTAAGGGGGCGCTATTCAAGCATCGAGTCGCTTCACAATCAGATCGGCGTAATGTTCGACGCCGCGCTCGGTGTAGCGAAGGTAAAGATCAGGCTCGATCATTTCGATCTCCATGAGCAAATAAGGAATGGGGCTATCGGGATTTGGATTGCGGACCCAATCCAATCGCGCGTAAAGCGTGCCGGATTGAAAATCCTCCAGCAAGACACGGGAGGAAGCGACCAGCCATGGGTCTGGCTCCCAGCGTTTGTATATACCTCCATGCTGAACTTGCACACGGAAATCGCCCGACTTAGGACGTTTGAGGATCGAGTGGTAGTATTCGCCCCCCAGGAACACGAGCGAGTGCTCGCCGTCCTCACAGATCGTGGGCAAAAAGGGTTGCAAGATAACTGACTCGTCCTGAAAGGTAGCTTCGATTGTGCGGAGTTGTTCGCGCAGGTTCTTGTGATGGACGGCCAACGTACGGAAGCTTCCCGCGCTTACCACCGGCTTGAGAATCAACCGGTCACATCGGAATCGACGAAATAGGGCATTCCAATCCAGAGCCGATAATTCTTTGCTCGGATGGATCTCGGTCGGGATCACCCAATCTTGAAAACTCCCTAGCTGGGTTAAATAGCGTTTGTGGATGTTGGCTTGGATGATCGACTCGGGGTGGAGCAACGCGCCGCAACGTTTGGCGATCTCCGAGATCCTCTTCAGAAAAAGATCCGGCGTGAGGTAGTAGTCCCATGGAGAGCGAATGAGCACACAGCGAAAATCCTCCCATGCAACTTCGTCGTCTTTCCAGTCGACCGCTTCAATGGACCAGCCGCGTCGCTCCAAGGCGTTTGCTAGGAGCGGATCGTCTTGACCGTCATAAATGCCATGCTGCTTGGTCAAGAAGGCGCATCGGATGGGTTTCATTGGTCTCATGGCAATCGCGGCAAAGGGAATTCTCAATCCATAGTCGTCAGCGAAAAACCTATACCGGCACAGGCTGAAAAACTGGCACAACCGGTAAAGTCGGCTCAAGTTACGCGGCTTGCCTGCTCGATACAAGATGTATGGCGCCAGCGGAATACCGACCCAATCCTCTTCTCGAGAGGCTGAAACAGAGCTTTGTGCGGCTTGCAACCGCCTGGGGTGGGGTCGTGGTCGGTGCCATTTCGACGCTTGGAGATATCTCCCTGTTCGCATGGCAGATGCTGGGATGGATGATTTCTGCGAAACCCAAAAAAGAAACGCTACTTCCCAATTTCTATGCGGTGGGCGTATTGAGCCTGCCCGTCGTCGCCTTGACCGGAACCTTTATCGGCATGGTGCTAGCAATCCATAGTTATGAGCAATTCCGTAACATGGGTATGGAAAGCCGACTTGGGGCGGTCATCAACATGTCCCTGGTTCGAGAGCTTGGCCCCGTCCTTGCCGCGACGATGCTCGCGGGACGCGTTGGTAGTGCGATGGCAGCGGTGATCGGAACGATGCGTGTCACCGAACAAATCGATGCACTGATCAGTATGGGGGCGAACCCGATTCACTATCTGGTAGTCCCTCGCTTTCTGGCCTGCGTCCTTTTGATTCCAGCCTTGACTATCATGGCCGACTTCATGGGGATTGTAGGTGGCTACTTCCATAGCGTGATCGTCTTGGGAATCGACCATGCGCAGTACTTGCAAAATAGCCGCGACTTTGTGGATGGCTTCGATCTTTTTTCAGGGATCTTCAAGAGCGTGATCTTCGGAGCGATCATAGCGGTGGTAAGTTGCTACCACGGATTCCATTGCTTGCCCGGAGCCGACGGGGTTGGGCGAGCCGCGACGACCGCCTTTGTGCAAAGTTTTGTGATGATTCTGGCATTGGATATCATTATGAATTTGATGCTCAATGCGATTGACTTCGCCTTATGGCCTGGAAGGTCGAAGCTGTTTTGATGGACGAGAACTTGATTGCAAACCTAGCGACTGCCACGCGAGGGTCTCAGCCGTTGGTCGAGACCCGCGAATTGTATTTGCAGTTCGGAAAGCAGATCGTGCTCAATAACATTTCGCTCTCCATTCCTCGGGGCCAAACGGTTGCCATTATCGGGGAAAGCGGCTGCGGCAAGACGATGTTGCTCAAGTCATTGGTGGGGCTCATTCGCCCTACGCGCGGGATGATTGCGTTTGACGGCTACGACATTCAATCCCTTGATGAACATGCGATGACGGCGCTTCGCAAGCGATTTGGATTCGTCTTTCAGAATGCCGCGCTGTTCGACAGCATGACCATCGAACAAAATGTGGCCTTTCCGATCCGACAACATGGAATGCCACATGGAAGCTCGGAACGCCAACTGATCCAACAACGCCTCAATGAAGTTGGGTTACCGAACAACGTATTGCCCAAACGACCATCGCAACTCTCCGGTGGCATGCGAAAGCGAGTCGGATTGGCCCGGGCACTGATCTTGGAGCCAGACCTACTCCTCTATGATGAACCAACAACTGGCCTGGATCCGATCATGAGCGATGTGATCAACGAACTGATGATGCGTACCCGAAAGCGTTACGAAGTCACCAGTATCGTCGTGACCCATGACATGCATTCGGCTAGAAAAGTTGCGGATCGAGTTATCATGCTTTACCCGTATTCACGTTTGAAGCCCGGTGAAAGTCAGATTCTGTTCGACGGTCCACCCTCGGAATTGGATTTCACTCGCGATAAGCGGGTGAAGCAATTTGTGATGGGGGAGGCTGGCGAACGATTGATGGAGATGTTGGGACAGCAAGGTCGAGGGGATTTGGATTCCCTCAATCCGCATGCACCTCCCCGATAACGCCCGAACCACGAGAGCGATCGAAATCATGGAAGAAAACAACTATCGATTCAGTGTCGGTGTGCTCGTCCTGGCTGCCGCGATCATCGGCATCATGCTGGTGGCTTACTTCGGCGCCGTCCCTGCGTTTTGGGTCGAGCGGTATCGTGTCACGATCAACTTCCCTCGGGCACCCAAGGTGAAGGTGGACACGCCTGTTCGCAAATCAGGCGTTCTCATCGGGCGAGTTTCCAACGTCTACCTGCGCCCAGGCTTCGAAGGTGTCGACGTGACGTTGGAACTGGAAAAGAAATTTCCGATTCAACGACTGGAGATGCCTATGATCGTCTCCGAGTCGCTTATCACAGGGGATGCAGCGATCGAGTTTGTCTCCCCCACACAGGATTCGCTTCTCAAACGATTCGATGGAAGTGTCGGAACGCCCAAAGACGGAATCTTAGACGAGATGGAACGGCTGGAATCGCAAGGAACAGTCCCCGACCTGTATTACTCTTACGGCGGTGAAGTGGCCAAGGATCCGCAGGAAGCGTTAGCCGCCGTTGGCCCCGCCTTCGAACGCTTTGAAGAAATCGCCGCCACCATCCAAGAAGCATTAGGGACCGGAACTGGCCCGATTCGCAATTTGGCCGACTCAGCCCAATCCACCTTGGATAACATCAACATGACCGTTGGGACCATCAATCGCGTGGCGACTCAAATCGAAGAAGCCAAAATCGCCGACGCCGTCGCACGCGGCTTGAACCTATTGCCCGACGTGTTCCAAGAGGCACAATCGACGCTTGCTCAAACCCAGCGAACACTCAAGGGCTTTGAGACTTTCAGCGGTAGCCTGGAAGGCCTCGGGAAGGAATTCGAAGGGATCGGCGCGAACGTGCGGGAAGCGGTGAACAATGCGAACGTTGCGATCGCGAATATCGCGGAGATCACCGAACCCATCAAAGAGAACAGCGACGTGATCGTCGCGCAAGCGACGAATCTTCTCGGCAACTTGGACATGCTCTCACGCGACTTGCGCGTCTTCGCCAACAAACTCAACAACAGCAATGGAACGATCGCTCAATTGGTCGAAAACCCACAGCTGTATCATCAAGCCACCGCGACCTTGCGCAATATCCAAGCGGCATCGGAAAACGTGCAAGCAATTACAGCGCGATTGCAACCGATTGTCGACGACGTGCGCGTCTTCACCGACAAAGTGGCTCGAGACCCCGGCCAAGTTGGCGTCCGCGGCGCCCTCAGCGGCCGTACCCTCGGTACCGGCCTCAAGTAGCCCCAGGTCTAGCGGTCGCTTGGGCCATGTATCCTGAAAAGATCAAAGCTTGTAGCCGGGGGTTGAGTCCTTTCAGGACAAAAGAGGTGAACGGTCGAGGACGACCGTTCGACAGGCGACCATTCAACGTTACGTTTTCCGCCCATACACATCCGTGATGTCGGCGAGCCAAGCGGCAGAGGAGGGGTCCATCGCATTCGGGGGACATCGCCAAGTCCAATTCCCTACCGAGGTCCCAGGCGTGTTCATTCTCGAAAGGGCATCGAGTCCCAGAACGTCTTGCACAGGCGCCATAGCCATGGTCGCAACACTGCTCCAAATCGAGCGAATCATCCCAAGATGTATTTGCTCGGGTTTGCAATTCAAATAACGCAACGCGAAGGATTTCTCGCGATCGATCTCTTCTTGCGTGCGCGTGCTTCCCTCTCCCTCTTTGCTGTTAAACCAGCCCACGACCGTATCGTTGTCGTGTGTGCCCGTGTAGGCGATCGAATGCTTTGGATAATTATGGGGCAGATCGAGCGAGTTGCTATCGCCTGCTCCAAATGCGAACTGGATGATCCGCATCCCAGGGAAATGAAACCTATCTCGAAGATCGTGTACTTCTTGGGTAATGAACCCCAAATCTTCAGCGATCACCGGTAATTCACCACCACCTAAATACTGCGTCATGACTTCGAAAAAGTCATTGCGAGGCCCTGGCTTCCACTCCCCAACCCGGGCATCCGACATATGAGACGGTATCTCCCAATACGCTTCAAAACCCCGGAAGTGATCGATGCGGATGAGGTCGCATTGCTCTAACATACGACTGCACCGACGCATCCACCAATCGTACTGCGTCTGTCGGTGTACATCCCATCGATAGAGAGGATTGCCCCAGCGTTGCCCTGTCGCGGAGAAGTAATCCGGAGGGACACCCGCGACGACTGTTGGATTTCCGAAGTCGTCCAGTTCGAACAAATGTTGCTGCGACCAGACGTCAGCGCTGTCCATGGCGACGAAGATGGGAATATCCCCGATCAACTGGACACCTTGCGATTTGGCGTAGTGCCGTAACTGAAGCCACTGCTTGTCGAACAAATACTGAATGAAGGCTTCAAATTCGATCGCAACCCGTAGCTTGTCCTGCCAAGCCGCCAAGGCATGGTGCTCGCGACGGGCTAGAGGTTGCTCCCACGAAACCCACGATTGATCTTGATGAGCAATTTTGCATGCAGTGAAAAGGCAATGGTCATCCAACCAAGCTCGATGGTGATGGCGAAACGCATCGAACTCGCCATGAAGGTCGTGCCGCTGGTTCTGAAATCGTCGAAACGCGATTCTCAACAGCTCCATCCTCTTGCTGGCCGATAGTTCCAGCTGCACGCGATCCTTTGGCAGATCTTGAGGGTGCTGGCTCGAGGCATCGTGCCATTCCTCCAATTTGAGCAATCCATCTCGGACCAAAAGCGCCGGGCTGACAAAGAGAGGGTTGCCGGCGAAGGCGCTGGGGGATTGGTACGGGGAGAAACCATAACCGGTCGGTCCGCACGGTAGAACCTGCCACCACTTTTGCCCGGCCGCTGCGAGATACCTTACGAATTCATAGGCGCTCGGGCCAAGATCGCCCGATCCGACATCCCCTGCCGCCCAAACTCCGTCGCTTCCCGGATGCTCATTGCCGTGGGGGGCAGTGAGTATCGGGAGCGATGTGATATGGAGGATCAACCCACTCGATCGAGCGAAAAGACTTGTCATGCAGTTTGGAAAAGTTCGGGACTAGCGGATCTAGAATTCGCAATTCCCGGGAGTTCTCGGGAATGGAATGACGTCGCGAATGTTCGCCATCCCTGTGGAGTACTGGACCATTCGCTCCAACCCCAGTCCGAATCCCGCGTGAGGGACCGTACCAAAGCGACGAAGATCCAAGTACCACCAATAATCTTCTGCCTTTAATCCCACCTCTTCCATTCGAGAGGTCAAAACATCGAGCCTCTCTTCACGCTGGCTACCCCCGATGATCTCCCCGACACCAGGAACGAGAACGTCCATGGCAGCGACGGTTTTGTTGTCATCGTTGAGCCGCATGTAGAACGACTTAATCTCTTTGGGATAGTTGTAGAGAATCACCGGACCGCGAACATGCTTCTCCGTAATATAACGTTCGTGCTCCGCTTGCAAATCGATACCCCATGCAACTGGATAATCAAACTTCTCGCTACTACCCTGCAAAATGGCAATTGCTTCCGTATAGGAAAGATGGGTAAAGGGCTTTTCCAGCACCAGACGGAGCGCATCGAGCAAGCCAGGCTGGATTCGCTTCTCAAAAAAGTCCATGTCCTCATGGCAGTCGTGCAAGATCGCGTTCAACATGAACTTCAGATATCGCTCGGCCAAATCCATGTTGTCTGCAAGTTCAAAGAACGCCATCTCGGGCTCGATCATCCAAAACTCGGCCAGATGCCTGGAAGTGTTGGAGTTCTCTGCTCGAAAGGTGGGGCCAAACGTATAGATCTTTCCCATGGCGGTTGCATACGCCTCGCCTTCCAACTGCCCGCTCACCGTCAGGAACGAAGGCTTCCCAAAAAAATCCTGAGCATGGTCGACTTTGCCGTTGACCATCGGAGGGTTGTCGAGGGGCAGGGTCGTCACCCGGAACATCTGCCCCGCACCCTCGCAGTCGCTCGCGGTGATGATCGGGGTGTGGATATAAACGAATCCCTCTTTCTGAAAGAACTCATGCGTCGCATGGCTAAGCCGATTGCGCACACGGGTGACAGCACCAAAGGTGTTGGTGCGAGGACGGAGATGCGCCCACTCCCGAAGCTTTTCAAACGTGTGTTGCTTTTTCTGAAGCGGATAATCCGTGGCGCTCGCGGTTCCAAGTATCCGAACCTCATGGGCGAACAACTCCGTCGCTTGGCCTTGCCCAGCACTCGCTTTGATCTCCCCGGTCACGATCACACTGCTCCCAACCGTCAACGTTGGAATGTCGGTTTCGTAGTTGGACAACGATTTATCCGCAATGATCTGAAGATTGCCAAAGGAGCTGCCATCATTGACTTCAATGAAGCTAAAGCCTCCCTTGCTATCACGGCGAGTTCTTACCCACCCCCGAACTTGTGCGATCGATCCAATCGCCTGCGCGTCGCGAGCCTTGCTTACGGAAATCCAGTTGCTGTTCATGTGTTGCTACCATCTAGGTCAAAACGAAACGAGTCCATCTACCATGCTTCAGTTTATCGGCTAGGCGAGACCCGCACGATGACCTAGGACAACAAGCAAAGAGAAGAGTGCATGTCCGAGCGACTATCAGCTGGAACACGCTCGCACCCGGAAATCACACGCCGAAAACAATCAGGGGCAAGCTACTTGTGGCTGATTGACCGGGGCTTCGGCCCCTCGCCCCTCGCCCCTCGCCCCTCGCCCCTCGCTACTCGCTACTCGCCTACGGCTGCAGGGCGACCAACGATGCACCGGTGGTGAGGATCTGGAATCTTAGCGCTCCCTTGTCATAGGGGGCTCGCTCCCGAATTCCCGGTGCGGCGCTGCCAGGTCGGAAGTGCCCAGTGTTGGGCTGATCCGACAGCGGTCGATGCAAATAGGCTTGGTAGGGCAACGTCGCAACACCCGTAAAGAATCGGACCCCCGACAGCATCGGCGTCAGCTTCGGAAACCGTTCATGTCCATGGCGCTCGAGCATGGTGTCTTCGAAGTACAAAGGCTGATGGCAGATCACCGGAGCGGTCCAGTGCTTCTGCAATCCGATCAATCCATACTTGCGATCCGGACCATAAGGGAGAGGTTGCATCGGGGGCAGTCGTCCTTCCACCAAGTCATCTGGTAGCTTGCCTGTCCCGATATCGCTTATCGAAAGGTTGCGCGTAGGGAGTGGTGGCAATACGATCGGACCACGTTCCTCCCCTTGTCGTAACTCACCCACTTGCTGCGGCGCCTCTTGCACCGTGCCGGGCGTCGTAGCAGTTTCCTGCACCTTGGCGGAGACTTGCTGCGCGGGGACTGCTCCGCTGCCAAAGAGAATGCTCACTCCGGAGTCCTGGCTCCAAGCGACATTGGTTTGAAGCAACCCGACAAGAACAAAGCTTCGGAACAACCCTCGTTGCATCGTCAATGGCTTTGGCTGCGTCATCATCCCACCTCACGTGTTGTGCTCAAAAAAGTCGACCATAGGGGTACCAACACTCTCGCGCTGGCGGTCGACTTACGAGCCTTCTTCGGCAACACCCGAACGATCCCTTCATCACGCACAACAGGTTTTCAACTCAAAACTGGATTCCCCGTCCGATCGCTGACGCAGTCGTTAATCTTTCCCACACCGAAATGACAGCAAATCTATCGCAATCGAGCTTGGCGGAAGAAGAAGTCCAAGCCTTTATGGAGTAGCGATTCTTCTTGGCAAAGGAACAAAACCTCGGCCGTCGCACCTCCAAGCGAATCGTTCGTCGGAGAATCAAGCGAGAGTCTGACTCGAAACAATGGGTTTGTTTTGGAACTCTTCGATGTCGCCACATCGCTCGCTACCGTATCGATTTCGATCACGCGTGCTGCGAGTAATCTCGAGGGGGCTTGCATCGATCGAACACGAGCTCGCATCCCAACGTGCAACCTAGCAACTTCGGCCTCGGACAGAAAGCACTCGATCCCTTCCACTTGCCTCGACTCCATCCAACCTAGCAAAGACCCCTTTTCCACGAACTCGCCGTTTTGAAGGTCTATCCGAACGCGAGGATCCTCGTTGCGCTGTGAACGTTCGCGAACAACGGGATCGGCAGAAGTGGCTTGATGGGATGCGAAGCGTAGGACTCCGCGATGCGGCGTTGCCACAACGAGCTTTTCCAGTCTCGAATGGAGCTCGTTCAATTCTGTTTCGAGAACCCGTTGGATGGATTCCAAATGGGGGATCGATTCCAACGCTTCCGAATCGTGAAATGCAGCTCGCTTCGCACCTGTCAATTCTCCCGTAGCAACAATCCATTTCGCCTTCAGCCGGTTGTATTCCTTCTGCAACGCCAGATTCTTTAATTGAAGTACGGGAACTCCTTTTTCTACGTCCTCGTGCGGGAGACTTGCAACGAGCAAATGAACGCGGCCGCTCTCGGGTGCAAAGATTGGTTTCGAATCCTCGGCCCGAATCCATCCCGTCGCATGCACAAAAGTAGGTACGGGGGTCGTGACAGCATAGATGCACAGCAGAAATACAGCCCCCCACCCGATCCATTGCAACCGCTTTCCACTCCGTTGCTTCGCAGCAAATGGATGCCAACGGGAGACCGCGAGCAGGAGTTGGCATACCGAATAAAGTGCCAGCAAAATCAGCCCCAGTCCCGCTACTTGCCAATCCGCAGCGATGTGCAGGGAAATCCAAACAATACCGAACAGCAATAGGGAGCGATTCGCTAAGGAAAGCACAAAGTAAGTGGCGAGCAGTAGGGTTTGACGGGAGTTCTCGCCGAGACTTCCCTGCCACATTCCGTCAAACGCTTGCCATGAATGCTCTCGCAGATTCTGCAGCCCCAGCCAATCGCTGACTACGTAATAGCCGTCGTACTTGATGAACGGATTGGCGTTGAACAAGAACGTTGTCACGCTGCAGACGATCATGACTTGAAAGGCAATCGAGTTCAAAGATCCCGCAGTGGTAAATCCCCACGCGATCGCGGCAACCGCTGCCAACCAACCTTCCAATATCATCCCACCCATTGCGATGATCACGCGCTGATGAACGCGTGGGCATTGCCATGATTCGGAAATGTCGACATAGGGACAAAGCATCCCGAAGCTACCGAGAAGTCCAAAACCGCGTACACGGACCCCATACCGGACGCACGCCAAAGCATGGCCAAGCTCGTGAACCAAACGGGTCGCAAAAAAGACCGCACCATACCCGACCCATTGCCTCGGTGACCGAAGCAAATCCCAACTAGGCAACTGCAGAAAAAAGGATTCCCAGCGGAGCAAAACGGTAATGCCTCCTACCACGGCGAGGCAAGCGAACACAGCCCATCCTACCGGCCCAAAAAAGAAAAAGCCTGCAGGACCCAAGGGCCGCAAGATGGAAGTGGGATCCCCTAGATGCAGCTTCATCTGAAACAACGAAACAAAACAGCGGCAGAATCGAAGAATCCACCCATGAGACTTTGTAGACGCAGACGCGGACGGATGACAGGACCGTTGCTTGGACGGCGCGATTGACGGCGCGATGAGATCAGCCCCGCGCTCACGGTGCGAACTAGGATGAACGATGCCGAGGCGCAAACATCGACTCAAGAACGTCTCGATGGTCGATGCCTGGATCCGGTGAAGGCGATGTGCCGATCGATACAACGCTTCAAGCTCCTCGATCGACTTTGTCCGATTGAGATTTTGCAATAAAAAATACTCATCGCGCGAACATCGGAATTGCTCCGAAGTCCACGGGTGGACTGCGATCCAAATCTCTCCCTGCGGTGAATCGACCGACTTCCACGTGAGATCGGTACGAAGACGAAGTTGATGCCCCGTCGACTTAGTGCTCCCCAGAGCATTGGAGGTGCCGATCTCGATCGTCATCGCTTACTTTTTTGCCAGATGGGTTTGGAGCGAAACATTCATCCCTGGAAGCAACGTCCAAGCCTTATCCGTTTTCTGATTCTGCACGGTGGCGGACATGCGAATCTTTCGCGCTGAACTCACTTCCGGAGCATATCCTGTTATTACCCCAATGAACCGGTTCGAAGCACGTGTCGCGGCCGCTGCAACACCAATCTCGACCGGTGAGCCGATCAAGTCGTTCGGGTCAAAGCGATCAAGGTCGACAAAGAAATCGACACGCAATTCATCCATCCGAATCACATGCAAGATCGTGGTTCCGGCGCTTACCCATTCTCCCTGTCGATGATCCATACGTGTCACAATCCCTGTGACAGGCGAAGCGATCTGAAGCTTTTCCAGTTTCTTTTGCGATACCGAATAGGAGGCTTGAGCAAGCTTCGCTTTGAGATCCTTTTGGACTTTGGCTGCTTTTGCCTGCACGAGCCTCACCTTCGCTTGCTCGGCAGCGATCTTCTTTTGTCGCACCTCGATCGGACTCGCTTCCCCCTTATTCCCCATCTTTTCATACGCATCCAGCTGCAACTGAGTCTCTTCGACCACCATCTCGGCGAATCGAATATCGCTTTCATCGACAGCCTCAGCCTGGGCTACTTGAAACTGCAGTGCAGACACTTGTTTCTCCAGCTCGAGCGTATCGGAATTCAGTCGTCCAAGGATCTCACCTTTGGAGACAAGACTGTTTTCGGAAACCTTGAGCTCGAGGAGGGTCCCGGTTTCTTGTACGGCGATCTCGACCAATTCAGGAGCTACGACGATTCCCTGTTCGAAGCGAATCCATGTTCCTTCGCTAACCGCGTTAGGGAGATTGCCTGAGCCCTTGGGATCGGTCGTCGGAATCGCGGCCGCTCGATCCGCGAGTCGCAACGTTTGTTGTGCCAACGCTCCGTCGCGAAAACCGAGGAGAGGAATCATCGCAATAAGAGGAACCAACCAAATCGCTTTCGGGAGCAATCGTCGATGCAAAAAAATCATGGGATCCACATTTTCACTCGGTACACAATACCTTGAACAAAGTCCTTCACCAAAGCCCAACCCAAAGGGCCTCGCCCTGTTTCGATGGCAACTCGAGCTCCAGCACCTGTCATCGCGAAGTCTGCAGGGATGGGAGCTCGCGGCTTGAACCTTACCGACACGAACGATTGCCGCGATCCTGAATTCGCTTCGGTATTCGTCTCGGAGTGCTCGGTGCGCCACATCGACTCTCGGTCCAATTCCAATTCGATGGTCGACTGGGGAGACGCTACGAGGCGAGCAAACGCTTTAGTGCGTTCCTTCGTTCCACTCGACAACTCCTCTAACTTTTGTTCCGGGATCTTCGTATCAAAATACCACCCACCCTTTTCGTCACGGATCGAAAAGAGCCATTGGCCCATTCGAAGCGGCCTATCTTGAAGTTTGGTTTCGATATCCCAGGTTTCGATCACCCCATCCATCGGCGCAACCACGGCGAGCCCCTGGCACTGCGCTTCGATCAGCGCAAGGGTTGATATTTCCAGGCCATGGATCTCTTCGAGCGCCATCCGCTCGCTCTCGAGCGCGTCTCGTTGCGCGGGGGGAATCGATCGATCTCGCAAGAGTCGATCCTGAACCTCTCGCAATCGTTGCTCGGTCTTGGCATGCGTCGCGAGCATTTGATCTCGCTCCGCGAACAGTTTAGGCGAACTCAATCGAAGGCATAGATCACCGGCTTTCACTCGTTCCCCTCGACGCACCAAAACCTCCGACACAACTCCTTCTTCGGGAGCAAAGATCTCGTGAACGGACTGCGGTGATAGGGACGCGGTCGCTTCGATCTGAATGGGAACAGGAATTGCGAGCACACTCAGGACAATAAACAGGAGGGATACGACCGCCAGAACTTTGGCCCCAACAAGCCCCCGGAGCTTGGCGAACCGAGTGGCTCGCCCCACACTACGCAAAGGATTGAAAGAACTCGGGACATTGGCGAGAAGCTTGAGCGTGAGCGCGGCGCGCTGCGAGTAGTCTTTATGAGGAATCACACCATTGGACCAAGTCATCAATAGACTGACGCCGCGATCACCATCCTCTATCAATGGCGTCCACACTGTTTTCGATTCGAAGAGACTGCGAAGAGTCCCTCCCCCATCTGCAATTTTGGAGGTATCGATCGCAAAGGGTTGGAGCCAAACATAACGTTCGATTCCGAGCGACTGACGCCAGGGCATGTCGTCGGCGTCCATGCGACCTGCACCACCCTCCACGCATGGGGTGCCACCAGCTCGACGGTCCAAGTCCGTGATCATCCTTTCGGTCAACGCAATGGCATCGGCCCGACGGTCCAATCGATCAAGCCCAGCCACGGCCAAAACTCGCCAACGAGCGCGACTCCGCTGCAATAAAACGACATGCTCAGCCTGCTCTTCCTCTTGAATCGATCTCAACGCCTGCCCGACGCAAGCTTGCGGATCCTTTGCAAAAGAATCTAACAGCAGCCGAGTGGTCGCGAGATGTCGTCGCTCCTGCTCTAACAATCGAGTTCGATGATGCCGAAAGTACTCAGCGATCAAATCCGACATCTGCGATGCGAATCGCAAGTAACCTCGCTGGCTCGATGGTCCGCCGCTCGGGGGTTGAGCAATCTCTAACCATATCTCCCCCCCTTCTATCTGGATCGGGATCGGGCAAAGGAGGAGCAAGGAGTCGAGCGGATTACGAGGCCGATTGCTGCCGACCAATACATCTCGGGGAGGAACGAGGACTGGTTGGTTTTCTTTCCGAACGGCGTCGAGCAGCTGGCGATGCTCGTGGGTTGGAGCAAGAGACGAGCTTAGGTCCCATTCGTTGGAGAAAAGCGCGTCACGGTCTTCACCCACAGCCGACTTCACAGCCGAATTCACAGCCGAATTCACAGCCGACTCCAACTCCGACTCCAAACGCTCGAGAAGGGCAAGGGGTGGTTCCATCGCGTCATGACTTGCCAGCCCCGACGACTCCACGGATTGACATAGCACGCGAGTCAACTGCGACGCTTCAAACAATCGCCACTTCCATTCGGAGTCCCAAACCCAAATTCCGACACCTTCAGCTCCCATCGCTTGCAGGATTCGCGGCAAGGCAAAGCGGAGAAATTCACGCGGGGTGATGGGCTTAGCCGTCGCAGCTTGGATCTCATCGACCCAATGCCGGATACGATCTTTCGTCTGCTGGACGACAGCCGAATCCAAGGGAAGTGGACTGCGTCGATCCGCGCCGGAATGGGTAGCCAGTCGCTCGAAATCGCTGCCATCGCTGTCGATGGACGCGCCAAAGTCACTGCGATGTGCCGAGTGGGCTCGCGTTTCTCCCGAGATGGATTGGATGGGTGGATTGCCGTCGATGCGCATGGTTCACCGGGTACCATATTCCGTCGACGGAGTGCAATAGAAGCTTAACGACGGATCGCGGCCGTTCTGTTCCCATGCGCAAAAAGGAATGGAGAGCAGTCTAGAACCAGGGGTAAAAAAGACGGGTGCCGGTCGTTGATTCGCCTGGGGGAATTTCAACAAAGCCGATGCTGCTAGCGAGCGATGCGATGTCTCCCGAACCTTGCGATCGTTCGACGGCGAGCGTTCCTTGTTCGCTCTGAGTTACCAATCGAAACCAAAGCAAGGGAAGCTTTTTTTCATCATCCGCTTGAACCGAAACAGACATCGCCCCCGAACAGGGGATCCCTCCAGCAGCCCGCTGAAGGATGGGTAAGGCGAATCGCCTAAATGTCACGGCGACGCTGACCGGATTGCCCGGGAGGCCCAAAATTGGCTTTCCATCATCTGTAATCGCTCCGAGGATGGGCTTGCCTGGACGGATAGGGAGCTTGTGAAACAATACCTCCGCACCAGCCCGCCGAATCGCTTCGGGAACATGATCCGAATCTCCCATCGATACACCGCCGGTCAGGAGAATGGCATCGCAGAATGCAAGCTTCTGTGTAAGCTCCGATTGAATCTGATCCAGCGAGTCGTGAATGCGAGCCACAATAGGTTCCGCCCAGCCAGTTTGGAGTAACGCCGACGTGAGAAAGGGGCCGTTCGAATCGCGAATCTGCCAAGGCTCGATCGGAACTCCAGGTGGCAAAATCTCATCCCCCGTGTTAATGATGCCCACGCGAAGCCGGCGAAAGACCGTAACGTCAGCCCCTTCCTGAAACGTCGCTACTCCTGCAATGGCATTCGGCCCCAAACGACAACCAGCCGACAGTACCACTCCCCCCAATTCCGCATTCTCTCCACGTCGACGTATGTTCTGCCCGGGCATGCAATCACTTACCGAAACTTGAAGGCGAATGGCGGCGGTCTCCTTCGAACACGGGAGCTCCAAACAATCTTCCCTTCGAATAACCAAGTCCGCATGTTCGGGGACTGCCGCTCCGGTGAAAATCTTTACCGCATATCCAGAGGGGAGTGATGCAGGAGGTGCGCCGGCCGCAAGGGTCGATGCGACAGGTATTTCGCTGGCACCGAGATCCGATATCCGAACGGCGTAACCATCCATCGCAGAGACATCCATCGACGGACTGGGGCGAAAAGCGCAGATCGGGGCAGCGAGGATTCGACCGCAAGCCTCCGAGAATGCGACTTGCTCGATTCCGATCGGATGGATCCTGCTCATGAAACTCTCGAAAACCGAACCGATCTCATCTTGGATCGATGGTTTTGGATTCATGACTGAGTGTCCAAGCAGAAGTGATAGGGCTATGCCGCTTGTGCGGTAGGGAGTTCCTCAAGCGACTCTTCTGGGCGAGTGCAAGCACATTTGGAGGGACACCCCCCAAAAGATCGCCTCAGGTTCAAGAAGTGAGCAAGGATCAACAAGCCTCCACCGATCGGAGTCAACCAAGGTTGAATGGTCTCCCACGGAAGTCCCGAAAATCCAGCCGATGCGACGAATGTGTCGGATGAACTCTCGTCTTGGCTGAGGCTATCGTCTTGGCTGTGGTCGTGGTACGGACAGTTTTCTTCGTCGTGCTGGCTCGCATGGACATGCCCTGCAGCGGCCAAGCCCGATGGCGAACAGCAGTGATCGGGGAGCAAAAAGGCTGCGGCAAGAATCATCCCCAACCCAGTTCCGGAAAGGGTGAGAACTCGAATGTCGCCGAACCGACGGTAAGCCGGGATGATGGAAACCGATACAATCGACACGCAAACGATCGCAGCAATCTGGTGAAAGAGAGGACTAGCCATCCATTCCGTGAATTGGAGCGTCGGCAAGAATGCAAGCAATACAGGAGTCGCAGCGCAGTGAACCGCACACAAGGCGGATGCGGCGATTCCCATTCGATCCTTCCATTGGCTTCCGCTTTTCTCCATAATTCAGCTCGCAGTCGGGGAGAGAGGTATCTTTTCCAGAGGCTCCAAGTTTATCGGAAAGAGTCGCTGTTGCAATACGATTGCAAAAACTTTTTCTTCGCAGAAATTCATCTAGGTGTAGGGGTTATGTCGTTGACCGTTTCCCGCATGCAAGTGGTAGACCGCTACCAACAAGCGATTTCTCGGGTGTCGAACGCTTGCCAGCGAGCCGGTCGGACAGTCGATGCCGTTACGATAGTCGGAGTGACAAAATACGTCGGCTCCGAGGAAGCTCGGTGGCTAGCCGAGGCTGGGTGCTTCGACTTGGGCGAAAGCCGTCCGCAATCGCTTTGGGAAAAGGGGGAAGCGTTACGCGAGTTACCCATTCGCTGGCACCTTATTGGGCATTTGCAACGCAATAAAGTTTCCCGGACGCTTTCCTACACGCGATGCATTCACTCTGTGGACTCGGATCGATTGCTAAGACAAATCCTTCACGATTCGCGTGAACTCGCGAAGCCTCTCTCGTTTCTCATCGAGATCAATATCTCAAACGATGCTTCCAAGACAGGGCTTTCGTTCGATGATGCGAAAAGGTTGATTCAGTCTTGGAAAGAGATCCTGCGGGGAGCGAACACCGATGAATATTCCCAAACCACGCCACTCCAGCTCGATGGATTGATGGGCATGGGAAGTTTGGACGGAAGCGAACTGCAAACGCGTAAAGAGTTCGAATCGTTACGGTTGTTTCGGAACGCATGCGAGGCAGAATTCGGACTGCGGCTCCCTCAACTTTCGATGGGGATGAGTGACGACTTCGAATGGGCCATCGAGGAAGGAGCAACGATGGTCCGACTCGGATCGACTCTTTTCCTAGCGTAGTCAACTGCTTATATCGAGTTCAAGGTTATATCGAGTTCAAGGTTATTTCGAGTTCAAGGTTATTTCGAGTTCAAGGTTATTTCGAGTTCAAGGTTTCATACCGCATTGAAGCTGCACAACGTATGAACTTGCCCCCGGGTTGCATTGCGAACAGATTGCACCGCACGCAGCTGAAAGACTTCCGTACCGACTTACGTACCGCTCCCCAAAAGATGGGCGCTCCCCAAAAGATGGGTGCCACCTATTCGCTCTCCCCCTCCCCCAAAAGATGGGTGCCTTCTATTAGCCCCTTCTATTAGCCCCTTCTATTAGCCCCTTCTATTAGCCCCTTCTATTAGCCTTCTTTTGCGCCTCGGCGCCGTGGCGAGAAACGTCCCCCCCAGTAGATGGGTGCCTTCTATCAAGAATGCTTTTCTATCTGCTTCTCTCCTTCGCGCCGTAGCGCCTTGGCGAGAAACCTCCTCGCACCAATCCTCTCTCCTACATGGGTGCCACAATCTCTCCCTATTTGCTCTCCATTGAGCCTCTGCGCGTTTACAAAAACCTCCCCCGGCGCCGCTCCCCCTCGATAGATGGGTGCCTCCTATCCGTTTGCGCTTTCGCGACTTTGCGAGAATCCCCCCAATGCGTGGGTGCCTTCGATCTTCCTCATGCGTGGGTGCCTTCAATCTTCCTCCTCCCCCAAAAGATGGGTGCCTTCTATTCGTTCTACTCCCATCCTGGGCACCCCACTTTCGCCCCCTTATCCTCCTTTGCACCTTCGCGACTTTGCGAGAATCCCCCCCAACTCCCCCCAATGCGTGGGTGCCTTCGATCTACCCCCTCCCCCAAAAGATGGGTGCCTTCTATTAGCCTTCTTTTGCGCCTCGGCGCCGTGGCGAGAAACGTCCCCCCCAGTAGATGGGTGCCTTCTATCAAGAATGCTTTTCTATCTGCTTCTCTCCTTCGCGCCGTAGCGCCTTGGCGAGAAACCTCCTCGCACCAATCCTCTCTCCTACATGGGTGCCACAATCTCTCCAGAATGCTCGCATTCCCCCACTCCAAAATGTTCTTCTATTTGGTTGCAACCCGCTCCCCCATCCCATAACGTAATAGGATCTACACCCCGAACCTCTGGAGAGATCCATCATGTCCAGCACGCTCCGTTCTGAGCAATTCGTTAGCAACGAAATCTGCCTTGTCCATTGCTACAACCGTTGTGTCCGTCGCGCCTTTCTGGCCGGCTTCGATGAGCTCACCAGCACAGACTACTCCCACCGAAGAGAATGGATTCGCCAAAGACTCGAATCCCTTGCCTCCGTCTTTGGTATCGACGTTCTCGAATATGCCGTCCTATCCAATCACCTCCATGTCGTCCTCCGCAATCGTCCCGACGTCGTGGCTACTTGGTCTGACCAAGAAGTTGCCACACGTTGGCTGCGACTCTTTCCTGGTACCCGGATCCTCGATGTCTTGGCCGAGGCCAACGAAGAAGATGTCCGAAGCGCCGTAGCCGATCCAGAAAAGATCAAAGAGTATCGAAGCCGACTCTCCGATATCTCTTGGTTCATGCGCTCTCTCGCCGAAGTCATCGCCAGGCGAGCCAATGCAGAAGACAAATGCACCGGTTGCTTCTGGGAAGGCCGATTCAAAGCCAATCGGCTTCTCGATGAAGCCGGTTTGCTCGCATGCGCCATGTATGTCGATCTCAATGTCCTCCGCGCGAATCTAGCCGAAACGATCGAACTCTCCATCCACACCTCCGTGTACGATCGTCTCCAAGCTGCCAACGGTGCAATGATCGAATCGACGGCTCTGGATCGTGTTCCTTTATCGAAAGAGGAATCGATCAAGACGAGGACCAAGATGACGGTGGAGGAGCAAAAGAAGGCTCGTCAGAACCGTGGCCCCCGTCCTCTGGTCCCCAGAGACGCTTGGTTGGCCCCCTTCACGCTCGACCCCAAGGTGAACTCGTTGGATCCCGAGCCCTGCACCAATGGTCTGCGAGCCAGCAACAAAGGGTTCTTGAACATGAACCTGGAAGACTATGTGAAGTTATTGCGTTGGACAGCGGAGCAGAAGGGTCATCCTCCTGGGAGATTGCATCCGGTCCCCGAATCCTTGAAGCCCTTATTCTCTGGGCTGGGAGTCGAACCCAGCATGTGGTGCGACTTGGTATGGAACTACACGAAGTACTTTGGCACCAGCCGCTGTAGTGGAAGTCCCAAGTCGATGGTAGCCGACGCGGAGCGGACCAACAATCGCTGGAGTCGCGGCCAGCGGCTCGTCGCCGCTTGCTTCGCTTAGTGGCCCTCGGTTAGCAAAAGCTTGCTTGGCCTAGCCGCTCGCTCTGTTACCAACCCCCTCGCGGTGCCCACTCCACCATGGCGCCATAGCGAGAGCCCCCTCTCGCCTCGCCCAAACTCCAGCACTGGGCCATGTTCGCAGCTGCGCACTTCCTGGCCCCATCGGCCGCAACCCTGTCCAAATTGGCCCCAAATCCCGCTTCCGCAGCCCCATTCTTCCACCCCGATCCCCATTCTCCCCGCACAGCTCCCCCCGATAAGTGGGTGCCACCTATGGTGCTGGGTGATAAGTGGGTGCCACCTATGGTGTGTTGGTGGAAAGATAGGTGGGTGCCTCTTATGGTGTTCGGCTGAAGAACAGCGGAACGTTTTGGCGAATCCAAAAGGCAGAGAAGATCCTTGCGATCCGATCATCGATAGTGAGTGGCAGATGGGATGACGACCGAACGGCGGTCAAGTACGAAATGAAACGGAACCGAAAGCAAGCACTCCCCAAACTTGACGAGTCGCCAAGACCGAAATCCGATGCACGTCAAAAAACTCAGAGATCCCAATGATTACCATACCGCAACTGTGCCATAAAAGCAAATGCACCCTAGCAGGAGTCGCGATTTAAGAAAACCTTGAACGGTTTTGTTCTTAAACGTTGGACAAACTGTTGTCACTTGCGCTCATAAACGGGCAAGACGAAATCTTGGTTGCGTTGATAGCGTGTGCGACCGTTTACGATGGCGGTCTCGACATATGTGCGATAGTCGAGCGGATTGCCATTGAGGATGAGCAAATCCGCATCGCGACCGACCTCGATGGCTCCGAGCCGATCCTCCAGCCCGAGCATCGCGGCAGGTACCATCGTGATCGACGCCAGTGCCTTTGCCTCGCTCGCACCACCTCGGACGGCAAACGCTGCCTCCAATGGTAGACTCATGAGATCCCGACCGGCTAAACCGACCATGCTCACTGCACCTTCTAGCGGCTCCACCGCGAAGGGGATCCCCGAGGATTCGAGGACTCGCGGCAATTCAATCCAGCTTCCCGAACTAGTCTCTTCACCGAACCTGGGCTCCCGTCGAACGCGAGGGGTGATAGTCAAACCGACGTTCGCCTCCGCTAAATCTTTGGGAATAACCCAACCTTCAATCCCTCCTTTGATCACTAGACGGTAGTCCAACTCATTCGAAAGTTGGCACAGCTCTCGCATCTCGGAGACACGGCTAGCCGGAATCCGAAGGGCTATCTCCTTCTTCACTAGACTGAGTATCTCATCGCTTACCGGTTTCCGCGGCGGGTTTTCTCGCTTCCCTTCGCGGGTCGATTGCTCGTGAGCCGCTTGATCCTTCAAATACTGCTTCGCCTTTTGGATCTGGTCTCGCCACGCCGCCTGATTCGTTGCGCCGTTCAGCGCACCTGGCGTTAGGTCCAAAAATGCGACTTCCTTCACGAGCATTCCATCCAACTGCCCGAATGACATTTTTATGACTGAACTCTTTTGTGGGACAATTGGAGATGGAGGGGTCGGAGCGATAGGCTCTGTTGGAAGGATGGGGAGACTACAACAAGGGCATAGCTGCACCAACTCGCCAAAAGTTCTCCTCTCCAACGCCTGGGACGTTCGGTCTAATTCGCTTGCGTCTGGATCGAAACCGGGAAAGCGTTCTGTCACTTCATAGAATTCGTCGTTTTGCCTTGCGAGGGCGGCTTCTGACTCGACACTGCGACGACCTCGACCTTGCCCGCCAGCGCGAACTTGCACTGCTCCTGACGTGATACCAACCGATAGCGAAAACTGCATGTTACGATCGAACGGATTGAATTCATCGGCGAGCTTCCCATCCGTCCCCCCCGAAACGCCGACACCCGACATGTTCAGCGCGATGAATCCAGGTGTGACCCACTTTCCAGTCGCATCGATCCGCGTCGCCTTTTCAGGGATGTCGAGGTTCGTACCGATCGCTTTGATCTTCCCATTCTCAACAAGGACTGTCCCGCGTCGGATGACCTCACGTGAAACGGTATGCACATCTCCACCTACTATCGCAAGCCACTCGGTCTCTTGCTTTGGTGCATCCGCTTGCTTTTTTTCTCCCTCAGTTGGCGCAGCGCGTTGTTTGGCATTGTCGCGTTGAGGACCTCGATTTGGGCCGCGTCCACCGGGCGGCTGCCATGCGTAGGCATCGGAATCTGCGAGGGACCAACCCATGAGTCCAAGCAACCCAAGCCGAATGAACAATCGATTAGTTTTCATAAACGACTTTACCTTCCAAAAGCAATGTGTCGATTTCGGTTGCCACGTCAAAGGGCGGTCCATCGAACAAGATCAAATCGGCCTGCGATCCGGGTGCGATCATGCCGTGGGTTTTTTCGAGTCCCAGGAGTTTCGCAGGGGAAGAAGTAACCGAAGCGAGTGCGTCGAACTCCGAAAGTCCTGTCTTGATGAGTACTCCGAGAGCAAAAGTGGGGGATGCCTGCGACTCTGCTAAATCGCTGGAACGCTGACCTAAGGAAATTGCAAACGGGATCTTCTTCTCCGCAGCCAACGCAGGCACATTCACACGCACTCGAGAATTCGGGATCAAGTCAATGCGGGGAGGTAAGAGTAAGAAGGATTGGTCCTTTCGAATACTCTCGCGCGCTACATAAACATCCGACCCGTTAGCAATCCACTGCACCTTTACCTTGGGAAACTCTTTGAGAATTGACTCCACATGGAGAATGGTGGCAGCGTTGTTGCAGTTGATAACAATCGGTTTGGCTCCTTCGCGAACCTCAGCCCAGCGCTTCTGTTCCTCCGTCGCTTCAGGCGGAGTGGAGGGGCCACTTGCCCCAGCGTTGCTGGAATTACTGGGAGGAGCAGCGGACGAACCGCGAGCCCCCCGAGTCGAGGAAGGGGGTTTTAAATTGCTGCGAAGGAGGTCGAGGCTGCGTTCATTGTTGGTAATGGTCACTGCGAGGAATCCATCCGACTTGAAGACTTTTAACTCCGAAGGGTTCTCCTCGGAATAGTTGGATGGGGTCACCATCGCCGTGTAGGAATAACCTGGTGCAACTACGTGCGCCGCGGTGATTCCCGAACGCAACAGCGGGCGCCAGTCGATAGCGTCTTTTCGAATCAGCTCGGATACATTCTGAAGCGGACCGCGGGCGGTGGGGGCTCGCCCTCCCAACGTAAACGTTCGCCCTCCAACTACGACGGTTCGAGACTCTTCCGAAGTGCCTTCCACCTGCAAAGTCAGAGGGTAGAACACGGACAGAAATCCTGGCGTGACATGTTTGTTGGTCCCATCGATTACTTGGGCGTCGATCGGTATCGCCGTGTCTTTCCCGACACTCTTCACCTTGCCGTCTTCAATGAGTACGGTGGCATTTTCCAGTGGTTTCGGATCGGTCACCGTATGGACAGTCGCGTTTCGTATCACGACCGCTTCCTTTCCCAACAGATTGCCTGCCGAGAGCCATGAGGCAATAGGAAGTATCGCCCAACCTAAAAAACGTGCGTTCTCGCGCGCGAGAAGCCAGGAACAAAGTTGCATAGCAAATGGACTTTTCATGCGTACTTAAAACCTTCTCCTGTCCACTTGGATGTCATAGACGCTCTTGCCATTGATGAAGACTTGCTTCACATAGTGACGGGGGTCGATGAGCGAACCGGTCGAGATCACGATGTCCGCGTCTTTGCCAGGTTCCAGTGAACCGACGCGATCATCGATCATCAACGCGCGAGCTGCTTCGATCGTCAAGCCTCGAATGGCTTTCTCCTCATCCCAGCCGTACCTGACGGCCATCGTCGCTTGAAAGGAGAGCTCCTCTTGTGGGATCACGGGTGCATCGGTGTTGACTCCCAGAAGCGTCGTCCCGCGGTTGGCATACTCGACGACGATGCCCCGGATTTGGCCATTTGCCGGGTCCATCCAAAAGCCGCGAGGCCCTGCCATGACCGGTATGCCCCGTCTGTTGACTTCCTCGGCCAGTTTGAACGCATCGAATGTCCCGTGGTCGATCACGATCTTCAGATTCATTTCGTCGACGAGCATTCGAAGTGTCGATTGAACGACTTGGTATTGCTGTGTGTGAACGACGACGGGGATCTCGCGATGGAACAAAGGTTTGAAATACTCCAATCGCAAGTTCAATTCCGGTTTCACGGATGTCTTGCCCGACTCGTAGGCGTCCCACTGCTGAACGTAGAGCCGACCTTCGAGAAGCTGCTGGCGGATGACGTGATTCATTCCCATGCGCCCCGAACCGACTTCACCAGCGCTCCGCTCCGGATTCCCAGCCTGGGCAATTTTGAGAACTCCAGGGGCTTTCAGAATGATCTCGGAAAGTTTGCCCGGGCCGGTCTTCATGAGCGTTCCCCATCCACCCATGTTGGTCCCGCTACCTGGAATGAAGCAGACGGTAGTGACCCCCCCAGCGATCGCTACTTTGAGTTTTTCGTTGTGGGGAATGATCTGATCCCAGTTCCGAAGTTCCGGGTTGGTTTGATAAACCATTTCATTCAAATCGCCGGTTCCTCCCACGTGCGAGTGCGCCTCGATGAGGCCTGGCATCGCAAACGAGTCGGGATGGTGAATCACGCTGCAACCCTCTGGAATTTCCAGACTCTCAAAAGGCCCAACGGCTCTAATCTTTCCTTCTTCAATAAGGATCACACCATCGAGGATAGGCTCGCCAGCGCAGGTGATCACTTTACCTACCCGAACGGCGAGAAGCTGGCTATTCGAAGATGGCTCCCCTCCAACTGCGAAAACCGAAAAGGTGGCGAACAACAGAGCGAAAGCCCACGGCTTGGCTACAACGTCGCGCACGTTTCGGCATCGAACAAACGGAGAAATGAGTCGGTGCAGCAACATGTTATTCCTTGGACTCCTTCAAATAGACGATCTTACCGTCAATGATGACCGCTAGGACTTCCGTGGCGATATCAAGGGGGCTTCCGCTGAGTACGACTAGATCCGCGTCCCGACCTTCCTCGATTGCCCCAATCGTAGGGAGCTTGAGAGTCGCGGAAGCCGTCGTAGTCAACGCCGCAACTCCTTTTGTTTTTGCTAGACCTCGAAAAACGGAATAGGAAAGCGCATCGGTAAGCTGTTTGACTCCGGTTGTCCCCTTCGATTGCAGCGAAAACGGAATGTTTTGGAGAGCCATTTCGGCCGGAAGGTTTATCGATTCCCCACGCTCGTTGGCCAACAACGCCGGCCCCAGGATGACGGGTACTTGTTCTTTGGAGATCAAGTCGCCAGCCTCCCAAAGTGCCTTGCCACCGGCCAGTACAACCGGAAGCTTGAACTCGGACCGGAAGAGTTTGATTGCCAGTTCCGCGCCGCGCGCATCCTCAACGTCCACAATGGCGATGATCTTCCCTGCAAAGAGCTCTCGGTATGGCTCCAAACTCGCATTCGTTTTCGGCTTTTCCGGTTCTTTAGGCTTCTCGGGTTCCTTCTCAGCTACCTTCTCCTTTTCGGGTTCAGGTTCCTTCGCCGTTTCGTTCGCCGCACCTTTTTGAGTTGTCCCTTGAGATACCTTATCGTCGGTCGAACCGCTCGGCTTCGGTGCATCACCAGGTTTATTCCCTTCCTTGGAATTCACATTGTTCGACGAATTTGGTGAGGATTCTGCAGGTTTCTTAGCGGCCTCTTCCTGTTTCTTCTTTTCCGCCTCCTTGGCTGCGTCGTCGAATTTCTTCTTTTCGACCTCGTAAGCGTTTAACTTCGATTGGTACTCGCGCATGCTTTCGTGGTATCGCGTCCAAGCATCGACATATTGCTTTGCGGTGAGAAGCGTTCGCCTCGTATTCAACTCCGCAGTCGTGATGTTTCCGGTTACCTCAAATCGAATGGCGACCGGATCTTTAACCACGCGCGGCCGATCCAACAACTTGAATGCGATAACGGGGCTTGGCAATCGAGAGCTGCTGAGTAACACAGTGGTCACTCCTCCCTCTCTAGCGAATTGAATGGCTGGATCATCGTAAGCGAGCAGCGGACCCAACTTTGTTTCGAGCGAGATCGTTTCCGATAGAGGCAATCCCAGCCCCAATTCCGAACCTGTATCGATGAATCCCGGAACGACAACACCTCGCGGGAAGCTTAATCGACGGGCATTTCGAGGGATCGTAGCATCGGCGCCAATCGAACGAATCTTGCCGGATGCCACCGTGACCTTGCCATCGGAAACGACGCCGCGGGGGGTAACGATTTGAGAGGCATCGATCACGAGCGATTCCGATTCAATCTTCTTCTCGTAAGCCTTCACCCCATCGACGTAGGTCGCCAAAACCTCTGCACCGTCCTCGAAGGGAGCGTCTGTTAAGAGCACGAAGTCGGCATCCAGTCCAATTGCTAATCGCCCCACTCGGTCCTCTACTCCTAGAATGCGAGAGGGATTCAACGTGAGGGCGGCCAAACACTCTTCTGGAGTCCAATCTCCTCGAACAAGTTGCTTGGCCAAGTAGAAGACCGATTTCAAATCGGCATCGGTCGATGGTTGCATAGCGACCTTATGAACAACTCCCTGCGACTTCATCCGCTTTGCGAACTCCCAGGGTTCCAGGGTAGTGCGATCTACATCGCGAGGTACGGGAGGGTTGGTGATCGCGCCTGGCCGAATCTCAGACTTCAGTAAGACGCCGCGGAAGGCGTCCGAACCGAGCAATTCTTTGTCAAACGATGGGATAAACTCCTTGGGTGCGACCACATACCAGCCACCCGTGATCCATTTGGACAACCCCATCGCCGCTTGAAGCTCACTGCCTGAGGAAGCGTAGATTCGGAACGTGCGTTTAGCATCCAACCAGCTTCGCAGCGCTGCGATAGAGGGATCTTCGCTCCCCTCGGACTTGGTACCTTCGAAGATACCTCGAAGGCCGGCCACTACTTCTGCCAACGAGGCCCCAAGCTGTGGTTGCGTTGGTTTCAATGGCCGATCCACAGAAACAGCACCGACCGGTGGCTCGTAAATGGTGGGAGGATTGAGCGATTCGCGTGAGAGGACAATCTTCATGCTCTCTTCCGCTCGTAGAATTCGGCCAGCGGTTTCTTGACCCGCGAGCTTGACAATCGCCCCTTGCCCGGGCATCAATCGATTGTTGGGGGCGGAGATATGGACAGTGGTGATACCGGCCGCGAGAAGCTCCTCGCGATCTTTAAAAAAATCAAACGCATCGATGGCCCGATTCTCGGGAGTAAACGTTCGCGGCTCGTCGTTTCCCGGTTCGATAAGATTCGTATCCGCCATCAAGAGTCCTGGGATCGCCGTGGCATTTCGGCAGTCAACCATCCTATCGGATGACTCCAGCTCCACCGTCGATCGCGAGCCTAAGGCGACGATCTTTCCTCGTTGAATGACGATGACTGCATCTTGGATGGGGGCATCGCTACCAGAGAAAAGCTGACCGACTTGAAAAACCGTTCGAGTATCATCTTCGTTGGGGCCAGTATGGCTGAGCGTTCCCACTTCGGCCCCGATCGCGACCGAGGGTGCGAAGGCAATCGCGACGATGCAAAGTGCCGAGTTGCAGAACACGAACAGAGGATGTCCCATCACCTTGTTTCTCTTCGCTGAGCAACGCAATCTTTCGAAAAATGGCATGGCAGCTACTCCGCTTTCGGGGACAAGAGTCGCTTTAGCTTGTCGTCGTTGGCGCGATCGTACACGACCTTACCGTTAACAATCGTCTTTTCGACCCACGTCGCCGTTCGGAGCGGTTCTCCAGAAAGAATGACCAAATCCGCATCCTTTCCAGGCTCGATCGAGCCGACCATCTCCGAGACGCCCAGCAACTCCGCCGGGGTCAAGGTCAAAGCACGAAGTGCCGCCTCTTCCGACATCCCTGCTTTCACGGCCACGGCGGCTTGATACCAAAGGTAACTGGAACCGATCGTGGTTCGAAATCCACCGTCTCCGGTTTGGAAAACAAAAGGGACCTTGGCTTCGAGAAAAATCTTGGGAAGCACCACTTTGGATTCCGATCGCGTTCGAGGTTCGGACTCCCAAAAGACCAAATTCTTGTCGAGAACGACGGGACGCTTCGAATCCTTGAACAGCTCGACTGCTTTGTAAGCCGTTCTACCTAGAACAAAGATGCAGTCGAGGTTGTAGTCCTTTGCAAGCTGCTTTCCGTTCGCGACATCCATCGCGGAATCGCAATAAAGGTAGACCGGGATCTTACCTGCAACCACATCCATCAAGACATCCAAGCCCTTAGAAGCATTCGCTGCTTCGCTAGCTGTATTGTTCTCAGGCTGCGACGCGCCTTCGCCCTCCCCTTCGGGCTTCGGCGCATCTTCTTGTTTTTTCTCTTCCGTAGCAGGTTTGGGAGGTTCCTTCGAATTCACCTCACCTTTGTTTCGCTTCTCCAAAGACTGCTTGGCTTTGTCGAGTTCCTTTCGCAAGCGAGCCAAATGCCCCATCCGGCTTCCACTGGCGGGTTGCATAGCGATTTTTACGCCCGCATCTCGCTTGACGATCATGTCATCGACGTACTGTCCGGCAGTCTTCAAGATCGCAGTTCGGCCTCCGACGAGCGTGCTGTTTCCAGGCACGATCGATGTTGTCGTAACACCGTTTCGTCTTGATTCCTCGAAAAAATCGAGAACGGGATCGATCGAGTCTACGACGGAAAGGAATGGAACGAAATCGTTTCGCTCGTTCGATTGCCCCATTCCTTCCGATGTATGCGCCTCGACGAATCCCGGGATAACGACCTTCCCCTTCGCATCAAGCACAGTCGCTTCGATGGGAACGGAGACATCTCTCCCAACGGCTTCGATCTTCCCATCGCGGATGAGGATGGTCCCGTTTTCCATCCGGCCGTCGGAGATGGTCAAGATCGTTCCACCTTGTATGGCCAAGGTATCGGCCAGCAATCCGGTACCATGGCAAGCGAGGGCGAAGACCCACGCGGCAATCCAAACCAAACCTTTTCGTTTCATGAATTTATTCCGGTGCACTCGTTTGTTATTGAATGTCTTGATTTTGGACTTAATTAGGGCTGAGACAGCACTTTGCCTTCGACCATCACCCATTGAACGGCAGCTCGGAACTCGAGCGGATCCGCATCGAGAGCGAGCAAATCAGCCGATTTGCCTTGCCGAAGTGACCCGACGTCCGAGTCGATCTTCAAAATGGACGCAGGGTTCAACGTGATGCTTCGCAGCGCCGCGTCGCGGCTCAGTCCAAATCGATGAGCAAATCTCGCTTGCTCCAGCAGTTGGTCGCCGGCCAAGCAATAGGTGGCGCCTGCGGCATCGAGTTGCCCGAGTACATTCCATCTACGAGCTGTCCCCTCCTCGCCGCGTAAACCACTAACACGTGAGGATGTAGTTAGCCCGGTGAAGATAATCTTTGGCTTCCTCTCCGTGATCGTGTCGATCAGTCGGTACGCTTCATCTCCACCGATGATGATCGGCTGAACTCCGAACTCGTTTTGCAGCGTGAAACAGCTTTGGATGTCGACTTCGGTGCGGCTCACAGAATAGAGCGGCAATGACTGATCAAGCGCTTTGCGAAGGATCGCCATTTTCTTTTCATCCAGTTCGTCTGTGGTCTTCGCCTCCAACGCCTTTTGGAACAAACTACGAAGAATCCAAACCACACCCATTCGATTGGTGGGTTGCCGCATAAAGACGGTGTCAGGTCGCCCGCGAGATTGATTGCGTCCTGTCGGATCGGTACACAGGGCAATGGTCAGCCCGGATTCTTTTTTCATGAGATAGGGGACGTTCGAGTCGGAGGGGTTGCCCGCCGTCTTTACGAGACAGCTAACACCTGCGAAAACCGACTGGGTTCCAGGGACCACATGCGATGTAGTGATCCCTTCATCGACAGCACGTGAAAATGCCCTAGAGCTCCAGTCCATCGTGGAGGAAGTGTCGAAGTCTGGTGTTACCTCGGCAGAGACTTCCGATGTACCACCCGCTAGCCCAAGATCGGAGGCGGCATTTACCAACCCGGGCATTACCCATTTGGCCTGAACGACCTTGGCTCCCTCCGCAATGACTTCTTTGCCGATCCCTTCGATTTTGCCATTCCGGACCAAGATCGCGCCGGGCTCCAGCAATTCACCTTCGCCCGTGATCACATGCTCTGCTTGGATCAAGACCGCATCGTCACCGTCCAAGGGAGCATACGTATGCGCGACCGCTACCATGAACGGATTCGCGACAAGCACCCCCACTATCATTGCGACCTTGATCAGGGGACCCTTCAATAACATATCGAGCCCTCGAGTGGAGACGGTGGATGGAAAAACAGAATCCGCAGTTAAATTGCTTCGAATCATCGCTGGACTCCTTCGCTCCAAGCGGGCAAAGAATCCGCCTTCTCGGCGGGGTACAACGCGCCGCGAACAATGCAACGAGGCCGAGGCGCGTGCCCCGTCAACAACCCGCCTGTCCAGACGACGAAATCCGCATCATCCCCAACTCGAAGCTGTGGACGATCGGTTTGGAACAACGCCGCAGGGGCATCGATCAGCTGCTTCAATACAACTTCCTCAGGAACCCCCGCACGCACGCATTCGGCTGCAGCTCGTAACGTGTCTCGCCCAGTCTCGCCAGCAAAGAGGAACGGGACCCCGTGGTTGAAACAATCGACCATGTCGCGTCCATACCACCGGTAGTCCTCCTCTGATTCCGGGGTGAGAATGAGAGTCGCTTTCGAATCGGCAAGCGCCCCTATTTGGTCACGAATCGACTTGATTCCGTAAACGGCCGATCGAAGTTCCCATTGTTTCGTCAGGCGGATGCAAGCGTCCAACTCGGCGCCGTCGCGAACCACGAAGAGGGAAACCAAAGATCGATCGCGCAGTTTCGCAACCTTGCTCCGGCTAGTTTCCCTCCACCAAGTCGACACCACCTCTGGAAGAAAAAGTCGGGTTCCCGAAGACCCGGTTCCGAATAGTTCTTGGAGCATCTGGATTTGGCCCGCCAAACTGGATGGAAATCGGCCAGGATTACGGGCCGACTCACTCAGGACGAACTCGATAGCAACAGGGCCGGAGGGCGAAACCTCAGGAGCAACCGTCGAGATCAGATCGATTTGTCCCGCGATCGTGTTCGAAGGAGGTGCGGTCAGAGCAACATGGTAAAAACCACTCCCCCCCCATCGCTCCATCGCTTGATTCGCTCCGTCGATCGCGTCTCTAGTTTGAATTGGGAGCGAATTGGACTCCACTCCCGCAATCGCATTGTTCGCCACCCCGAGTGTCGCAAAGGGGGAGATCAATCCTGGAGTGATCGGAAGATCCTCCAAATGGAAACGCGCGACCGCATTGCTTGCGATTGTTTTACTCGAGGCCTCGCTGCTTGCGGTGCTTCCATCGGTGACAACCTTTTGCACCGAAGCAATTTTCCCTTGCTGCACGTGCACCACGGCATGGACGAATCGCCCGTCGATCCAGACTTGCGTGGACTCTACTTCGTAGGATTCTGGCAAGCGATCGGGAAGTGACTTCATTCCGACGGCGGCTACATTTTGCGCTTTCGCAGTGGTTTCGCCCGGTACGGGTCGGGCAGGTTGGGAGAGAGCGAGCTCCAATTCCTTGGTGCGATCGATACCTTCGGTGAAGACGCGTCGAACCGGTGCAGTTAGATCCAGGGGATGACCGTGGAAGAGGACAAATGTCGCATCCTTTCCAGAAGCGAGGGTCCCAAGCCTCTGCTCGATTTGCATTAGCTTTGCCGGTACCGATGTGATCGCATGCAACGCGCGGTCAGGAGGCATTCCGGCAGCAACAGCAGACGCCGCGACCGCTCGCAACGATTTTGAACCGCGTGTTGCACCGGTGAAGGATCCGATGGCAACAGCACCTGGATGTGTCTGCAGCAGTGCTGGATAGTTCGAAGTCGATTGCAACGCTGAGGATTTTCCTGAAAACCAAGCGTCCGCGATGGGTTGGAGGACGATCGGCGTCGAAGTCTTGGTCAAATCGTTCGTCGAAGGTCCGAGTTCATCGAGCGATTCGAGGACCCACTGCACATTGGGAAACCCCTTCATCAATTCCTCGGCATATCGCAAATCATTGATGCCGTGAACCTCGAGCCTTACCGGCATTTTGCCTGCGAGAAGAGGCAACATTTGTTCTTTCGTCGAATCTTTTTCTGGCTTTGCAGGTGGCTTTTCGGCAGTTTTTTCCGATGGCTTCGCGGGATCGCTCGGTTCCTTGGCAGGCTCTTTTGTTTCTTTTGCCGAACTCTCCGACTCCGCCTTTTTCAAGCTGGATTCGTAGTCGTCCCATTTCTTTTTGTAGTCAACCAAACCTTGCAACCAGCCCTTGATGGCGTTGTATCGTTGGAACCTTTCTCGATTGGAGCGGGAGGAGCCCATCGACATTTGCAGGCCTGCTGTATCCGAGAGAATCTTCGGTCCTGAAGAGTCGTCTGGCCACGTCGAGAGGAGAATACCTCGTCCGCCGATCGAGCCTCGCGAAGAAGGTTGGAGATAAACAGCCGTCACTCCGGCCGAGAGGACTTCGGGCCAATTCTCGTCGAAAGGATCGATGGCATCTCGAATCGAAAGCGAGCCATCGCTCGCCGATGCTTCTCGATCCGAGGCATCTAACCACAGACTGCTTCGCGAGTCGATCAAGCCCGGCGTAAGGTAGCCTCCTGCCGCGTCGATCCGTTGGTAACCTTCGGGCACGGGCAGATCGGGACCTCCGATCGCATCAATTTTTGATCCGCGAACCAGCAGCGTGCCATGGAGCACTGTCCCCTGATCGGTCATGGTGAGGATTGTCGCGTTCACCACTGCGATCTTGATTTCGGTGGGCTCCTCGGCGAGCAACTGTCGTTGGACGAACGAAGCGCAACGATTTGTGGATAGGGTTGTCACGAGAAAAAGGAGGCAAAACCACCCCGTCACGTGAAACGATCTCCTGGTGGAGGCTCGCATAATGCAGACCGTTTGTCTGAGTAGAAACGAACAGGCAAAAAGCAGCGAAACGGCCGCCCCCTGCCAACAAGCCAATTGACACGTGGTGTTCCGCGGAGAGGAGCATCGAGCTTGTCATCTATTCACAACTCCGAAGAGCGGGGTGCGATAAGCAATGCACGACACGAAGCGGACTTGGCTAAACTAATCCGATGGTAGCGACTTGGCAACTGTTTGGTTTGGCGAATAGTTCAACCAAACCGTCAATTTCCTTTGGGAGGCGACCATTGGAGGTTGGGTTGCTTTGCGAGTTTCTCTTGAATTCCGGGGATCAGCCGCGCCGCGTTCTCGTAGTAGATTTTGCGAAGAACGTTTTCTTCGAGAAAGATCCCGTAGATATTCCAATCCCCTTGCGGAGGCGGCACTTTGTCGGAGTAAGCGAAGTATTCGTCTTTCGTTTCAAGGAAACGCCAATAGGCATGCAATCGCTTTTCTGGCCATGGTCCATCCGTGCCAAATAGGATTCGGTCTTGATATCGAAGAAAGAAATCGCGAGCCGAATAGGGCTGCCTACCCAGTTCATTGATGCGTGAAGCAAACTCCACAAACAGGTTTGGGTACTTCTCAAGCCACCCAGACAATTGAGCCAAGTCCTCCGCATCGTTTCCAAAGTGCGCAGCGATGAAAGAGGTGTTTGGATGGCGCTCGATCACTCGATTTCTGGCCTGAAGGAGGGAATCGCGAGACGGGTATCCCTCCGCATGAAACGACCAATCAGGGTGCAGGTCGAGCTCTCGTTTTCTTTCGTTGATTTCCGAGAGGGGACGGAAAAAGGCGCTCGGATCGGCCGTGTGCATCAAGACAGGGATACCGATCTCTCCGCACACCTCCCAAATCGGATCCCATCGCGAGTCGTCGACGCGAAGCAGCTCCCCGTTTGCGTCGCGGTAGCCAAGCCCGAAATCCTTAAAGAACTTGAGACCGCTGATCCAGTTCTTGCGTTTCGCTTCCCGAAGTTGTTCGACGACATTGCGGATGAAATGGGGTTGATTGCATTCCCACTTTGAAAAGTCCTTTTCTTCCGCAGCACCTCGGAAATCGATATTGGCGAAGATCACAAAGCGATTCTCGAAAGTATCGTGAAGGAATTTCACATGGCGTTCAAGCTGGGGTCCAAGCGTTCCGTCGAGAGAAACCGAAATCGCAATGTTATTGCGATCCATCATGGCGACGTAGCGTCTAAGAAGTTCCCCATCGTGTCGCCCTTTGACCCAGAAGTGGGTATGGCAATCGACGACCGGCAACATCGCTCGTTCGAGCGAGGTGCGGGGCAGCTGAGCACTTGGGTGCAGGAGCCAATGATCTGCGGTTGCCTGCGGACTGTCAGACGGTGCAGCGACTTGTTCTGTAAGTCGCGTTTCCTGAGCCGTTATTGTGTCAAAAGGAATCGTTCCAAGGATCAACACGATTGCGACCAGAAAATTACTGCGTCCTCCGCGCGTTTCCAAGATGTCCAAATCCATGGTGATGAAGCGATTCTTTCGAAGGGTAAAAAATGGAGTTGCGGATTTCGCTATGATACTCTCAACAGGTTCGTGGACTCCAGGAATGAAAGGTGAACAAGCATGTTCGATCGCAAACGTATCGACGTTTACGAAAAAGGTGGCGAAAAACTGAGGAGGGCATACGAGGGGCTCACTTCCGAGCAGTTGCAAGCGGTTCCTCCTGATGGCTCTTGGACTTTACAAAAAATTGCCGTTCATTTGCTCGATGCCGATCTCATCGGAAGCGACCGCATGAAACGGATTGCCAGCATGCCAATTCCACTTTTGGTCGGTTTTGACGAAACCGCCTTCGCTAACCTTCCAGGTAGCGAGCTTCTGTCGGCCCAGGACGCCATCGAACTGTTCCATCGAAACCGCTCCATGACGGCGATCCTATTGAGGCATTTGCCGGATGGCGCCTTCGAGCGATTTGGGATACACACAGAGGGAGGAAAGGTAACCCTGGCCGAGATGCTGGAAAACTATACCCACCATTTGGAACACCACTTGGCGTTTGTTGCCAAGAAAAGGAGTCACTTCGCCAGCCATTCCGGTCATTAGACTGATCCGACTTGACTCGTTCGCGTACAATGCTTCATCGTTGAGCAGAAATCGGATTCCAGTTCGCTTGTGCTAACGCCAGATCACCGCGATTGGTTGCGAGCTTCCTTTCCGCTTTCCGTCCCTTCACCACCCCCCATTTGTCCTCCCCATTCCGAGGTTTCCATGTCGAATTACAGATCTTTGTTTGCAGGCATTGTGGCGATGGCCATGATGTCCGGTTACGTTTGCACTCCTTGCATGAATGCTCCTGTTATGGCCGACGAAAAGAAGACGGACGTTCCCCCCTCCTTGGCATTTCAAATGAAAGATCTCGAGGGGAAGCCTGTCGATTTGGTGAAGTACAAGGGGAAGGTTGTTCTTTTCGTGAACGTCGCTAGCAAGTGCGGTTACACGAAACAATACGAAGGCCTTCAAAAGTTGTTCGAGAAATTCGAGTCGAAGGGACTGGTCGTCGTAGGAGTCCCCTGCAATCAATTCGGCGGGCAAGAAGCTGGCAGCAGCAAAGAAATTCGCGAGTTCTGCACCAGCAAGTACCAAGTCACGTTTGACATGTTGGAAAAAGTAGACGTGAACGGTGACAAGGCTTGCGATCTCTACAAATATCTTACGTCCCAACAAACGGCTCCGCTTCCAGCTGGCAAAGTGAAGTGGAACTTCGAGAAGTTTGTTGTCGATCGGGATGGCAAAGTGGTGGGTCGCTTTAGCTCTGCCGTGACCCCCGAGAATAATGACTTGGTCGCGTTGATCGAAAAGGCCTTGGCCAAGTAAGCGCCGGTTTTGCTCCTGCGATTCGAGGCGAGTCCCAATCATATGGACTCGCCTCACGCATTCTTTTGCCCGCAATCGGGTCGGATTCTTATCGCAACGGGAACGGCCTGATCGATCGAGTTAGGTGAGGCATATCTTTTTGCCAAGCATCTTCCAGGGCATTTTCCTAGGCATGCTGTGAACCGATCGCGTCCTTTGCCGAGTTCGCTATACTCAGGCGAAGCGTGTCTCCGAGGGTTCGAATTTTTGGTTTTCCTTATCTCGAGGGAAGAAGCAAGTTGGCAGACAAGGGAACGGCACAGCAGGCCTTTGAATTCTTTGACAGCACCGTATCGAAACCACTCCCCCCACTTATCGCATGCTTCGGCAGCGACGATTTCTTGCGACGCGAATCGATCCGGCACTGGGTAGCGGGGAGCGGGATTGAGGCGGAGTCCGTCCGGAGTTTTGAAGGGGACGAGGCAGCATGGCGCGATGTACACGATCAGTTGTCGACACGTTCTCTTTTTGACGACTTGGGGATCCGCATCGCGGTGGTGCACAATGGGGACAAATTCATCAGCAAGTATCGCGAGTCCCTTGAAAAATGGGCTGACACCCATGCCAGCGACAGCACGCTGATCCTTGAAATCCAGACTTTTCCTGCGAACACCAAGCTTTACACGGCGATTGCGAAAAAAGGAAAGTTGATCAAATGCACTCCTCCGCAAAAAGCATCTTGGGGAAATCCTCCCGACGACAAGGCTTTGCAGCAGTGGATTCTTTCCTGGGGAAGAGGCCGGCATGGGCTTGAACTCACCGCCAATCAAGCAGCCTTGGTGGTCGAACGCATTGGATCCGTTTGCGGACTGATCGACTGCGAGCTTGCGAAGCTCGCGTTATTCAAGGACGGGAAGGGGAGCGTTTCGAATGAGCGGGTAGCTGAGTTGGTTGGCGGTTGGCGTACCCAGACAGCTTGGGAGGTCGCCGATGCGATCGCCGACGGAAAGACCTCTGTCGCCTTGGAGCAGTTAGAAAAACTCCTCCACGCCGGGCAAACAACCGTTGGGCTCGCCGCCCAGATCTCTTGGTCCCTCCGGCGTTACGGCGTTGCGGCTCAATGGATTGAGCAATGCGAAAAACGGGGGGAAAAGATTTCTTTGGGTGGGGCACTCGAAAAGGCGGGCTTCAATCGATTCGATTTGGCCAAATCAGAGGCCCGATTGCGTCGGATCGGCCGTGAGCGAGCAAAGAATTTGCTTCAAGCCCTGGTCGACTTGGAGCTCAAACTCAAAGGGAGCCACAGCAACGATTACCGGGCGCGATTGGCATTCGAATCTCTCATATTTTCACTCTCCTAGCCCCAAAAACCTGGAAAAGCTGTAGTTTGGCCTTCCCAAAGTTCGATCGCCTTGTCAACATATTCCCCTTGAATTGACTAGAAGTTTGCCTCATTTTGGTGTTTTTGGAATCATGAGCCAACGATTGCTCCAATTGGTTGAACAGTCTTCCCTGAAGGATAAAGTGGATACGTTCGGGATTGGGGACACGGTCGATGTCCACACGAAGATTCAGGAAGGCAACAAAGAGCGGATCCAGATTTTCAGTGGAACCGTGATTGCTAAGAGTGGATCGGGAACCCGCGAAATGTTCGTCGTTCGCCGCATTGTGGCTGGTGAAGGTGTCGAACGAAAGTTTCCTGTCCATTCGCCACGCATCGACAAGATCGAGGTCAAGCGTCGGTCGGTTATTCGCCGGGCCAAGCTTTACTTCTTGCGTGGACGCACTGGCAAGTCGGTTCGTTTGGAAGAACGCCGCGGCTAGTCATTGGGTCACTAGAGAGCCACCTTCTTTTCTAACAGGAAGGTTGGTCTGCAATAGCGAACGGGGCATCGAGCGTTCAGGCCGGATTATGGCGGGAGCGAATCACGATGCCCTTCGTTTTTTATGCGAGGGTGGCTAAATATGAGTGTAGGGGTACGGTACTCTCTCGCAGAACCCCACATTTCCACCGCGATTTGGTTGACCCAATTGCGTTGGGTGGCGGTTGCTGGCCAGCTTCTGGTGATTGGCTCCGTCGTTTTGCTGGTCCTGATACCGCTGCCGCTCTTACCTTTGCTCGCCTTGGTAGCTTGGACGGCAGCTACCAATATAGGTTTATGGGTTTGGGCCAGGCGACTACGAAGTTCGTCCGCTCTGACCCTTTCTAAGGCCGGCTACGAACCAAGAGCTTCTCTGGTCGCTGATTCTGCCAGCGACGACACTATTGGCAATCGCGTTCTCACAGCGATCCTTTGCATGGATGTTGTCACGCTTACAGGGCTACTCTACTTCACGGGGGGTGGGTCCAACCCCTTCCTCATCTTCTACTTTGCCAACATAGCAATCGCAGGCATGATCCTTCCCCGCCAGCTGGCTTGGCTGGTTGCATTCCTTTCGGTAGGAGGGGTTAGTTGGCTTCTGAATGAAGCAAGATCGATCGACGTCATCGCCAATTCTCCGCTCGATCCCAACGCACCCTGGGGCGTTTCCAAGTTTGCGTTTCTTGTCGCATTTGCAACGAGCTCCTGCGTGATCACCTTTTTCGTCACCATGCTCGCGGGCCAGCTTCGCGAGCGTGAAAAACAACTTGCCATTGCAGAGCAAGAAAAAGAGAGATCGCGAAGATTGGAAGCCATGGCGACGCTGGCTGCAGGGGCAGGACATGAGCTTGCTAGCCCGCTATCCACTATCGCAGTGGTATCGAAGGAGCTTTCGCGTAATCTCGAGAAATACGAGGTTTCATCGGGCATTCGCCGCGATGTCGATTTGATTCGCGAGGAGCTGAACCGATGCCGCGACATTCTACATCGCATGAAAAGCGGGGCAGGTGAAGCGGCAGCGGAACATTTGCACCCCATCTCCCTCGCTGAGCTTGTGGAAGAAACCATCCAAGCTATGCGAGAACCGCACCGCGTCGTCGTCGATTTGCCAACAGAGATTGAAGGAAAGAAGGGGTTGTTACCCAAGCAAGCTCTCTCACAAGCCCTGCGGAACCTGATCCAAAACGGTCTTGATGCCTCACCTCCCGAAGCGATCGTGACACTGACCGTTCGCGAACAAAGTAATGCACCTGGGTTGATAAATTGGAAGCTGACGATCACCGATAGCGGAACGGGGCTCAGCGAGGAAGTTTCACGCCGCATCGGCGAACCTTTCTTCACCACAAAAGAAGTAGGGCAAGGAATGGGGCTGGGAGTTTTTTTGACACGGAATGTCATCCAAGGTGTCGGCGGGACGATGAAGTTCATCAGCCGTATCGAGGGCGGGACCATTTGCGAAGTCGAAATCCCAACCAAAACCGTTTAACAAAGAATCTACAAAAACGTTGAGTCGATGATCCAGATTCCTGAGAGCGGGCCACGCAGAGTAGGAAAGCACGATGGCGACCGGTAATACCGAACAAGACCCTCGCATTTACATGGCTGCGGAGAGAACCTTTCTTGCATGGATACGAACAGGAGTCGCAATGATGGGCTTTGGCTTTGTCATTGCAAGGTTTGGTTTCTTTCTTCGCGAGTTGGCCAGCCAACGTTTGCAGGAGGAGCCCACTCGATTGGGTGTGTCGTTACCGTTGGGCATTTCGCTGGTCGTTGTGGGGACCATTGTGATTTCTGTTTCGGTAGTACGACACCATCGCTACATTGAGGCGATCGATCGCAATGAGTTCCGCCGGGCATTCGGTTCGCAATTCGCGATATTCATTGCGGGATTGCTATGTGTGGTGGGTATCGCCATGGCGATCTATTTGGCGCGTCTCTAGCCCGCATCGAGAGGAATGCGAAAATCTTCCCATCGCGAGACCAGCCAGTTACTCTCTAGCCAGTTCGCGGAGGACTTGGATACCGCGGTCCAACGTCTCATTGCTAGCGGCAAATGAAATCCGGAAGTGGGTGTCCCGCTGCGAGAAGATGTTTCCAGGGATAACCAGCAATTCGTTCGCAATACAGCGTTCCACAAAACGGCTACCGCTCCCTCCAGGCGCTTTCGGGAAGATATAAAAAGCTCCACCAGGCGTGGTGAACTCGTAATCATCTTTCAGGCCCGCGACAATTCGATCCCGCTTTGAAGCGTAATCGCGGTAGTACTGCGTCATATCGTGATCATAAGCCGCCAGCGCAGCCCACTGGAACGGTGTTGGGGCGCAGACAAATGAGTATTGCTGAATCTTCAACATCGTCTGAATGACTTCCGAAGGCCCGTGCACATACCCAAGTCGCCAGCCTGTCATCGCGTGACTCTTGGAAAAACCATCGATGACAATAGTGTCTTCGTTGAACTGTGCCGGGGAGCACATCGGGCTATCGAAATGAAACCCGGAATAGATCTCATCCGAGATCAAAGCGATATTCTTTTCCTTGCACAGTTTCGCCAAGCCCTCGATCTCTTCGACGCTCGCGGTCACTCCGGTGGGATTCCCTGGGGAGTTAAAAAGGACCAACTTCGTCCGAGGCGTGATCGCATCGCGAACCTTGTCGAGGTCGATGCGAAAATCGGGATAGGTATCGATCAGAACGGGGATCCCACCCACCAGCTGTACCAACGGGACATACATCACGAAATAAGGATCGAAGATGATGACTTCATCCCCAGGATCGACGAGCGAAAGCATCGACAGAACCAAACCTCCGGAAGTACCGGAACTGACAAAAACTTTGCGATCTTCGTGATTCCATTTCGTTCGAATCTCCTTCTGCAGTTTGTCGACCAGCGGAGGGATCCCCTGAGTCGGCGAGTAAGCATTGCGCCCCGACTCGATCGCTTCGATAGCGGAAAAACGAATCGGTTGTGGCACATCGAAATCGGGCTGGCCAATCGACAGATTGATCGGATTCTTGAGCTTCGCCGCCAATTCAAAGACTTTGCGGATACCGCTCGAATCGAATGCAAGAGTTCGTTTTGCAATCCAAGGATGGGTGCTGGCCATAGCGATAGAATTTTCGGCTGATGGAAAATGGAACAGTTGGGTAGTTTCTCGCGTCCGCGATGTGGGAATCATAAGGGGAAATCTCACTTTTGAAACCTACTTATCCCCAAGAACTTCTAGCAACTTGCCCCGTGTTGTGTAGCATACGACCTACCCGTTAATCCTCTCATGCAACAACCCCTTGGATGGAAAAGGAATCTGAGATGGCAAGCAGCAATGTCGTGCCGTGTTCCACCGGTTCACGAATGCTCTTCAGCATGAAGGCTTTATCGTTCGCTCTCTTGTTGGTGATGACTGGTTCGTCGATGATGACAGGCTTAGGCACTCATCGAGCCTTCGGCGCAGAAGAGCCAAAGAGACGAACCGCTGCGGAATCCCATGCGTTGGATCTTCCGGATGCGTTGCCCCCCAAATCATCGGCAACCAAGGCTGCGAGTGAAGATCCTGACGCAGAAAAAGACTGGGTCGAACAAGTCGATAGTGTGTTCGGGACTTGGCTCGTCAAACCGCTCGAATTGGTTTTGTTCTATGATTTTCGTACCAAAGAATATCTTGGGACCAGCGTCCCCTTCGTGGTGATTTGGCTTCTCTTTGGAGGCGTGTTCCTCACCCTGCGAATGGCGTTTATCAACTTGCGGGGCTTCTACCATGCCATCGAGTTGATACGTGGTACTTACGACGAAAAGGACGATCAAGGGGACGTTTCCCATTTCCAAGCCCTAGCATCAGCGTTGTCGGGAACCGTAGGGCTAGGAAATATCGCCGGCGTTGCAATTGCGATTGGACAAGGAGGACCGGGGGCAACGTTTTGGATGATCGTCTGCGGACTGCTCGGGATGACGAGCAAGTTCTCGGAATGCACGTTAGCCGTTATGTATCGACGTACGGATGAGGAAGGATTGGTCCTGGGCGGCCCCATGATCTACTTGCGAGATGGTCTAGCTCGCATGGGGCTCGGCCCCCTTGGATCGCTACTCGCGATTGCTTTTACCTTTCTCTGCATCGGTGGATCGCTGGGCGGAGGTAATTCCTACCAAGTCGTTCAGTCACTGAACGCATTGCAATCCGAGGAGACCTTTTCCTTTCTGAGGCAAGGACAATATCCCTGGATCTATGGAATTGTCATGGTGATTCTTGTTGGCGCCGTGATCATCGGAGGGATCAAGTCGATTGGCAATTTTGCTGGACGTGTTGTTCCATTTATGTGCTTGGCCTACTTGCTGGTCTGTTTTTCGATTCTCGGTATGAATTTCGACCAGATCCCATTCGCCATCCTCGAGATCTTTCGCGGTGCCTTCACTCCCGAGGGGCTCTACGGAGGTTTCTTAGGCGTCATGGTACTCGGCATCAAACGCGCCTGTTTCTCGAACGAAGCCGGCGCCGGATCGGCAGCCATTGCTCACGCGGCAGCCAGGACCAAGGAACCTGTGAGCGAAGGGATGGTCGCGCTCCTTGAACCGTTCATCGACACCGTCGTCGTCTGCACCCTCACCGCCTTGACAATCATTGTCACCGGTGTCTACCGACAACCCGAGGTCCTGCAACTCGCACAGGACAACAAAGGATCGATGATCACATTGGCTGCGTTCACCCAGAACGCAAGCTTCGAGTGGTTCAAGTACGTTTTGTACTTGGCTGTCTTCTTATTTGCGTATTCCACCTGCGTTTCTTGGTCCTACTATGGGGAACGTTGCTGCGTAGCCTTGTTCGGGAATCGCTCCAGCCTTCCTTACAAAGTGCTGTTTCTCACCTTCACATTTCTCGGTTCTGTTGTCAGTCCGACAAATATTCTCGAGTTCAGCGACATGATGATCCTCTCCATGGCCATCCCCAACCTGATCGGTGTCTTCTTGCTAAGCAATCGCATCCGCTCTGAGCTAGATCGGTATTGGGCTCGGTACAAGAGCGGCGAACTGTTACCCAAGCACGAGTGATTCGCATGGATCAAGAGGGATGGGATTTGCTGGTATGCGGCGGTGGCGTGGTCGGACTCTCGATTGCATACCAGTGTGCGAAACAGGGATGGAAGGTAATCGTCGTGGATCGCGGACGATTTGGACGCGGGGCTTCGTGGGCCGGCGCTGGCATCCTGCCGGCAGGGGCGACTGTCGAAGCGCTTGACCCGATCGAGCAGCTGCGGGCACTTTCCCATCGACTCCATCGACAATGGGCTGCAGAGTTTCGAATGCTTACAGGTATCGACAACGAGTATCGCGAATGCGGTGGAGTCTACCTTGCCAGAACTCCCGCCGAACGTGCGACACTCCTCGCCAGTGAAATGTGGTGGGAGGATCATGGTATCGCCTATGAGCGGATAACACCGCGAACATCTGGTGAGAGGATTGCTGCGTTGGCCAGAGCCCTCCCCCTTAGTGCGGAGGAAGAGTGTTGGTGGTTGCCGGACGACTGCCGAGTCCGCAATCCTTTCCACATCGACGCATTGGTGGAAGCGAATCGTCGATTGGGCGTTCATCTTGAAACCGACCGAGAGATTGTTTCTATCGAGCGTGATTCAGGACATGGGGGGCCAGCATCAACGCTGACAGGTCGGGATCGGACCGGCGAGAGAATTCGAGCGAATCGCGTTTGCATTACGGCGGGGGCATGGTCCCGACAACTGCTTGAACTATTCGGGATCGACACGGGGATCATGCCCGTTCGAGGACAAATGGTTCTTTACAAACTCGATGCACCGAAGTTCCCGTTCGTTATCAACGAAGGGCATCGGTACTTGGTCCCTCGCGATGACGGGTATCTGCTGGCTGGGTCCTGCGAGGAGGAAGTGGGGTTCGACACGTCGACGACCGATTCCATGATTGCCGAGTTAAGGGAGTGGGCTTGCTCGGTTCTTCCTGATCTTCAAGACGCGAGAGTCGAACGGACTTGGGCGGGCCTTCGCCCCGGATCCTTCGATAGTTACCCCTACATGGGGCTGGTACCGGGGCAAGAGAATCTGTTTGTTGCTGCCGGGCACTTCCGGCATGGTCTTCATTGGTCGACTGGCACGGCGATTCTTATGCAACAACTCATGTTTGGCGAAAAGCCAGACATCGACTTGGAACCGTTCCGAGTTCTTCGCGGACATAATTCGAAGTAAAGGAATTGCATCGACATGGGGGAAATCAAATCCTATCCGCCTTGTGTGCAACTGATCGGTGCCTTCAGTCGCTACGGCGATGCCTTGGATTGGGTCTGGGAACGAGTTCGCCATGTATGGGGCGAGATCCCACTTCTCAGCGAACGATTCGCGTTCCGGGAGTCGGAGTACTACCACCGAACGATGGGAGAAGGGCTTTGGAAACAGTTCGCATTGTGCAAACCGTTCTACGACCCCGGATGCTTGTCCGCAGATAAACGAACGACCAACGAATGGGAGGATGAGTACGCGAGCCTCGCCAGGAACTCGGAGGCCCGGCCGCTCAACATCGACCCGGGCTATCTCGCGTTGACGAAATTGGTGCTTGCCTCCACAAAGAATCGGGAGCATCGCATCTACTTGCAAGACGGCGTGTATGCCGAAGTGACGCTGGCGTTTCGCGATCAAAAGTGGAATGCGATGCCATGGACGTACCCGGACTACCAACGGGATGATTTCCAAGCGTTCTTTACCGAAGCGAGACGGTATTTGCTGAATTGCCGATAGCGATTACGCGTCAGTTCGACGCGCGGCGACCCGCAGTTTGGCACTGCGAGCACGAGGGTTTTCCGCGATTTCCCGATCGCTTGGCAGGACGGGTTTCCGCGTGAGTACCTCCATCTGCGGATGGTCGCGAAACGCGTGCTTGACCATCCGATCCTCCAGGGAATGAAAGGAAATAATCAGCAAACGACCATTCGGCTTCAAACAGCTTGGGAGCCATTTCAGCGCCTCTTCGAGATGATCCAATTCATGATTGACAGCGATGCGCAACGCTTGAAACGTGCGAGTGGCACTGTCGATTCTGCCGTGAATCTTTCCTGGAATGACGCGGTGAATCAAATCGTAAAGCTGCTCCGCCGTCTCCACGGGATCGTCCAATCGACGTGCAACAATAGCTCTCGCAATTCGCCGGCTGAATCGCTCTTCTCCGTATTGATAGATGATGTCCGCGATTTCCTTTTCCGTGGCGACCTTGAGCAGTTGCGACGCGGGTATACCACTTTCTTCAGAAAATCGTAGATCGAGCGGTCCCCCTACTTTGAACGAAAACCCCCGTGCAGGATCCGCAAGCTGATCGCTGGACAATCCCAGATCGAGCAAGATCCCATCAGCCAGCTCAATGTCTCCATCCTGGATGTAGCGAGGGATATCGCGATAGGAAGTCGCGATGAGCTTCGCGCGGCAGGCCCAATCGCGATTGGATCGCAATCGTTCCTCCGAACGTTCGACTGCGACGGGATCGCGATCGATCCCTACAAACAAATCGCCAGCTCGCATTCGGGAAAGCATCGAGAGGGCGTGACCTCCTCCTCCCAGCGTGCCATCGATCCATACAAACGGGGAAACTGGGCCGCGTCTCTCGACTTCCAGCCCAGACCACTCCAATATCTCCTGCATCATGACAGGGATGTGAACTGTGGGAGAAGACAACCTAGAGACCATTTCCTGAAGAAAAGAAAACAGCCGACCGGAGCGACACCCGGTCCGTCCCAGCAAGCCCTCTAAGTTTCCGTTCTGAGACTCGGTGCTGGAATTCACTGAGGCACACCAAACTCCTGTGTCCAACACAGAAGCCAGCTACTCTCAGTTGCGAGAATGTGGTGGAACCCTCCAAAAAGTACCTACCGACTGCTTCTTCGGCGGTGAGGAGCAAAGCCCGTGGCCGTAGGCTCGACTCTCGCTTTTCAAAGAGCACCAAACATCGCTTGGATGACTGGGCTGTCGCAGATTCCGATCGGCTGTCGATCATGTTCTGACAATGATTCCAGAATACCCGAATCGTTCCTTTTTGGGAAACTCTGTTTCTCCGAGTTGGCCAGAAATTGCCCTTTGATGTCTCTGCAGAGTGCTAGCCAACCCGCATCTCCACAGCAAGCACTTTTTCGTAACCCATTTCCAGAAAACAACTTACAGACAACCATGCAGGGCGTCAGCTTGTCGTAGCGACGCTTTGGCACGCCTCGATCAGCTTGTTTAGACAAACTAATACAACAGAGCGGGGGCGGATGGGTGGCATTGCTTATTTGGATCGTTGCTTTTGGGACGACGCAACCTTTGGGAAGGGCAATCCATCTTGTAAACCACTTCGATAATCTTCAAACCGGAAACGAAAAGGAAGCTCGCTTCGCAATCGACGCGAGTCGATCCGCTTGTTGTCGGAAGAACGAGGGGGTTTGGCTCTCGGCTCTGCGGAGGGAATCACTGCAGCCACCGGCGCCGACAGATCGCTGCTGGCAAAACGGGGATCGGGAAAACCACCCAGTTCGGCGATGAACTGATAGTAATCCCTGCGTGGTGTTGGATTGCCGTCGCTGACACAGTAAAGCGAATGCTGAGGTTGGTGATCCCCGAAGTAGACAACAGTATCTGCCAGGTCTCGTACATGGATCAAATTGAGGTAGCTTTCGGGATCGCTAGCCAAGGGAGTTTTGTCCCGGATCGCTTGCCAATTCGGAAGCCTTCCCGGGCCGTAGATCCCAGCGGGTCTCAAAAGAACAAAATCACCCACAGGTACGTTTCTTGAAATCCAATCCTCCGCTGCCGCAGCGGCCAATGGTCCGGGGCGTTGGGGCTGCATCGGAGCTTGTTCATCGATCCAACTTCCATCGTTCACCCCAGACATGACGCCCGTGGTCGAGAGGTAGATCCAACGCACTCGCTCCTTCGATAAAGCCCCCACTGGAGTCTCGCCTCCCGCGAGCAAACGCCTCAATCGTTCCAATCCCAGTGTGTGAGATTCCTCGTGTGGAACTCCTGCATTAGGAGCGTGCGAGACGGAGATAAGCACGGTTGCGATCGATTCTGCGATCGCGTGTTCTCGCCAATCGCGAAGAAACGCTTCGTTGGGGTCTTCGAGCCAATTCCAAATCAACGGGATAATTCCAGAGTGTCGAAGCTCCGCTCCCCTCGTGGCGGAACGGGTGACAGCCACCACACGATCCCCATTCGCAAGCCACGTATTCGCCACCTCCATTCCAACGTAACCACAACCGACAATCAGACGGCACTTCATCGCAGGGCTCTCCTTAAACCTTCTACACCTCCTACAACCGGCATACCAATGCTGTCGTGAACGGGGAGATTTGGATTTTTCTTAAAGTCAGTGGGTTTCAATTTGACTGCGCTTAGCGAATAATCGATTCCACAGCCGTTTAGATCGGTTGCACCCAATGTAATGGTCTTGCTCCGATCCCCCAAGTCGTGCGCAAGGCGAAACTCGTACTTCGGAGTTTCCTGTGACCCAAGTGATTCGAATCAACGGCTCCACCCTTCCTGAGCCGGTCGCCGAATATCCGTTCCGTTTGCGGCTTCCGATTTTCGGTTGCATCTTCGGTCTCACCATCGCTCTTTCGAGTGGATTGGCAGGGGCGCAGCAAAAGGAAGATGGAGGCGAGCAACGAACAGCTCTCCGCCCCGCTCTCCCGCTCTATTTCTCTACATCCCTGGATGCTCCTACAGCGCTGACAAAGGTACCTTTGTCCGAGGAGATCGCACGCATTGCGAAAGGGACCGAACCAAACAACAAACAGCAATTGGTCAGTTTGCAAAAGCAGCAAACGGAGGTTGCAAAGCGGGCACCTTTGGTCACAGTCAATTTGCAACACGGCAATACGCAGGGAAGCGGTGTGATCGTCAGCGGCGACGGATACATCCTCACCGCTGCACACGTAGCAGGGCGTCCCAACCAGCGGATCCATGTTGTCTTACACGATGGAACGCGAGTCGAAGGCAAATCACTGGGTCTCAACCGCAATGAAGACGCCGGTCTAGTCAAGATCGTGCATCCCGTCCGAAGCCCCGACAATCCTTGGCCGCATGCGTCCCTCGGTAGCTCGACCGATCTACAACCGGGAAGCTGGGTGATGGCGGTCGGCCATCCCGGTGGCTGGCAGGCCGATCGACCTGCAGTCGTTCGAATCGGACGATTGCTTCGCAATATCGACTCGACCCTGATTACCGATTGCGCTCTGATTGGCGGCGATAGCGGCGGCCCATTATTCGACCTTGAGGGTAAGTTGATTGGGATTCATAGCCGGATCGGTGTAGAAGTCGACGAAAATATGCATGTCCCTCTCGATGTCTTTTACAAAAGCCACGAGCGATTGATCCGCAGCGAGGCATGGGGTTCGCTCCCTGGCTTTCGCCCTTACATTGGCGTCGAAGGAACGAGTGTAGAGGAAAGCGGTGGCCGCTGCGTGATCGAGCGCGTTACGCCGAAAGGTCCCGCGGATCGAGCAGGAATCGAACCAGGTGACATTATCGTGCGCTTTGACGGTCAAAAAATTGGCGTCTTCAAAGAGCTGAAAGATTCCGTCGATGCGATGGTCCCAGGGGATTCGGTCGAAGTCGAATTGGAACGCAACTCCAGAAGAATGATCGTTCGAATCATGATCGGTTCGTTGAATCCTTAGCCTCGAACCTGATGCCTTGGTCCCCCAAAGCACGGGTCGCAGGGGTTCGATCCCGCCACCCAACTCGCCCTCGGAACCATCGATAATTTTCTGTTCGGCGGTTTCACGACGACTTATAATGGATGCTCGCCATGCAGCGTGGAACGCAGACGGTATGGCGAGTTGCAAATCAATTGGAAACGAAGGATTAGTAAGGAGCCGTAGATGAAACGAGTGATACGACGGTCGCTTGGAGTATTCCTGGTTGGGTCACTCGCCTCCTTTTGCGCGCTCGATTTGATCGACCAAGTTCGATTGGATAGTTCCGTATTGTCTCTCGCAATTGGACGTGGCACGGCACCGACTTGCCAAGAAGAAGGGAGCTCGCTCCTCGTTCAGCAAGGCCCCGGGACGTTAGGTCGCGAGTTTCAAAACTTCTCCGATCGGGCCCATCAGCGAACCCACCGTCAAACGCTCCGGGCCTTCCAAGATTCGGTTGGGGATGCTTTCAAGTCGACGGTGCAGATCATTGTTCGGAACCGACAGGCTGCTCTCGGAGCCGTGGTTCATCCCGAGGGATGGATCGTTTCCAAATCAAGTGAAGTACCAGAGAAATTCGACGTGAAGCTTTGGGATCAGACCAAAGCAATTGGCCAAGTGCGGGCTCGACTCGACGATATGGACTTGGCTCTGATCAAAATCGAGCGAACTGGCCTGCTACCAATCCAATGGGGAACATCGGAAGAGATTCCCGTCGGAGGTTGGCTGATCAGCACCGACCTGCGAGCCACACCTCTCACGATCGGTGTTTTGAGTGTTGCCAACCGCAATATCAGGAAAGAAAAGCCTGTGTTAGGCGTTCGGTTGGGTGCCCCGCCCAGCGGTGAGACCGGGGCCGTGATTGAATCGGTCGTCGATGGAGGAGGCGCGGATCGAGCAGGGTTAAGAGTCGGCGATGTCATTCAATCCATCGAAGGAATCTCGTACGCCTCCATGGAGGATGTCTTAACCCGATTGCGTGAATTGAAGGCGGGACAATCGGTCGCATTGGACGTTCTGCGTGACGAACGCAAAGTCTCCATCGCTGCACAGATGATGGACCTCACCAGTTCTCTATTCGATAGCACCGAGATGGAAGTCAACGGTCAGATCAGCGCCCGGGCAACCGGTTTCCAAAATGTGATGCAACACGATACTGTCCTCCTCCCCCACCAATGTGGAGGCCCTATCGTGGACATCGAAGGACGAGCTGTGGGATTGAATATCGCTCGCAGCGGCCGCGTGTCGAGCTTGGCTTACCATGCAAAGAACCTTGAACCCGCTATCCGAAACCTAATGCGTTCGGCCGGCGGTCCCGATGAAGTCTTTGTTCAGGCTCCACTGGTTGTTCAAGCTTCCGCGACGGATTCCTTTAGCCCATCCACCACGGCGGTATCAATACCCACTTCAGTTCCCACCGCCATCCAAGTGGAATCGCTCAAGCCAGAGGTTGTCTTGCCGAATCCAATGTAGCGACGGTTCGGCCATTTCGAATTGACCATTTCCATTTGACCGATTCAGTGAATCGACCCCGCTGCTGGTTCTGATTTGATAGACTATCCCCCTCTCTCCCTTGATCAGGAATATCAAGTACGAATAGGAAGGTAGGCGGGAACGCAATGAACTCTCCGAACGGTTCTACCAATTCGGGCATGTCTCTGGCTTGGATCGTCGTGGCATTGCTCGTGCCGGTCGCACTGCTGAACTACTTGGATCGCCAAATGCTGGCTTCCATGAAGGCTTCGGTGATACAAGATGTTTCGGGAATTGAATCGGACGCAGCATGGGGATGGATTCTCGCTCTCTTTAAATTGACCTACGCGGGCCTCAGTCCGCTAGGTGGCTACGTCGCAGATCGATTCGGACGCCGCGGTGTGATTGTCGCGAGTCTCTTCTTTTGGTCAGTAGTGACAGCGCTTACCGGGCAAGTCAACACGTACGAACAACTTCTCATCACTCGAGCCCTGATGGGAATCAGCGAAGCGTTCTATATCCCAGCCGCATTAGCCCTCATTTCCGACTACCATGTCAAAACAACTCGATCGCGAGCCGTCGGGCTACACCAAATGGGAATCTACGCAGGGGTGATTCTCGGCGGCTTCAGTGGCTACGTGGCAGACAGCCCTGACTACGGATGGCGTTGGGCGTTTGCAGCCTGTGGCCTCGTAGGAATCCTCTACGCCGTCCCTCTGTTCTTCTTCCTCCACGACGCCCAACAACAAGAGGGTGACAAGAGAGAGACAGTTTCGATTGTTTCGTCAACGAAATCGCTCCTCTCGAACGGGTCGTTCGTGCTCCTCATGCTGTACTTCACCTTCCCCGCCCTGGCTGGTTGGGTGGTGCGAGATTGGATGCCATCGATCTTGAAGGAGGAGTTCGGCATCGGTCAAGGCATGGCAGGTGTTTCCGCAACCCTCTACTGGCAAGTCGCGGCGATTGTCGGTGCGATCATCGGCGGCTGGCTGGCTGATAAATGGATGACGAAGACATCCCGAGGGCGTATCTATGTGAGCGCTATGGGTATGTCGATGATCGTCCCGGCAATGTTGGGCGTCGGCTACGCACCGCAGACGGGAATGCTTCTGGTCGCCATCCTTTTTTTGGTCCTCTTCGGATTGGGCTGGGGATTCTTTGATTGCAACAACATGCCGATCCTCTGTCAAATTACGAAACCCCACTTGAGAGCCAGCGGATACGGACTCATGAATTTTGTCAGCATCAGTTGCGGCGGTCTTGCCGACTGGGGCTTTGGTGAACTCCAAGACCGAAACGTTCCACTATTCTGGATCTTCAGCGGGATCGCAAGTATCGCGATCGTTTCGATCGTGCTGGTCCTCCTGATCCGCCCTCGCTACCCCGACGATTCGACCGAATGAGGTCGTGGTTCGGACGAAGAGCCACTGTTTGTTCCCAGCTCTTCGAATCGAGACCTTCGGCGAAAAGGAGCTGCCAGCTGTCGTACAAATCCCTCTGGCAACTTCTCCCCCTGCACCCCATAACTCCGAGGCCAACGATTCCCTGGCAAGAAAAAGCTCCCAAATAGAAAATCCCAAATGGGAAGATGGACAGCAAAGTTTTTGTCGATCCCCTCCGACTCATCGCTGTGATGCCAATGATGGAACTGAGGCGTCACGAAGAAGTAGCAAAGCGGCCCAAAAAGGAATCGGATATTCGCGTGGATCATCGTCGCTTGGACAGATACCAAGACCGCGTAGATGACCAAGGCCCACTCTGAAAAACCTAATGCGAATAAAGGGATGTACGTCAAGGAACGGGTGACGAGGACATCCACAATATGCAATCGCGAGCCCGCGAACCGATCCATCGCCTCCACTCCATATCTACCGTCCACGCGAACAGCGACTCCGCTGGCTTCAACGTGGCGATAGTCGTCCATTGGATCAATACTGCGCTCACCAAGAAATAACTCAAATCAGTGCGCCAGCCATGGCGGAATATCGGCTGCTCCGCCCGCAATGCAAACATTCGTTCGAACGGTATAAATATCGTGGTCCAAACGAAGAGATTTAACAGGAACCAATCCCTTCTGGGGTGGATCCCCGCCGGAACGGCCAATGACTATGCCGCCTCCTTCCCGAATGATCCGCGAGCCCACGAAACCCACCAACCAACCCCCGTCGATATTGGAGTTCTTAAATGGGACGAGGGATGCCGCTACTTCGCAAATGTAGCAGGTATCGGCTTATCCGGTTCCATTGCGGATAGAGCCAGGTCGATGAAACGTTTACCAGCGAGAATGCGTTACACACTTGCCCTGGTCTTGCAAACAGGCCCCCATTTCGGGACTCACAACTATTCTGTCTCCATCGATCACGACAGGACACTTCCTCCCGACACACTGATGCTGAGTGTCGCACTTGGCAAACGCGAGGGAAGCTACCCGCTCCACGCCGATGCCGACCCAACCGACGGCCTCTTTGATTGGCTTCATCTGGGAAATCTAACTCGCCTCGAATTGGCCCGGCATTTCCCGGCCATGTTGCGAGGAACTCTTCCTACAGACCATCCTCATGTTCATCGCGGCCGATGCACTCGCTTGGATATCTCTTCCCTCGCCCCGATTCCAATTCATCTCGATGGAGAAAGCCCAACCGATACACGGCGACCTGCGATTCGATCCTTCTCCATCGAAATCATCCCACGCGCGATCTCGTGCGTTATACCTCAATCACTTGATCTTCAGACAGCAAAACCAACGCCATCGTAATTTGGTCTTCCGTTAACCGATATTGATCGCTGATCGCTCGACGATACAACGCTAACTGTGGGAAGTGAATCGATTTTCTATCCTCGATCCAGTTGGACAATTCGACCCCACTTGGTCGCTGATCTGTCTTGAAATCGATAATCTCGGCTCGTACGACCTGATCGCCATCGTAACCGACCACACATCGATCGATCACGCCTCGCAGCAAACTATCGTCGAGTATCTGCAGCAGCTTTCGTTCATTGCTAACCTCCAATCGCAAAAGCCGCGGACGATGCCAAGAGGAATATCGGGATGAGCTCAAGACTCCTCGAACCCCAGGCATCTCGCAGAAAAGGACAAAACGGTCTAACCATTCTGCAACGCGAATTTGTTGCATCTCTTCTTGCGTAAGCGATGCCGCTGCCAACTCCTTCAACCTTCGCTTGTTTACTTTGAAATCTTCGATCCAACCTGTGATTTCCTCAAACCAACGGTGAACGAGTTTGCCAATGATCGCGCCGCTTGGGTCGTACGATCGCCATTGCGTCCCTAGTAAGATCCGATCCGCGGCCTCCTTCTGGCTTGGACGCAGCACAGAAATCACTCGCTCATCTGCCTTGGCTCCACGAAGTCGAATGCGATGCGATGCGCCATTCGATAGCTTCGATGTCGACATCACATCGGACCTAATCGTTCCCTCTCGCGGCTCATTTGCATCTCCCAGCTCACTCTCTTCCGTAACTTCTCGTTTCGAATGGGATTCTTGATACCACTCAGCATCTCCCCAGCTATGGAGAAGTACTCCGGGTGATTTCCCTTGGTCCTGTTTTGCAAAAATGGACTGCAGAACAGATCCCCACCTCTTCTTCGGCGAAGAGCTAGGCATTGTGTAAAGGTACAGAGCTTGCCTAGCCCGCGTCAGTGCTACATAGAACAAACAAAGCGCTTCTGCCAACTGCTGCTGCTGGTACTCCTGAAAGGCGATTTTCCAAGGCATATCCAAATAACGCTGAATCGGGCCACTGATGTAACGTGAAACTCCGATGGGAGGCTTTGTTCGATCCCCCAACATGGCCACAAAGGCAGGGACACGGGCCGTCATCCCTTGATTCAAAGATGGTAAAAATACGGCATCAAACTCCAACCCCTTGGATTGGTGGATCGTCATCACCCGTATCTTGCTCGCCCCAGGCAATGCCACCCTCTGTTGTTCAATAAACTCAATGAACCCATAAATACTATCCACGCGAAGTGCATCAAACCGGTATCCAAGCTGTACCAGCTGACGCAATCGATCTTGATCGCGCGCATTGCACTGAGGAGCCAAGGTGTGGGCAAGTTGACTAACCGTATCCCCGAACCCAAACGCATCGATCCATGACCGAAGTCTCGCCGACATGGCGTTGACATCCCGCCGGTCCTCTTCGTGAAAGTGCATCGCCAAAGGAGATTGCGTCACATGAAAAAATGCAAGAGTGTCTGCGGGATGATTCGCGACGCGCATTGCACTTTGCAACAAAAGGACGGCGGCGGAGTCGGTCAATGGATTCCCTCCCTCCTGACTGGCTTCGACTCCTCTCTCTCGCAGCAAATGGATGATAGAGCCAATCTCCTGGTTGGTTCGGGCAAGCACCCCGATCTCGATCTCAGGGGCATCTCGATGCAATTGGGAAATCCGATCCACGACTTCTTCTAAGAACTCATTGGTTTCTGAATCGTCCGCATCGTGGTTGCGTTTTGATTCGACATTTGCATTCCTCAATTCTACATAACCAGCCAGAGTAGTCTTCGCCGTCTCGTGCTTGGTAAAGTTGCGCGAAACCCAATGCGTCACCGCGTCAGTACCGCTCGCTTCTCCGTCTCCGTCATCGCTGCCATAGTCAGGGTGTTTATCTAACTGGGTAAAAACATCATTGACGAAATCGATAACGACCTGCGAGCTCCGAAAGCTCTTGACCAATTGTTCCTTTTGAACATTCCGGATCTGCACCCCGACCGATTCGAAGATCTCGGAGACGCCTCCACGCCATCCATAAATTGCTTGCTTGGTATCCCCGACACAAAAGAAAGACGTTCTATCCACCTGATTCTGAACAATGGTTTCGGCGAATGGCTTCACGATCTCCCATTGCACTGGTGAAGTATCCTGAAATTCATCGAGCAGGAGATGATCGATGGGGCAGTCCATTCGATACGAGATAGTCGGCATCGTCGGTGAGGCGGGATCTTCGACGGGAGTGTCCTGCTCAACATTCGTCTCTCCCCGCTCCCCGACAACCATCCCTCGCATCCAATGCGCTAGGCGCTCTGCAATGTCGTCAAAGGTAACGGTGCGACGCTTGGTTTTCACCCATTGCAGTTGTTCATGAAAGCCTTTTAAAAGATGGTAGGCTGCTTCGTTCTGCGCTCGACGACTTGCTAGCTCACCGGAAACGGCTCGCTTTGCTAAAGTTCGTAAAGCCGAGACAATGTCGGGATCCAACTCCGCCCGATAGAACTTGGGCACATCTTCGCTAGATCTCTGGACGAGCGTCTGAGAAAGAAAAGCCCCCCATTCTTCTCGCTCAAACCAATCGACGGTCTTATCGCGTGAAGCAGGATAGCGAGCGTCTTTAACCTCCGATGCCCTAAAAGCCCGAATCGCGTTTTGAACGAGATCGTCGTCAGGGGCATTGGGGACTTGAAGATTCTTCCAAGCATCCTCGGACGTACGCCGAAACAATTCATAACCAGTGGAAACTACGCTATCAATCTCTCGTCGCAAACTTCGGGTTGCTTCCCCTTTCGAAAGCTGTGAAATGAGAGAGCGTAAATCCGAATGCGAAATGGTCTCAAACATCCGAGTGATCGCTTCTTGTTTAAGTTGCTCGTATTGAAAGGGGTCCGAGAGACTCCATCCAGGAGGCAAATTAAGCTCCAATGCAAACGAGCGCGCTAACTGCGAATAAAAACTATCGAGCGTGCTGACTCGGAATCGGTGTAACTGTGAACAGAGACGTCCTAATTGATAGATCACAGCAGATCGGTCGATCTGCAGTGGAGCCACTACCCCTTGAATCTGCTGGAGCACCTCAGGACTATCCACTGCCTTCGCAAGCCAGATCAGGACGCGGTGAAGAATCTCCCCCGCCGCCTTTCGCGTGAATGTCGTAGCGAGTATGGAATCTAGGGACTGCTCTGTGAACAACAATCGCAATGCACGGGAGGCCAAGTTGTATGTCTTCCCTGTACCTGCCGACGCAAGAATCATCTTGGGAGAAAACCACTCGGCAGGCGCAATGCCTTGAGCGATGACCGGTTTCAACTCGATCTTGGAAGGACTCTGACTAGGTTTGGACTGTTCCGACAACGGATCTTCATCCACAACAGAGGAGGAATCGCTAGTCTCGTTCCCCTGTTCATTCTGAGTGTCACCCGAAGCCGCAACAGCCTCTTCCTTTTCGGCTAACTCTTTGTCCCATCGTCTTGCAACCGAACGCTGTGTAATGGCGTTGTAATCGTCCAGTGGATGGATCTGTTTGTACTTGGGAGGCCAAAAAACGCCCGCAGCTACCTTTTTCGCAATCTCCGCGGCGGATTCCAGTGCGTTGCGATGTTGCTCCACCGTAAAGTCTGCAATGGCAAACTGCGTCTCCGATGGATTCTTTGGGAGAAGAATGTAACCGAAGGAAACCTTCGAAAGATCCCGAATGCCCAACGTTTGGATCAGCAGACCATATAGAGGCAATTGCCAGTCGATCCACGCATCCCCCTTCATGTGGTTCTTCATAGGAAGATCGGTCTGATCCCCAGTCTTGTAATCCCAAACCGTATACCGATCTTCCACAGGATGGTAATCGATTCGATCGATCCGCCCATGGACAATCATGCGACTACCATTTCGTAGATCCAGCGCGACCTGATCCTTTTTCTCAACGTGATGCTCGATCCATCGGATCTCCCATCCTTTCGCTGCCCACTCGGCTTGCTTCTTCGCGAATTCGCTAAGCCGCCTTTGAGCTTGTTCCAGTTGAATGATCAATGCAGGCGGACGTTGAACACCGAACTGCACCTTGGCAAGCCGCTCTAGTTCGATCTTGAGAAAAGCGTCAATCTCTTCCGCATCGGAGCTTTTGGCGACCTGCTTCCCATGCAACTCCTCCACCACCTTGTGAATGAGATCTCCAAATCCACCTCCGTCGAGTTCCAATTTCTCGTGCTCGAATGCCTTGGCCTTTTGGATCCGCCCGAGATAGAAGCGGTAAGGGCATTGGTCATATTTCTTGAAATCGGTGACCGCCATATCTTGGATAGGGGACTCCAGCACCGGAAAAGGAATGGGAATGTTCGTCTGCCCACTCCTAGGTTTCCAGGCGACCGCGGACTCTAGCTCCAATGGCGTCAGCTTGGGCTCCAATAACCACTTCACACGATCGGCCAACTGCTCGACAGGCACTGCGAGCAACAATCGACTGGGAGTCTGGGGATCGCCATCAACACTCAAAAGATGAAACAAGATCTCGAATCTCTTGCGCGTCATCCGCATCGTCATCAACGCATAGCAATCGCGAGCGTAGCGACGAGCGTTATCCATCAGCCCCAATTGACTTCGCAGTTGGTTGGGCAAGAACGCATCGCCGTTGACGGACTCAGGAACAATACCGTCTTGCAAACCCGTGAGCATCAGAACAGGAGCATCGTCGTGCGCAAGATCCAACCAGCCTAACATTTCTATCTCGTTGTGGGCATGAAGCGGTGGGATTTGGATGCTTTCCAGCTGCCCCACAAGCCACGTGTACGCTTCAGCAAGACCGACCGAAACGTCCAGATTGTTCGGAATCGATTGCATCTCGTCGAGAATGGCATTGATTTGCTGACTGGACCGAAGGTAGCGATGCCCTAACGCGTCCTGTGGATCGATCTCCATTTGCGAGTAAGCCGTCGCAATAACAGACCGAATCGGTGCAGCCCATTGCTCAAGAGGCATACTCGAGACTCGCAGTGGCTGAACCCATTCGTCCAGACACTTCACAACCGATTGAAAGAGTTCCTTACCCTGCACGTCAGGCCATTCTAATTGGGCGACCGTACGAATCAGCGACTTCTCTTGATATCGGTCTAATCCTGTAAGCAGCCCAAGTTCTCCCTTTCCCTTTGGTAGATGTTCAGAAACTAAAGGTTGCTCCCCAAGCCACTTTTCCACACTTGGGATCCGGACTAATCGGTTAAATGCCTCGATCCCGTTGGATGCGACATAATCCAGTACAGTCTCCAGTAGCTTCATGGGGGGAGATAGAGCGATCGATTCCCCAGGTCCATAGCGCAGCGCTACACCGAAGTCCGACGCTGTCTCCTGCAAAATTGGGACAATGGCGGGGTCGGGTATCCCAATTGTTACATCTGCGACCGAGTATGCACCACCCAGCCGTGCCAACTGCACTCCAAGCTCTTTGGCGGAATCCGTGGGGGTTGATCGCACATGAACCTGCTCCGCATCGATGGGAAGTTCAAGATCCTGCCAAAACTCCGGTATCAACGATCCATCGGAGTGAAATCCCCCCTCGAAGGCAATTGGGGCACCGATCAATACTCGCACTTGAGATGAAACCGCATCGAGAAATCTTCGCTGCGCGCGATTCAAATCTACGGCGCCGATCAGGATGATGTCCTTTTCGGTATGCACCTCCTTCTGGTCGATTGCGAACCGTCGTGCGGTCTGCAAATCCCACAAACCAGCAATATGAAGCTCATCGAGGTAGCGACGTTGAAGCTTCGACAAAACCTCCCAACGCACCAATTCGCGGGCATCTGCGATCTCGTGCGCGACGTCATCAAAATCGATTAGGTCCGATGAAAGTTCGCGGTGCAACGCGGAAAGCATCTTAGCCAGATCGATCCAGGGCCGAACATCGTTTCGGTCGGGCAACTCCAATAACAGAGGTCGCAAAAACTCAGGGTCCGCCTCTCGAAGCACCTTCGTCCACGCCAACGTCTGCTCAAGATCGGTAGCGAAAGGTAACTTGGCGGAATAAAGCATCTCTGGCAACTTGCCAACTGTAAGTATCTCCGGCGGCCGAAGGATCAACGACATGGCCTGAGCACGCTGGGCAAGGAGTGTAGCCAATCTCCGTCCAGCATAGGCTCCAGGCAACACCACCAAGCAATAGGACAAATCCCATGACTCGCCCCGCCGGAATTGATCTACCAAGTAGTCACACGCCGAGTGAAGTATCGGTTGCTCCCAACCTAAATAGACCGGTGGAATAGACTGAGGGAAATCGAAAAGCGGCCGCCGCTGACGATGGGAGATTTTCGGGGTAGGCATGGTGATAGCCGTTTGTATTGATTCGACAGGCTGACGGAAATAGGGGGCCTAATGAGTTGGTGGCCAAAATTCTTGTTCGGCCTGTGAGAATGCTCGTTTGGTCCTATTGAATAGCGTATCAAACTTCAATGACACGTCTGGTCCTAATCGCGATCCTCAGTTGCCAACATGAGTGATTATCTTGAACGAAGGCCCCAAAACGCTTCGGCAATTCCAGGCCAATACGTCTTTACTTCGCAACCAATCCATATGCCCCACTCCCATCGCAAGATGATAAAATGAGCTAGCTTGCAGACTAACTTCCCGCATAAGCTTTCCATTGCGCTGGTCGCCTTATCGCAGGCCCTGCCACATTTTGTCCCGCCAGTAAGGATCGTTTCCGTGTATCGCCGCTCCTTTTGTCTTGGTACCCTCGCCTCCCTGGCCGGAACATCCTTCGGCCGTTGCTGCACGAATCGATCCGTCGAGGATTTGCCACCTATACGAGCGATTACTCGGGGCCCTAAGTACCATTGGCGTGGATACTATGACAAAGAACTTTTCGATCTTAACGATCGCTATGTTCTCGCAAACGAAGTCGATTTCGAAGGTCGGACGCCAGAGCCAGAGGATTCCATCCGGGTTGGGATGGTGGATCTTCATGAGCAAGACCAATGGATCGAACTCGGAACCACAAGTGCTTGGAATTGGCAACAAGGATGCATGCTGCAATGGCTTCCTGGTACAGCCAATGCGAACGATCAAGAAGTGGTTTGGAACGATCGAGTCGATGGAAGATTCGTCACGAAGATATTCTCACTTCGAACTAAAACAGCACGTGTACTTCCATTGCCGCTTTACTGCGTTTCCCCCGATGGCTTATGGGGACTGAGCGTCGATTTCCGAAGGCTGAATGATTGCCGGCCTGGTTATGGGTATGCAGGCATCGCAGATCCCTTTCAAGGCGAAAGGGCACCGCGAGAAACGGGTATTTGGAAAGTTGACTTGAAGTCAGGTGAGCACCAATTGCTTGTAAGTTACGAGCAGATCGCCGAGCAGCCCTACCAGTCAGATGTCAAACTGCAGTTCGATCCAAAGAAGTCAAAACATTGGTTCAACCATTTGCTAATCGCCCCCGACGGGAAGCGATTCCTATTCCTGCACCGTTGGCGAGAGACGCCAATAGGTGCCGACCGAAACACCATTGCGAAAACCGGATTCTCAACGCGAATGTGGACGATGGACTCCGACGGGTCGAACGGCTACGTGGTCGATCCCTACGGCAAGACTTCACACTTTGTCTGGAGGGATAGTTCCTCGATCTGCGCATGGGCATGGCACCCATCCCATCGCGATCGCTTCTACCTATACCACGACCGCACTCGCAATGTCGAGGTCGTCGGTCCTGATCAAATGACCACCAATGGGCATAACACATATGTGCCCCGAACGAAGAACGATTGGATTTTGAACGATACGTATCCAGATAAAGGTCGAATCCAACATCCGTACCTCTACCAAGTCAGCACGAATCGAAAAGTTCCCATCGCCCATTTGCTCTCGCCAGATCGATACGCAGGCGAATGGCGATGCGACACTCACCCTTCGTCCAGCCGAAACGGTCGGATGGTCGTGGTCGACTCCACCCACGAAGGTAAAGGACGACAAGTCTACTTGATCGATGTCTCTAGTACTCTTGAAGGATAAACTCGCCCAAACTACGAATAACATATCACATTCGGTAGCTATCACATTCGGTAGCTGCCTCCAATTTGTTTAGTATCACGTTCGGTGGCCACCTTCAATAGCTGCCTCCAAGTCTTCAGCATTACGTTCGGTGGCTCCCCCAATTCGTTTAGCAGTCAGCCGTAGGCGTACCCGCACCTTCCACCATCTCCCCCATCCTGGGAATCCCTCCCATCCTGGGCACCCCACTTTCGCCCCCTTATCCTCCTTTGCACCTTCGCGACTTTGCGACTTTGCGACTTTGCGAGAATCCGCCCAACTCCCCCCGATGTGTGGGTGCCTTCGATCTTCCTCCTCCCCCAAAAGATGGGTGCCTTCTATTAGCCTTCTCAAAAGATGGGTGCCTTCTATTAGCCTTCTTTTGCGCCTCGGCGCCGCGGCGAGAAACGTCCCCCTCAGTAGATGGGTGCCTTCTATCAAGAATGCTTTTCTATCTGCTTCTCTCCTTCGCGCCGTAGCGCCTTGGCGAGAAACCTCCTCGCACCAATCCTCTCTCCTACATGGGTGCCACAATCTCTCCAGAATGCTCGCATTCCCCCACTCCAAAATGTTCTTCTATTTGGTTGCAACCCGCTCCCCCATCCCATAACGTAATAGGATCTACACCCCGAACCTCTGGAGAGATCCATCATGTCCAGCACGCTCCGTTCTGAGCAATTCGTTAGCAACGAAATCTGCCTTGTCCATTGCTACAACCGTTGTGTCCGTCGCGCCTTTCTGGCCGGCTTCGATGAGCTCACCAGCACAGACTACTCCCACCGAAGAGAATGGATTCGCCAAAGACTCGAATCCCTTGCCTCCGTCTTTGGTATCGACGTTCTCGAATATGCCGTCCTATCCAATCACCTCCATGTCGTCCTCCGCAATCGTCCCGACGTCGTGGCTACTTGGTCTGACCAAGAAGTTGCCACACGTTGGCTGCGACTCTTTCCTGGTACCCGGATCCTCGATGTCTTGGCCGAGGCCAACGAAGAAGATGTCCGAAGCGCCGTAGCCGATCCAGAAAAGATCAAAGAGTATCGAAGCCGACTCTCCGATATCTCTTGGTTCATGCGCTCTCTCGCCGAAGTCATCGCCAGGCGAGCCAATGCAGAAGACAAATGCACCGGTTGCTTCTGGGAAGGCCGATTCAAAGCCAATCGGCTTCTCGATGAAGCCGGTTTGCTCGCATGCGCCATGTATGTCGATCTCAATGTCCTCCGCGCGAATCTAGCCGAAACGATCGAACTCTCCATCCACACCTCCGTGTACGATCGTCTCCAAGCTGCCAACGGTGCAATGATCGAATCGACGGCTCTGGATCGTGTTCCTTTATCGAAAGAGGAATCGATCAAGACGAGGACCAAGATGACGGTGGAGGAGCAAAAGAAGGCTCGTCAGAACCGTGGCCCCCGTCCTCTGGTCCCCAGAGACGCTTGGTTGGCCCCCTTCACGCTCGACCCCAAGGTGAACTCGTTGGATCCCGAGCCCTGCACCAATGGTCTGCGAGCCAGCAACAAAGGGTTCTTGAACATGAACCTGGAAGACTATGTGAAGTTATTGCGTTGGACAGCGGAGCAGAAGGGTCATCCTCCTGGGAGATTGCATCCGGTCCCCGAATCCTTGAAGCCCTTATTCTCTGGGCTGGGAGTCGAACCCAGCATGTGGTGCGACTTGGTATGGAACTACACGAAGTACTTTGGCACCAGCCGCTGTAGTGGAAGTCCCAAGTCGATGGTAGCCGACGCGGAGCGGACCAACAATCGCTGGAGTCGCGGCCAGCGGCTCGTCGCCGCTTGCTTCGTGTAGCGGCCCTCGGTTAGCAAAAGCTTGCTTGGCCTAGCCGCTCGCTCTGTTCCCCCCCTCGCGGTGCCCACTCCACCATGGTGCCATGGCGAGAGACCCCTCTCGCCTCGCCCAAACTCCAGCACTGGGCCATGTTCGCAGCTGCGCACTTCCTGGCCCATCGGCCGCAACCCTGTCCAAATTGGCTCTAAATCCCGCATCCGCAGCCCCATTCTTCCCCCCGATCGCCCGTGCCCCCCGCGCCGCTCCCCCCGGATAGATGGGTGCCTTCCACTAGCTCCTCATGGCGAGAGCCCCGCCTCTCACCTCGCCCGAACTCCAGCACTGGGCCATGTTCGCAGCTGCGCACTTCCTGGCCCATCGGCCGCAACCCTGTCCAAATTGGCTCTAAATCCCGCATCCGCAGCCCCATTCTTCCCCCCGATCGCCCGTGCCCCCCGCGCCGCTCCCCCCGGATAGATGGGTGCCTTCCACTAGCTCCTCGCCCGAACTCCAGCACCGGGCCAAGTACGCTGCTGCGCTCTCCCCAGCCAAGTCGGCCGCAACCCTGTCCAAATTGGCCCCAAATCCCGCATCCACAGCCCCATTCATCCACCGAGCGCCCGTGCCCCCCGCGCCGATCGCCCCGGGTAGATGGGTGCCTTCCACTTAGTCCAAATGATCCCCATAGATGGGTGCCTACGATTAAGAACTCTTACGGATAGATGGGTGCCTTCCACTTAATAGATGGGTGCCTACGATTAGGAATAGATGGGTGCCTACGATTAGGAACGCCTGCTTAAGTCTGCTAGCTAAACAAGTCAGTTAATGTGCAGCTCTAAACCCGTCTGGGAAAAGTAAGTCGAATAGAAGGCGAGCCAACCGGCCTCTTGAAAGTGACGATATAGCCGATGCTCCTACCTCCGATATCTCTGAACGGAATCTGGGAGAAGAGGGGGTGTTATACAAGTCTGCGAGCCTATGAAGGCCTGCTTTTAAATCTTGTATGGAAATCTCGTCGTCTAGTCGGAGATCGTCATCGCTATTTACATTGACGAACCCTGCCTCTATCGCTTGCAAAATCTCCACAGAAAAAAGTTCTTTATTGTTTGCTTTGACCAGCACTTCATTTTTTGGCGCATTCAAATGAAGACATCGAACACATGCGATCGCAAATTCTCTCCGAGTCACCGGCTTGGATGGACGAAATTCTAGCTGCTGGTTCGTCGTTAAAACACCTCGAAATGCTAGAGCAATAATCGCCAACCTCTCTTCCTCCCCAAGACCAGAAAGATCGATCGGCTGTTGGGTATGAGCGGGAAAAACACCGTTCGCAATAGGCGAAATATTGAGCTTCACGTGGAGAACGCTGTATTGCGATCCATCCAACGAATCTGAGACGAATGACTTGCTTTCTGGCGTTTTGCTAAATTCGTAGCGATAGCCATGAGAGGTATCGTCGTGATACTGCAACACAATTCCTTCTTGAACCGCTTGTGTGTTTTCTGCCAATCCGCCAACCAGTGCATTTGCAACAGCGAATCCAGAACCGATATCCGTAATCAGGAATCTGCCATCAAAGGTCACATCCTCTTTCCTAATGAGCTTCCTCGACGTGTGAAGCGTGAATGTAGAACTCGTTGGATCGAATGTATCTCCGACGCTGATTAGCGACACAGTCAAACTGTTCAGTGCACATCCAGTCGGGCCGAACTGTAGGGATGCTCGATCGGGCAGAACAACTATCGCTCGGCCCCCTGTCACAATCACCTTGCCGTCGCTTCGTACACGTATCGCGGAGTCTCTATCGATTCCGATACCAAATGGAATCTTTCGCTCCAGTATGACACGACTGAGCCTTGCAAGTCTCCCACGGTACTGAAGAAAGTGTTGATCGATGACTCCATGGTGAAGGAAGCCTAGCCCCTGCGTTACGAGAATGCCACGCGATACCGTGTTCTGTGTAACACCAAAATCGAGCGCATCGAGACCTTCGTCGACTAACATGCTTGGCAGTCCTGATGCGGAGAGCATTTCTTTACTTTGGGCAGAAGCTCCGGCGCTGGTTCCGGCAATGACTCCTCCTCGAGCATAAAGCCGACGCATCGCAGCTAAAAGAGGCGTGTCGGTTCCATCCGACTTGGTCAAAGCGCGAACCAATCGAACTTGATCCCCTCCGGTCATGTAAACAGCCGTTGCTCGATCGACTTTCTCCACGTTGTCAGGATCCTCCGTTGCTTGAACTGCATTCGAGTGAAGAACTTCCAAAATCTCGACTTGATCGCTACGGATTCCGAATTCTGAAAGTTCTTTCTGGAAGTGGTGGGCGGCGTCGAGCGATAGACTGGCTGCAGGCAAAAGCACGAACTTTGCATTCGAAGTGCCGCCAGCAGCTTCGATAAGATCCAGAAACACAGAACGATTGCTGACCCCCAATCCACCGCCGATCAAGACCAATTGCCCATGTGACGATTGAGCATTGGACTGCGCCAAAAGGGGCTGGAATATCGACAGGCAAAATGCAAGGGGAAGTACGTAGGTAAAGCAAGTTCGAACCATAACGGAGCTCGGAACACATTAAGGAGAGGATCACATGTGCAAATCGAATCCGATTGAGCCTAGATCAAAGAGTGGTTCTTGCAACAGATTGGTGCGGATCGGTGAAAGAATTCTTCAGTCCCTGCACTTACGATCGTCTGCGAGAGTTACCGGAGAGGGGCCTCCACCATTGCTTTCCCTCTCGTCCTCTACACCTCGCCGGCTTGTCGAGAAAACTCTATTCAGTTCCAAGTAGTCCGGGTCTCGAAGCGCCCGCGTCCGTCATCCTTGGGCTACGGGCTTGGAGACGCGAGACAGGAGGGAATGGCGATCAGGATGAACGTGTTGAAGTGTGGGGACGTCCAAGGCTACGAAGGAGAACGTAGAAGGTGGGAGTCAGGAAAAGACCGACCAAGGTAACTCCGCTCATTCCTGCAAAGACAGCTGTCCCCAGGGCTTGGCGAATCTCTGCACCAGCTCCTGTCGCTTTCACCATGGGCAGCACTCCAAGAATGAATGCCAATGACGTCATAACAATGGGGCGCAATCGCAATCGGCAAGCTTCGGAAGCAGCCTCGTACTTGTCCTTGCCTTCCTCCTCCAGTTGCTTCGCGAACTCGACGATCAGAACTGCGTTTTTTGCAGCCAATCCAATCAGAACGATGAAACCAATTTGCGCTATGAGGTTATTATCCATCGCCCGCATGTAGAGGCCGCCGAGCGCAAAGGGCAAGCAAATTGGGGCAATCATGATGATTGCTAATGGCAGCAACCAGCTTTCATACTCCGCCGAGTGGACGAGAAATACGAAGAGAACGCAGAGCGGGAAAATATAAATAGCTGTGTTCCCAGCCAACTGCTCTTGGTAGGCGATGTCGGTCCACTCGATTTGCATTCCTTTCGGCAGGACATCTCTCGCAATTCGATCGACAGCTTGAATTGCTTCACCGGAACTTCGTCCAACCGATGCATCTCCCTGCACTTCGGCTGCGGGATACATGTTATATCGCACGACGCGATCCGTTCCGCTTCGCCACTCGACATCGAGAAGGGCACCGAGTGGAACCATACTTCCTTCGCGGCTGCGCACTCGAAATCGAGCGATATCGTCTGAAAATTGCCGGAACTCACCTTCGGACTGTGCTCGCACTTGAAATGTTCTGCCAAACATATTGAAGTCATTGACGTAGGCAGACCCTAGATTGATTTGCAGTGCCTCAAAGATGTTTGCGATCGGTACATTGAGCATGCTTGCTTTGGTGCGATCGACATTGGCATACAACTGAGGTGTCGTGGCACGAAAGGTGGTAAATACATTGCTGAGCGTTGGATCAGCCTTGCAAGCAGAGATCAGATCATCGGTTGCTTTTTGAAGTTCCTTATATCCATACCCGAGTCGATCCTGCACGAGAAACTTGAAACCACCAGCCGTTCCTAATCCTCTGACCGGTGGGGGATTGATCACAAACACGGTCGCATCGGTAATCTTCGACAACTCGGCTTGCAGTTCGCGTTGAATAACATCCGCATGTGGCCCGTGTTCCTTTCGCTCTTCAAACGGCTTGGGAATGATAAAGATCGAGCCGTAATTCGAACTATTGCTTCGAGTCGTACCAGAATACCCCGCGTAGGAAACGGCGTGCGCGACACCTCGATGCGTCCGAATGATATCGACCACTCGCTCGACGACTTCTGTTGTTCTCTCGACGGACGCTCCATCGGGCAATTGAACCATCGTGATCAGATATCCCATGTCTTGTTTGGGAATAAAACCGGTCGGCATGGTTTGGAATCCGTATACGGTCAACCCGATCAAAGCCGCGTAACAGGACATCGGTAATACAGGGTGCCGAATCACCCATGCCACGGCTTGGCTGTAGATTCTCGATACGTACTCAAACCCCCGATTAAAGAGGGAGAAAAACCAGCCGAAGAGAAAATCCCAAACTTTGCTAAACCAGTCTTTCGGCGCGTCGTGCGGACGCAGAAGGATCGCGCAAAGCGCAGGCGCCAAGGTCAGTGAGTTGAGTGCAGAAATCATCGTGGATACTGCGATAGTCAGTGCAAACTGCCGAAAAAACTGACCTGTCAATCCGGACAAGAACGCAGTGGGGATGAAGACGGCGGAAAGGCCGACAGCAATCGCGATAACGGCGGGTGTAACCTCCTCCATTGCTTTGTAGCTCGCTTGGTAAGGAGCTAGGCCATCGGCGATGTGTCGCTCGACATTCTCAACAACGACAATCGCATCGTCCACCACAATACCGATGGCGAGTACCAATCCGAATAGGGAAAGGATGTTAAGTGAAAAGCCAAAGGCGGACATTGCCGCAAAGGTTCCAATTAACGATACGGGGATAGCCAAAAGTGGAATGAGGCTAGCTCGCCAATTCTGCAAAAATATGAGAACAACGATTACGACCAGCGCGACGGCTTCGTAGAGCGTGTGAACGACCGATTCGATGGACTCACGAACAAAAACCGTAGGGTTGTAAACAATCTTGTACTCGATCCCTTCCGGAAAGGAATTGGACAGATCTTCAATCAAGCTTTCAACTCGCTCCGCCGTAGCCAATGAATTCGAGCCGGGGCGCTGGGCGATAATGATGGCTACAGCGGGACTGTTATCTAGATTGCCATCCGACGAATAGTCGCGTGCACCAAGTTCGATGCGAGCCACATCTTTGACGCGCACGACGCGGCCGTCGTCGCCCGAACGCACGATGATGTTTTCAAATTGCTCAGGTTCAACCAATCGCCCAAGCGTATTGACCGACAGCTGAAAGGCTCCCCCGGTTGGAACAGGCCGTTGCCCGATCACCCCCGAAGCAACTTGGATGTTTTGCTCTTGAAGACTCGCCAGCACATCTCCCGCGGTCATGGACAAGTGCGATAGTTTGTCTGGATCCAACCAGATCCGCATGCTGTACTCGCGAAGACCGATGATATTCACATCACCAACCCCATCGACGCGTGCTAAAGCATCCCGGAGTTGGATCAATCCGTAGTTGCCGACGTAGAGCTGACTGTATTTGCTCTCCGGTGACGTCAAGTGGATGACCAAAAGCAGGTCGGGCGATGATTTGATCGTTGTCACCCCCAAGCGTCGAACTTCTTCTGGCAGCCGAGGCAAAGCGACGGCAACGCGATTCTGCACCAGAACTTGGGCGACGTTGAGGTCGGTCCCGAGTTTGAAAGTGACAGTAAGGGCCATCGCACCATCGGTCGTACATTGAGAAGACATGTAAAGCATGTCTTCCACTCCGTTCACTTCTTGTTCAATCGGAGTCGCAACAGAATCTGCGATGACTTCGGGGGAGGCACCTGGATAGGTGGCCCGCACCACGATCGTCGGAGGCACCACATCCGGATACTGAGCAACAGGAAGGTTGAAATACGCGATCCCACCGACGATCACGATGACCAACGAGATGACCGTCGCGAAGATCGGTCGAGCGATGAAAAACTGAGCGATACGCATCGGAACTAGTTCTCCACCTTGGCATTGCCATCCGAAGGACTAACGATGGCCTTGCCGGCATCCACGGCGGACGTCTCATCCTTGCCTGTTGGTTCGGTGCCTGTTGGTTCGGTGCCCGTTGGTTCGGTGCCCGTTGGTTCGGCTTCCGTAGACTCTCTGTCCGTTGCATTGGCTGCAGGTAATCGTCTTGGAATGATCGAATCACCTGGGCGGTAGGGTTCGTAAACATCTGGAAGGGCTTCTTCTTTGAAAAGAACATCGGCGACCGCCTTCACATTGACGCCTTCCCCTACTTTCGAACGTTGTAGACCGCTTACGATGACCTTTTCATCACCACTTAAACCACTGCGAACAATACGAAGACCGTGAGAAATGGGACCGAGGGAAACGAACCTCTTCTCAACCTTGCTTTCCTCATCGACCACCAGAACAAATTTTTCGACTTGGTCTGTCCCCACTGCAGCGTCCGGAATCAGGATGGTATCTCTCGGGGGACCACCTGGCAGTCGCAGGCGTACGAACATGCCGGGAGTCAATACGGAGTCGGGATTGGGGAGAATGGCTCGCCCCCGAATTGTGCCCGTCTGTTTATCAAACCGATTATCGACAAAGTCCATGTGTCCTTTATAGGGAAAGGACTTTCGATTGTCGGCGAGAGCTATGTAGACAGGATTGAATACTTCTCGACTGCTTGGGCGTACGCCATCCATCGCGAGCTTTGTGTATTTCAGGTAAGTATTCTCATCGGCATCGAAGTAACAGTGGATCGGATCGACTGAAACGATGGTTGTGATCAAGGTCGATTCGTTCAATCCACCGCTGATCATGTTGCCTTCGGTAACAAAACGACGGCTGATCAAGCCATCGATTGGCGCGATAATTTGGGTATATTGCAAATTCAGTTTGGCAATATCGACGGCGTCTTGGGCGATCTCCACTCCCGCTTGCGCGGCCGTCAGATTGGCCTCTGCGGATTGGATGCTGCTAACAGCCACCACCAAGTTTGCTTCGGACTCGATCGCGGCAGCTTCTGCGACATCGAGTTCGTCTTGAGAAACAGCATTTTGCAACCGTAGCGATCGCATGCGTTCCACCTGCTTTTGCGTCAATTCGCGGCGGGCACGCGCTCGTTCCGCTTCCGCTTTCGACTGTTCGATTGCGGTAACGGCTTGTTGTAGTTTGGCCTGCGATTCCAACGCGTTGCTCTGAGACCGCTTCAGTTCGGCCAAAAATGGACGAGGGTCGATCTCCGCGATAACATCACCGCGTTTCACCAGTTGCCCCTCGTTGAACTTGGTGATCTTCAAATAGCCGCTGACCCGTGATCGGACTTCCACGGATTCGACCGCTTCCAGGCGGCCTGGGAATTCATCCCACTCGACGATCGAACGGACGAGAGGTTGGCAGACATCTACGGACGGCCATGACGCTTTCGACTTGATTGCGGCGTCCTTCGTCGGCTCTTTCACCGTCGCGCCATTTTCGAATCGGCGGATTGCATACCAAGTTCCTCCGAGTGCGATGGCGAGAGAGATTATCCAAATCCACTTGGAAGTTGGATTACCAGAGTTCGAGGTCGTCATGCGACACAAATCCGAAAGGAGATACGTGGATTGCGAGATGGACCGTTCGAAGGGACGCGGACGATCCAACGTGAGTGGTGGGGGCAAGCTTTGATTGGCGAGTTGTTCGGCGGACTGCATCCCAGCGTCTCCCACTCGCGATCGCTTGTTTTATACTAGCTCGTTGTCAACGGAACAGCGACTTTACGAGAGCCAAATTGGGTTCTTTCCCAATAGAATCGGCCGCTTTTGTGGATCGGGCCAGATCACATTCACGGAGATAGCATGTTGACAGATTGAACCCAACGGCCGATTAATTCCCTTCAACCGGTAGTTGTAGAAAATTCCCGAGCAATCGTAGTCCATCAGCCTGGCTCTTCTCCGGATGGAACTGGGTGGCCAGCAGATTCCCTCGACGCACCGCTGCGCAGAATGTTTGCCCATAGTCACACGTCAACCAGGTGATTGAGGGGTCGTCGGGTACGCAGTAATAGCTGTGAACGAAGTAGACAAATGGATGGGAAGGCACCCCTGCCAACATCGGATCGGGGGAGATCGTCGACGTCACTTGATTCCATCCCATGTGCGGAATCTTTCTGTGCGCCTCGGCCGCCAATCCTTCATTTCTAAATCGAATGACTTTCCCAGGAATGATAGAAAGCCCAGCATGAGAGCCCCCTTCTTCGCTGGAATCGAACAGAAGCTGCATTCCCAGGCAGATCCCCAGAAAGGGTCGATTTTGATGAACCCAATCGCGAATCCAAGGGATCAAATCTCGCTTCGTCAACTCGTGCATGGCATCGCCAAAGGCACCCACTCCTGGAAGAATCAGGTGAGTCGCCATTTCCAATTCGGATGGATTGGAAGACACGATGCTCTTTCCGCCCACATTCTCGATTGCCTTGGCAACGCTTCGCAGATTCCCCATCTGATAGTCGACAATCCCAACGGAAACGCTCATAAGTTCCTTTCACAAGTAATTGCAGCCTCGCGCCGGTCATTAGTTGAATCGATCGACTTCAAGTTGAAAAGGTAGCAACTGTGCGATTCAAGAGACTCATCAACCTGTCTCAAGGTTCGGTTGCGAAGTCTGAAGTAACCTCGCCGGCGGCACGTGTGCAGAGAGCAGCTAAAATCGAAAGCTCCATCGAATTGGAGAGATGAGCCACATGACCATCTGCAAATAGAAAATGGGCTCCAGATGGATGGAAACTGTATGGTTCGTTATCGTTCCGTGCATTCATAGGAACATTGCACCCCAACGACGGCGTACACCCTTCGGCGGTGCCGTCCTGATTTGCACCGTCCAAACTATAGGCCCCTTCGCTATCGGCCCACCCGATTCCTTGATCGTTTAGTAGGCTATCGTTGCGTAAGCGACGTCGAAAGACGAAGGGCCTCCCTGCTGTTTCCGCGATCATGATTGTGTTCGATGATCCATCGGTAATCGACGCAAACGAATTCCTGGAATTCCGGTGCATGACGGAAAACCGATTGGCGGACGTGTAGATGGGATTGGCAATCGACGACGGCTGCACTCCTTGTACAGCCTCGTAGTCCGCCCGCGCAAGCGGAAGACTAAGCGAGAGCGACGGTCGTGGCGATTTTGCAATGGCAAACTGCACGGGTGACAATTCGGGCGTGCTCGGGCACATCCATATTGGGATAGGAATACTGGCAACCGCGAGATTGGTTCCCTCCCACCAATTTTGATCGATGCGGTAAAGTTCCCTCACCGAGGATTGCTCCAAATAGGGAAGAACGATCGTCCTCCACCCAACGAATCTGCCGTGCGGGTTTCCAGGTCCTGACTGTGTCCATCCAGAAGCTGGGAACACCCGTTCCGCCGATTCAAACGCGAGGACAGAAAGACCAACTTGTTTCAAATTGTTTTGGCATTGAAGTCTTCGAGCCGCTTCTCGAGCCGATTGAACCGCCGGAACTAGAAGGCCAACGAGAATTCCGATGACCGCTATGACGACCAAGAGTTCGACAAGCGTGACAGCTTGCCTCGTGTTCGCTGGGACTTGTTTAGCACTCGGCATCGACACGTTTCTCGGTCCACTCCAAATTCTCGCTTGTCCTACGCAGGCCCATCGAAGGCGATTGCGATAAGCAACAACACAAGCGAGTCACCCTGGTTGTTGATGCTGCCCAAGTTAGTTAGGACGGTACTACAATGCAACCATTTTGCCAACTCTCGCTTGTAGAACACGCGCGCATCCCTCCGCGACAAATGCATTGCGAGAAGGAGAGTGTCGTTGGGCGCTCAGCGGACTCCCTCTCGAGCCATTTCGAAGGAGCGGTCCAGTGTTTTCCCAAGGAAATAAAATGCAGGGGCGTAAAGTCCACGATCCAGTCGCATGCGAACGCGAACGTTGACTCGCGGTGTGTCTTTGGTCAGAACAGCCGGCGTAACATCGATCGTTGCGTCGCTTATTCCCGCGATCGCCAAGAGCTCCCTCGTTTTGTCCCGAACCTTGTCCGCCGATGCCCCGGGGACGATCCCTGCTCGCGCTCCCTCATAAAGTGCGTTTTCAACTGTATGACGGTACATCGAAACGCGCGAGAACTCGAGCGAGGCAAAAAAGAAGAAAAAAGCAAAGCTACACGTCACAGCGAACTCAACGGTGGTAGCGCCTGTCCGCTTCGATTTGCAACGATCCAAACGAGCTCGAACCATACGCGATTACTCCGTGATAATACTGGTAAGAGTCAACGCGATTTCACGAAAGACCGATTCAAGTTCACTACCGCTTGATGCATGGTAATAACGGCCTTTGCCGATCGTGGCGACTTCCTGCATGCTACGCCGGTCAGCGTCCCTACCAAACGTGATGGTGTGTATTGACGAGCCTTCTGAGTATGCGTCCTGCGCCGCGAGCCTAGCAGCGCGTCCTCGATTTTGTAGTCCATCGGTCATGAGGATGATCGTCTTTTCTACGAACATCGGCGACCGACCGCTGGAAATAATGCGTCGTCCCGAATCGATACCACCCGATATGTTTGTCAATCCAGAAAAAGGCATTCGATCGACGCGCGATGTGATGAGATCTAAATTGGTCGTAAGCGCAATATCCTCGGTCGCATCGGAGGAATACGACGCCAGACCGATTCTCTCTTCCACCGGGCTATCCTTCATAATGTCGACAAAGAGACGGACCGCGCTTCGAAGATCACGATACTTGTTGTCGTCCATCATTGAACCAGAACGATCTAAGACCAATACGATGTCACGTTGGATATAAGTCGAGGTACAGGTCTCCACAGGCTCGAATGCGGATACACCCAATACACGTCCGAAGAACAGTCCGACACTACCCGAGAGCGATCCCTCTGTTCTTTCGCCTCGCACACGAACGCTGTTGATAGGCGTCCCATTGCTCTGAAAAACGAACGCGCCGGACGACGTTAGATCCGATCGGCCAAACTCAAAATCGTCGTTGGATAGCTGAAGCCTTCTATTGGCGACCAGGTTTTCATTCGCGATTTCGATTCCTCTCGCTGTCGCCGAAGCGATGTCTTGGGTTCTCGCCAAGTTTTCCGCCGCCGCCTTGGATGCAGCGTCCGTGGCCGTTCGAAGCTCGGTCTTCACCAAGTTCATGTAGGCGACATCAACCGAGAAGGCAATGATGGCAACAAATGCAAACATCATGACGCAGAGAAGAACGAGCATCGCTCCTGTTCGTTGCTGATTCGATACATTCCCGCTCCCCTTTGGCATCCATTTGGGTGGCAATGAGGACGATGAACCGCTTTTCCGTAACGTGATTCTGGCGGGAGATCGCATACTCTTACTCCTTGGACATGACAGTTCGGACCGTGGTGGTGCGATCGGATAGGACATGCCCAAAAAAGGGACTGTTGGCTGCATACGAAGCACTAACCTCGATGACGACATTGGAACCTCTGGGAACTCCGTAGACTTCCTCTGGGGTCATCCGGACCGTGGCACCACGAATACCTCTCGCCGTGAGAACGCGTTCCGCGCTCGCGACGGCATCTGCGGTATTCGCCCCGGTTTTTGCCGCTTCGCGAATACCTTCGTATGCGCTCGTAGCCAGCGCCTGTTTCACGAATATCGCTGAAGTCGCTTCCATACTTCCAAGCAGCAAGATCATGATTACAGGAAGGCATACGGCAAACTCCACCAAGGCCCCGCCATATCGGGACTTTGCAGAGGTTAGTCGACTGGTTCGATGTTTGGCGTATGGAATTAACATGGCAAATACGGATTCAATTTCGAAAGCTTCTTCACACCAATTACTAGGTCATGGAGCGATTGAATTTGCCTTCTTCGACAAATAGTTTTGCATTCGGATTCGGTTAGGCGTTCGCATCGTAGCGATCCAAGCGATTAGACTGATCGCAATGCCTACACTCAATGTATTCCACATATCTGTGTACGCCCAAACGCCTTGATCGATGGTGATTGCCCAGCTCATCCAATCGGGAACCATTTCACCTCGGGAGCTACTGGTTGCAATAAACATCGAAACCGAATTATGAACGAAGTGAAATACAATCGTGCAAGCGACTCCGCCTGTTCGATAGGCGATCCAGCCGAGCAAAAGTCCCATCAAGCTCGCGGAGATGGTTTGTTGCAGTACACCGTGGGATAATCCAAAGAGAAATGCGGACAGAAGAACGGCGCGTAGGTGGCCCGAATCTCGCTGCAATCCAGAAAAAATGAAACCACGGAAAACCAGTTCTTCGCACACAGCTGGCAAGAGTGCCATTACCAATATGACAGAGAGAAAGGGAGCTGTCGAAAGTATGTAGTCGAACTGGCGAAGAAGCTCGATGGTTTCTTCGCCTATTCTATATTCGTGCCCAATAATGGACGCGATGACACTATAGGTGGGATGTAAAACAAGTGCTAACGCAGCACATGCCATGACTTCACGGATCGACACCGCATTCAATCGAAGAGACTGCCGTAGGGATCGAGTTAAAATCGTCGCCATAATGAGGGCAGGCGCTAGCATCATACCGATTTGGATGATCAGGGTCGATTGAACGATCCCAGCCCAGTGAAGCTCGCTTGTTGGAATACTCAGTCTGCCGAAGAATAGGCACACCAATATTAATAAGCCACACAAGATGGATTCGTTCGCAGTGGGCGTGTTCTCTCTTTTTCTCCACGCATCGCGGATCCAGTTTTTGATCGAAGTTCGTGCTCCATCGCGAAACATCACACTCTCGTTCTCAAACTGACGCACCGCCCAGCGAGTCGCTAGCAGGGTACAGAACACCGTTACAATCCCAACCGTCGGAAGGTGCAGGAAGGCCTGCAGGTATTCTCCGTCCATGAAAGCTCGAGATAATAGAACCGCTCCAGTGATCGGAATCACACTCGTTCCTGGCGCAAGGGTAACACCTGGAATCATGGGGAGCATCACCAGCGGCATGCCGACCAACAGCAATGGCATCAAGTAATACTGACCTTCTTTGGTGCTCCTCGCCAGGCTCGCAACTGCCAAGGCCAAGGCACTGAACATCGCGGAGATGGGCAAGACCAGCAGAATAAGCCAAGCCAGTGAGTGCAGTGGGAGAGGCCCCAATGCGGCCATCATTTGGTTCCCCGGCGCACCTTGAAATCGAGTCATGACCACCGACGCGGTCGTGTACATGCTCAATAAGTTTAGAATGGCGGTACCGAGACTAAAGCAAAGAATTGTCAGAAGCTTTCCCCAAACAATCTCGCGCCGTCTAGCTGGACTGCAAAGCAACGTCTCGAGAGTGCCCCGCTCTTTCTCTCCAGCGCACAAATCGATTGCAGGATAGAAAGCACCGGTCAACGCCCAGACAAGCATGACGAAGGGAAGTATCTTCGTCCAAATCATCGAACGTTTCGATTCAGCGGGAGCGACATCCACCCAGTGCAATTTCGGTGGTTCCAAGGACGAGGGTGCGAGCCCTGCGTTTTCGAGCGTGGTGCGAAGGGTATCTTGATGGAGCTGCTCGAATTTCGCCTGAAATAGATTCGAGGCTACGACCGAGCGTTCCCAACGTTGATTGCTGATGACCTGTAACGAATCTGTCCACTTCTTTCCGTCCGCAACCTCCCCCACATGAATCATGAGGTCGATTTCATGCTGCTTGAGAACTTGCTCTATCGCTTTCGAAGTCTGCGAAAGGACCGTTCGATCCGAGTCCTGCCGTAGAAGGCTCACGGCGTCCAAAAGCTGATTCAGTTTTGGATCGGAGTCTATTCTCTTCCAAGAAACCTGAGAATCAGGTTTTGTGAGTCGTCCAAGCTCCGGTGGAACATTATCGTCATGAACGACGCCGACAACGATTGCGTCTGGCTTATGAAACTGCGCGACCTCGAATAGCACCATCCCCATGAGGGGGTAGAGAAGCAAGGGCAGGAAGAAGATCGTGAACATCGTTCGACGATCTCGTAATTGATCTCGAACCTCTCGTTCGAAGATCAGTTTTACATGGGCCCAATTCATGAGACGCCTCCTGCGAAGAGCGACTCCATAGGAGCATCGCCGCGAAGGAGCAACTGGTAGAATAGTTCTTCAAAATCGCGTTGACTGTGCCTATCTGCCAATTCGTCCAAGGTGCCTGTATCGACGATTCTTCCTTTGTACATGATCGCGACGCGATCGCATAATCGCTCGACTTCACGCATGATGTGCGTTGAATAGATAATGCATTTCCCTTGATCGCGGAGCTCCTTCACAATCAATTGCAGCGTCCTCGCTACCAATACATCCAACCCAAGAGAAGCTTCATCGAAGATCAGCACGGGTGGGTCGTGAACGAGTGCGCGTGCGATCGAGACTTTTTGCTTCATTCCCGTCGACATTTTGGCTCCGGGACAGTCGCGAAAGTCCCGCATTTGGAGTTGGTCGAACATGAATTGCATTCGTTCTTCGAGTGCATCCTCGTCGATTCCATAGAGCCTACCGAAGTATTCAACCATCTCCCAAGCGGACATTCGGTCATAGATGGCTGTATTGTTGGAAACAAATCCAATGGAATGGCGAACGTAGTCCGCTTGGCTGGCGACGTCGAAATGAAATACCTTGGCATGCCCCGAAGTAGGTTTCAGGATCGTAGCTAGAATTCGTAGCGCCGTGGTTTTCCCAGCGCCGTTTGGACCAAGCAGTCCGAAGACTTCCCCGGCCTTAGCCGAGAACGAGATCCCATCCAACGCACGATATTCACCGGCCAGCGTATCGGGGTAGATCTTGGTAAGGTTTTGGACTTGAACTAATTCCATGCGTTCTACCGGTATTTGCAATCAGTTGACGGACCAGAACAACACTGGCGTTGAAAGAGACTTACCTTACCGACTAGGCAAAGATTCCTGATCCTCAAGGAGATTACGGGGATTCCCTCTCTCCAAGTAATAGCTTCGGATTAATCCTCCCAATCGATAGTCTTTGGCCACGCACAATGAGATACAGCCGAATCTTTCGCAAAATCCCTCAAGTCGATTTGCCATCGGGAATGCTGGATCTAGGCTTCGACCGTCGAACTGGTTCGACTTGTAGCCCGTAAAGTGCCCCATATCGCGTCGAGTGTTGTCTTGAGTATGAACAAAGTCCAGAAGGTTCGAAATTTGGAAGAAGTGTTGGCAAACACCCAACTGCCAGCCTTGCCGACGAGCGCTATGCGTCTCCTCGAGCTGTCCCAGGACACGCGAAACGGACCCGCGGAGTATGCGAAGCCGATCGAAGCGGACGCGGGGTTGATGGGGCAGATTCTTCGATTCGTTAATTCATCCTACTTCGGCTTCTCTCGTGAGATCGCGTCCATTCATCAAGCGTTGTCGCTTCTTGGTGTTCGGACGGTTAAGAATTTTGCGTTGTGGAGCGCCGTATTTGCATTGGTGCCCAATCCCAAGTTCGGCCCATTTGACTTGAAGAGTCTATGGCAGGATTCGTTGCGACGAGCAGTCTTCGCAAGAAGTCTCGGGCGTGTTCTCAAACTTCCGAATGCCGAAGATTTGTTTGCTGCGGCCCTTCTTCAAGACATGGCGATCCCACTTCTGTTGAAGGCCCTTCCAGAGGAGTATGAGAAGCTGATCGAACGACGAGCCATCGAGAAGGTACGCCTTTCCTCGCTCGAGAAAGAAGTGTTTGGTTGGGACCATGCACAAGCTGCTGGTGCTCTATGCCGCAATTGGAGATTGCCAGAAGAGTTTGCTGTATTGATCGAACGTCACCCAGACGTCGACGAATTGCTAACAGGTGCGTCTCCGAAGAAAGATGCAGCGTGCGTTGCAGTAGCATCCTTGCTGCCATCTTGCAGGGATCAACAGTGGCTTGAGCACGATTCCTTCATGGAGAAACTGGATCAGATCACCGGAGAGATCGAAGTCGATCTGGATGAACTCATCGGTGCGGTCGATGCTTCGTTTGCCGAATTCGCGCCCATCCTCAAGCTGCCGGTTCCCGAAAGATCCCTTGCGGATTGGCTTCGCGAGGAAGAGAGTCATCACGCATGATCGAGACCGTTCCAAATATTTCCAACGAGATGATCTTGCAGGCGATCTCATCGGAATTGCCTGCATTGGAGCCTCGGCTTCAACTGGCCGTTGCGATGATGTTGCGTCAGGAATCGCTTGGACAAAACGGCGTTTCCGATGCGACGCTCGATGGGCCTATTCGGTGTCAGATCCAGAGCGCCTATTTGCGACTGCAGTCCCTGATCGATCAGCAAAGTGCAGTCGCGCAGGAACTAGATCAATTGGCTACCAGTTCACCGTGCGAATTCGAGCCGAATCAAATCTGGATCTTGATTCGCGCCATCAAAGCGCAAAGCCGATTGGTCGACTTGATGATCCCCTAGGCTTCCGATCCGATGCCGTAGGGTGTTCCCATTGAACGATTGTTGCCCCGGTGGAGGTTACTTTCGACCGTAGCAGCTATCCTTGTGGAGCTTGCTTGGCTGCTAGCATCTTTTGGATTTCTTGGAGCGATGTGTGCCCTAAAGCACATGCCGCGATTCCCTCTTCTTGGAACCCAAGATGATTTCGTTGCTTAGCGATCTTCCGAATTTCATCGGGATTCCCGGAGTACTTTAAGAACGCTTGCTTCAAGACATCGTCGACGGTGAGCAATTCGAAGATTGCCATGCGTCCAAAGTAGCCGCGTCCGTTGCACTTTTTGCAGATTTCAATTTCGATGGGTTTACCATTGGCGTCCACGCGTTGTTCGGGCGGTGGTGGAATGGTGGGGTTCCATAGTTTTTGAATTCTACCGGCAGGGACACCGAGTTTTTGGAGGAGTTGTGGATTGGGCTGATACGGTTGTTTGCAGCGATCGCAAAGCCGTCGCACCAAGCGTGCATTGATGACGCCCGACACCATCTTCACAATATTTTTGGCTTGTGCGCGGTGTTTGAGCATGAGTTGAAGGACAGCATCTACGGCATCGGTCGCGACAACGCGGGTGACGGCATGCTTTCCGTGGGTCATTAATTGATCGTAGACAGCCTCGACGATGTCGTCATCGATCAGAGACGGCATGACGAGAACATCGGGTTGTCGGAGCATCAGCTTCGCAAATTGCCCAAGTGGAGGATCTCCCACTCCCGGCTCGAATAGGTTTTGTGTCACATTGATGATTTCTGGGTCCGCGTCGGCTTTGTTCTCTAGCGAGACCCAATCTCGAACAAACTTGTCGGCATTTTCGAGAGCGACTCGCCAAAGGGATGGCAAACCGTGGGTCGGCGGGGCACTTACGATGACCAGGCCTCGATCGCCATTGAGCATGCCTCGAAACGACTCGATCATGGAGTCGCGCATTCCGAGATCGGACAGCGATTTAAGCGTTGGTTTCTTCGTCTCAATCGTGAATAGGACACGTTCTCCGGTGGGTACCCCGGCACTCATGAACGAGATGACCCAGTCGATTTCCTTGAAGTTGGTAGCAAACTTCGCTTCCTGCTTCGCACGTCTTTCCGCGGGATTCAATCCCAATAACTTTTTGATTGCCACGAGGGCGCCATCGCCTGTCGCGCGGTCCATAGGGGGCAATGTCTCCCAGACACCGTCGATTCGATAGCGAACAATCGCTCCCTTCGTCGAATAATCCATGTGGATACGGTCAGCCCGCCCAGCGATGGCATTGGCAATCACGATCAATGCAACCGGGTATCCAGGAAGTTGCCGCGCCGCGATCGATAGACCTTGAGCTTCGTCTTTCGGGATACCGATTTGCTTGATTTCCAATGCCGGCAACGTGATCTCACCTCCAGCGGCCACGGCCATTGGGTCGGAGGTAGCAGGCTTTGGTTTTTTCTTGCCAAAAATCATAATGAGAAAGCTCTAGGGAAGGGGTCGCCGAGGAGGAGATTAGGGGACGCCCTTTTAGGAGTAGTGAAGAAGTACAAAAGGCTCGGCCGCATCCGGTTTCGAGCGCGGCCGCACAAAGTTGCTTTGGGTTTAGATGATACCAGGCTGGCTGACGTTGATCCCCTTGAGAGCCATTTTGAGCGCATCCGGGTTGGGGGCCACTTCGAAGGCAGTGGGTCGATCGATCAACCCCTCATCGATGAGCTGCTTCAGGCTCATTGTGAAGTCCTGCATCCCTTCCTCGGCACCGATTCGAATCGCATCGGAGAGCTTTTGATCTTTACCTTCCAAGATCAGTTTTCGGATCATGGGACTGAACGTCATGACTTCGCAGGTGGGAACGCGGCTCACACCGGGACGAATCGAGCGAAGCAATTTTTGCGCGATGATCCCCTTCATATTGAACGCCATCGCGTTTCGAATCGCTCCGTGCAATTCTTCCGGAAACAAGTCGAGAATACGACCGATGGTCGAGGGTGCCGTCGAAGCGTGAATGGTTCCGAACACCAAGTGACCGGTTTCCGCTGCGTGGATCGCGGTCATAAACGTTTCTTGGTCCCGCATTTCACCGACGAGGATGATGTCCGGGTCTTCCCGCACCGCATGCTTCATCGCGATTTCGAAGTTCTTCACATCGGTACCCACTTCGCGTTGGTTGATGAGACATTTGTCTTCCGTGTACACGAACTCGATAGGATCTTCGAGAGTCAGGATATGTTTGCGGTAGTTGCGATTGATCCAGTTCAACATCGAGGCGATGGATGTACTTTTCCCGGACCCGGTAACCCCAGCGAGCAGAATCATCCCCTGATCGAACTTGCAGAGATCTTCGAGGATCGGCGGGAGGAACAACCCTTCGAAGTTGGGAATGAAGTTATTGATTCGCCGTGCGACCAGACCCGGTCTGCCGAGCTGTTTCAACATGTTCACCCGGAATCGCCAGTTCTCGCCGTCGACATTGACGGTGTAGGAGAAGTCAGCTCCTCCCTCTTCTTCAAAAATGCGTCTGTTTCGATCGTCGAGCATGGGGATCAAAAGCCGGACCATTTCCTCGACTTCAATGGGGGGGCGATTGAGCGGTTTCAAATCCCCTTTGACTCGGACGATCGGAGGTGTTCCGACTTTAAGGTGCAAGTCGCTACCTTCGAGTTTGACGCAGGCTTTGAAGAGTTTATCGACCTCCAGCTCCGATTTGGTCTGCAAAAGGGATGCTGCCAATTCGTCGGCGGCAGGAGTCGACTTGTTGGTCTGCGGACGGGCTTCAGCTGTTGCCATAAGGTTCGAGCAGTTCGGGAAACGAAGAGAATCAGAATTAGCGAGAAGGGCCCAAGTGCCTTCACTCCATTCTAGTCTACAACGATCCAAATCCCTAATGCGAGGAGCCCAGTCGCACCGGAATTCCATTTTGTGCCATCAGACGCTTGGTTTCCTCGATGGTGAACTCGCCAAAGTGGAAGATGCTCGCGGCTAGAACGGCGTCCGCTTTTCCGATTCGGATCGCGTCTACCATGTGGATGGGGTGGCCGGCACCGCCACTTGCAACAACAGGGATATCGACTGCATCGCTCACCGCTGCTGTGATGGGTAAGTCGTATCCGTCTTTGGTTCCATCCCGGTCCATGCTGGTCAGGACGATTTCTCCCGCGCCGAGACGTTCGACTTCTTTGGCCCAAGCGACCGCCTCGAGACCGGTCGGGGTTCGGCCGCCGTGAATATGGACCTCCCAGAACTCGTTTCCGTCTCGCAGGACACGTTTGGGATCGATATTGACCACGATGCATTGGGCCCCGAATCGCTCGGACGCTTGACGCACCAGATCGGGGTTTTTGCAAGCCGTCGAATTGATGCTGACCTTGTCGCATCCCGCCTGAAGGAGTTGCCGAATATCCTCGATCGTCCGAATACCTCCACCAACCGTGAGGGGCATGAAGACTTGCTCGGCCGTACGCCGCACCACATCGAGCATGATTCCCCGATCCTCGTGGCTTGCCGTGATATCGAGGAAAACAAGCTCGTCGGCCCCTTCGGCCTCATAGCGTTGGGCGATCTGGACCGGATCTCCCGCATCGCGAAGATTGAGAAAATTAGTCCCTTTGACGACTCGCCCGCCATGAACGTCGAGACAGGGGATGACTCTTTTGGCCAGCATCTTCCGTGGTTACCTCAAGCTCGCGATGGGGTCCCCACCTGCGACAGCCGTGTTAAGGGATCGCTGAAACTGGTCAAATAGATAGCTGCTGTCGTGAGGACCAGCGGATGCCTCCGGATGGTACTGAACGCTGAACGCATTGTGCGTTCGATGCCGAACCCCAGCGATCGTGTTGTCATTGAGATTGCGGTGTGTCACCTCCAAGCATTCGGGGAGGGAAGCCTCTTCGACCGCGAATCCATGGTTCTGCGATGTGATTTCAACTTGGCCCGTCAAGCAATTAAGGACCGGTTGATTGGCTCCTCGGTGACCAAACTTCAATTTGAATGTCTTCGCACCCGCCGCAAGGGACAAAAGTTGGTGCCCTAAACAAATCCCGAACACAGGCTTTTTCCCCAACAATCCGCGAATCGTTTCGATTGCATAGGCAAGGGGTTCGGGGTCTCCCGGGCCATTGCTTAAAAAGACACCGTCGGGATTCTGATCGAGAACGTCCTGTGCGGATGCCGTCCCCGGCAGAATCGTGACACGGTTTCCGCGATGGGCCAAGTGCCTTGGGATGTTCCACTTCATGCCGAAATCGAGGCATACGACGTGCGGCACCCGATTCCCCTCCGTGTTGGTTTCCCCGCCGAGCGACGAATAGGGGTGCAACGCACTGCTCCAATCGTTTGCCGAAGCGGGCATCACCTCTCGAACCAAATCGCGTCCGACTAAACCGGGACTGTTTTTCGCTTTTTCGACAAGCGACGCGCGATCGGAGTCGATGGTGGAAATGATTCCTTTTTGAGCACCACGGTCTCGAATGCGGCGCACCAAGGCTCGCGTGTCGATTCCGGAGATTGCGACGATGTTGTGCTTGATCAGATAATCCGATAGCGAGCCGTTCGCTCGGAAGTTGCTATGGATTCGACTGTTTTCTCGAACAACGAAACCCGCAATCCGAGGGTGGCTGGATTCGAGATCCTCCAGATTCACGCCGACATTCCCGATCATGGGGCAAGTCATGGTGACGATCTGACCGCGATAGGAGGGGTCGGTCAAGATTTCTTGATAACCGGTCAGGGATGTGTTGAAGACTACTTCGCCATCCCGTTCCCCTTCGGCACCAATGGAAAATCCCTCATAAACGGTACCGTCTTCCAATGCCAAGAAGCCAGGTTTCTGTTGGCGATACAACGTTGGGATCCCCCCCGAGTTTCGAGTTGATTGGTCCAGTTCAGACCAACGAATTTCAAGGGAATGAGCCCCGTATCCCTTCGCCCAACCCCTGTTCCATCAAATTTAAAAAATGATATCGCAGAATGAATGATTTCACTAGGGGCAACACCGTCGGGAAAGGGTTATCGAAGAATCTCTTGGCGTTTCTGCGAACCTGGTTATGCTGAGCAACGTAATCGCACGGGTCTGTTTCCCTTCTTGAAAGTCGTCCCTATGGTCTTGGATACCATTTCGCCGATGTTTGCCGCCTCGGACTTTTGGATGGCCAAATGGCTTACGCCATTTTGGTTTCTCGGAGTCGGCATTCTTTTGGGCTTGGTCGTGCTCTGCGTTTTCTTAGCTCTTTCGTTCCTGCTTATTGTACCGACGCGAGGTTTGGAGCCGGCTCGAAAGAGTGGGACGCTCCATTGGGTGGCTCTTGCCCTGACGGCGCTGTTAGGAATAGGAATAGGGAGTTTTCTCAACTCAGGAGACTTCCGTCGCGCCTTTTTTGTGAGGGGGGAGTTCGTCACCGAAGAATGGCTCTTGGTGAGCGTTGCCCTCACGGCCATGATCGGGACGATTGTTTGGTCGGTTCTGTTTTGTTCGTCGACAAGATTCTTTGGCGAGTTGCGAGCGCTATTGTTTGAAGGGATCGGGTTCGCCATGCTGGTAACGCTGGGGACCGTCGGAGCGATCGGCCTAGCTGCAACTCCTTGGGTGGAAAACCCTAGCAGCGTGGCGAGCAGCATCCCGCAGATGTTTGCACCCGCGACTCGGACGCTCAGCTTCACTCTCCCCGGTTCGACTTCACCCGAGGGAGGCAAACTCCAAAAGCTTGAAGTGCAATACGATCCGACCACACTCGGATTTACGAAGATTGAATCCAACCGTCGAATCCTGATCGCGGACGCATCGGAAGTCGATCAACTCCGTTTTGCTGCCGTGAACATCGATGCCGATGCTCCCAAGGTTTGGGAGAGATCGATGGGTCCGACCAAGAGCCCGCTCCCGATGGTAGGGGGCGCGGAAGTCTACGCTCAGAATGAAGAAATCGACGATGCGGAAGTTACCTTTACGCTCGTTTCGTATCCCCCTGTGCCGCAAGCCATCTCGATCTTGCTCGTCGCCGCCTTTGTCGTGGTGTTCGGTTTGCTATTCTTCTTGATGCAAGCTGCTGCACCGAAGATCGCGGCGATCGCTCTCTCCGCAGCCAAGAGCGAGCTTTCCCAGCCGCTCCCGAAGATCTTGATTACCATCGTGGGGCTCGCGATTCTCCTCTTCGTTTTCTTGCCCTTTCACACGTTCGGTGAAGATATCAAGCTGTTGAAAGACTGCGGGATCACCCTAGCTCTCATCGCTGCCATCTTCCAAGGAGTTTGGTCGGCAAGCACATCGGTCAGCGATGAAATCGAAGGCAGGACGGCGTTGACGCTTCTTAGCAAACCGATTCACCGACGATCCTTCATCGTCGGCAAAATCCTCGGTGTCTTCTGGATTTTGATGTTCATGTTTCTGGTCATGGGATCCTTCGAACTCTTCGCGGTGGCTTACAAACCGATTGTGGAAGCTCGCGAGAATTCGCTGGATATCCCTGTATGGCAACAATGCCATTTGGAAATGTTCCAAACCATCCCGGGACTTGCTCTCGCGTTTATGGAAGCAGTCATCTTGGGCGCAATCTCGGTTGCAATCGGGACCCGCGTGTCGATGGTTGCCAACTTTGCGATTTGCTTTTCGATCTATGTTCTCGGGCACCTAACGCCGGTGATCATGGAGTCGGCTGCGGGTGGATTGCCACTGGTGGAATTCTTCTCGCAATTGATTTCGGCTATCGTTCCGAACTTGAATCACTTCTCGATGGAGTCGGCGATCGATGCGGACGTAGGAGTGCCTTGGTCGGTGATTGCCAGCGTGTTTGTCTACACGACGATCTATGGAATCGGAGCCACCTTGCTCGGTCTCCTCCTTTTTGAAGAACGAGATTTGGCGTAACGTGAAATCGCTTGTCTATTGTTTCCCGACGCAGCCGTATCATGTGGATTGGATGCGAGCTGCGGCTCCTAATTGCGAATTCATCGAAGCGACCCAGGAGACCATTCCTGAACGGATCATGGACGCCGAGATCTTTGTCGGCCACGCCAAGGTCCCGGTGAATTGGGATCGCGTCGTCGAGCAGGGAAAACTGCGCTTCATTCAATCCTCCGCCGCAGGGCTGGATCACTGTTTGGCCCCGTCGGTCATCGAGTCGGATATCGTGGTATGTAGCGCGTCGGGACTGTTTGCCGATCAAGTCGCAGAGCAAACGTTGGCGTTGCTTCTAGGGTTTCTGCGTGGGATTCCGATTTTCTACCGTCAGTGGCAACGCAAAGAGTTCGTCCGTAGACCGACAGACGACCTCCACAGGAAGCGGGTTGGAATAGTTGGCTTGGGAGGAAACGGTCGACGCCTTGTCGAGATCCTGGCTCCCTTTCAAGTCACGATGCGAGCAACGGATTTCTTCCCTGATCGCAAGCCAGCTGCTTTGGAGGAACTTTGGCCCCATACGCGTCTGGAAGAGCTTGCCGCGTGGTCGGACATCCTCATCCTTACCTTGCCCCTTAACGCATCGACGCGAGGTGTGGTGGACAAGAAGATTCTTCGCGCCATGCCCAAAGGCTCCTACTTGATCAACGTAGCGCGCGGGGCATGTGTGCAAGAGTCCGATTTATGCGATGCCCTGGCGGATGGCCATCTTGCTGGGGCTGGATTGGATGTAACGCAAATCGAACCTTTGCCTGATAGCAGCCCCCTTTGGGGATTCGACAATGTATTGATCACTCCGCATGTCGGCGCGCAAGCAGCAGCGCGCACGGACGACACGACACGATTGATCTGCGAGAACCTGCAGCGTTACTTTGCAGGACAAGATCTCTACAACATCGTCGACAAGCGGCTCGGGTTTCCGCACCCTAGCGTTCTCTACACGCTCCGCCATCAAGCCGATTGACTCGCCTTGTGCAAGGTGTTACTTCTCGTGGCCAGTCTATTTTGCAGTGAGTATTGCTATCGGTGCCTTGTGCTTCCCTAAACGGATAACGCGAGAGCGCCCAATGACAATCGACGAACGGACATCTACGGTTGCACTCGCACGCGGAACGACAGTAGGCTCATTGTTAAACAGGTTCGCGCAAACGATTATGAGGAAATAGGTTCGTCGCGATGAATGGCCCGATTCATTGTTCAGTTCGGCTCCGATAGCAAATATTGCCATGTAACGGGCACTACAGTATAGTAAGCGCGAGATCGTCTAACATGGGAGGCAAGGATGTCATCTTTAACACGTATAAACAACGCCTTTGATCCGCACATTGAAAACAGACAGTTTCCGGAAGAAGGGTGCTTCATCCTAAGTTGTATTTCAGGGGCAAGGATAAGTTCTAATGAGCATCATAGTTGATAACATTATCGCGATTGATGAACTGGTAAAGCTATTGGAAAGACGAAAACTACTTTTCTTGGTGTCAGTGTTAGCTATTCCACAGCCAATTGCGATCAGTATGCGTGATAGCATTCAGCACAGATCAGAAATCGGCTCTGAATCTTGGATTCCCTATGCTTCCGTATTATCCATTTGTATTGGGGCCATCGCAATCGCAGCATTTTATTCATGGTTTTCTGTGGTAAAACCATGCTTAGTCTATGACGTCGCGGTTCGCTATTTTTTCGTTTTGTTGTATTTTCTCGTGGGGACTGCATTCAGTTTCCCCTTTCTCCCGCATCAAACAATTACCTGCGTAATTCCTTTCCTGTGTTGGTTATCGATTCATCTATTCTTTATTTGGAGAAACCGAGATACCTCCATCTGCCAGAACTAGCTCGTATTGAGAAAAATATTTTTACGTACTACAAGCAAACGGTGATCAAGTCATCGGGAATCACACCAGGACCGCTTGGCATTTTAGCCACAAGCCCGAGGGCATCCGCACCATGCCGTAGGGCCATACGAGCCTCACTGATGCTCGCGATGCAGCAAATCTTGACTCTGGGATGCAGGGATGGTTCCAAAATTTCTTCCTTGGCAAGCTCGACTTTCCTACTCGGCGTATTGGGAGAATATACTTGAAATACGGAGTGAGCTATCGAAGAGCCCCATTAATGATGATAGTCTGAATGGAAAGATCACTGTTTTCGTGGAGGAGGCTTTGGGTGCTTCTTCTGCCCTCCCTCTATATCTTGATCATGCTTCTCTTGAGGCCAACCACTTCGCGGATTAACGCCTATCTTTTCGACGCTGGGGCACTAGCTGGCGGTGTATTGCTGATGGCAGGTTGTGCAAGGTGTTACTTCTCGTGGCCGCTCTATTTTGCATTGAGTCTTGCTATCGGTGCCTTGTATTTCCCGGAACGGATGACGCGAATGGATGCGTGGATAATCCCCTTACTCGCTTGGGGAATCTACGCAGCCTTCGTCACCAATTTGTGCCGAACGATAAGAACAAAAGGCATTGCTTCGACGAATAGTGTTCGTGTCGAATGAGCAAAGAATCGAATCTCGTTTGTGACTCACGATTGCTCTTGCGTCGTCTTTCGGAAGAACAAGGTAAATGCGGGGCCGAGAGACCCACAGGTAATCATCGCGAACAGAGACTTTACGAACACTTCGATGGACACGATAGCCGGGTCATCTCCATATTGGTTGAAAGACCAATCATCCTGCATAAAGGCTGTACCGGATAGGTGATAGACTCGTTCAATACCCCAAGCAGTCGATGCCGCAAGAGCGGCCAAAAATGAGGCGACGTACATCACGATATAACTTCGTCCACTAAGGCTGACATAGGCGCTCAACATCGCCGAGATAGCGAACGGAGCCCATTGCAGATGGGCTTCTGAGGAGAACGTAACGCTTCGGGCTCGTAGGATCAAATAAAACCCGACAGATAAAACCAAAACCAACAAATCGAGTACGCGAAGTTTCAAGCCTATTTCCAACCTCGTTGATGGGAATCTGGAAGTGTAGTAGGTCGATGAGGACTGGTCACGTCACACAAGCTGCATTCGGCTCCGAGAGGCGGTTCAATGCTCGTTGGATGGACTCTATGGCGCGGTGTAGATGCAATTGCCAGCTAGATAGGTATTGAGAACTTGGGTTTGCGCAATGTCCTCGAGGGGGCATTCCAGGATATCGCGATCTAAGATGATCCAATCGGCGTACTTGGTCGGTTCGATGGATCCTTTTTCCTTCTCCTCAAACGTCAGATGCGCGTTGTTGATGGTGTAAAAGCGAATCGCTTCTTCTCGTGAAATGCGCTCGCTCGGGTGCAGTGCATTGTTCATACCGCGCGGTGTTCGGGACAGAGTGATCCACATGCCGAGGAATGGATTGTATGGGTTCACCGAACGGAACGATCCAACCTTTTGCATGTGGTCAGAGCCACCTCCGACAATCACCCCTTCGTGAAAGAGGGACTTGTAGGGCTGAAACCATTTCAGTCGTTGCTCGCCGAATTGGCGATGGAGCGTGCGGCCATCTAGCCACAACCAGGCGGGTTGCAAATCGGCGACCACCCCGAGCTTCTTCATCCTCGCGATGGCGTTCTCGGTCAGGAAATTGCAATGCGTGATGCAGGGACGCATCGCTCGAACGGGCGTATCGCGATCGACTTGCTCGTAGGCGTCCAGCAAGGCCTCGATCGCGCCATCGCCAACGGAGTGCGCGGTCATTTGCAATTCATGGCTCAAGGACTCCTTGGCGATCGCATAGAGTTTGTCAGGCTGCACGTAAAGAAGTCCCCGGTAGTTCGGGTCGTTGATCCCGTAGATGGAGCTGACACCCCATGGTTCTTTCATGAAAGCACTTCCGGTCAACATACCTCCGTCCAGGAATATTTTGGTCCCTCGCAGCCAGAGGTTTGGATTGTGGCGGTGCAGAGGATGTTCGGACGCGAAGCGAATATCCTCCTGGATCTTGGCCAGCGAATCTTGGGCATTGATCGCAAAGGACATGAAGACGCGGCACGTGAGACGGGAGCTTTGGTGCAGTTCGTTGTAAAGATCCAATCCTTCGCGAGAGACGTTGCGATCGCAAACACTGGTGATCCCGACTTGGTTGTAATCGGCCAGCAATTTGGATAGAGAATCCAATCTGGCATCGCGACCCACTTTCTCTTGACTATTCTCCATCTGCACCAGTCGCGTGCAGCTGCGTAGAATCCCATTGAGTTTTCCTGTTTGCGGGTCTCGTTCCAGATACCCCGGTTGGCCATCGGTGATGGCGAAATCCTCGCCAATTTCGCTCCGCTTTAAACCAAGACTGTTCAACGCCCCATCGGGTCCCGTGCGAAAGAAGACCGGATGGTTGGGGGCGACACGATCCAGCTCCTCACGCGTTGGGAACCGCTGTTCTTCGAGACGTGTGACGAAGATCTGGCTCAACATGATCCATTCTCCCCGAGGTACAACGGCAGTCCTCGACTGGATATATCGAAAGACATCGTCGAGGTTTTTCATTTCAGGAATGGTGTGATTCCACTCAAAGAGGGAAGCATCGACCGCGTGGACGTGCGAATCCGATAGGCCGGGAAGAACCGTGCGTCCTTGGAGATCCACCCGCGAAAGGGGCTTACCACTCAACGTCGATTGTTTCTTTGCCGCAGCCCATACGGATTCGAGTTTGCCTACCGCTAGAAATTTGCCATCTTCGACGGCGAAGGAATCGGCAATGGAACCTGGAGCGTCCGCGGTGAACACCTTGCCATTGTGATAGACCTGAATCGCACCATCTGCCGCTTGGATCACGGCTGGTAATGAAAGAAGGACCAGCAGTGGCATAAGAAGAAGGGTATGCCAAAGAGAACTGGAACGGAGGCTGCTTGGTAAGCTCTGCATCGCCGTACGCCTTGCGAGGGAAGGGGGGTGGCTAGGGATTGGTAGGGGAGAACACCTACGATAGCACAGGTGTGAATCGAGTGGGCGGAACCAGTCAGGATAGTGCGAGAGTACTCGAGCTCTCTTTCGTAAATCTGGTATAGTAGGAGCTGTTTTTGATACTTGTGTCCCACTATCGCTACCTTCTATGCGTCAACGACTTTCTATCTTCATCGTCACCACCGCCGCGATGGCGACGTTCGCAAATCCTGTTTTCGCCCATCCGGGGCACGACGCGCACGTCCCTCAAGAAGGGCTGCTTCATTGGGTGCTTAGCCCCAGCCATGCGACGGCGATTGGCTTCATGGTAGTCGCAGCGTTTCTGGTATTCGCTGCCGTGCGACGGAGCGATTGGATCGCTAAGAAAGCTCATGATACGACGGCCGGGGCGTAATTGCATTCGTCGCATCCCAGTCCGCCTCAACCCACCTCACCATCTAATCCGTTCTGTTGGAGTCCATCATGCGATCGTTCCTTCGTTATTCCGTTTTGAGCGTTGCCCTTTGGTGCGTGTCCGCTCCCTTCGCAGTGGATGCTATTGCAGAGACGGCACTGGAGGACGCTAGCCAGCAAACTTCATGGGCGCAGTGGAGAGGTCCCAATGGAAACGGCATTTCGAATGAGAAGGGAATCCCGACACGCTGGAGCAAGACCGAAAATGTACGCTGGCGTTGTCCATTGCCAGGACAGGCCGGAGCGACCCCTGTTTTCTGGGGGGATCGATTGTATTTGACGAGCTCCGAGGGAAGGGATCTCGTGGCGATATGTGTTTCCGCTGCGGACGGAAAGATTGTTTGGAAGACCAAGATCGGAACTGGCAATCAAGATGCTCGGGCGGGTGAAGGAAACTCGGCATCCCCTACTCCTTGTACGGACGGCAAGCATGTATGGGTCTTCTTCGGCACCGGGGTACTCGCTTGTTTGAACATGGATGGTGAAGAGGTTTGGAAGTTCGATGTCGGGGAGCGTTTCGGCGCGATCGATATCCAATTTGGAATGACATCCACCCCTGTTCTCGACGGCGATGCCCTTTATCTGCAGTTGATTCATGGCCGAATGAAGATGGACGACAATACACGGACCGGGCAAGTCATCAAGCTGGACAAAGCGACCGGCAAAACGGTATGGGTGCACAATCGGAACACCGACGCATATTTCGAATGCAAACATTCCTACGCGTCCCCATTTCTTTATCGAGACGGTAAGACTGAGTTTTTGATCGTACATGGTGCGGATTGCACGACGGGCCATAGTCTGTCCACAGGGGAGGAACTGTGGCGTTTTGGAAATCTCAACGGTCCGACCGAGTGGAATCCAAAAAAGAAAGACCCCACCTTTCGATTCGTCGCCTCCCCTGCATTCATCCCAGGTCGCATCTTGTTACCGACGGCAAAAGAAGGCCCCATGGTCGCATTGAAGGTCGAGGAGTTGAAGGGTGATTGCTCGACGAAAGCCTCTGCAGTCGCGTGGGTATGCCCGCGCACGCCGGACGTGTCGATCCCGTTGATCGTCGAGGATCTTGTGTATGTGTTGCATAAAGATGGGAAACTCCAGTGCTTGGAACTGGCGACCGGCAACGAGGTTTACATGGAGCGCACACACACGGCGCAGCATCGCAGCAGTCCCGTCTTTGCCGATGGGTTGATTTACTTCACATCCAACGACGGAGTGGGCTCGGTCGTCAAAGCGGGGCGGCAATTCGAACTCCTCTCGAAAAACGAGTTGGGTGAAGCCACGACAGCGTCCCCAGTGATCATCAACGGGACGCTTTACCTTCGTTCCTACGAAGCCCTTTACGCCATCTCCAAGTAGCACGATCGCAATTCGGCTCGGCATTGCATTCGGCAGCTCTGGGAGACCGACTAGGGATCCCTAATCGCCATTCACCAATGGCGAGCCGTTTGCTGTTGGTCTACAATAGCGGCTTATTCCCCACCACAACCCCTCCAGTTCTTGATCAGGAAGTAGCTCGATGAAACGAGTTCTCACGCGATCGGCGATGCGTGCCGTTTGCTTTTCCGTCGCGGTTACTTGGACCACTTGCAGTTCGATGGCCCCGGTTCACGCGCAGGCGGACGCTCACCATTGGAAGTCGCAAAAGCTTTCGCCTCTCTTCTATTCGGAAGGGGGAAATGCGGCCGATTTGGACGGCGATGGGCAGCTCGATATTATCGCTGGTCCCAAACTTTACTTCGGTCCGACATTTGACAAGGAGGTGTCCCTCACGGACGCCAAGCCCTTTTCGATCATCGGCTACTCCAAGTACTTCTTTGGGTACGATTACGACGTCGATCGAGATGGCTGGACCGATGTCATCATCATCGGCTTTCCTGGTGAAGCCGCCCACTGGTACAAGAATCCGGGGAAAGAAAAAGCCCGAGACGGAATGTGGGCCCAACACACGATATTGGAAACGGTTGACAACGAATCTCCAACTTTTACGGATGTCACCGGAGATGGGAAACCGGAGCTGGTTTGTTGTCATGGAGGCAATTTCGGATACGCCGAGATGCCAGCCAAGGCAACCGATCCATGGACCTTCCGACCGGTAAGCGAGGGTGGTAAGCATCAACGCTTCACCCACGGTTTAGGGGTAGGCGATGTCAACGACGACGGTCGGTTGGATATTCTGTCCAAAGATGGCTGGTGGGAACAACCCGCTGCACCCAAGTCGGGGGCTTGGACGTTTCACCCCGTAGCGTTCTCTGGCCCCGGTGGGGCGCAGATGTATGCTGTCGATTTAGATGGCGATGGCAAGAACGAAATCGTCACCTCGCTTGCAGCGCACGGCTACGGGCTAGCCGTTTACAAAAAGAAAGATCCGAAGTCCTCGGAGGCTTGGGATAAGATCGATGTGATGACCGACAAAGCGGAGACTTCGCCGACCGGTTTGGCAATTTCGCAATTGCATGCGGTCGACATCGCGGACATGGACCGGGATGGCCGGCCGGATATTGTCACGGGCAAGCGATTTTGGGCGCACAACGGCAGCGATCGAGGCGAGAACGAGCCACCTATGTTGGTTTGGTTCAAGCCCACTGTGGGACCTGGCGGATTGCGGTTCCAGCCGAACATCATCGATGCCGATTCGGGAGTGGGAACGCAGATCGTTGCAAAGGACGTCAATAAAGACGGACGCATGGATATCGTATCGGTGAGCAAGCGGGGCATTCACGTATTAACCCAGGTTGCCGGTATCGAGCCTACAGAGAAGCCGACTCCCGTTGCTGACCAAGCCATCGCGGTTGGGGATGCGCTAGGTGGATTTCGACCTGGTTGGGGAACGGACCGGGTAATGAATGTCGATTTCGAAAAGGGAGACTTGCGAGATTGGACTCAAACCGGTGCTGCGTTCTTCAATCAACCGATCCGAGGAGACGCGGTCGCAAGACGTCGAAACGACATGAAGAGCGATCATGAGGGAGAGTACTGGATTGGTTCTTATGAAGTGACAGGTGACATCGCCTTTGGGACGCTGACCAGCAGACCATTCCGATTGAGCCATCCATGGATTTCGTTTTTGCAGGGAGGGGGTGGTTCGCAGGAAACCCGCTTTGAACTGATCGATGCAGAGAATCAACAAACCATCGTTCAATCGGTGGGAGTGAACGCCGAAGAGATGAAGCGTGCTGTCCTTTCCGTGAAACAAGCAATTGGAAAGACGGTGCAGATTCGGTTAGTCGATAACAGCAAGGATGGGTGGGGGCACATCAATTTCGACGATTTCCGGATGCATGCCGAGGAACCGAAGCTTGCCACGGCGAAACGCTTGCCAGTGATCGACAAATTGGCCCACAAATCCCTTCCGCCCGACCAAGTCGCTTCGGCGATGTCGCTACCGGATGGATTCTCTGTGCAAGTCATCGCGTCGGAACCGGATGTCCGTCAGCCCATTGCCATGACGATCGACGCAAAGGGTAGAGTTTGGATCGCCGAGGCTTATCAGTATCCGAACCGGGCGAAGGGTGACGAAGGAAATGATCGCGTTTTGATTTTCGAGGACACCAACGGAGACGGAATACTCGACAAGAACAAAGTCTTTGCCGACAAGCTCAATCTAGTGAGTGGAATCGAAGTCGGTTTTGGTGGTCTGTGGGTTGGGGCGGCTCCCTATCTCCTTTTTATCCCCGATGCCAACGGAGATGACATTCCCGATGGACCAGCAGTCAAAAAGCTAGAGGGGTGGGGGTATCAAGATACGCATGAGACATTGAACAGCTTCATTTGGGGCCCCGATGGATGGCTGTATGGATGCCATGGTGTGTTCACTCATTCCGACGTCCGTGTTGTCAAAAAAACAGCGGAGGAAACGCAAGCGGGTCCCAGCACCAAAATCAATGCAGGCATCTGGCGATACCATCCCCAGACCGAACGCTTTGATGTCTTCGCACACGGAACCAGCAATCCCTGGGGCGTAGATTTCAACGACCGAGGAGACGCGTTCCTTACGGCTTGCGTCATTCCTCACCTCTATCACATCATTCCGCAGGCAAGGTACCAACGACAAGCTGGGCAGCATTTCAATCCCTTCACCTACGCCGACATCCAAACCATCGCGCTCCATCGCCATTGGATCGGCGATACACCCCACTCCGGGAACAATCGGAGCGACAGCGCGGGGGGCGGTCACGCGCACAGTGGAGCGATGTTCTATTTGGGAGGGAGTTGGCCAGAACAATATCGCGATCAGTTGTTCATGAACAACATCCATGGTGCACGATTGAATCAGGACAAGATTTCGAAGCGAGGGAGCGGTTATGTTGGCGACCGGGCTCCTGACTTTCTGTTTGCGAACGATCTAAGCAGTCAGATCTTGTATTTCCGTTCGGGACCGGATGGCCAAGTCATCGCGATCGATTGGTACGACGCTCAGCAATGTCACGTCACCGACCCAACCAAGCATGATCAAAGCAATGGGCGGGTGTATCGCATCGCTTATAGCAATGCGAAGCCGGTTATGGTCAATTTGGAGATCGCCAGTGACGAAGAACTGGTCGCCTATCAACTCCATGCAAATGATTGGTATGTTCGCACTGCCCGCAGGATTCTGATGGAGCGGGCTCATACTAAAAAGTTGGGTTCGGGAACCATCGGTTCCATTCGTAGCCAGCTTGCTCATCCTGAGGCGAGGATTAGGCTGCGAGCCCTTTGGGTCCTAGCCGCCTGTCGGGCTCTGGAGCATAGCGATATCCATAAGTTATTGAGCGATAGCGACGAGCATGTCCGAGGATGGGGGATCCGAATGTTGACGCAGCCCGAATCCTTCCTCGACGCTAAAGCCGCTATTCCTTCGGAAATTGAATCGACGTTGGTGGCGTTAGCGAAGAACGATCCTTCACCGGTTGTTCGTTTAGAGCTCGCCGCCGCGTGCCAGGAGTGGCCTGTAGGCCCTTCGGCTCCGATCGTTGGAGAATTGGTGAAGCATGGAGAAGATCGGGACGACCACAATCTCCCGCTCATGGTTTGGTATGCGGTTTCTCGACAAATCGAGGCGGCACCCAGTGTCGGTGCGAAGATCGCTGCAGCCAGCTCGCTCCCATTGGTGCAAGAGTTTGCAATGCGGCAAGTTGCTCAGACCTATGTTGCAGGATCGAATCCTGAGGTGGAAGTCGCTTTGGTTCAACTGCTTCAAGGCGTCCTCGAACAAAAGGACCCGTCTCGGTCTTCGCGGCTCCTTGACGCGGTATTGCTAGGGCTTGAAAGCAAACGGACGGTGGTCGCGCCGAAGGGTTGGAGTGAACTATCCTCCAAGTATTTGTTGCATATGGACCCTTCCGTTCGTCAGCGTGGCGCGCAGTTGGCGAGCAAACTCAATGACACGGCGGCGTTGGAGATGCTTCGACGAATCGTTGGGGACTCCAAGGCTCAGGATCCAGATCGCATTGCGGCGCTCAATGTGCTCAAGCAGGTGAAAGCCGATGGTGCGTCGCAATTGGCGTTCGCACTCTTAGAGAAGCCAAGCCTCCGAGCTGCGGCGCTTTCGGCAATTGCGGATACACTCGATGCCGAAGGAGCCAATCAGGTTCTTCGCTCGGCCATCCAGTGGCCTGAGCTGACCGATCGTCGCGCCGCTTGGTACGCGATGCTTCGCCGAACGGCGACTGCGGAGGTTCTCTTGACCGCGTTGGAAAAAAAGCAGCTCCCTGCGGGTGAGCTTTCTGCGGACATGGTCCAGCAGATTCAACGCTTGGAGTCCGAGCCGCTCAACGAAATGATTGTTCGTGTTTGGGGTGACGTGCGAAGTTTGGACGCCGACAAGCAGAAGGCGGTGGCAAAGATTCGGGCTCTGGTCGAGTCCACGGGAGATCAAGTGGATTTGAGTCGGGGCAAAGCGGTCTTCGCAAAAGTATGTGGCCAATGCCATATCCTTTTTGGCGAAGGGGGAAAGATCGGTCCGGAGCTGACCGGTTCCAATCGTCGCGACCTCAATTATTTGCTTGAAAACATTATGGATCCGAGCGCGGTCATGGCGAAAGAGTATCAGCCCTGGATTGTTCAAACTGTGGATGATCAAGTCGTCACGGGACTCTTGAAGCAAAGCAGCGCAAACTCCATCAAGTTACAAACCGCGACCGACGAAGTTGTTATTTACAACGGTGACATCGCCCAGAAGAAGCAAAGCAAGACATCGATGATGCCGAGCGATTTGCTCACTCCACTTTCGGAAGTCGAGATCCAATCGTTGATCGCTTATTTGCGATCCGAAAGAAAGTAGGTCGAGGGAATGCGAAGCATCATCGCAATCGTATTGGTCGCTTGGACGGTTACCGGTAGCGCGTTGGGACAAGGTCTTCGCATGGCGACGTTTGATGTCGACGCGACACCGCCGTTGGGAGCTCCCATGGCATACGACCCCGTGAAGCGGGTCGACGAGTTAACGCTACGTTGTCGCGGCATTGCGATACTTGGTGCAGGCAAACCAATCGTGCTTTGTGCCGTGGATTGGATTGGAATTGCGAACGAAGGGCATGACGCATTCCGCGACGCATTGGCCCAAGCGGCGAACACGACTCGTGATCGGATTGCGGTGCATGCGTTGCATCAGCACGACGCACCCGGTTGCGACTTTACGGCAGAACGACTGGTTCGGGATCTGAAGGTAGAGGGGTATTCGCGATTTGACGGCGACTTTCATCGCGATGTCATCCAGCGTGCATCTGCGGCGTTATCGATGGGAATCGAGCAATCCCAGAGCGTGACGCATTACGGGTATGGCCAGGCGGAGGTCCGCGAAGTCGCTTCGAATCGTCGGGTCGAAGTGGATGACAAGGGAATGGTGGGGAGGATGCGAGGGAGCAGTTGCAAGATCCCTGAACTGACACGCTTGCCCGAGGGAACCATCGATCCCATCGTCTCGGTTTTGGCATTTTGGAACAGCGACAAACCCGTGGCGGTTCTCAGTACGTACGCTTGCCATCCTCAGAGCTACTATCGGCTTGGAATCCCGAGCCCTGACTTCCCAGGGATCGCAAGATTTATGCGAGGGCAGGACGTCAATGCCGCCCTGCACGTCCATTTCAATGGAGCGGGAGGAAACATCGCTGCAGGGAAATACAATGACGGCTCGCAGCCGAATCGAATGATCTTAGCCCATCGATTGGCTGCTGGAATGAAGGAAGCGTATGAGAATGCGAAGCGCGTTTCCGTAGAAGGGCTAGAGGTTCGATTCGAAACGACCCCGGTCCAACTCCCTGCAGCTCCCCACTTGGACGAAAAGGAATTGATCGCCAAGCTCAAAACGGTCCCTGCTCGCGGTTACATATCGCTGGCCGATCAACTGGCATGGTTGGAACGTGTGAAAAAAGGACATGCCATCGAGATAGGATGTTTGCATGTGGGGGGTGTTCGCATGCTTACCATGCCTGGTGAGCTGTTCGTCGAGTATCAGCTCCAAGCCAAAGCGATGCGTCCTGATCTACAAGTCATGATGGCAGCCTATGGCGACTACGGTCCCGGGTACATTGGAACAGCCAAGGCGTATGAAGAGGGGGGATACGAAGTCGCACCCACCTCGTCCAGCGTTTCCGCCGAAGCAGAACCGATCTTGATGGAAGCGATGAAAAGACTGCTTTCGGACGAGAGCAAGTAAGCGAGAGCAGGATGAAGGGTCGCAAACACGTATTGGTAGTCGAAGATGAAAAGCACATCGGCACCTTGGTCAAGTACAACTTGGAAGCCGAAGGGTACCGGGTCACGCTGGTGGAGAATGGTCCCACAGCATTGAAGCTGGTCCGTGCGGATCCCTACGCGTTTGATCTAATCATCCTCGACCTCATGCTGCCGGGGATGAGCGGGTACGCGGTTTGCGAAACGTTGCGCAATGAAAAGGTTTTGATCCCCGTTTTGATTTTGAGTGCCCGAAGCCTTTCCGAAGATCGAACACGCGGGTTCGACTGCGGAGCGAATCAATACTTAACGAAACCGTTCGATCTGGATGAGCTTCTGGCACGGGCTAAGAACTTGATGCGACTTTATCCGCAGCAATCGACCAAGCCCATGGAGTCGATGGGAACGAAGATCCATGCCATACGGTTCGGAAGAGCAGCCATCAACTTCGATACTTACGAAGTCGTCGTGGATGATAAAGAAGTCAAGATGACGCATAAGGAGCTACAGCTCTTGCGTTACTTTGCGGAGAATGAAGGGCGTGTGATCAGTCGCCAAGAGTTGCTTGCGGAAGTTTGGGAGATGAGCGGCGACATGCAGACCCGCAGCGTAGATCAATTCATGCTCCGATTGCGAAGGATTTTCGAGATCGACCCGGCCAAGCCGAAGCATTTCTTGACGGTACGAGACGCAGGCTATCGTTTTGTCTCTGATAGCCCGCAATCTCCAGACTCACCTCCAATGGATGAACTGGATGCAGCGCCAAATTCGTAACCTTTCATTTTGAGTTGCCCCTTTTCGACGTCTTCCACTTATGGTCCATCTAAAAGCTGCTGAACGCATGGAGTGGCTGAGCGATCAAATTCGCCAACACGACTACAACTATTACGTTCTCGCAGCGCCAACGATTACGGATCTGGAGTACGACCGCCTCCTTCGTGAGTTGCAGGAGTTGGAGACCCTCTACCCCGAGATGACCAGTCCGGACAGCCCGACCAAACGACTGGGAGACCGTCCGGTCGATGGTTTGATGCAAATTTCGCATCGCATACCGATGCTCTCCATCGAAAACACCTACACCGAGCAAGAGCTTCGCGATTTCTTTCAGAGGACCGAAAAGCTTCTATCCGGTGAAAAGATCGAATGGGTCGTAGAGCTCAAAGTAGATGGTGTAGCGGCATCGATACGATACGAACGCGGACTCCTTGCGCAAGCGGTCACGCGAGGCAATGGCGAGGTCGGAGACGATATCACACACAATATTCGGACGATTCGCGGATTGCCTCAACGTCTCGTGGGGGAATCGATCCCGGATTTGCTTGAGGTTCGCGGCGAAGTCTACATGCGAAACTCCGATTTGGTTTCGCTCAACGAAGAACGAGTCAAAGCGGGAGAACCGGAGTTTAAAAACCCTCGGAACGTCACCGCTGGGTCGATTCGGCTATTGGATTCCAAACTGTGCGCTCAGCGAAAACTACGATTCCTTTGCCATGGCATCGGTTATTGCGATGGGACCCAGGCAAGGGATCATATGGCATTCTTAGAGAAAGTCCGATTGATGGGGATTCCCATCACCCCAGGTGTAAGGGTATTCACGGACAAAGACGAATTGATCCAACATTGCAACAGTATTGTTGAGACGCTGCATGAACTCGACTTCGAAGTCGACGGGATCGTGATCAAAGTGAATTCGCTGGAGCAACGCGAAACACTTGGGGCTACCAGCAAATCACCTCGATGGGTCATCGCGTATAAAATTGAAAAATACGAAGCGGTCACGCGACTTTTGGAAATACGTACCCAGATCGGAAAGACGGGCACAATCACGCCAGTGGCTGAGCTGGAACCCGTGCAATTGGCAGGGACCACCGTATCGCGAGCCTCTCTGCACAATGCAGAAGAGATCGAGCGAAAGGACATCCGGGTTGGCGATTGGGTCGTCGTCGAAAAGGCTGGAAAAATCATCCCTCACATCGTGCGCGTCGAACGGCACCGTCGCGAGCATGAGCTCCCCCTATTTCAATTTCCAACTCACTGTCCTGAGTGTGGGTCTGTTCTTCAAAAGGATCCTGCCGGCGTTTATATCCGATGCGTCTCGAAACAATGCCCAGCGCAGTGGCGTCAGCGATTGCGATACTTTGCAAGCCGGGATTGCATGGACATCGAAGGCTTGGGTGAAAAACTGGTCAACCAATTGGTCGATTCCGGGTTGGTGCTCAGTCTCGGTGACCTCTATCGGTTAAAGCTCGACGATCTTCTCCAACTGGAGCGAATGGGCAAGAAGTCTGCAGAGAGTTTGCTAGAGGGAATTGAAACGAGCAAACAAAGGGGCCTCAGTCGCGTCCTCAATGCGATAACCATTCGTCATGTCGGACAACGAGTCGCGCAAGTCCTCGCGAGACGCTTTAGCACGATCGATGCCCTCATCGCAGCTGACTTGACAACCATCTCCTCCACACCGGAAATCGGACCGATCATCGCTGCCAGCGTTTACGAGTTCCTTCACAGCCCCGAAGGGACCGAGCTCATCGATCAATTGCGGGATGCTGGCGTCTCGCTTGCGACAACAGAGGAAGACACGATTGATTCCTCCGGTCTTCTCGCGAACAAAACGATTGTCGTAACCGGTTCGCTGAGTCATTTTTCACGGGATGAAATCGAACGTCGAATCATCAAGCTCGGTGGCAAAGCTGCGAGCAGCGTCTCCAAGAAGACCCATTATGTCGTTGCAGGGGAAGCCGCAGGTAGCAAGCTTGAAAAAGCTCAGTCGCTCGGCATTCCTGTTTTGACCGAAACCGAGTTCATCGAACAATTCCTTAGCAAATCTCCCTCTTAGCCTCTCAACCTGGATGGTCAAAACCATGGCAAGCAGAATTGTCTTCGTCGTTTCTCGGTCAATAGGTGCTGCATATCAATCCATCCTAGGTGCAGCTATTTGCTTTTCCTGCCTCGCCGGGAGTGCGGACGCGTTTGTTGGCGATTCGACTGCCAACAAGCCCAATGTTCTCGTTATCTTGACCGACGACCAAGGGTATGGAGATGTGTCGGCGCACGGAAACCCACTGCTGAAGACACCGAATATGGATCGACTTCACGCAGCCAGTTGTCGTTTCACACGCATGATGGTAGCGCCGACGTGCGCGCCAACCAGATCGCAGCTGATGACAGGCCGTCATGAGTTCTTCAATGGGATCACCCATACCATTTTGGAGCGGGAACGATTGCGACTCGACGCTGAAACGTTTCCTCAAGTTCTGCAGTCTGCGGGGTACCAAACGGGAATATTTGGCAAATGGCACTTGGGAGACGAAGCCGAATATCAACCGGGCAAACGAGGATTTGAGGAAGTGTTCATCCACGGTGCTGGGGGAATCGGACAGTCGTACCCTGGGAGCTGCGGGGATGCACCGGGAAATAGCTATTTCGACCCATGGATTCTCCACAATGGCAAGTTTGAAAAGACAAAGGGATATTGCACCGATGTCTTCTTTCAACAGGCAAGAAAGTGGATCCAGGAAAAGTCTGCACAAGAGAAGCCTTGGTTTGCATGGATCGCGACCAATGCCCCGCACGCTCCGTACATCGCGAGTGCCGACGACCGAGCCCTCTATGAAGGAAAGGGACTCAGCGAAAAGGAGGCCAATTTCTTTGGGATGGTCCATAACATCGATGCCAACATCGGCAAGACGCTAGAGATGCTACGATCGCTGTCGATCGATAAGGAAACCTTGGTCGTGTTCATGAACGACAATGGGGGCACCGAAGGAGGAAAGACGTACAACGCCGGAATGCGAGGACTCAAAGGAACCGCTTGGGTGGGTGGAACGCGAGCTCTCAGTTTCTGGTCGATGCCGGGCAAAATTGAACCGGGCGACTGCGATGTGTTGGCGGGAGGAATCGATGTTGCGACGACGATGCTCGACTTTCTCGAAATACCACCGAGCCAAAAATTCGCAGAACAGGTTCAAGGCAGATCCCTTCGAAGATTCTTAGAAGCCGAGGATAAACGAGTTCCAGCGGAATGGACCGATCGCACCTTGGTTGCCCACGTGGGACGATGGGAAAAGGGAGCGTCCCCCGATTCATGCCAATACCGAAATGCGTCGATCCGCAACGATCGATACGCCTTGGTCAGCATCACAGGGGGAACGAAACCGGTATGGCAGCTCTTCGATCTTCGCAACGACCCCGCGCAGAAGACAAATATCGCTGGGCAACATCCTGAAATCGTCGAGTCTCTTTCGACCTCATTCGATCGTTGGTGGACCGATGCACGCCCGAATATGGTCAACGAAGATGCGCCGCTCGCACCTGCGAATCCATTCAAGCTCCTATTTGAGGCTCAGGTCGGAACCGCCCCTTCGCGGTAACGAAGCAATCCCGGCCGGACATCGAGTTCAAGTCCATCGAAATCATTCTGATCGATACGCTCCCAAGCCAGGGCACCCATCACTGCGTTGTCGGTGCAAAGTTCCTTCGGTGCAACAATCAGTTCGACGCCACTCGTGGCACAGGCTGCTTCGAGCTGGATTCGGAAGCGGCGGTTAGCAGCGACACCACCTCCTACGCAGAGACGACGAAGTCGGGTCGATTCCATCGCTTGCAGGCTTTTGCCTACCAAACAATCGATAACGGATTGCTCAAAGGAAGCAGCAATATCCGCTTTTTGCATTTCGCTCAGATGGCAGGTGCTCCAATCCTGTTTGCCGGTTCCACCGATGTGATATCGAACAGCGGTCTTTAAACCCGAGAAACTGAACTCGAGCCTCGAAGGCTGATCTAGGAGCGGACGTGGGAACGAGATGGCAGTTGGGTCTCCGGATTCTGCAAGCTTCGATAACTGCGGACCGCCTGGAAAAGGGAGCCCCAGCATGACGGCTACTTTGTCGAAGCACTCTCCCGCAGCGTCGTCGATGGTGCCACCAAGATAATGCCACTCCGTTGCTGACTCGCAGCGATAAAGGGTTGTGTGACCTCCGCTGACGACAAAACCCACGCACGGAAAAATTGAACCTTCTCGCCCCAATCCGCAAGCATAGATGTGGGCTTGAACATGATTGATCCCGACAAGTGGCTTATCCCAAGCCAAGGCAAGTCCCTTCGCCGCTGCCAAACCGACCAGGAGGGAGCCGGGTAGACCAGGATGTGTGGCCACCGCAATCGCCTCCAAATTCTTTGGCTCCACTCCGGATTGCTTCAAAGCGAAATCGATAACGGGCAAGATGCGTTCCAAGTGAGCCCTGGCCGCAATCTCGGGAACAACGCCGGCGAAGGCTTGATGAAGCTCCTCTTGAGTGGCGATGCACTCCCCCAGAATCCTTCCATCCCGCGTCAAAACCGCCGCGGCTGTTTCATCGCATGTCGACTCGATCGCGAGTAAATAACGATCGCTTGGTTGCTGTCCGAAAGCCATATCCGTTCGCTTGTTTGCAAGTCGATTCCAGGGGGCGAGAACGAGGTTCGCATTCCGCCGACCGATTAGGCGGCGGTTCTTAGTTTGCTACGCCAGTAGCCGTATCCGAAGTAGATTGCGAGCCCAGCTAATAGCCACAGCACGAGCCGCAGCCAGTTCTCGCCAGGCAAGGACAGCATAAGCAACACACAAAGAAAGATTCCCATCCCTGGAAACCAAGGAGAGAAGGGACATCGGAACGGGCGGTGGCGTCCCGGATCGGTAATGCGCAACACCAACACAGACCCGCACACGAGCGCAAAGGCGAACAGGGTTCCGATGCTGGTCAAGTCGGCCAAGATGTTCAGTGGCAGAAGACTGGCCGCCGCCGCGACCATCAACCCGGTAAGCATGGTCGATTTGTAAGGGGTGCGGAAGGTCGGGTGAATAGCGCCAAAGAATCCATGGGGGAGCAAACCATCACGAGCCATCGCCAAAAAGATACGGGGTTGTCCCATCATCATCACGAGGAGCACCGAGGTAATCCCAGCGATCGCCCCGACGGTAACGATGAACTGCGCCGACTCGAATCCGACTTGCTCAAACGCAGTTGCGACAGGCGCATCCTTGTCGATTTGCTTGTACGGAACCATGCCCGTCAAAACGCCGGAGACCAAGACATAGAGAAGAGTGCAAATCACCAACGACCCGATGATGCCAATCGGCAGATCTCGCTTCGGGTTCTTTGCCTCTTCGGCCTGAGTTGAAACCGCGTCGAAGCCTAGATAGGCGAAGATAACGCCGGCCGCCCCAGCGAGCATCCCTTTGTCAGACCAACCAAAGATGGGGGAGCCAAAAAAAGTAACGCCTCCGTATCCATAGGGAGCAAAGTTGTCTGTCCAGTTCGAGATCTTGACGTATCGCATTCCCGCGATGATGACAAAAAGCACAACGGCGACCTTGACCACTACCATAATTCCATTGGTAAACGCGCTTTCCTTCACGCCTCGCACCAAGATGAAGGTGATGATCGCCGTTATCAAAACGGCTGGTAAATCGAAGAAATAGCCCGTCGAGAAGAAGGAGTCCGCCGCAACCGTGATCGATTCGCCCGTGGCCCTCAATTTGGTCACCGGTTCACCCTCTGGGTTGAAGTCGAAGGGGGCGTCGGTGAAGCGGTGCAGGGCCGAACCCGGCCCGAAAATGTTGAGCCCTAATTGGTCTAATAGCTTTTGAAAGTACTTGGACCAGCCGTGCGCAACCGTCGAGGAGGCGACCGCGTACTCGAGGATCAAATCCCAACCAATGATCCAAGCCATCAACTCACCGAGCGTCGCGTACGCGTAGTTATAGGCGGAGCCAGCGACCGGTGCCATCGAAGCGAATTCGGCATAACAGAGAGCCGCGAAAACGCATGCAAGTCCGGCGACAACAAACGAAAGCATGATCGCCGGACCAGCTTGATCTGAAGCGGCCTTTCCAACCAGAACAAAGATCCCCGTTCCGATGATGGCACCGACGCCGAGGGAGGTCAAAGCGACCGGTCCCAAGGTACGTTTTAAGCTTTCTCCCCGTTCCATTTCGCTGACCATTGCGTCCAACGACTTTTTCCGAAAAAGCTGACTGTTTGACATTAGGGATCTGGCTCCAGAAGACAAGTTTGATCTATCATACGGGCCCTAGGATCTTAGCAAGAACCCGAAATGCTAGGAGACCGCTCTTCACCGTTTTTTGGGTTTTTGCAGCTGCGCATTCTCTCCCCGGCCCGTCCTAAGGTGCCTTGATGCTCGGCTTAGCCACGAGACGGTTAGAGTCCGATTTGGAATCCGGCTTGATGATGCTTTCGGAGGTACCTTTCCAGAATGAATTTGGCGTTACTGATTCTCGTGATTCTGTATCTGGTGGGCACATTGCTCATCGGAGCTTGGGCCGGCTCTCGCGTCAAAAACACCTCCGACTTCGCGGTCGCCGGGCATTCGCTCCCGCTCTACATGGTGATCACCACCATGTTTTGCGACTTGGTTTGGAGCCGAGACCGTTATGGGAATCCCTGCTAAATTCACTGAAGGTGGACTTCGAGAAGTCGTCGAGGACCCCTTCGGTGCATCGATGTGTCTCGTTCTCGTCGGTCTTTTCTTTGCCCAGCGCCTTTACAAAATGAATCTGCTGACGATCGGTGACTTTTACCGAAACCGATATGGAGTCCTTATCGAGATCCTGACATCGATCTTGATCATCTTGAGTTATCTCGGATGGGTCGCCGCTCAGATCACTGCACTCGGTTTGGTCTTCACCATCCTGTCGGGTGGGGCAATCACTCTCCCGGTCGGCATGGTGGTCGGCACGGTGCTGGTGCTGGTTTATGTGATGATGGGTGGAATGTTGGCGGTCGCCTATACCGACTTCATTCAAATGATTGTGCTTGTGATTGGGCTCTCCTATATCGCTTGGTACTCCGCTGGATTGGCAGGAGGAGCGGACAAGGTTTTTGCATTAGCAAGTGAAAAGGAGTGGTTCCGCATCCTCCCTGAATCGAACTTGCACGCCTGGCTCTTCTTCACAGGCTCGGCGATCACCATGATGCTTGGATCGATCCCGCAACAGGACGTCTTCCAACGCGTGATGTCGGCAAACGATGCCAAGACGGCTCGAAACGGCGCCGTCATCGGTGGACTCTGCTACCTCCTTTTCGCGTTCGTACCGATGTTCATCGTTACCTCATCTCTCTTGATCATGCCCGAGAAAGCCAGCGAACTGCTGGAGTCGGACTCGCAGAAAGTCCTTCCAACTCTGATTCTCGAGAAGATGCCGTTCTTCGCGCAAGTTCTCTTTTTCGGGGCGCTCGTTTCGGCAATCAAGTCTTGCTCGTCGGCGACATTGCTCGCGCCCTCGACGAGCTTCGTCGAGAATATCCTGCGGCACATCTATCCAAAACTGGACGACAAACACATCTTGCTCGCGATGCGTATCTCGATTTTTGTCTTTACCAGCTTGGTACTGACCTATGCGATCTTGATGCAAGGAACGTCGATCTACGAGCACGTTTCCAGCGCCTACCAAATCACCTTGGCCGGTGCCTTCGTTCCTCTCGCGTTTGGTGTTTATTGGCGCCGGGCAACCACTCAAGGAGCACTCTTTTCGATCCTATTCGGTGTCAGCGTCTGGGCTATCCTGACGTTCGTACACGGACTCGAAGATGTTTTCCCAAGCCCCCTGGGTGGGCTGCTTGCGAGCATAACCGGGATGCTCGTCGGCTCTCTTATGCCTCAATTCATGCGATCGAAACATACGAGTGAGAAGGAATCGTATCCCGTTCACCCAGAGCAAATTGGGTAAGGGGCGGGTCGGGGTGGACCGTTCTCGGCGGAACGATGGGGATTCGTAGGGTGCAGGAGTTTGTACCCTGGGGATGGAGCCTCTTTGAGGAGACAGGGAAGCGGTCTAGGACGACCGCTAGACAAAAGCGGTCGAGGACGACCGCTAGACGGGGGGGGTTAGCCGCCCAGGTGCCCGAGGACTTGAAGGATTCCGTTCAAGTGTGCCATACGGGGACCGTAGCGATCAAGAAAATCATTGAACGCGTATTCGCTCTCGGCCAAATTCTCTTTTTGGTCCTCGACCTCGTCTGCCAAAGTCTGCAAGAAGTCGATCTGCACTTGCGACAACGACTCCAGTGCGTTTTTGCAAGAGCGCACCAGCTTGGGATGCGAACTACGCCATTGGGTAATTTCGGATTGTCTCTGCTGGTTCGCTTGATTGCTGGCCTGCAGCACCTGCTTATTGATTTGCAGCAACTGTTCCAAGAGCACGTTTTGGCGGTTCTGCATCTCGATTAGTTGGCGAGTCAAACCGATCAAGGCGGTGCCGACATCGCTCCCCTTCGGCGCCGGTGGCGTCGCGGCGGGGGCATTGGCTGCCTCAGCCGCGGTCACATCAATGCTGAAAACGGGAGCAAAAGGGGTCGGTTCATTCGCCATGGTTCAACTCAATGGTCTCGAGAGTTCTTTAGCCAATCCCACCAAAACAGCGAGAATTCCTGCTGATCCGAGTTCCCAGTATAGCTATCAACCATCCGCTTCGTCGAGCATTTAGTCGCATGATTCACGAGTTTGACGATTGCGCTGACTTTGAAGATTAATCCAATTGTTCCGAGAAATCGGTTCGGACTGTACGTGCTACGAAAGACAGGTCGAAGGAATCTTTCTACGACCCTTCGGCTCGTTGTCTCCTCGATGAACCTCCGACGATATCGCATGGAAGCATCCAAAACCAACGGAATGGCCCTCGGATTCCTCACCGTCCGAAAACATGCAGCCCACGGTTACTTCGGTGGCCTACTGGTGCTGAACCATTTGGCTCGACCACTGGAATTCCATTGCACACTTCCGGTGATGACAACGCGAGCGCAACAGATCCTCTACGGTTCCACACTGGATGAATTTGTATGTGGAGAGCAAATCGCTCGGGCTCTCGTGCTCAAGGCGAAGAGTGCTCCGTCGGTCCTCTTTACCGACACCCCCGCCTCCTTGTCGTTGAGGCATATCCACTCACTTCCCATCGCAGCAATCGATGGCAGTTGGCACCGCGGATCGTCCACGTTTTCGCAACCTCACTTGGATCGAGCCGATTTGCAAGCGGCCGAATTGGGGGGCCATAAACTGCTGGTCCTGCCGGAATACCACAAAGATCTAGAATCCTTTGCCAACATCTTCCAATCGCATGAACCCAACATCGATCTGATCGAACCTTTTGGACGGATTGAAGAAGCGCTCCGGGAAGCCCACCCCGCGACCAAAGCGGCCTAACCAAAGGGACGATCGCTGATATGAACGCATCTTCTAAGGCCCCCGATCGCGTTGAACTCTGCGAGGCTTGGTCTTTTGGTTTCACGCAACCGGAAGTCAATACCTTGCTCCCCTTTGGAGCAGCCCTGGAGTCAACCTCGGCGGTGGAGGTAAGTGCCAGCGATGCGTTGGAAGGCTTTCAGAATTGGAAGCCTATCCAAGCACTCCCAATCCAGCTCGGCCAAAGCCTTCCAAAGACGATCGGATTCGCGTTCCCGGAGATGCCGAATTGGAACAAGCCTGACGAACAAAAGGAAGCACCGAAAGAGAAGGCAACTAGCACAGCAACAAAGTCTCCTGTCGAAGAATCCCAAGCGACGGATCAGCCGCCCAAGATAACGCGTATGCGACCGCCCGGCGATTTGGTACGTTTGGAAGATCGCCTTTACTATGTGCTGCAACCGCCGCTCGAGACGATCGTTCAGTCCGCGAAGCTCACGTTCCCGTTTCAACCATTCCCTTATCAGATGGAGGGAATCGCGTTCCTCTTTCCTCGCGCCGCCGCGATCCTCGCCGACGAAATGGGATTGGGGAAAACGATGCAGGCGATCACGACCATTCGCATGCTGCTCCTTTCCAACGAACTGAGCAATGTCTTGCTGATATGCCCCAAGCCGCTAGTGACCAACTGGGTACGCGAGTTTCGACAATGGGCGCCCGAGATCCCAGTCGCCGTCTTGGAAGGGGACTCGCATAAACGGCAATGGATTTGGAACAATCCTCAGGCGCCGGTCAAGATTGCAAACTACGAACTGATGATGCGCGACCGTGATCTGATCGATAGCGGGTCTCTTCAATTCGATCTCGTGGTGCTCGACGAAGCCCAGCGAATCAAGAACCGCAATAGCACTACGAGCGAGATTGTGCGATCGATTCCACGGTCCCGATCTTGGGCTCTTACCGGGACACCGATTGAGAACTCCGTCGAGGATCTCGTCAGCATCTTCGAATTCCTATCCCCTGGCTACCTGAACGACGACATGCACCTCAAATCCATGGGGAAGGCGACACGGGATTACGTATTGCGCCGTACTAAAGATAAAGTGCTGACGGATATGCCACCCAAACTGTTTCGGGCAGCGGACCTCGACCTGACACCCGAGCAACGGGCCAGCTACAAGAGCGCCGAGGAGGAAGGGATCATCCAGCTCAATGAAATGGGTGATTCGCTCACGATCCAGCATGTGTTCGAGCTCGTGTTGCGATTGAAGCAAATCTGTAACTTCGATCCTTCGACGGGTGCTTCGGCAAAGTTGGAGAGACTCGAGGCCGATTTGGAGGAAGTGGCAGCGAGCGGGCAAAAGGCGATTATCTTCAGCCAGTGGGTCGAGACGCTCGATGTACTGGCAGAAAAGCTAGCCAAATACAATCCACTCCAATACCACGGCCGCATTGCATCGCATAAGCGAGATGGCGTTATCGATCGATTCAAGAATGATCCTAACTGCCAAGTGATCTTGATGAGCTATGGAGCTGGGGCCGTCGGTCTGAATTTGCAGTTCTGCCACTATGTCTTTCTATTTGATCGCTGGTGGAACCCAGCCGTGGAGGATCAAGCGATCAATCGAGCGCATCGACTTGGCGTGAAGCAGCCAGTCACGGTGACTCGAATGATGTCGGTCGAAACCATCGAGCAACGCATTCACGATGTGTTAGAAGAAAAGCGGCAGTTGTTTCAATCTCTTTTTGCCGAGACAGGCACACCTGGTAATCTGGGATTGAGTCAGAAAGAGATATTTGGACTCTTCGGTCTGTCGATGCCAAAGTTCCAGACAAAGGCCGCTTGATTCCACCCTCCAAATCCCAACGGTCCTCCAAATCCCAACGGTCACCTAGCGCGTTGCGATGAGACCTGCCATATAGGCGCCTTTGAAGCCAGAATCGATGTTCACCACGGCGATGTTGGACGCGCACGCATTGAGCATGCTGAGCAGAGCGGAGAGCCCTGCGAAGTTGGCACCGTAACCCACGCTGGTCGGGACCGCGATGACGGGGCAGCCGACGTATCCACCGAGCACGCTTGGCAAGGCTCCTTCCATTCCAGCAACACACACAATCGCTGCCATCGTTTGCAATTCAGGAATCTGAGCCAAAAGTCGATAGGGTCCCGCCACTCCGACATCTTGAATCAGTTTGGAAGGGACACCCATCCAAGCCAATGTTTCGATCGCCTCTAACGCAATGGGCTCATCGGTTGTTCCCGCGCTAACGACGGCGACTCGGCCCACTCCGCTCTCGCATTCCAATGCATCGTGGCTGCGCGGGGTTGAGTCGCGCCCCACTCGAAACGTTCCAGCGCGATGGTTCCAGCGATGCCATGGAAAAACCTCGCTCAAACACCGCACCTGTTCCGGAATGACACGAGTCACCAGCACTTCTGGATGGTTCGCATCATTATGAGCTTCGAGTAAACGAGTCACTGCGGTTTGAATGGCTTCGACCGGCTTGCCCGCCCCATAAACCACTTCCGGAAATCCGCACCGTCGTTGACGGTCTCGATCGATCATCACCGAGCCATCGCTCGGGATCGAGGCATGCAGCACACGTTGTCCCAATTCGAATGGGCTCAGTTCGCCTCGTTCGTATTGTTGAATCCACTCAGAGATCGATTGGGAATTGTTGTTAGATGCCATCGCACTCGTTTAAGCAAACTGGGGTTCGTAGTCGTGCGAGTTTATAAGATCCACGACGAGGCCGATAGCCTCAGCGGCTTGCTCTCGTGGCATGGAGGGGAACTCGCGACTCGAACGGAGCACTTGCTCGGGCGTTAAAGGGATGTGCATGAAACCGACTGGGCATCGGAGCTGATGGTGGGAGTACCACAAATGGCTCAGGTACATCACCGCGTTGCAGAGATACGTCCCCGCGTGAAAGGAAATCGAGCAAGGGATCCGATTTTGCAGCAATGCCCTCTTCCAGAGATCCAGTGGAAAGTCGGTACGAAATGCCACTGGACCTGCAGAAGTGATCGGGCCAAAAAACTCGCCTTGGGATTCCGTCATGCCGGCGACGTTCAGAGCGATCGCTTCCAACTGGATCCGACTTGCACCCGGCGATTGTCCCAAATGGAGAACCGCGTCGAATCCCTTCGATAAATCCTTGAACAACCGCTCCTGCAGGGAAGGAAGATCGACGGGGTATCTGCGAGTCGTAACGCCTTCGATCGCCCCTCGACTCTCTAAGAGGCAAATCAACGCCTCCCAGCTGGAATTCTGGTCCCAGCTGTCGTAGGGTTCAAAGGCGGTGAGCAGGATTCGCACTTGGGCCTCAATTTCAAAGGAAGATTGCCAATAGGTTATACCCGTTTTAGTTCAAAAAATCGTCGAGACAGCCCCTGCAACCCGAACAACCCTGGAATTGCCCACTTCGTTCATATAAAGTGAGTGTCAGTCTGGATAACACGGTTTTTCAGCCTCCTACCTCCCAACTCCCCTCCGAAAGCGTTTTCAGGATGATTCGATCACTCGCCACGCAAGCAATCTCTGGCCTCGCGTACGCGGTCTACTCCCTCGCCATCGCCTTGACCGTAAACCAAGGCTCGAGCTTGATCGCGCAAGACGTTTTTCCCGACAAGGCCTTGGAAGCCGCCGTCCGCTGGGAGGTTTTCGAAAAGCGTTACAACAGCGAACCGATCAAAGCGGAGGACGTGAAAAACATCTCGCAGGTCGTCGCCCGAGGCAAGGGCATCAAAAGCTTGGAAGGACTGCAACACTGCAAAGCCTTGATGAAGCTCGATCTGGCAAACAATGAGATTTCTGACTTGGCTCCGATCTCGGAGTTGAAACAATTGCAGTCGATCGACTTGTCCGGAAACCAAATTGAAAATGTTGGCCCGATTGCTGGCCTCAAACAGTCGCAATACTTGCAAGTGTCAAAAAACAAAATCGCCGATTTGACCCCTATCAAGGACCTAACGAACCTGAATTCCCTTTACCTCAACGACAATCAGATCAAATCATTGGAACACGTCGCTGCCCTGAAGAAATTGTGGACGCTGCAAGCGGCCGGGAACCCCATTGAAAACGCCAACGCGATCTCGGATCTCCGAGGATTGAAGACGCTGAACCTGACGGGTTGCGGACTTAAAAAAGTGGAATTCTTAAAGGGAGTCAAGGAGTTGAGTTTGCTCATGTTAGACAAAAACCCCATCGAATCACTCGATCCACTTGTGGAAGTTTGCGAGGCGGATACGGCCCGTCGATTCGCACCTTTCCTTCGACTCTACCTCGATGCAAAAGTCGCGGGCGATTTGAACGCGGCCATCGATCGGCTCAAGAAAGTTGGAGTCCGCATCAACCCCGAGAAACGATAAATGCGACGTTCCACACGAACTATCCTGTTGCTAGGCATGGCCGTTCCTTTCGGCGATTCGCTTCTCGCACGCGCTGAGGAAGAGCCAATCGTCAAAACAGAAAACGAACAGGAAGCTCGTATCCGGTTTATTCCTCGCTCCGACGAGCAAGCCGCTGTGGATATGGAAAAACTTCGCTACGCACTGAGTCAATCCATCGACTCGCGAGGTCCTATCGATCCCCTTGCAGACTATGCGAAACAGCCTGCTGCGCCTGCGTCCAATAAAAAGTCCAAGTCCAGTGATGCGGATGCAAAGCAAACTCCCCAACTGAAACGCGAACAAGGTGGTGAGTATCGTTCTCCTCGGATCGCGTGGGAATCCAGCGTCGATCTTTCTCGTTTGCTAAGCCAACCAGAAAGCACCCGTGATACAGCAAGGTCCGACCGCTCGGTGGTTTCCGAACTCGCTACTGCTCCTCGCGCGGTCGCCAAGTCGGATGGTTTCAGATCCGCTCGATTTGAAAACGATTCCGAAGCGGCCCAAATCCCCAAGGTCGACGATGCGGTCACTTATGCATCCGCTAATGGTCCCGCGCTGGGCTCTGTCGATCGAACCTCTCGCTTCCAGGAAATTCCTTTTGGCTCCCAAGGAACTCCCATTGCGCCGATTCCTGGATCTTCGACTCCCAACTTAGGTGCCACCAATCCATCCATCCCCGGCGTCTACCCACCGACTGGCGTCTATCCACCCACTGGTGTTTACCCACCTTCCGTTGTTTATCCTCCATCCACACCAACGATTCCATCCACATCGGCCGGCCCAATAGGCGTTTACCCGGCCCCGGCACCTTACGATCCAGGAGCATCGGTTGTCCCCGGCATCGTACCGACTCCGTCCCCTGGCATGGTGACGGGGCCGAGCGTGGTGCCGAACACCGGGTTGGGTACTGGGGTCGTGATGCCAGCTCCCCCAGCGACATATATCCCCTCTGTTCCTAACTACGGAACTCCCGTCGCTGGTTCTCCATCGTTCCCGACCTATCCGGCGATCCCTTACACGCCAGCGATACCCGTTTCGAGCCAACCTCCAAGGTACGCGGCGAACGAATCGACCTACGTAACGAGCGAACCTTTTGTCAGTTCCCCGCCCCGGCAAATCGACGCGCGATTTATGGTCTCGCCAACGTTGTTTCGACCAGCAGCTGACTGCAACACGTGTGGCACCACCCCACGTCCCTATGCACCCGGCCCTTCGATGCCAAGCGGGACGCCCATGAGCTACGCGCCGCCGACTTACTACCCTTATTCCTACAATGGCTACAATTCCGGCTACCGCAGCTTGATCGGATTCGGGCAGAACGTGTCTCTTGCACAAGTAGGCCGAGGACTTTACGGTCAGCCCACTGCTTACATGCCAAACCAGCCGTTTCGCAATTTCCTTCGTTATCTATTTCCATAATCCGCATTGCATTGAGAAGTTGTTGAGGGGATGCGTCACTATCTCGATCACGCGGCGACGAGTTGGCCTAAGGCACCGAGCGTTCTCACGGCGGTCGACCATTATCTTCGAGAGTGCGGAGCGGCAGCCGGACGGGGCACTTACCGTACAGCGCTCGATGCGGAAAAGTGGATTCACCAAACGCGTGTCGCATTGGCAGAACGAATTGGTTGCGGTTCTCCTCTCGACATCGCCTTTTGTAGCAATGGCACGCAGGCTCTGAACGCAGCCATCTTCGGGTTGGCACTCCGAGCATACGAAACCCAATCCCCCTGCCATGTGCTTACCACCGCCACGGAGCATAACAGTGTTCTTCGCCCTTTAGCGCTCGCCCAACAGCGAGGCTGGTTGACTTGGGATTCGATCCCGTGCGATGAAACCGGCATTGTCTCCTTGGAGGACGCCGAACAAGCGGTTACACCGGAGACTCGGTGGATCGTTGTGAATCATGTTTCGAACGTAACCGGTGCGATCCAGCCGATCAAGGCTTGGAGAGAATTGGCGGATCGTCATGGAATCAACCTCATGGTCGATGGTGCACAGAGTGTCGGAATGATGCCATGGGAAATACCCGCTTCGCGCATCGACATTCTCGCAGCCCCTTGTCACAAGGGGCTTGGGTCGATCCTCGGCTGCGCGTTCCTCGCTGTGCCCCCCAAGGTACAACAGGAATTAGCTCCTCTTTGGATCGGAGGGACGGGGTCTTCGAGCGACGCGATCACCGGCGAATTCGGCTGGCTTGAAACGGTGGAATCCGGGAATCGAAACCTCCCTGCCATCGTTTCGCTCCGCGCATCGTTGCAAAACGAGCAAATGGAAGTACTCGAACATTGGGAGCCGTGGGTCGAGCGTATCCTGGATGCGATTCGCGCCAGCCATCGGCTCCGATTAATCGGACCGGACACCTCCTCGTTGAACGCAAGATTGCCTGTAATCAGCATCGCGCCGCATGTTGAGGAAGCAAGCCCCGGCAAATGCCAAGAATGGGCCTTGATGCTGGAAAACATGCTCGGCATCGAATGCCGCGCCGGGTTTCACTGCGCGGGCAAAATTCACGAACATTTAGGAACCATCGCCTCCGGCGGAACGCTCCGTTTCAGTCTGGGTCATACAACCAGTGAGGCCGACATCGACGCCGCGTGCGAAGGAATTCGACTTCTCAACGAAGGCTTCTGATTGATCGGAGAGAACACCAAAAATTTCTCGCCCAAGATATACTCGTGGTTTTCGAAGTAGTTCCCATCGAACTCCCCTGTCTTCCATCAGCGTCCGATTAAACCTAGGCGTCTGAAACGACGCTAGAAACCATCGCTAAAGAATCCCATGAGCAGCGACAACCCGTACTATGCGAGCGAACAGCCACCCGTCGCTTCGCCGGTTTTTCAAAACGAAGCGTTCCTACCGATCGATGCGCTCGATTTCGGAAGGATGATCAAGTCGCCGTTCCAGAGTCCAAACTGGCTCGTCAATTTGTTTTGGATGTTCATCATGGAGATCCTTGCGTTGTTCGTCGTTGGAAACATCATCTACCTTGGATACGCTGGGGAGGTGGCGATCGCCCGGAGCGGGGGACGAACACGGAATTGGCCCGACTTTCAACTGGAAAGACTTACAGAGTATTTGCTGCGCGGACTATGGCCCTTTTTGTGGCAGATGATTGGATTCGCAGCGATGTCGATCCTCGTCGGAATACCTGTTTCCCTCGGCGCGATTGCGACAGCGGCTCTCGCTGATGGCGGTCCTCCTTTCTTTGCGATCCTTTCCGGAGTCACCACGGGGGCGATTGGGTTTCTTGCGATGGTAGCAGCAAGCTACGTATTGTTTGCCGTGACGTTGAAGAGTCTGTTGGCGAATGACTTCATGGCAGGGATGGATGTCATTTTCATCAAAGCATTTTGCGTGAACATGGTCTTCACCATGCTGCTCGCAGTCCTTTACTTTTTTATCATTTCGATGGTTGCGACGTTGCTCGGAACCCTGTTGTGTCTTGTGGGTCTCTTTTTGGTCTCGCCTGTACTGCGATTGATCACTTGCGACTTCCTGGCCCAGATCCATGACATCCACCTCAGTCGCGGCGGACCCTCTGCATTCCCACTGATCTGATCAATGCCTGGACCTGATCATCGCATCGGGTGAATCAATTCCTCGTCAAGCCAATTAAGGGGTTGTCGATCGGATTGGGGAGATCGGTAGTGTTCCAACAGCTTGGACTTTAAAACGTTCATCTTATCGACAACAGGGATGGCGCGTGAGGCGATTTCGTTCTGCTCCCAACGGTCGTCGGGTTTGGCAAATAGTTCGGTCTTTTCCTGGTATCCAGGGATTCGTTCCAGGCGGCAGGACCAAGCAGGACTGCACACATATTCTTGATGATTCTCGCAGGCAACGGCTGCTCCGATGCGAGTTTCACCGTCGAAACGTGAATTCAATAACGAATCAAGGAACTGGGAGAGAGAGTCGGCATCCTGTTCACCACGGAACCAGTCCTCGAGCCACTCTCCCATGTCATGGGGTTGCATGATGGTGCCTTGCCGCCCTCCAAGAGGTAGCATCTCACCGGGCAAGATCAAACAGGGGATATGCAGCGACTCGGCATACAGGTTTTGGGTGTTGCCTCCCACATAGCCATGCTCACCGAGCGAGTAACCGGCAACCCCCACGATTCCCACCATGCAACTAGAGAGCAAATTCGCTTCGCGAAGGGACTGAATCATCTCCCCGATCACTTGGTCCATCGCAATGACTTGCCCCCCCACCGCGCAGGAGATCCCGAAGACATCATCCGGATCGGTGAGGTGATCGACGCTCAATTCCATCGGCGTCGTATCCTCAGGAGGGGTGGGATCCCCTTCGTCGCAAAGCACTTCGCGATATTCGTAGGGGGCATCCCAAGCTCCTCGAAGCCCCTTGGAATGGATCCAAAGAAGAGGATGTTCGGCCGTACATTCGCTCCAAGTGCCGATTGCCGCCTCAATCAACCGCTCAAACTCAGTCGGTGCAACGTAGTGTCCCTCTCCCTCTCCCTCTCCCTCTCCCTCGTCCTCGTGCTCGTGCTCGTGCTCGTCCTCGTGCTCGTCCTCCCGCTCCTGCTCCTGCTCCTGCTCGTGCTCGTGCTCGTGCTCGTGCTCGTCCTCGTGCTCGTGCTCGTCCTCGTGCTCGTCCCCCCGCTCCTGCTCGTGCTCCACAAGCAGCACTCGATCGAAACAATCCACGGCACTACTTGCGGCTAGATCACGGTCATCGGTAATGAGGAGTCCGCGGGCGATTTGCTCTCTCCAAAGTGAATAAGTCTGATGTGGATCCTCCAACATCGGAAGCTCCCCCTCTTCGCCGCTCAAGTCGCGAGTCACCGAATGCAAACTTGTCCAGAGCGATTGCAGCGTGCGATCGCCCCGAATCGAGTCAGCCCAGAACTGATCAAGAACGATCCCTTTCGATGCGAGCGCATCCAAATGGGGTGTGGGGGCGACGCTGTTGCCATAGGCTCCGACCAAATTCGTGCCCAGTCCGTCGATCGAAAGGAACAGAGCAACGCGCGGGTTGAAAGAATCCGGAGGGGCCATGGGTTCGAACCAATAAGAGGTGCCGGCAATTCCATTCTTCTACCATTATGTTGGTCGACCAACAACCTCTCCCTTTTGGATGAAGGGGACGGAAAGCTAGCTTCCCATTTTTTGAGAAGTGGGTTGTCATCGCGGCGCCATCGCTGCTCTAAACTTGGATCACGGAGCCACTTCTTGCAACGGAATCTTGTATCCCAAGGCACCGATCGCTTTTCCTTTGGGAACATCGGCATAAACTTGATGGCAGATAACGCACTTGTCCATGACGACGGGGATCGCTGTGGCGGCCAGCAAGAAGCGTTTCCCCTCTTCCGATACGACCTCTTCGTATTGCGGGGCACCGTCCAAAATCTTCTTCATAGCTCGTTTTTCGAAGCCTTCTTTGGGCTCGTTGTCCGGGTTGTAAGGATCGCCCGTTCCGTCGATCAAACGAACCTCGTGCCATTTTTTGGCTTGGATTGCATCAAACAGTTTTTTGAACGCGGTTCCAGCGGGTATCGAATCCTTGTTGTCCACGTAATGGGTCGTAATCAGGACAATGCTGGTTTTGTAAATGTCATCCAGCATCGCCAATTCCCTTTTGGCCTGCCGAAGTGCGTAGTCCTGCTTCTTCGACTCTTGTGCGGAAGTCTTTGTCGCAAGCTGACTTCCGCCGAACAGGGCCAGCCCGAATCCAGCCACTACCGTCAAGAAAACTCCAAATCGTCTCATTCCACACCTCGCATTACCTTGGGGTTCACCGATAATCCAACGTTTCCTACGCCCGAGAGAAAACTAGACCCGAAGGTCTTGTTTTGAGCTTAGCCCGCTCTTTAGGAGATGTCAATGTCCTCTTTTGGAGGGTTTTATGTTTTCGCAGACGGTTGAGTACGCATTGCGGGCCGTGATGCACCTATCGCAGTTTCCGGGGGAGCCCCAGAGAACGGCGGTGATTGCCGAAAGGACCAAAGTGCCTCTCGCTTACTTGACGAAGGTTCTTCAAGGACTGCAGCGTGAGGGGATCGTTCGGTTGCAACGAGGAATCGGGGGTGGGGTGACACTCGCGATTCCTTCGACCGAACTGACGATTCTGCGAGTCGTCAACGCGGTGGAGCCGATCCCGAGAATCGAATCTTGTCCGCTTCATCTGGCCTCCCATGGCAAGCGACTTTGCTCTCTTCATAGTAAGATGGATGACGCATTGCGCAGAACGGAAGAAGCGTTTGGATCCACCACTCTCGCTGATTTGCTTGCGGACCCCAACCCCAGCAAAGCCCTCTGTGACGGGCCGGCATTACCCTAGCCGCTACTCCACCATTCCTCCCGCCGATCGACTTGACCGTTATGCAGATCTCTCTCCCCATCGCTCGCACCTCCGTTTCTTTTTCGAAGGCTTGGTTGTTGGTAATCTTGCTTGTTTCGGTTATCAACAAACCAGCATCTGCTGACGACTTCCCACCGATTCAGAACTCAGAAAAATCAACGAGTCTTCCTCTAACACCGAGCGAGACCGTTGCTCAAGCACGATTGCCGGAAGGATTCCAACTCTCTGTCGTCGCGTCCGAACCTCAAGTTCAAAACCCAATCGCGATGACGACCGATGAACGAGGCCGGATTTGGATCGCGGAGAACTACAGCTGGTCTGGCAATGGAGCAGGTGGATTCGATGCAAAGCAAAGGGACCGCATTGTCATCCTGGAAGATTCGGATGGTGACGGCAGCTTCGAAACACGTAAAGTCTTTGCGGACGATGTCCATAAATTGACCAGCATTGAGATTGGAAATGGTGGTGTCTGGGCGATTTCTCTTCCTAATCTGCTCTTCTACCCAGACCGCGATCGCGACGATTTTCCAGACTCAGTCCCCACCGTCATTCTGAACGGTTTCGACGAGGAAGCCGTTGGACACACTCCAGCCAACGGTCTGAAGTGGGGGAATGATGGATGGCTTTACGGGCGGCATGGCATTCAAGCGACCAGTAGCATCGGCCCCCCCGAAGCCTCCGATTCGCAACGAGTCAAAATCAACACCGGTGTCTGGCGATTTCACCCCATCTCCAAACGAGTAGAAGCGGTGCTCCACGGCATGACGAATTCCTGGGGTTTTGATTTCGATGAGCATGGCCAGATGTTCGTCATCAACACCGTCATCGGCCATTTGTGGCACGTTGTCCCGGGCTCCCATGTCGAACGGATGTATGGTATCGATTTAAACCCACACACCTACCAACTGATCGAACAAACGGCAGATCACGTGCACTGGGACACCGGCGAAAAGTGGAATGAGATTCAAAAGGGAATGTCCAATCAGACCGATGCAGCAGGGGGTGGGCATGCTCACATCGGGTTGATGATCTACCAAGGTGACAATTGGCCGGAAAGCTATCGCCATCAACTCTTCACGCTCAATTTGCATGGGTTGCGTATCAACAGCAATTCTTTGGAGCGGCAAGGTACCGCTTATGTGGGCCGTCGAGCACCCGATTTCGCGTTTTTCAGCGACGCGTGGTTCCGTGGCATGGAATTAATCACTGCTCCCGACGGTAGCGTTTTGATCGCAGACTGGAGCGATACGGGTGAATGCCACGATCACGACGGCGTGCACCGAACAAGCGGTCGCGTTTATCGACTCTCCTATCAATCGCCTCGAGTTATCGCTCCGTTCGATCTCGCGAAGGATTCCAATGAACAACTTGTGAAGTATTTAACACACCGAAACGCGTGGTGGGCTCGCACAGCGCGCCGCGTTCTTTCGGAGAGATTGGCGGTCGCCGATGAAGCGACGCGAACATCGGTGCAATCGCTTGTTCGTGATGGCATCGCGAAGGCCGATACTCCAGCGAACTTATTGCGGTACGTCGAAACCGCAATCCAATCAGGGCTCGCAACGGAGTCCCTTCTGCAAGAGCTACTACTTCATGACAGCGAACATGTTCGCGTCGCGGCGATTCGATTCCTGACCGATTCCTGCCAGCCCAGCGAGTCAGTTCTTAGTTCACAATCGTTGAGGCATTTGCAGAAATTGGCGGAGAACGACCCTTCAGGCCTTGTCCATCTCTATCTCGCATCGGCCTTGCAGAAACTGCCACCGGAGCAGCGTTGGCCGATCGCAAAGGCATTGAGTCAAAAGGGGCAATGGGCCAATGACCGAACCTTTCCAAAGATGCTTTGGTACGGGATCGAAGGGGCCATTCCAAGCAATCCCGCTGAGGCAATCCGCTTGATCGCCCAGTCTCGGATTCCCTTGGTCACAGAAAACGTGTCGCGTAGGCTGACCCTCCTCATCGAATCCCAGCCTTTCGTGGTTGACTCCTTGGTCGATTCGGCCTGCGTGGATGGCTTTACCCACCCCACCGATGTCGTTCGCGGGATGGCAAAAGCCTTGGAAGGTTGGCAAAAGGCCAAGCCACCTAAGGGCTGGGAGAAGCTTGTCAATCGGGTTTCCGGCTCGCAAGAAAGCACAGTGACGAAAGAGTTGCAAACGCTGCGACTCACTTTTGGTGATGGCCGCGCGAAGGAGGATTTGCTTGCCTTGATTCAAAATGGCGGGCTCGATGCAGAAGTAAGAAAACAGGCACTCCGTTCACTTCTCGCGAGCAAGCCGCAGGAATTGTCTCCCAAATTGATTCAATGGCTGGGGGATCGCGCGCTCGTGCTGGAAGCGATCCGAGGACTCGCATTTTACGAACATCCTGACATGGCTAAGCAGCTACTGAATCGATGGAAGGGATTGTCGCCCGCTGAAAGAACCGAAGCGATCAATACGCTTGCTTCGCGACCTGCGACGGCCAAGGAACTGCTGGAGGCCGTTCGGTCCAACAGGATTCCTCCATCCGAGATTTCCGCTTTTCACGCGAGGCAGATTCAGGCGTTTGGAGATGAATCTCTGACATCGCAATTGCGAGAGGTTTGGGGAGAAATCAAAGCCACCACTGCCGAACGCAAAGCTTGGATGGACCAGTGGCGAAACAAGATGACTACTGAATTCGTCGCAAACGCAAACTTGAGCTCTGGGCGAGCTCTGTTCCAGCAGCATTGTGCCAATTGCCATGTCTTGTACGGGATTGGCAAGCGAATCGGCCCCGACTTAACTGGCTCGAATCGCCGAAATCTTGACTATCTGTTGGAGAATATCGGAGACCCTAGCGCGAGCGTCGGCGCAGAGTTTCGGACGAGCATTTTCCAATTGCTCGACGACCGGGTCGTCACTGGTGCTGTCGTCGACAGAAGCGATCGGACCGTAACAGTCCAGACAGCCCAAGAAAGGGTGACTATCGATAAGCAAGAGATCGCGGCCACCAAGCTATCCACCACTTCGCTGATGCCGGACGGGCTCTTGCAGAATCTCACAGAGCATCAAGTCCGAGACCTGCTTGCCTATTTGATGCACGAAAGCCAAGTCTCATTGCCAGAGTGAATGGCGACCACAGGAGGAGACACCGACGAAGTGAATGCATTTCGTCTCGAAATGACCTCTGCGGCAATCGGACTTGCGGCCATTTCCCCCATTGCGGTACTGTCCACGGAATTGTCCAAACCGGATCGTGGCACCCCCAACCATCCCATCACAAATGGAATTGTCTCGCATCACTCGACTCGCATCCGTGTGCATGGCGGTTTTGATTGCAATGCAAATTGGATGCATTCGCAAGCGGATGACGGTGCGCACCAATCCACCTGGAGCCATGGTGTACGTCGATCGGCAGCCAATTGGCCTAAGCCCGGTCTCCACAAACTACACTTACTACGGGACAAGAAACTTCGAAATCGTTCGGGACGGATATCGAACCGAACGCTTCTTGAGGCGATTCAATCCTCCATGGTATGCCATTCCGCCACTCGACTTTGTTTCAGAGTCACTGTGGCCGTTTGAACGTCGGGACGAGCGAATCATCGACGTACAGCTCACGCCAGATCCAGTCGTTACCAATGACGCATTGATCGACAGCGGAGAACAATTGCGACTGCAAGCTAGCCAAGGAATCGCGGTCTCACAACCTCCGCCTGTCACTCCAGTCCTCCCCATTACCCCAATCCCTGTCGCACCATCTCCCTAAACTCTTCGCTGCCCCTGGTCGAGTGATCCGACACGTGAGCGAATAATCTACTTCCGGCCGCTCCGCAGTCTGAGCACGATAGATTACTCGTCAGTAATTCTGCAGACTGGGAACCGGCGCTTGAATCGTTCGACAGCTTCTTTGGTAATGGAAGTGTCATACAGGGTGAGACTTTGCAGAGCAGGAAATCCCGATAGCAAGTCAAGCGACGCGTCTGAAAAGTTGCGGCCTTCCAAAGTCAATTCTTCGAGACGCTGGAGTCTGGCGAGCCCCCCCACCGATGATGGCTCGGCCGATGGAGTCCGCAAATGAAGCGAGCGGATTGATTCCGGCAGAAGTGCCAAGAGGCTTCCGTTCACAGCACTGGCATTGAGAAACAATTGCTCGAGTTTTGACAGGTACTGAACGGGTGCAAGCCCTGCATCGGTTAGGTCCTTGCTAGCGATCGACAATTGCCTTAGCTCGGAAAACTCCTTTAACCGAGCCATCCCTTTATCGCTGATCGAACAATTACCGATCCCTAACGTTTGGAGGTTTTTCGCGGACTCAATGCACTCAAACAGAGAGTCGTCGATGCATGAACCGGAGAAGCCCAATCGGGTTTGCGTTGCGAGCAGGTCGGCTGAAGGGAATCGATTTGGGGTAGTGGAGTCTGCACGGGCCGCGTCCTGACAATGTAGCTCAACTGTCCAATGCTTGTTGACAGGAAGAAATCGCGCCAGACCAAGCGTCGTTACCTGGGAGTCGTTCAAGGTAAAGTCGACCGTCGAGTTGGAGCCGCTCAACATCTGAAGGCTGCTATTGTCGAGGTTGCAATGATCGAACTGCAAACTTCGAAGGTTATTGGTTTTTGAAAGTGCAATAAGTATCTCATTTGAGATAGGTTGGCTCTCGAACGACAGCGAAAGTTCCAGTGGCAAATTCGCTAAAGCCTCCAACAACGGAACGGTGAGATTGCAACCCCTCAAACCGAGCATCTTCAAGCTTGAAATTCCTGCAAGCCCCTCCACCGTCAACGCATCGATCGTCGAGGAATGCACAGAAAGAGACTCTAGGAATGGCAGCTTTGGAAGCTTACTCACCAGGGTGGGGTTCAGGTTCCCGGTTAGGGTAAGGCTCACCATTTCGTCCAGTGCGAGAATTCTGATTAGATCTTCTTCGGTTTGAAGTTGAGTTTGAACGGATCGCACTGCTGATACGTTATTGTCTTCGACGAAGGACTGAATCCAGTATCGAATCTGCCAAGGAGATTGTTCCGTGTTGGGCTCACCGAGGAAGACACTTCCCCCTTGCTCTCGTATTTTCTGCATCACCACGAACCGGTCGTTGTACTTTTGAGCTTCGCCAAACACGACAATGGCCAAGATTCCGATCCCCAACACAAACAAGATAAGTAGCCGCAGAGGGCTAAGTGTTTTCTCCGAAGTTCGGGGCATCATCTATCCTCACGCTGGGAATTTGCATTGAACAACGGTGCCTCTCGTGAATGCCGAGTCAACATCAAGCCAATTGCTCAACAATCCGCATCGTATCACAGTTCAGCACCGCTGTAGCAAGCCCGGGGACTTCTTAAGTAGATGGGTACCTACCAGTCCCTGGTTAAAGCGTTTCACGCCAAGGCGCTACGGCGCGAAGGGAACGCGAGAGGCGGAAAATCTTTGAACGAATCCGATTGGTGATTCCCTTAAATCACTCCCTTCTATCTTCCTCCCTCCATTGCGCCGTGGCGCCTTGGCGAGAAACCTACTCTCCATTTCTTATGCAGAACGGGTCTCCAAGCCCGCGCGTCCGCCAACGTTGGAGGCTTGTCCCTCAGGTTTCCGACCGATACTTTCAATCATTCTCTGAGTTCGACCGCTGTGCACTTGAATCGAAAGCGGGGTTGAGCATACGGATGCACCGAAGCCTGAAGCTGCCGATTTGGACTGCTTGCTACCTGTGTTCACACATCAATCATGCGATGCCATTTGCACATCCAGTCCCCCTCAACCCCAGCCCTTCTCCCCCGCAAAGCCGGGGGCGAAGGGAGCTAGAATTATTGTCTGCGACGCATTCGCCCAAGGCGGAGTACGCAAGCTTCAGCGGCATCGTCGTCGCTCGCTCTCCTGTTGCCCCCTGGGTAAACGCCTCGCGGAAGGCTGCGAACTGCACAGGTCCGAAGCTGTTGTTCTCAGTAACTACTGAAAACACCAATCCAGCAAATATGCACGGCCGAAGAGTGGAAGGTTTCGTTTCACCAGCGAATCACAAGGTATTCCATCAACAGGGCCAGTAGGATTCGAACCTACGACCTACGGATTAGAAATCCGTTGCTCTATCCAACTGAGCTATGACCCCGGGTTTTTTGTAACGCATTGCCATAAGAGGACTTGTGGCAAATTAGCGAGAGGGGCGGGCCAGTGGGAACTGGCTGGTGACTCCCGATGCGACACCTGCGGATTCTACACACTCCTTGGGCAAGGCGGCAACTCGAAAGTGGCAATCGATTGTGCCTCTCAACCTCATTTCTCAATGGCCACTGAGGCGAGTGAGGCACTTTGACGATTGAGATCTCTGACGCTGGGACCGTTTCGTGGCTTGATGAAGTCCTTCGCTCCTTCTTATCGTGGTAAACTGTCGACGTAGTCGCCGGCTCCTGGTTTTTGTTCAACACGCTTTTTTCATTCTTCCATCATGGCCCGTTTCGTTTGCTTGTCTTCCTGCCCGGTTCCTTCCTTCACAAAGTGCAGTCGAATCCTTCGTTTTTTTGCGGTTTTCATCGTTGCTTGGGCTTCGATCGGGGAATCCCAAGAGCCTCGGGAATCGACGCCGGTTTTGACCTCTGCAGAAGAAACGCTTGCCAAACTCTTTCGATCGCTCGATTCCAATCGAACCAACGAGCGAGAGGATGCAGAACGGGAATTGCTGAAATTGGGCCCCACGGTGTTGGACAAGCTGCCTCCCGTCCGCGATACGGATAGCTCCGAGGCATTGCTTCGGATGGAACGGATTCGCTCTGCACTCGAATCCCAAGAGCAAGAGTCGATTCTTCTCCCGACTCGCATCCAACTCACTGGCTCCATGTCCGGTTCCGATGCGTTGCGCAAGATCAGTGAGTTGTCAGGGAATACCATCCCTTTGGAGGAGACACCTGGCCTTGATTTGACGATCGACGCCAGGTTTTCCGAGACCACTTTTTGGGAAGCGTTCGACGAAGTCCTCGATCAACTCAACTTGACCGTCATGCAGGGCGACGGGGAAGCCATTCGGTTGATTCCCCAACAGGACGATGCACCACTTCGCATCCAAATGGCGGCCTATTCAGGCGCCTTTCGGCTTGAGCCGATCCAGATCATTCAATCGAGCAATCTGCAATCCCCGGATCGTAGCACGTTGACGATCGATTTCCTTTTTGCTTGGGAGCCTCGCCTCAACCCCTCTCTCATCACCTTTCCAGCGGAGAAGATTCAATTGATCTGCGATAACGGCGAAGTGCTTCGACCTCGCACTCAGGAAGACATCACCTTTATTCCCATAGGTGGATCTCAATTGCAGATATCACTCGACTTTCCGATGCCGTCCAAGCAAGCCAAGAAAATTGCTCGCTTCGAAGGGGCCTTTCAGGCAGCGGTCCCAGGCCGCATGGCGGGCGTTTCATTTTCGGATCTCGTCAACAAACGATCGGCAAAATTGAGCAACGGATCCCTAAACGTAACGTTGGAACAAGCTCGCAAGAACCGCGACATATTTGAACTGCTTGTGGCGGTCAAACACGATGGGGGACAGGCCTCGGAGGGGGGCAAGCCCGTCTCGTCGCAGGCATGGTCGACATTGCAGGATGTGTTCATGCTCGATAGCAAGGACCAGCGAATTGAAAACGTTGGCTGGTCGACAACTCGAATGACCGACAAGGAAATGGGAATGTCCTTTCTTTTTGAACTAGAAAAAGGGCTCGAAGGTTGTAAGTTTGTCTTCCGCGCCCCCGGCAGCTTGCATGTACAAGAGGTCGACTTTGCACTCGTAGACATTCCCCTACCATGATCGAGCTTCCCTGGGATCCCGAATTAGACTCCCCTGCCACGTTGGCGATTATCGGTGCAGGGCCGATCGGGATCGAGGCGGCGATCTACGCTCGATTCCTAGGCTATTTTGTATCCATCTTTGATTCGCGACGCGTGGCGCATCGGATGCTCGATTGGAATGATCGCAAGCTCGGATGCCCGGTCTCCGATTGCACTTCTCCGCTTGGGCACGCGGCCATCAAGTCACAGAATCCAGACTATGTGCTGCCGAATCCCGATGCCGTTTGGTCGGGGAAAGAGTACGCCGAACAGTATCTCCTACCGTTAGCCAAGACCGATTTGCTCTTTGATGACATCCATTTTTTGAGTCCGGTTTCAAGTGTCTCGCGATTGCGAACATTCCGCGACGAAGAGACCGATCCGCAGACTCGATGCGAGGATCAGTTTCGATTGGTCGTCGAAGGTCGCCATCGCGGTACATGGGTTTCGAGAGCCGATATCGTGCTCGATTGCCGCGGAGCCATGGAGACTACATCGGGAATGGGGCCCGGGGGCGGACTAGCGATCGACGAGCTCGTGCATCGCGAGTCATTCCTCAAGCATTCTCCGTTGGACCGAAAATTTGAGTCCAAGCAAATCCTTGGAAAACATATCGCTGTCGTTGGAGCCTCCGATCGAGCTTGCTTGTTCGTTCAAGAGGTTTTGAATTGGTTAGACCCGAGCACTTCCTCGCGATTGACATGGATACTTCCATGCGATGCAGCGGTGCACCATCCTTATGTTGCACACATCCTGCAGCAGATTGAGACCGCAGGCAAATCAGAGATTCAAACCTACAATGTACTGGGTGTCGAGAAGGTGGCAAAAAGCGAATCGGACGCTTGGGTTTTGCAATTGCTGTTAGAAGACGAGACCACTGTTGAATTTCGCTGCGATGGTATCGTCAGTTATCCTTACCCTCGCATGGCGTCCGGTTGGCCGGAACTTGATTGCCAATCGTACTCCATCCCACGATCGCAGGAGGGTGGACCATCGAATTCAACTTACTCTCCGACAAACGAAGCGACGTCATCCGAAGCGACGACATCCCGGATGCTTTCAATCACGGAAACGGGTGACTGGTCCTTTGTCACATGCGAGCCGGGTTATTATCGATTGCAAACGGACGGTTTGAGGTGGGACGCGTCGGGCCCAAGCTGGAATGCGGGAGTAGGAATCAAACGGGGGCTTGAGCAAATTCGCCAAGTCTTTTCTCTCATCGTGGGTCGCGAAACGTTGGACTTGTATCGAGTCATGGCAGAGAACTTGGAAGAAGGAAGAGTTTGATGAAGATTTATACCAAGACCGGAGATGCGGGGACCACGGGGTTGTTTGGCGGTCCGCGCGTTGCGAAGAACGACGCGAGAATCTGCGCTTACGGTTCCATCGATGAGCTCAATGCGGTGCTAGGGCTTGCTAGGGCCAGTCTCCTACCTGGGAATATGGACGGGATGATCGTTCATATTCAGCACCAGCTCTTTTCCATCGGCGCCGAGTTGGCCACCCCCAATCCGGAGGAGCATGGACTCAAATGGCCGGCGGAAGATCATGTCACTCAGATGGAGCAATGGATCGATGAGCTGGAATCCCAATTGCAGCCCCTCCGCAACTTCATTTTACCCGGGGGGACCCTACAAGCGGCCCACCTGCACGTCGCACGAACCGTGTGTCGGAGGACGGAGCGCGAGATCGTAAGCTTTAGCAACTCCGGTCGCGTCAGCGATGCTTCGCACATCATCGTCTTTTTGAACCGATTGAGCGATTTGCTATTCGTCATGGCGAGATACTCCAACCATGTCGCAGGAATTCCAGACACCCGCTGGGAAAGCCCTCGCAAATAGCGAGAAGCTGTTCTCCGCCCGATGCGCCGTTGCGTCTTGGCTCGCAAATTCCTACTGAACCAAAACCAAGAGATCTCTCGCCAAGGCGCAGAGATCGCAATGGGAATACAGGGAAGCGGGAAAAGTGTTCGCGATCACTCGTCTGGGTTGACTTCGACGATAGCCTCGAATTGACCGTCATCGGGGCAAAAGCGTCCTGCATAAAACTCCGTGTTGAGGTGGAGCCCCATCACGGTTCGGCGGGTGCAAGGAGTGAGCGATCGGTAGAAGACCCATTGATCGCGGTTGATCTGCAGCCGATACGCCTCCGCGATATCGCGCGGTTGGATACGCAATTCTTCGGCGATCGTCAGTTGTCGCCACGTGTATGCCTTGGTGGAGGTCAAAGATCGCAGCGGCATTACGAGAGGACTGTAAAGGCTCTTCGCATTGCACTCTGCCGTAAGTAGGAGCGTATCATCGCGGCAGTCGAGGGAAGCATCTTTAACAGATCGCCGCCATTCAGGCATCGCGACCGGCAGGAGCAGCGCGACGCTTTCACCTTCCGAGTCATCCATTCGATCTCGGCAAAGCTTAGCTTCGGTGACTTTGGCGTCGTAGGTGAATCTCAGGCCATGTGCGACTGACCAACTCGATTGCAGTTTCCATCGAGCCGATTCCTGCGCGATCAGCGCATCCGCAAAAAAGACCATTCCTTCGTCGCGCATCAGCATGACTTGGCGTTGGATCTTACACTCTTCTCCGATTGCGCATTCGAGTTCCAGGTAATCGACATCGTCATCGGAGAACCAGCAGAGCTCTTGCCAAGCATGATCGATCAATTGAGGAACGCCATCTTTCTCGACTGCTACATCCCAGTCTCCGGAGAAGATTCGAGCGCCATTCTCGCCGAGAAGATCGAGCCAGATCACATCGCTTGAGAAATCGACAGCCAGCCGACATCCCGGATCTCTCCAGGAGCGTCGCATGGTGGCGATGGAGCTGGCCTCCCAGTATTGGCTGAATTTGGGCATCGACGCGTCCAACGTTTTGTCTTTACGCAAGCGCGATGGTTTGAATTGCAGGGACTTGCCAACCGCATCGGGGAGGGCACAAGCCATCGTGTTTGCGAGTTTGGTGTTGCGATCGGATAGTTCGTATAGGGAGAGCCAAAACTCCGAATCCAGTTTCGTATCGGCTTCGTCAAAAAGAAGCTGCCGCCCTTCGGCATCGGAAAGTCCAAGCGCGTAGGTCGTGAGTTTGGTGATCGCTTTGCGTTGGGGCGGATACCACTTCCTCGCTCCGACCGAATCGGCAGCCCAACGGCTTCGGACGATGGATGCGAGCGTCGCTCGCAGGTCTTGTGCTCCCAACCGCATCAACGGGGCAGGCTCTTCGGCCGCTTCTTCAAGCAGCTGTGCGATGCGATTCAGGGCATCGCTAACAATTCGATCCTTGCCGCCGAGGTGCGACAATTGTTTCGCCAGCCCCAGCGGAATCTCGCACGCCCAAAGGATCCAAGGAAAGAGTCCATCTTCTGGTTCTGGACCCGCTTCCCAGCCGCGATTGACCTGCGTCATGATCGACTGCAGGACTTCGAGCCAGAGGGCTGGACTGATCTCGCGACCGACGTGGGGAAGAGCGTGAATCCAACCTGCGCAGGTCAGTGCTATGTACGGGTCATAACCAGCGCGAGGCAATTGCTGCGTGATCCAAGTTCCGATCTTCTTAGCGTGCGCGATCTGATTGGGTGTGAGCGAGGGAGTCGAAGCTTTGCGATTCGATCGCGACGAGGCTCCTCCAAAGGAATGGACCAAATCCTGCAGCATGGCCAGACCTGTGTCCGACTCCGTTTCCCAAACACCAGTCCCCCAAGCGATGGAGCGGACATAGGATTCGATCGACGCGGACGCATCGGTCCGTTTTGCCTTCTTGGTGTTGTCGATTGGCAACGAAGCTTGGAGGAGCGCGACGTTGTCTTCACAAAGCTGTTTGAGCCACGCTCCGGCGGAGATTTCGTTCTCCGTCACCTCTTGCCGTTGAAGCTGTTTCGCGCGGTGTTTGGGTTTTACCCAGTCCATAGGTCTCTCGTCCAGATTCGAGATTGATGATAAGATGTCGAAGGCCAATTGTTGTTGCCGGATTTCAAGTTGCAAGCGCCGAGTTGATGATTCTTGGCCCCACGTCGGTTTTCATCAAAATTCGACCTTGGGGTATAGACACGCCAAAAAGTTTCGTTCCAGACAACGCAAGGATACAAGCGGGATGATATCACCTTTTCGATCAGCGTTGTGGTGTGTACTGGTCACTCTCCTCTTTTCAAGTCGCTTGTTCCCGCAGCAGCCCGATCAAGAACGATGGATGAGCAAGGAGGAGTTGAAGGAAAGTGTGACCAAGGCGTTCGCTCCACCTCAGAATTGCAAGTCGCTCCATCCAAGCGATCGCGTTTGGATCGATCGAAACGAGCAGGTTGTGGTTCTAGATGGCTATATTGCCCAACGTGAAGCGCCGCTCGAAATGTTCGCGTGTCCGGCGGGGACGAAGGAACACGAGTCCGTGGTGGCGGTGTTTGGTCGCTCGCAGCTGGTGCATGCGGCCCTTCTCGCGATCGGTGCCAAACCTGGTTCGCCGGCGAAATTCGAGCCCTTCAAACCTGCACATGGCTCCACGATTCGCATCTATGCGCTTTGGTTCGACGACAAAGGAGAAGTCAAATCGACGCTCGCGCAGAAATGGGTTCGGCACATGGGGACCAAGAACCAACTGAAATGGGACTGGGTTTTTGCCGGTAGCAAGGAGTACGTCGACGAATTCACCAAGGAGCGTCGCTACATGGCTGATAGCGGCGAGTTGGTTTGTGTTGCAAACTTCGGAACTTCGACGATGGACTTGGTCGTGCGCAGCGAACAAGCGAATTCGAACCTTGCATTCGATGCATATACCGATCGCATCCCCAAGCGGAATACGCCAATTCGATTGGTGTTGAAGCTTTCCGATGAAATCGCATTTGGTTCTGAACCTGAACATGAAACGGACAAACCAGAGTACCTCGACAAACCGGTTCCTGAAGCAGTGTCTCGGTTGCTAGCCCCCGCAAAGAAGTAGTTTCTGCTCCGTTACCTTGTTTTCGTTTTCAGTATCCTTTCCAACAATCAATCTCCTGACTCTTTCCACACAGAATTGTATCCATGGGTTTTGGCTCACGATTGACTGCCGCCGTTCTCACCAAGAAGAACCCTGTCTGTGTTGGATTGGATCCACGCTGGCAGCAGTTACCCGGCTCACTGCGAGTCGATCCGACGGCTCAGGGATGGCAAGCTGCCGCAGATGCGTATCGAACTTTTTGTTGTTCGATCATCGATGTCGTCGCGCCACTCGTACCTATCGTGAAGCCGCAGAGTGCATTCTTCGAAGAGCTTGGACCTGCGGGTGTGCAAGTATTGGAGCAAGTCGTCCGTTACGCGTCATCCAAGGGCCTGCTGGTCATTTTGGATGGAAAGAGAAACGATATCGGCTCGACCGCCACAGCCTATGCGAAGGCTTACTTAGGAGCGGACAGTCCATTCGGAGCGGATTCCCTCACGGTCAGTCCGTATTTGGGCAAGGATTCGCTCGATCCATTTGTCGAACGCTGTGTTGAAGCGGATGCGGGGATATTCGTCTTGGTAAAGACGTCGAACCCCGGAAGCGGTTTCATGCAAGATCTATCGCTTGAGGGAGCGACGATCTCCGATCGAGTGGCGGACTACGTTCAGGAACAAGCCCTGAGGACGGCCGATTCCCCCAACGAATATGGCTCTGTTGGCTGTGTTGTTGGCGCTACGTATCCAGAACAATTGATCGCGATGCGAAGCCGAATGCCGAACGCTTGGATTCTCATCCCTGGCTACGGCGCCCAAGGAGGTTCAGCGGAAGACGTTCGACACGGTTTGGATTCACGGGGGCTCGGTGCGGTGGTCAATAGTTCCAGGGGAATCATTTTCGCACACGAGAAACCACAGTATGCTTCGGCTGGACATTGGACCCGCGCTGTCGAGGCCGCAACGCTCGAGATGATTGAACAGTTGCGATAGCGGGCGAATGTCCAACTACTTCAGATTGTTTATTTCGGAACAATCATCTCGACGGCTTGGCCTGGAACCAAGGAACCAGCTCGTGCGAGAACGACCATTTCGGTCCCATCCAGACCGGACGTTACTTGAACATCGTTCCCAACTCGCAAGCCCAACTCGACTTTTCGGTGTTCGATTTTCCCATTGACCACAACGCAGCAAACGGTCGATGCTCCATCCTTGACGATGGCTGCAATAGGGAGCGTGACGACGTTTGATCGTTCTTCGAGCAGGATCTTGACCGTGACAAAGGCCCCGGGAAGCCACTTCAAATCGGGATTGTCCAAATCGATTTCGGCTGCGAGAGTCCGGCTTTGTGAATCGAGTTGAAGGCTGGTCCTCGTAACTCTTGCTTCCTTTGCTCCACTTGCGACGGCTTGCCCGAGGATGGTCACGCTATCCCCCTTGGTGAGATCGTCAAAACCCGCATCGACCCACGCGGCTTCTTGTTCAGGAACATTCACAAAGACACGCACGCGGCTCACATCTGCAACCGTCATCAACGGCTGCGCATTATTGGAGCCGGCTGGTTGCACGTAATGTCCTGGATCGACTTTGCGTCCGATGACAAATCCGTCGAGCGGACTGATGAGCTCGGTATAGGTCATCATCGTTTCGGCTTGCTGAATCTCGGCCTCTGCAACGTTGCGTTTGGCTTTGGCTGCTTCGACATCAGCCGACGCAGTCCCCACTTTGGCCAACGCCTCTTGCTCCAATGCTCGTGCTGATTCGATTGCAGCGAACGTCTCGAGTTTGGCTGCTTTGGAGGCTTCGAATTGGCTCATCGTCTCATCGGCAAGTTTCGAAGTGACCGAACCTTTGCTCACCAATTGTTGAATCCGTTCGCTTTCGGACTCCCATCGAGCGAACTCCGCTTCATTGCGAGCCAAGCTGGCTTGGGCCTGCGCGACCATCGCTTTGGCGGAATTCACGGATGCGTTGGCGGCCCCCAATGCAGCTTCCGCTTGTTTGATTTGCGCCTCAGCTTGCGCGAGCAAGCCTTTCTTTTGGTTGACTTGATCTTGATATTCGGGTGCATGAATTCGAAGCAGGACGTCTCCCTTTTTCACGGGATCGCCGATATCGAAATGCACGGTGGAAACATACCCGGAAATCTTCGACAGGACGGGAACCGACTCGAAAGCTTCAACGCGTCCGGGCTGTTCGGTATAGAGCTTCAAAGTCTTTGTGATGGGTTTGCCAGCAGAAACGCGGTCGATCGCAGATGCATTCGCGCTTGGCGCCTCCGAAGTCGCTTCACGGTTCGCAGGTGCATTGCATCCCGCCATGACCGCGCACAAATTGAGGGTCGCCCATCTCCATCGCCGGGGGAGCGGATTCAAATTAGACGGCATAGTATCGACTCTCAGGATCATCGGGGTCCATGGACGCAGACTTCAGACTCGCCTTAGACTGCAACAATGTAAAGAACAATGGTAATAGGAACAGCGTTGAAAAAGTTGCGGCGATTAGCCCTCCGACGACAGCGCGTCCGAGTGGAGCGTTTTGCTGCCCCGCTTCGCCAAAAGCGAGAGCCATAGGCAACATCCCAGCGATCATTGCGAAGCTGGTCATCAAAATGGCTCGCAGCCGACTCCCGGCGCTCGTCACGGCAGCGCGTGAAATGTCGCGCAACTCGGTCCGTCGCTTTTCCGCAAACGTCACCAGAAGAATCGCGTTGGCCATCGCGACTCCAACCGCCATGATCGCTCCAATGAACGACTGAACATTGATCGTTGTTCGCGTGAAATATAACATCAGCACGACCCCCGTCACCACAGCCGGGATGGTCGAGATGGTGACCAAAGCCAATCGAACGGACTGAAAGTTTGCCGTGAGCAATAGAAACACGGCAACGATCGCCAAAAGCAATCCGATCGAAAGTCCTGCCTCCATCTCCTGCATCGGTGGAATTTGACCACGTATCTCTACCGTGCTGCCGGTGGGAGGTGCACCAGCTCGCTGGATGGCGCTGGCAACCTCAGAGGAAACCGAACCAAGATCTGCACCGGAGATGTTCGCCGTCAACGAGACTTGCCGCTTCATGTTGTAGCGATCGTATTGGCCGGGCATGGTTCCCGGTTCGATCGATGCAACATCTCGAATAAGGACTTGGCTGGAGTCGGTCTTTCGCAATGGGATACGTCCCAACTGCTCCACGGAGCCAATCGTCTCTACCTCGTAGGGAGATCGAACGATCGGGCGAGGAATCTCTACTTGGACTTGGTATGCGACCCCGCTCTTCGGTTCGGCCCAATAATTCGGGACAACGAATCGACTTGAAGATGTCGCGGTGACGAGTGCTCGCGAGACATCGACGGGTGTAAGTCCAGCCATACCCGCCTTTTCTCGGTCCACGTTGACTTGAATCGTTGGATAGTCCATCGACTGCCCCAATTGGATATCGCGAAGCGATGAGATGCTCGCAAGTTCCGTTTTGATCTTCTCGACGAAGACTCGATTCTTTGCAAAGTCCGCACCGCTCACAACGACTTCGATCGGCGTTGGAGATCCGAAGCTCATCACTTCGTTGACGATATCGGACGGTTCAAACGAGAACCGCACGTCTGGCATTTCTTTGGCGAGACGCGTCCGGACTCGTTCCTTGAGAATCTCATCCGGGAGATGCAGTTCATCGCTGAGGTCGATGTAAAGGATCGCTTCCTCGGGTCCACGGGACCATTGATAGACCGCGTTAACGGGAAAGTTGGAGTGAATCATCCCGACATAGCCAAGGGTTAATTCAATGTTGCTTTGTCCAAGCTCATCTCCGATGACCGAGAGAGCTTGCTTGGCAAGCGACTCCGATTTTTCAATGTGAGTCCCATCTGGGGCTCGCATACGCAATCGAAACTGCCCTGCATCCACCACGGGAAACACACCTCGTCCCAGCGTCGGGGTAATCCATGCCACCGTTCCAATACAAATGATCAAGTAAAGGGGGACGATAGCCCAGCGAAGATGAACCCAACTACCGAGAATTCTCTCATAGGCCTCGCGCATCCGATCGAACCAGGAGGAGGATGCCCCTGTTCGGGCTTCACCTGCTCCATGCGGATGGGTTTTGAGGAGCCAGACCGACATCACCGGCACGAATGTGCTGGAGAGGAAATAGGATGCGATCATGGAAAAGCCGACCGCAAGTGAGAGAGGGACGAACAAGGCTCTGGCGGCCCCCTGCATAAAAAACGACGAGACAAAGACCGCAAGGATGCAGAGCATCGCCAGCAGTCGTGGACGGATCGTCTCGAGCGAGCCGTCTCGAACGGCACGGGCTAAGGGTACACCTCGCTGCAGGTGGGAATGGATGTTTTCGATCGAGACCGTGGCTTCATCGACGAGAATCCCAATGGCCAATGCCAGCCCACCGAGGGTCATCAAATTGATGGTTTGGCCAGTGATCCACAAAGCGAGTACGGCCGCGAAGAGAGCGAGAGGGATGTTGAGGACAACGATCAGCGAACTGCGCCAGTCCCTTAAGAACAGAAGGATCATCAATCCGACGAGGAACGCTCCGAGGAGTCCTTCACTGACCACACCTCCCACAGCCCGCGTCACGTAGGGAGATTGATCGAATTCAAACCGTACATCAATTCCCTCACCATCTGCACCGAGCGCTTCCTTCATCTTGGGGAGCGCGTTCTTGATGTTGTTGATCACGCTCAAAGTGGAAGCTTCGGCCCGCTTCGTCGCAAGGATATAGACAGCTCTTCTGCCGTTTACCAACGCGTAGCCAGCTGGGGCGTCCGCGGAGTCTTGGACAGTCCCCACATCGCGAAGGAAGACCGGGTTCTCACCCATGCGAATGGGAATGGAACCAAGCTGTTGGGGATCTTTCACCACCGAATTGACGGGCACAATCGGGTAACTATCCCCGATCGGTATGTTACCCGAAGGACTAAGGGTGTTCCCTTTCGTGAGAGAGACAATCACTTCATCGGGGGACATGCTATAGGATTGCAGTTTCTTTGGATCGACCGTAATGACGATCGAACGAGCGCTGCCGCCGAATGGGGGCGGTGCTGAAACACCGGGCAAACTCGAGAACATCGGTCTGACCCGGAAGAGCGCAAGGTCTTGAATCTCGGCAATACTTCGTGTGTCGCTCGAAAGGACCAGATAACCAACAGGAACCGAGCCTGTATCGAAGCGCATGACGAAGGGAGAAACCGTCCCCGGCGGCATAAAGGCCTGGGATCGATTGACGTAATTAATCGTTTCCGCCATCGCCTGTGCCATGTTGGTTTCGGGATGAAAGTACAGCTTCATCAACGCGGTGCCTTGGACGTTCCGCGACTCGACATGGTGAATACCGCTGATGTAGAGAAAGTGGTATTCGTAGTAATTCGTTAAGAACCCCTCCATCTGCGCCGGATCCATTCCGCCATAGGGCTGGCAAACATAGATGACAGGCAAATTGAGTTTAGGAAAGATGTCGACTTCCATCCCTCGCGGTAAGCCGGATGGGTAAGACCATTTGTACTGTTGAAAAATCGATGGTCCGACGGCCAAGAAGCAGCCGAGGGCTAGGCTCAGTACCAGCACCATCACAGTTGCCGGACGGCGCATTGCTGAAAGGATAAGTTGCATTCAAAAGACTTCCAAGTCGACCAACGAAATCAATAAGAGCCCGCAAGGTTGCCGCAGCCGTTCACCTTAAGCCAAGCCGTAGACTTTGCCAAACTGTGGTCATCATTTTAGTCCGTGCATCCGATTCCACCCACAGCCCGAAAATTGGAATTCACCGATTCTTCCTTACAGACCCTAGCGACCGATTTATCGGACGCCGAAACAGATTCCGTACAAGCGATCCAGACGGATGCTGGAATGAGATGAGCTGGAGGGAATTGTCGAAATGAAGCGAACTTACTGGAAATGGGCTTTCGGGATCTCCGGAGTACTTGCACTCGAGGGATGCGCGACAACCCCCGCAAACCACTCCAAGCCATCGCGCCCCGAAGTCTCTACCTATCCAACGCCACCATTGCGGGAACCCGTCGCACCGGTGAAGGTCGAGGTCGACCATGAACCCAATCCTACGCCGGATGGTTTCGTAGCCCTTGCATCGACGACCGTCTCCGTTCACGAGGCACTGGCCATCGAGGAAGCGCCCGCACTCGAACCCGTAGCAGATACTTCGGAACCAATCGGTGCACCAAATGTCGTACCGATCAATCTCCCCACCGCTCTCGCGATGATCGGGGGGCAACACCCGGTCGTCGGATTCGCCCGTTGGCGTGTGCAAGAAGCCTATGCACGGCTTGATCGCGCGAAAGTAATGTGGCTCCCAAGCATTCAGTCCGGGTTCAACTATCGCCGCAGGGATGGAAACTACCAAGCCGTTGACGGTTCGATCGTCGACGTCAATCTGAATTCGATGAACTACGGGCTTGGGGCAGGTGCTGTCGCGGCAGGCTCTCCAACCCAACCTGGCGTCGTTGCCCAATTCCATTTGGCCGATGCCATATTCTTACCCAAAGCAGCGGAGAAGACCGCTTGGGCGCGTTCGCATGCCGCCAACGCTGCATTGAATCAGCAGCTGCTCAACGGTGCGCTGGCCTACATCGAACTCCTTGAGGCCTACCAAGACCAAGAGATCTTATCGCAGTCCGCCACTCGAACGGCAGACCTTGCGAAGGTAACTCGAGACTACGCCGACACAGGTTCAGGTCTTCAGTCCGACGCAGATCGAACTGCGACCGAGTACGCGTTGTTGCAATCGAGAATCGTGTCGGCGCAAGAACGCCAACTTGTCGCGTCCACGAGATTGGCGCGGGAGCTGAGCGTTTCGATGACGAGCAAATTATTGCCCCAAGAGCCCGTGATTGTACCACTGGAGCTGGCTCCCCCAACCACGGAAGAAGCATCCTTGATTGCGACGGGGTTGTCGGTCCGGCCTGAGTTGAAAGAGTCGCAGGCTCTCGTCGCGGCCGCGTGTGAAGCGTTCAAGCGGGAGAAGTATGCACCGTTCGTCCCCAGCGTGTTGCTCGGATTCAGCACGACCAGCTTTGGAGGAGGCCTAGGGAGCAACGCCGAGAACTTTGGCGGCCGATACGATATCGATGCAATGATGGTGTGGGAAACTCGCAATCTGGGGTTTGGCGAAAAGGGAGCTCGTAGCGAGCGAAACGCACAGGTACAGCAAGCGACGTTTGAGAAGCTCCGATGGATGGACCTGGTCGCCCAACAAGTGGCGGAAGCGAACGTGCAAGTCACGATGCGCAGACGACAAATCGAAATCGCTGAAAGAGCAATTGCGACTGCCAGCGACTCGCATCGCCGCAACATGGATCGCATTCGAGAAGGACAGGGATTGCCCATCGAGGCACTGCAATCGATCCAAGCACTGGAGTCAGCCCAGCGTGCCTACCTCAACGCCATCGCCAATTTCAATCGAGCCCAACTGCAGCTTCAATGGTCGCTCGGCTGGCCAATCGACGCTTCCGTAGCGAAAACCGAATAGGGCAGTCCGCCCTTTCCGAATCGACCGATCCAGCATGCGTCACTGGGTTTTCATGGACTCTTAATGGCGGCCGATGGAACGAAGTTACTGTGCTGTGCTGGAGGCGCCGTTGGGAGATGCCCCGATGGGGACGCCGAAGGGAAGAGGGCGGGCCGCGCACAGATAACCTTCCGGAAAGAGCCGCTCCTTTAGCTCTCGAAACACCTGGAAACTATCGGGATAGACCCAAACGGTTACCGTAACATTCTTATCGCTGTGAGAAGCCAACTCGGCTCTCAATCGCCCGCTGGTCGCTAATGCTTCGTCGAGAGTCTCCTGCAGGATGTCGGCTGTGGGGACGAGTACGAATTTATCGAGCTCGACCAATCTTCCCATGCGCATGGTGGAGCCATCGCTCATCATTCCCGATTGGCTTTTCAGCGAGTACTTCATGGAAAACCCAGATATAGGACCCAGGGTATTCGTGATTTGGCTCTTTTGTGTGTTTCGTTGCACCGCCCCACGCGCTTCGCGTTTGAGGGTTTCGACAAGTTCGTTCCAAGGAATGACCGTCACCAAGCCCTTGGTCAACATGAGATGGATTTCATGACCAAAAACGGTCTTAGCCATCGGCGTAGGTAGATGTTGCAAGATAGCGGCGGGTTGTTGTTGCTGGAGGAGTTCTCCCTCCTGCTTGAGCAGATCCGCCAATTGTTTCTGCAGCTCGGTTAATTCCAAGCTCGACACGGCATCCACGCGATTTTCGTCGTTCAGCTCTTCCAATCGCTTTTCCAGATCCTGCTTCGCGATCGTCACGGAATCGATCAGCATCATTCGTTCCATGCTTCGATTGGCGAGTTCGATTTCGTATCGCTGCATCTGTTCTACTTGATCGTCGATGTCCGACTCGATCCGCCTCGAGAGCTCGCGGGGCTGCTGAAGAGCTTCACGTCGCTGATCAATCTCGTTTGCGACAACCTGTTTTGCCGAGGTGTAGCTTCTTGCCCCCACAATCATCACCAGGATGATGAGGATTCCGATCAAGTTGGCGATCGTATCCATAAAACAGTCGTCGCCGACCAACTGCTCTTCGCTGTGCTTTCGCCCCATCGTATCCCTCGCGTTATCCTCTATCTGGGAATGGTCAGGGGAACGACGCGCAGATCGACGCCGCTACCTTCCAGCAATCGTTCGAGACGACCTACGCTGGTTTGTGCGTCGCTGGCCGATTCCACGACAACCGTCGGCACCCAATACCCACCCGGAAGCGAAAGGCCCCACGAATCGACCCGATCCTTGATCGCTTCAGCCAGTTCGTCCGAGACTTGCTTTGGGCCGTTTTCCAAAACGATGATTCGCTCGAACCGGTTGGGATCCTGATCGGAGCGGATCAGCCACTTGCTGTTGATCGCAACGATTTGAATCGTACGTGAAACAGGCGTCGCTTTTCCTTCTGCCTTGGCCTGGGCCCAGTTCTTTCCGGCACCCACCGAGATTGGCTTCAAATCCCCTTCGGGCTTCACGTACTTCTTGTTTGAATCACCCAATTGAATCGCAGCCGACGCAGCTGTAGGCGTCGTTTGTCCTTGTTCTGGATTCACGGCATTGACAGGTTGTGTCGCGCTTCCAGTCGTGGGAGCTCCACCGCCACCCATCGAGGAAGGATTCGATGGGGAGGAGGGATTGCTGACCGATTGATTCGTAACCGACAGACTGGATGTTGAAGGAGACGAACTGGATCCTTGACCACCCTCCGTTCCATCTGCTTGACCGGTTTCATTCGATGCAGGAGAGTCGCTTGGCGAATTAGGTGCAACCGATTGTTCAAAGGAGGAACTCGGAATCGATCCGTTCTGCATGGCGGCGAGGGCCCCGCTGCTCGCGGACCCGACAGCACCATCTGGTATCCGAGTGGATTCATGGATAGGAGAGGGCAGGGGAGTTGATGCGGGGAAAGATTGTCCTGTACTACCGGATGTCAATTGAGGGGGTAATCCATTTGAGACCGGCTGTACCATATTCCAATTTTTCGCATCTTCGATGGGCTGAAGATTGAGCGAAGAGTTGCCTTGGCCGGCCCCTCCCCCTCCTCCGCCCGAGTTCGCGCCTGAAGCTTCTTGGTCGAAATCCTGCCAGCTATCCATCGCCATGGCGTATTCTCGAGCAAGCTTTGGATTGGCCGCGAGCAATGCTTTCTGTCTTTGCTTGGAAGATTCCACGACTTGCTCGAGCATTTCCTTGGTACCAGGTACGCTCGGCGGGAAGGCGAGTTCCATTTCCGCGTTGATCAGTTCGTAGCCGAATTGATCATCCCAGCTTTCGATTGCCTTTCGGGCGATCGCGTAGGTCTCCACGCCGTCTGGTCGGACCATCAACAACGGATAGGGTGCTTGCGACGCGAAGCCTTGGGCGCGATCAGACTCTTCATACCTGTTTCGGAGCATACGAAGGGCTGATGCGAGCGGATTGCTGGGTCCGGGAGGGAACATATCCTTGGGAGCGATCACGACACCTTCCGGCTGGATCACCACACCATCGGCTCGACATTCCAAATAGATCGGCCTTCGGGAGGTCCCATTTCTACCTGAGTAGGGGACGATGGCGAATGCAGGCTTCTTCTTTTTCAATGCCTCGACTTGAGCGGCCAACTCGACTTGTTTCGCATCGATCTGATTCTTCAGTGCATCCGATTGTTTCTGCAGGGCATCGTTCTCGTTTTGTGCTATAAACTCGTTCGATTCAAGCCGTCGGAGTTTGCTTCGAATGTCCGCATATTCTTCTCGAAGACGTCGCAAATGATCTTCGATGTACTGCAATGCCTCGCGGCGCTTTTCTATTTCCTCTTTGGAGGCTTCGCGCGTTTCCAAAAGCCCCTCTGAAACCGATTCAGCTAGGTTCTCCTGTCCCTCCACTTCCGCGAACGCTAGTTCAGCCTCTTTGCGCGCCGACGCATGCGAGTTGGTGACAGTGATCGACAAGATCAGAACGAGTGCACCAATCAAGCAAAGGAGGACAGCCATGAACGGAAACAGAGCTGGCGCCAATTGGTCGCCGCGGCGTTTTCGACCGCTCATCCTGCTTTCCTCGGAAATGGAATCGAAACCGGTGTTTCGTCAGATTGCGCTGGTGTTGCAGGAGATTCGTTTGTTGAGCTGGATCGACGACGAACAGGCTGTCGTCCCAAGTATCCATAGCGTTCCATTTGCGTGCCGAGAACCGCCACCGCTTCGGCAAGGCAAACCGCTGCGTCGTGAAATCGGTCGACATCGGTGAGACGTTGCAATGTGGCTTGGAGGGGCGACTCCATCGACTTCACCAACTCCGCTTTTTCAATCAGCTCGCGAAGCAAGTCAGTCTGTTGGCGCATTTCGGATTGTTGTTCGACCATCGATCGCGCTTGATCCGAGATTGTAACCTGCCATTGTTGGATGCGATGATCGACGAGCGTTGCACCTTCGGCATGGAGTTTGGCGATCCGTTCCTGATGTTCTTGAAGAGGGGATACAAGACTTTCCATGGCCATAGAAATGGCCGGAAGGAGTGACTGTTGAACGGCATCGCTTGTTCCGATGGTCGCTAGCTTCCATCGATCTTCCGCTTGCTGCAACGCGTCTTGCCAGAGGGCCGACTGCTTCTTGACCAGCTTCTCGACCGATTTCAGGACCGAGGCCGTAACCGCTTCGACAGCCGACTCGACCTTGGTGAAATCGTGATGCTGCGATCGAACGACCAATGTATTGCCGAAGAGATCGTCCGCCAAGTTGTTGACTTGATGGAGAACCTGGAGCTCTTGTTTGCCGACCAGGTACTGAGCGAAGATGACGACCATCGTCAGAACCAGCCCCACGGCTGTTGTATCAAATGCAACGTAGAGCCCTTGCGTAATATCGTTCATCGCTTCTTGCGAACCGCTCGCGAGCGCGGATGCGTCCATCTGCCCGAGCGTGGTGGAGAGCCCGAGGACGGTTCCCAAGAAACCGAGCATGGGCATGGCCCAAGCCAAAATGCGTAGCAAGGCGTAGCTGTCATGTTGGAGGTCTGCGTCGCGTTCCGAGAGCTTGAGTTTCGTCTCGTCGCTTTGCTCGAGGGACTTGCGGAGCAATTGAATCTGCAAAAATTCGCGAACTCGTTGCCCAAACCAACTGGAATACAATGCACGAGACTGCGACTTCCAAGCCGCCTCGAGCCAAAGAAGTTGATCGAGATCGCCGTCGAAGTCTTCGTCCGATCGCGCCAACTTCATTTCATCGACCGCGACCGCGTTTTGATTTTGCAATCGCTGCTGCTTGAAAACCTCCAAGCATTTGTAGGTCAAAACGCACGCTGCGATGAAGAACAACTCGACCGTAACGTACGCCACCTCATGGCAGGTGGAGTAGCGTTTTAGCAATGCCAACCGTTCATCGCCAACCCGCAACACGCCGTAATATCCCAAACAAATCAAGCTCCCGATCACGGTACACGAGATCATAGGTGCTTGAAACATGGCCACGTTTTGACGTAATCGCTTGAACACGGGAGTCCCTGCCTTCGGGTAGAACGAATCGAAGGATCGCTGTTCCTTCGGAGCCGTCTGGGTCTTGTATCAATCGCCAAGGATCGAGGCAAGACAAATGTCCGCACCAGGAATGCATGCAATCCCCGCTAGCAATGCGGTCATCTGCCTGTTGCATCGGCAGGATTGCAAAGGGAGGGTTAGCCGAAGCCTGGAAAGTTTGGCAATCTGTATCGGTCGAATCGATCGAAGGATGTCCAACGCACCCATCCTCGATGGAAGTTCGAAGTTTGGTTCAAGCAGAAAGCCGTGTTACTAGCGAGCGGCAGCTAGAATCTGCCTCGCGGATTCTCTATCATGGCCACTCAAAGGGGACAATTGAGATGGTGAACGACGAATCGACGAGCTCCCAGCAAGACCGAAGAGCCGTTTGGAAGCTGGGGGGGTACATCCTTTGGATCGCATTGGTGAGCACTGTTTTGTGTGCGATGAACACAGGTATGGTGTTCGCGCTTACCAAGGGATTGGAGACCAAGCTACCTGAGTTTCCCGGCTCAAACCAGCTCATGCAGTTCATGCTCGCAGTCGTCCCCGTGCTCCTCCTGTTTGCGGAATGGTATGCCTGGGATATTTTGACCACACGCCGATATCGCTAGACCCTTAAAAAGATTCTGCGCCGGTACATCCAAGCGACGACACACCACAGGACGACCATCCCTCGAAATGCGTCGAGAGAATGAAGACGGTTCGTTCCCCCCTGTGGATGGTTGTTGGCTGATGTAATTGCAGTATCTTCGTCCGGCATAGAATCGGTCCTAGTCCGCGAATGATACCACCAAGATTGCACGGATTGTGCAGGGGAGAGGCTCGAATTTGTTGCCGGTTTTTCCGAGGGTTTCGGCAATCCACAAGGTTGACGCTCGGGATGCGTGTTATAAGAGACGGACAGCGTGATTTTTTACACGAAGGCGCCGCCGCTACTCGAACCTTTCCCAAGCCTGGAATGAAACGAACGATTGAAGAGCAGATAGGGGAAGAACTGGCGAATCACAGGGGCGGTTGCATTGGCCATTTGATCTTTAGCCGACCGTACCGTGACACGACGGACTCCAAGATTGAGCACACGGGGTCCGTGGCAGACTTTTTGATGGTTCCCAAGAATCAATCGGGAGCTTGGGTCATCGAAATCCTTCAACAAGAGACTTTGCACCAATACGCAGTCCGATGGAATGAGGACACGCAAGAGTGGGAGAATGTGGGTCCCGTTCGCTATTCGTCTATCTGACGAGGCGAATGGCCGCTGACAGAGAGTCCCAAGCTTTCTTCATGCTCTTAGATTGCGATCCTCCTAATCCGATTATAATTCTGATCTCCGTCACATAATCTTCGCCAGCGTTTGCGTGAGTTGCCCGACCCATGATACCGGTATCGACCGATGCACCGATCTATCATTACCCGATAGGAACCGTTGGTTTAATCGCCGCGAATCTCGGGTGCTTCTTATTGTTCTGCAATCTGCCATCCATCGATGCACTGGATTCCCCAGAGGCCTTCGAAGAATCGTTCTATTGGATAGAAACACTCGCACTGGAATTCGGAGCGTTCAAACCGTGGCAATGGTTCACATGCAATTTCCTGCATTCCGACTGGATTCACTTGATCGGGAACATGATCTTTCTTTGGTCATTTGGCATGATCGTCGAAGGGAAGGTTGGACTGCTTCGATTTCTTGCAATCTATGCAGCGATCGGAACCGTTTTCGGAATGGTTGCGCAATTGATTTCGATCGTCTTTGCTTGGGAGGGAATTTCGCTCGGCGCATCAGGCGTCATCTTCGGACTCTTGGCGTTTTGCATTGCGTGGGCCCCTGCGAATGAGTTTGAAGTCCTTTGGCTACTGGGCAGAGCAGGAGGAACACTGGAAATTTCTATTTTGGTGTTCGGCGCTCTCTTTGTCGCGAAAGAAGCGCTCTTCTTTAGCCTCGGCGGCTTTCAAGTCAGTTCGGAGCTGTTCCACATCGTAGGCTTCCTCGTCGCGTTACCTTTCGCTTTGTGGATGGTTAAGGCGGCGTACGTCGATTGCGAAGGATGGGACATCTTCTCGTACCTCTCGGGCGCGACAGGAGCGAACTCAAGGGTTGCTCAGAATCGGCTCGCCATGGAAACAGCTCGCGAGCGCGCAGCGATGGCGAGACAATCCAATGCCAATCGAATCGCCACCCAAGAAGCATTGCAAAGAAGTTTGCCCCCTGAGAAAAGAGCGGGGCATTTTCGCGAACAAGTTCGATCGGCCATCGACTCGGGATCTTTTGAACTCGCCGCAAAACTCCAGGAGAAGATCACCCTCTCCAATCCCGGGATCACTTGGAATCAAGAAGACTTGTACGCCACAATCCACGGACTATTAAAAGAACGCAAATACTCGGTCGTGGCACCGCTGATGTCGCTACATATCGACTCGTTTGAAGAGCACCGATCATCGATGCAAAAGCTGCTCATCAAAATGTGGCTGAAGGAGCAACGGCCACGCCACGCACTCCGTTTCATGCGTGGAATGGATCGGACCCAAATGACCCCCAAGGAATTGGACGAGATTCGTCAGCTCGCGAACCATGCACAGAAATTGATAGACGACGGCGTCGTTGAATTCTCCAACTGAGGTAGGCACCAACATAACGAGTGGATGCCGCCGTCCCGCGATCCTTCCGTTTTACCAGCTCCTGTTTTGCCAGATCCCGTTTCCGCCGAGCGGTTTGCCCGTTCGCTGCAGTCGAAGCGAACTCGACTGCAGGCTTAAAGGAAAAACGAGTTGCTACGGGCTCTCGTATCGCGATCGTTAGTTCGACGCTACCTTCTTGGCATCTTGGCGAAGCGACGGATCCAGATCAAAGCGGTCCAATCGCATGACCTTGTTCCAAGCGGCAATGAAGTCCTTCACGAATTTCTCTTTGCCATCGCCGCTCGCGTAGACCTCCGAGATGGCCCTCAGCTGGGAATTCGAGCCAAACACTAGATCGACACGAGTACCAGTCCACTTGACCTTGCCCGACTTTCGATCTTTCCCTTCGAAAACTTCATCCGAATCGCCCGATTTCTGCCATTCGGTTTCTTGATCCAAAAGATGGACGAAGAAGTCATTGGTCAAGGTCTCCGGCTTGTCGGTGAAGACACCGAGTTTGGTGTTCCCAGTGTTTGCGCCGAGCACTCGAAGCCCCCCAACCAAGACCGTCATTTCTGGGGCAGACAAGGTTAGCATGTGGGCTCGATCGACCAAATACTGTTCAGCAGGCCGTTTGTGTTTTGATTGTTTGTAATTTCGGAAGCCATCGACGGTAGGCTCAAGGGGTTCGAACGAGGCCGCATCGGTCATCTCCTGCGTTGTATCGGCGCGACCTGGTTCAAAGGGAACTTGGATGGCCATTCCCGCTCTCTTCGCAGCCTCCTCTACACCGGCGCATCCCGCGAGCACGATCATGTCCGCCAGCGAAATCTTCTTTCCGCCTTTCTGAGCCCCATTGAATTCCTTTTGGATTTTCTCGAGGGTGGCCAAAGTACTTTTCAATTCGGCAGGCTCGTTCACAGCCCAATCCTTTTGAGGAGCCAGACGTATGCGGGCCCCATTGGCTCCCCCTCGCTTGTCGGTCCCGCGGAAAGTGGAGGCGGACGCCCAAGCGGTTGCGACGAGCTGAGAAACGGGTACGCCGGACTTTACAATTTGAGACTTGAGCAACGCAATGTCTTGCTCGCCGACCAGCTCATGATCGACGGCTGGAATGGGATCCTGCCAGATTTGTGGTTCGGGGACTTCAGGGCCAAGGCATCGTGCGATGGGTCCCATATCGCGATGCGTCAGCTTGTACCACGCTTTCGCGAACGCCAACTGAAACTCCTTTGGGTTGTCATGAAACCGCTTCGAGATCTTCGCATAAATCGGATCCATTCGAAGAGCCAAGTCGGTTGTGAACATGATCGGTGCATGGGTCTTCTTCGGATCATGCGCATCGGGAACCGTTCCTTTTCCAGCGTCCCCTTTCGGTTTCCACTGCGAGGCCCCGGCAGGGCTCTTTGTCAGCTCCCATTCGTAGCCGAAAAGATTCTCGAAGTAGCCGTTGGACCACTCGATTGGAGTGGAGGTCCAAGCTCCTTCGAGACCGCTGGTGATCGTATCTCCGGCGTTCCCTTTCCCATGTTTGTTCTTCCAGCCGAGTCCTTGCTCCTCGATGGAAGCCCCCTCTGGCTCAGGGCCGACATTCCCTTCCGGAGACGCTGCACCGTGTGCCTTGCCAAACGAATGTCCACCTGCAATGAGCGCGACCGTTTCCTCGTCATTCATTGCCATGCGTGCAAACGTCTCGCGAATGTCTCGGGCCGCCGCGAGCGGATCGGGCTTGCCATTGGGACCTTCCGGATTCACATAGATGAGCCCCATCTGAACCGCAGCCAGAGGATTTTCCAGTTCGCGATCTCCCTGGTAACGTTTGTCACCCAGCCATTCGCTTTCTGGCCCCCAGTAAATGTCCTCTTGCGGTTCCCACACGTCAGCCCGTCCGCCGGCGAAACCGAATGTTTCGAAGCCCATGGATTCGAGCGCGACATTCCCAGTTAATACCATGAGATCTGCCCAGGAGATCCGCTTTCCATACTTCTGCTTGATGGGCCATAGCAACCTTCGGGCTTTGTCCAAATTTGCGTTGTCGGGCCAGCTGTTCAGCGGCGCAAATCGTTGGGTTCCGTATCCAGCCCCACCGCGACCATCTTGAACCCGATAGGTACCGGCGCTATGCCAAGCCATTCGAATGAACAAGGGTCCATAATGCCCGTAATCAGCCGGCCACCAATCCTGCGACTGCGTCATCAATGCCGCAATATCTTTCTTCACGGCCGTGAGATCCAGCTTTTTAAACTCCTCTGCGTAGTTGAAGCTTTCTCCCATGGGATTTCCCTGGAGAGAATTCTGATGCAAGATTTTTAGGTTGAGCTGGTCGGGCCACCAATCACCATTACTCATCGAGCCTACGGTACCCTCGATGCCAGCATCTCCATCTTGAACGGATTTCGCCAACGCCGTAAAAGACTGAATTGCACCCGTTACTGGACATTTCCCACCGGACGCACCATGTCCGACGCCCCCCTCTCCAACGTTCGAGACCACCGGCACAGGTATTGGACTATCATGGGTTTGCGCAAAAACGGGAGTGGCTGATGAGCCTGCAAAACCAATCGCCAATGTTCCCCAGAGCAGAGACCGCACGAGGCACAAACGGCGACGCAATCGGCGGACAGGGAGCTTTTTCCAACTCTTGGTTCGTAATTTCGCTGTGGAACTGCGCATGGGAATCCTCTATTTCTAAGTCGGATCGGAAGGAATACGTCACTTCGTGGATTGTAACGGGACAATGCACGATAGACCCGTTTCGTGCGAGAGTCCAATGACGAATGTGCATGCAACGGATTCGTTTTCCGAATGTCAGGACGACGGGAAACGCACTGGTCTATTGTTTCTTGACGTCAACACCCTCTTCGTCGTCTGAAATTTCAGCCTCCGTCGCCAGAATATTCTCTCCCCCTTCTGGTTTTCTAGCATTGCGAGCCTGCTCTTTGATCTCCTCCGCCTCGCTTACCAGCCCCCCTTCGGCTTCTGTCGCGGCTTCTCGCCGTTCATCGTCGTGGATCGCATTCGGCGCAACAATTTGTTTTGAGGTGTTGGAATACGATCCATCGTAGAGCATCGTGGTTCCCCTTGATTCGTTGGTTACCGATGTTTGGGCATCCAAAATCCTGATCGGGATCTCTCGAGGAAATATGACCTCCCTCGCGCCATCGGGAATCGATACTCCCTCGTCTTGAATCGCCTGTTTGATCAATCGCAATAGGGAAGAACGAACGCGAAGCCCACTATGCTTGGAAGTATCGATCCACGCATAGCAGCGAAGATTGACGGACGAGGTACCAAATGTATCCGCCAAGACCATGGGCTCCGGATGTTCCAACACGGCTTCGTGATCCTGCAGAACTTTCAAGATGACTTGCTGGACATTGCTGATGGAATCGTCGTATCCAATTCCAATGTCGATCTGCAGTCGAACATTCGGATTGGATGTTAAGTTGCGAATGATACTTTTGTAAACAATGGAATTCGGGATCTGCAAATGGTTTCCTTCCAGCGTCATCATCAGGGTACCTCGCATCGTCACGCTTTGAACAAATCCCATGTTTGTTCCAACTTCGATGAGATCGCCCAGTGAAAACGGACGCTGAACACTAATGAGGACACTGGCGAGAAAGTTCTCCGCGATATCGCGAAATGCGATACCGATGATCAGTCCTATCAATCCAGTACCACCCAACAAAGTCGCTGCGATTTGAGTCAACCCCGAGATACGCAGTGACACATACAAACCGATAACGAAGACAATCAATGTTATGGCCCGCGCAGCGACCTCCGCCAGCAGCGGACTCTTGAGCTTCGCGCCGAATGTAAATCTCGCCAGCCGATGCGAGATTCCTGCTAGCAACCACGTGAGAAGGATCAATCCCAGAGCAAGCAGCATCAACGGCACGGAACGGAGAAGGTTGCGACCCAGGTCCTCCGCCTCTCGCCATGCGGGTCGAAGGTCCCACAGCGGAGTCGATTGCACGTTCATTCGATTCACTACCGCGACCACATCTTGGGTTTTCTGCGCCAACTCGGAGGCCCAGCTTTTATGTTCTTCACGCCTTGCCATCCCAGTGAGGAACACTACCCCTTCGTCGACCCGAACATCGGGTGCAGTGAACCATTCGGTGGCTGTTAGGATTCGAAGCAACCGCCGTTCTATCTGTCGGTCCTCTGCAATCGGCTCCACTTCTACCTTGGTCGGGGTCGCGAGTGACTCCTCTCCCTTGTCGTCCGGTTTTGGTTTCCCTTCCTCTTCCACTGGGTCCAGTTCCTGCGCAGCGCATCGGGAAATCCCCCCCTCTCGGCGCAACGCCAATCCAGAAAACATTACAAAAACCACTGCATAGCAAACGATCTCGACCAGTCCTCGATGATGTCGCACTCCCATTACCTCTTTCTCGATCAAGCCTCCGCACACGGCGGATGCTACGTCATGAATCAATCTGGTTCGTCAGAAACCGGTTTGGTCGCTGATCGAACAACACTGCCATGACGTCCCAATCGGATGGAGGAGGATTCTTTCCAATTGTTCCCCCTGGGGGTTCGGTGGTAGGAATCGATCGAAACGACGGCGAGCGAGCGCAGAAGCAACTGCCGTTCCTGGAGTATCGCAATTTCTCATCGATGCGTGCATTCTATTCGATGAAAGCCATGAACAACTTAGCCTTGGGTAACCCCCAAGGACTTTACCAACCATGTGGAATGTTTGGCCTTCAGCCTAAGCAAACCCCATCGCAACAATGCGAATTCAAGAGTCATTCGAACGAGATTCCTGTACCAGCAATCTATCATGCGAAAAAATTTCTCCACGGCTTCCGATCGCTCGGATACAATCGAACCGTCTCCTGTCTTCCTAAAGCCTAAAGCCTAAAGTCTAACGCCTAACGCCTAACGCCTTCCCCATGAGCCATTACGTGTTACCTTCAGCAGGCACCAGTTACGATGACGAAGACCGTCTCACCGGCTTCGCCCGTGCCAGCGGAACGTTTACCCAATCGTGGAGTCTTACCAGTGTGGGTGACTGGAACAGCATCACCACCAATGGCACAGCGCAGAATCGCACCCATTTCCTGACCCACTCGCGTCACCCATATACTGATTGCACTTGTCCTGATTGTTCCACTTCTTCCTCCAGCCTCTCGCCTCCAGCCTCCGGCCTGCTCCCCGACTTCGACAACAAGCTCAAGAGCGCCGATGTGGACAACACCGGCTCGAACGATGTCACGTTCCAGTACGATGCACTCGGAAGACGCGTAGCGAGACAAGGAACCTCCGGTTCCTTCGTCTATGTGCAGCAGGACCAGCAGACGATCGCCGATTACGGATACGGGGATGCTCCTAGCTCACCAACGCATCGCTATGTGGTCGCTAGCTACATCGACGAACCGGTGGTGCGCAAGGCGGCTGGAACTAGCGGAACGATTTACTATCTGCACAGAAACCAGCAGTTCAGCATCACGGCGGTAACCACTTCTTCGGGCTCTGTAGCCGAACGCTACGCCTACACGGCCTACGGCCAGCCAACCATCCTCGATGGTTCAGGCTCGGTCCTCTCGAGTTCCGCGATTAATAATCGCTACACCTACACAGGACGCGAATGGGACCAGACGCTTGGGCTGTATCACTTCCGTGCGAGGTGGATGTGCGGGCTCGCGGGAAGGTTCATGGGGAGGGATCCGATTGGTTTTAAGGGGAGCAAATGGAGTATCTACGCTGTTTTTCGCGGGAACGCTGTTGGTAGAATAGATCCGAGTGGCTTGAAGTGTTGTTTGTACACTTGGAATTCGGACGACACTGCGTCTGGATCCCATTCATCGCTGGAGTGCGACGGTGCCTACTACTCAGTCTATAAAGGGGGCCCAGTAGATTTTCCTCAGGAAACTCGGCCCGTAGATCCAAAACTTAAACCTATCTCGAAACTATGCCTCGACTGCTTGGATTCGAATGCGATAGCCGCTGGGTGGAACGAGATTAAGGACACTCCTTACTCGTATTACCATAATTGCGGTTGGTTTACGAGGCAACTCTTAGAAGCCGGAGTAAAGTCGTGGAAAGAAAAAAACTGTTCTGGAATGAAGTGTGGCTGCTTTGAAAAGCCGGATTGCAGCGACAGGTGCAATTGGGGAACTGGAGTTTTCTACCAGCCCATTGGAACTGAAAGTTACATGAAATGCTTGATGCGACGGTCCTGCAATGCTTGGGAGTTTAGGTGCTTACCAAATCGGGAACCAGGTAGGTGGAAATAACTTCATGAGACGAGTTGGTTTAAAGTCGCTTTTCTTAGTTATAGTCATTGCGTTTGTGTGTTTTTGCGGCTTGAATTCGATCAGGAGAAATTTAGACAGTCTATCGGACGGTTACGCGCAGTACGCTGCGGCTGTGATGTTGATTGATTTTATGCAACAAAATGACGGTAAATGGCCAAGCGGTTGGAACGACCTTGCGATCCAATATGAGAAGTTCGGGAAGAGAATTTCTGGGGAATCTTTCGAGGGGCTTAAGGTAAGAGTAGTCGTTGACTTTGAATTTGATCCTTCAACGCAATACAATCGACTACTGTTGGACGAAAACTCGCCCAATAGGGTTGTTTATGCAAGAAATTCAAATAGCTTTCACGTCGTGGGAGATGCCAATGCATTAATCTATGATTTCTTGCGGTCCGGCTCTGCAGAACATTCTGGAAATCCGCGTTGAGCTTCGGCGCTGCAGAACATTTTGGAAAAAAGCGTTCGAGAACTCGGCGCTATTAGGCGAGTTGATGGTGCGGCGCGAGTTTCTCTGTGAGCGTACACGACGCGCCCCGTGCAAAAACTAGATTGCATTGCCAAAGGTGATTTTTCGAACGAAAAAGCTGTGGGATCGAGAGTAGCTTGAATCAGTTTTGAGATCGCACGTTGAATGTTTTTTGACGCAAATGGCTGCGGTGCAGATGGATGTTCACCAATAAGAACTAAACCAACTCATTAAGTGGATCCGCCGATGCGGAGGCAGGGGATGACCGAAGTTGGTTTTCCCTGCATTTTCTCTATGGTTTTTTTGTGGGGGTAATTCCCCCGAGTCTATCGCTCGAGGGGCCGCAAGATGGCGGCCAAAGAGCCGCTTGCGAGCAGGATGATGCCTTCGCCTTTCGCTCGATCGCATAGGTCTTTTAGTCCCGGTAGGGACGGCAGAGAATAGCCCAGCCTTTCAAGGCTGGGTATGGGGATGATCATCGCGTCAGTCCCGGTAGGGACGAAAGAAAACGCGGCGAAATCGATGTGATCTCTGCGGGTTTGCACCGAAGCTTGAAGCACGGGACCCCAGTGGGTTAGTACCTGTTTCGGACTAGCGAACCAGGCATATGACATTGCACATTCTCCCCCTCATCCCCAGCCCTTCTCCCCCGCAAAGCCGGGGGCGAAGGGGGCCAGAATTTTCGAGGATGCAATCCTCGATTCGCAATCGCTGCAAGCGGCGTTGGGATTGGTTACAATATTTGCCATGCACCCCCAAAACGCCATGCTTGAAACATCTCCAGAGCTTTGCTCCGCGCGCCCCCGCACGGGAGAGCCAAACGCAACCTTCGGTTGCACCGAAGCGACTACTCCTGTTTCGCAGTGCCTCCATGTGCATTCCATCCACGCCAGCGTTGGTCCGTCCCCTGATGAAGCCACCACTGCCACTTGGCGCTACCAAAGCAACCAGCAATACTCAATCACCGCGGTAACTACTTCTTCAGGCTCCGTAGCCGAACGCTACGCCTACACGGCCTACGGCCAGCCAACCATCCTTGATGCTTCAGGCTCGGTCCTATCGAGTTCTGCGATTAATAATCGCTACACGTATACGGGCCGTGAATGGGATCAGACGCTAGGCCTGTATCACTTCCGAGCGAGGTGGATGAGTGGGCTCGCAGGAAGGTTCATGGGGAGAGATCCGATCGGGTATGCATCTGGGCAGTTCAGTATTGTGGAATATGTGGTATCTAATCCGTTATACTGGATGGATCCTCTCGGAACTTTCAGATGGGACGGTCAGGTACCTCCAAAAGACGGTGAAAAAAGTACAGGTGCAAGTGACCCGTCCACGCCCGGCACATTTCTAACTGCTCACGCAGCCTCATGGGCAAAGTCGCGTTGTTATGTTGAGTGTTTCGGATGCAAATCCGGTGGACGATTTGTAGGTTCATGGTTTGGTGATGATCTTGCCAATACTATTGAGGTGAAGGCCCGCGAACCTGCAGCTGGGTTGCCGGATCGTAAAAACAGTGCTTTACGTCACTGCATAGCAGGTGGATTGATGGCTACATACCTTGGCTGTGCATGCGCAGCATGTCTCGAGGATGGACGCGACATAGCTCAGTGGTATTCCGGAACGCAAAATTGGGTGAATACGGTTCAAGCCCTACACAATGATCGCGAAGGGCGATGGTGTGGAGGATGCTTGAATAGCGATGGGCGCCAAAGCCCATTGACACCATTCACACCCTCGGACCAACAGGTTATTGAATGTTGTAAACGTAAACTAAGACGGGGTGATTTATTGATTGGCAGTCCACGCCCAAATAGCCCCACGTTTGATCCGACGGTTCCGCCTAATTGGTTTGACTGGTGGTCAAATCCTTGGAGACCGGTTGTTACTTTCCCCGGGGCTGTATGGTAGCGCACATGAATGCACACGGGGCCATTCTGCTTCTGGTGATTGCCTCGCTCGCGAGCTGCTCAATTAACACTAGGTCCACAACGATTCGTCAACAAATCGAATCAGTTGAGCAAGGCCGTACAGACACGATAGTCATTTTAAATCCATCTGACTGGAACGGTGCAATCTCTTCACGAGAGACTTTTATTAATATTCGCAAAATTGACATCAGTGGCAATCTAGGTGAAATCGAGCCTGGATTCGTTGAAATGCTAGAAAACCTAAATACAGTACAATTCTACAAATGTCAAAATGTGGACTCATTCATGGATCTACTTCAGTCGTGTACGACGTTAGAAGTGTTGGTTATCGAAAACTCGGATTTAACCGCAGCAGGGCTTTTACGAATTGCAAAAATTCCTCGCCTTCGTAAAATCGTTGTGGAATCGAATCGGACTAGACTTCTCCAATCATGGTTCGTCCCACTCGCAAACTCTACCTCGCTTTCCGAATTGGCAATATCAAGAGATTCAATAGATGTTGATTCACAATCGCTACAACAACTGCTCGGCGGAATCAAGGTAGACATCAACTAGTCCACCAATAAGAACTAAACCAACTCATTAAGTGGATCCGCCGATGCGCGGGCAGGGGATGACCGAAGTTGGTTTTCCCTGCATTTTCTCTATGGTTTTTTTGTGGGGGTAATTCCCCCGAGTCTATCGCTCGAGGGGCCGCAAGATGGCGGCCAAAGAGCCGCTTGCGAGCAGGATGATGCCTTCGCCTTTCGCTCGATCGCATAGGTCTTTTAGTCCCGGTAGGGACGGCAGAGAATAGCCCAGCCTTTCAAGGCTGGGTATGGGGATGATCATCGCGTCAGTCCCGTTAGGGACGAAAGAAAACGCGGCGAAGTAGATGTGATAAGCATTAGAATGCACCGAAGCTTGAGGCACATCACCGGATCGGTTTACTACCCGTCCAGTGCATCGAACCAAGCTTATGACATTGCACATTCTCCCCCTCATCCCCAGCCCTTCTCCCCCGCAAAGCCGGGGGCGAAGGGGGCCAGAATTATCGAGGATGCAATCCTCGGTTCGCAATCGCTGCAAGCGGCGTTGGGATTGGTTACAATAGCCGCTATGCACCCCCAATACGCCATTCTTGAAACATCTCCAGAGCTCCGCTCCGCGCGCCCCCGCACAGGAGAGCCAAATGCAACCTTCGGTTGCACCGAAGCGACTACTCCTGCTTGGCAGTGCTTCCATTTGCTTTCCATCCACGCCAGCGTTGGTCCGTCCCCTGATGAAGCCACCACTGCGACTTGGCGCTACCAAAGCAACCAGCAGTACAGCATCACGGCAGTAACCACTTCTTCAGGCTCCGTAGCGGAGCGTTACGCCTACACGGCGTATGGCCAACCAACCATCCTCGATGCTTCAGGGTCGGTCCTCTCGAGTTCTGCGATTAATAATCGCTATACCTACACGGGACGTGAATGGGATGGGACGCTTGGCCTGTATCACTTCAGGACTAGGTGGATGAGCGGGCTCGCCGGTAGGTTCATGGGGAGGGATCCAATCGGGTTTGAGGGGAGTGAATGGGGACTCTATGAACTGTTTTCTAGTGAGCCACTCATTTCGAAAGATCCAAGCGGTCTTCGAAATTGTAACGCCGACTGGAGAGCATGCAGAAGAGAAGCTGATGCAGCCTATCGGGACTGCGTAAGACGTGGCGGTAGAGCATGCGAAGCATGGAGGTCATTTGACTATCACAAATGCACCGCCGCTTACCACGCTTGTATGGATCCTCCGAAATCGGGAAATAACTTGATTAAAAGAGTTTGTGGCAAGGTGTTCGGCAAAATCAATCTTGTTCAGTGCGAATCAGATTGCGTCGTATCGTATCAGGCATGTCTCGAGAGTAGTATCCGGGAATATGAAGGTTGCCTATCTAATCCATATTATCCACAATGGCTATGCGATAGGATTTTTAATCTAAACATAACCGCCTTCCCTGCGGATTATGCAGCTTGTGGCCTTCGTTGCTTAACCCCTTTTTGAAACACATGAAAAACAATCGAGACTCTTTTCCTCCCGACGAAACTGCAAATTTTCCTACGCTCCTTGAGAGATTAATGCAACTAAATCCATCTGACACCTTCGGACAGCATCTCGTTGTTGTCGAAGTAATGGCAAAGTGCGGTTTGTGTTCTGAATCAGAGTATACGGATTTTATCAATATGCTTGAAAACGCCAATTTGCGTGATGAGCAAAGCAAATACTTGAAGATAATAGCGGGGATTGGGCGGTGTTCGGTTTATGGCCCGTCAGAATTGCACCGTAGCTTTGTCGACCAACTACGAAAACTCTCACCGAGTGATGAGATTTTGTCGTACTCAATTTGCGACGCCCCTTTTGAATGAGGAAGCTGTATCCACTTAACGAGTACCTGTCTTACCTCCCTATCAAGTGGAATTCTCACTGATTAGGCGTTACTCGTTCACCAATAAGAACTAAACCAACTCATTAAACGGGTCCGCCGATGCGGGGGCACGGGGATGACCGAAGTTGGTTTTCCCTGCGTTTTCTCTATGGTTTTTTTGTGGGGGTAATTCCCCCGAGTCTATCGCTCGAGGGGCCGCAAGATGGCGGCCAAAGAGCCGCTTGCGAGCAAGATGATGCACCGAGTGCATGGAGCTAGCTTCTTGTAACAGCAAGTGAAGATCCGTGCGTAGACTCCACCTTCGGTGGTGCGTGTACGCCTGCGGCTGACTGTTAAACGAATTGTTGACGAGCAGGTGGGAATGGACCGACTGTGGCCCCTCTTCGTTTAACAGTCAGCCGATAGGCGTACACGTCTGAATGCGCAAGCAGCTCCATGAATCGGATATTTCGATCGGATCAACGAACCGAGTGAAGTAGGTGCCTTCCCCTTTTGCTCGATCGCATTGCGTTCGTAGTCCCGGTAGGGACGAAAGAAAACGCGGCGAAAGAGATGTGATCTCTGTGGGTTTGCACCCAATCTTGAAGTACGAGACTGGATTGGGTTAGTACCTGTTTCCGAATAGTGAACCAAGCCACGAGGATGGGCCGGTCACGCCCTAGTGAGAATCGGCTGATTGGAGGAACGGTCAGGAACATGGATGGACATGATGCACAGGATCTTCAGAAAACAAAGGTGTTATCCTGTCCATCCTGTTGATCCATGTTGGGTTACTACATGAGTCGCTGCACAAACCTCGGTTTTAAGTCGCCTATCTCCTTTTCGCAGCAACCAAGTTCTGCCCTTATTCTCCACCTGGATGCGAGAGGCGAAAATATTTAGACGACCCAAGAAATGCTTCCATAACATCTTGCAGCAGCATTCCTCGGTCAAAGCGATCATTCCGAGGATGAGCCGGTCACACCCGCACGAGACTGGATTAGGTTAGTACCTGTTTCCGAATAATGAACCAAGCTTATGACATTGCACATTCTCCCCCTCAACCCCAGCCCTTTTCCCCTAAGCCGGGGGCGAAGGGGGCCAGAATGATCGCCTGCGACGCATTCGACCATGATGGAGGGCGCAAACCTGCAGCGGCTTCGTCGTCGCTCGCTTGGTGACCCTCGTTTCTTGGTACAAGTCACAGACGATGCTTCCGAGTCATTAAGGCCGGCTCAGTGGAGAGCGTGGCGCGTATTCGCGAAGGTCGACAAATCCATCTTGATTGACGTCTCGTTGACTAAACCAACGCAACGCCTCCTCTGGATTTCGATTCACGCGAAACTCACTGGGAGAGAGTTTGCCATCTGCGTCCCGGTCCAATTCGTGAAAACGCTTAACACGCGCTGGATCGGCCTCCGATCCGCCTTGCGTCCGCCCGGATTGTTGCCGCGTACGCCGCGACGAATCGGAATAAGGCTCTGGTAGCGGCAAGTAATCGAAGTCAAGAATCATCTTTTCCGTCAGCGCTCGGCGGAGTTGATCTTCGAACTCGGCAAATTCGGGCTTCCCTGCGAGATTATGAAGTTCGGATGGGTCGGACTCCAAGTCATACAGTTCATAGACAGGACGCGGGACTGTGAAATAGGCATTTTTCCAATTCTCAAGCAGCGTACCTTCCTCATTCTGCTTTTTCATTGCAGTCCAGGCAGGTCCCGATGCAGAATCGACCGGGGAATAGGGTAACCACGGGGTGCAATTGTAAATGAACTTGAACCGATCGCTCCGCACCGCTCGTCCCAGATCGTATCCACTGGAAGCCATATTCACGGAGACGGGAGCTGATCCGTGCGGGCCACGTTCTATAAACACATGCCGCCGCGGCTGATAATCAGCTCCGGTAGCAAGCGCCCAAAAACTGACGCCCGACATCGAGTTCGGAATAGGGAGGCCAGCCGCCTCCAGCAAGGTTGGGGCAACATCCTCGCCACTGAGCAAATTCCTGGACTGCGATGCCTTCAAGATTCCGGGGCCACACATGACAAATGGGACATTGGATCCCGGATCGTAAAGCGATCCCTTGCCATGGGGCAATGCAGCACCATTATCGCCGAGGAACACGACAAGGGTGTTCTCCAACAATCCTCGCTCTTCCATCACGGCCAGAACCTTACCCACCGTATCGTCCAATCGATTCACTTCCGCACAGTAGTCCGCAAACTGCTCGCGCATTTCGGGGATGTCCGGCCAATGCGCCGGCAAGCTCAACTCCTTTGGGTTGGGACGCCAAGTTGGTGGGGCATTCCAAACGTGATGCGGATCGCTGAAATTCGCCCACAAAAAGAATGGTTGGTCTTCTGGGCGACCATCGAGAAACTCTTGGATGGTTCCCGGAACCGCTTCATCGCCACAGCCTTTTAGGAAATGAACTCGCTTTTCAAAGGTCCTCAAGTTGTTTTCGCGAAGGATCGAATCCGCAACATCGTTTCCTCGTCCGACCGATCCATCGAGATGATAGGACCGGCCACAAATCCCCGTGTAGTAACCGCCTTGATCTCGCAGGATTTCCGGCAAGGTGATTTGATCGGCAGGCAACGGCGAGGAGAAACGTGTCATGCGCGCCGCCACTGGCGACTTGCCCGTCATGAGCGCCGCTCGCGATGGAACGCATTGAGGACAAGCTGTAAAGAATCGATGCGATGCGAATCCTTCTTTCGCGAGGCGATCGATGTTGGGTGTCCGAATGTTTCGATCGTCGTAGCAGCTCAAGAAAGGATAGCTGTGATCATCGCTTAGGAGCAGCAAGATGTTCGGGCGCTTCACATCGGTCCCATCCAACGAACTTGCTATGGCACGGGATAGCGACTCGGCGTAAAGCAGAGTCGAAGTCATGATCAGGACGGCCGAAAACAGAGAGCTTCGCATGGAAAATCGTCCATTGATGGAGAGGAACCGGCAGATCGACCGAAGGTCACCCAATCAAAGCGCCGCAACGGATTGTTTCATTTTCGCCAAACCGGCTTTCGCGACGACCAAGGGATCTTGTGACCAGTACGCGCGATTGAAGAGCTCCAGGGACAGGACTCCTTGGAAGCCGCTGCTGATCAGCGTTTTGAGCGCGTCGGCAATCGGAGCGATTCCGTCGCCTGGGTAAACACGATCGGCATCATTGATCGACTCTCGAGGGAGATTGGGGTAGTCGTTCATGTGCAAGACATGGACTTTGTGTCCGGCCAGGAACTTTAAATCCTCGAATCGAGATCCCCCTTTATAGAGGTGATAGATGTCAGGCAGGATACAAGCATCTGGATGTTGGGCTTGCGCTGCAACGTAAAGGACTTCGGATAAACGAGACAAGTTTTTCGAGAAGCCCCAGACTTCGAGCTGTGCCAAACAACCGACTTGCGCTCCGACCTCGAGGAGGGATCGGTATCGGTCCGCTGCTAGATCGAGATCCAGTCGATCTCCGTTGGTGGCGCCAGCTGGCGGCGCTGCAATCCGCGTCCCGCCCAAATCGAGGACCATCTGCATTTCCCGTTTGGCTTGCTCCAACCCTTGCTTGCGTTTCGCCTCGTCGTCCACGATCCAGTTCGCGAAGGCGATCGCGCTCTCGACCCGCAGTCCAGCATTGTCGATTCGCTTTCGCAAATCCGCGATCGTCCCACCTCCTTGAACGAATTTGTCCACATCGCGGAGCCAAATCTCGATGCCGTCGTAGCCTGCAGTTTGAACGATTTCGATCTGTTTCTCGATCGGAATGATTTCGCCGTGGATGGTGCTGGTGTTGAGACAGAAGCGAAAGTTTGGCATGGTCTTGTCGATTGGATTGGATTCGGGGGCAACCGTGTGCGCGGGTGCGGTGGCAATGCTGCGGCTTGCTAAAGCCCCGGGCAATGCAGCCGCGGCAGCGAGACCGCTTGCAAAGGCTCTTCGGTGGAATTGGGAAGCTGTCGGCTCGGGCTTCCCTTTAGGATTTTTGCGACTCATAGGAAGGATTGGTCCGAGGAGAGAATTGAGATCAACGTGGAACTAAACGTCCTGTGGGTTCGATGATAAGCACCGGCTTCCAACCCACAGCGGCAACGATACGCCTGCCAAGATGATAACGTATTGCCAGTCACCAATCACGAGAAGCGCTGCTGTGAGAAAGAGGACGAACAACCCGAAAGCGATGACGCGAAGGGATGGGAACAGCATGCAGAATAGAAACGCAATCTGAATCTGGATGACACCATGCGTTATCCACTCGGCCACTGTCACGGTCGCCCACGATGTGGGGAGCCAGCCCTGCGCGTCGGCGAGAAGCTGTCGAACCGCTTCTCCTGTCCACCAACCTTCGTTTCCAAGCATGGTAGTGAGACTGAACAAGAACCAAAGGAAAAAGTGGACCTGCATCAATCGAAGCCCCAGCGTCGCCAGCTCCCGTTTCCATGGAGTGGAAGAGGGTTTGAGGACACTCCCCCGTTTGGCGAAGGGGAGCAATCCGGTCGACGGTAGGAGCAAGCTGTAGAGCAAAAAGGGGAGAACAAGAGAGTCGCCTCGCCCCATGAAAAGAGGTGCGCGATGATGCAACATGGCGAGCAAAACGAACGCAACCAACGCACAGACGCGAGGCGCGATGCTAGCGGCGAGGAGGCCCGACACGACTGCTCCGACCCAACTGAGGGGAACGAGCAAGTTTGGATAGGTATAGAAGATCGACCATCGGTATTCGGCCCCCGTCCCCTCGACACCTTGCCCGACCAAATAGAGGCCCGAGGCGGGATTAAGCCACCCATCCGATCCAAGCCACGCCTCGGCGAAGAGAATATGTCCGATGAATGCAAACATCGACGCGATCCCAAGTCCGATTCGAATCGTGGAGGAATGCACGTCCACGTCCTCTCGAAACCAGAAGCGATTCCAGTCGCTGAAAAGTTTCAGCCATCGATTCATGACTTGGGGCCTCCCGTTTCGATCACGCGTCGCATCGTACGTTGGGGTTCCAAGGCCGGGATGAATCGCAGCGGTCCCGAATCGTCTCGAATGATCGCCGCGCGATAGATCTCTTCGTAACCAACTTCGGGGTCCGAAATCCGTTCGATTCGAACCAGTTCGAACCCATTGCCTTGAATTTTCTCTGCATGGGCCATAACGGATGCGAGGATTTGCGTAACGCTTTCGTCATCCACGGAATCGATGGTAGAGACCAATATTCCGAGCAACTGTCTTTGTTTGAGTCGATCCCAAGTCAACGTTCGGGAATCCAGATAAATCAACGCCTTGTCTTCGTATTGAAGGATAAGGCGGCAAGGCAAATCAGCTTCGGGCGCTCGCCCCCAATCGATCGAAATCATCTCCGTACCCAGCCCCAGACCAAACAGATAGGGGTGAAACGTTGTTAACCAACGATCTTGCGTCGCCGATCGTCTCCAGTTCGAGGAGTAAACGGTCCAAAGAAGAAGGAAGTGGAATACCACGCAGACCGAAATGAACCTCTTCCATGAAGGGGACAATGCGGTGCGGTCAGGAGGGTTCGGATCTAGGTCACGCACAAGGACAAGTTGGATTGGAGAAACGGCGGCGGGAGGTTCATCACAGAACGATCTTGGAGAGTTTAATCATCTTCCTCGATGCGGGAAGCAAGAAGTGTGAAGAACTATTTTCGAAGGCCCAAACAAAAAAAAGACCGGGGTGGTTGCACCTCGGTCTTTTTTGATTGGGTTGGTGGTAACTGGAAGAACCAGTACCGAGCAAACGACATTAAGCAGCTGGCTTCGCGTCGCTAGCGGATGCTGGAGCAGCAGGAGCTGCTGGTGCAGCGGGAGCTGCTGGAGGAGCGGCTTCGGTTGCTTGAACGGCACCAGCGTTAACGGTGGTTCCGCAGGAAGCGCATCCAGCAGCAGGAGCTGCAACGGTTGCACAACCGCAAGCTGGAGCTGTTTCGCAGCAGGTTGGCTCAGGTGCACAGCACTTAGCAGCCTTACGAGCCTTCAAACGAGCGAAGAGACCTTGACGGCCACCGCAGGTTGGAGCTGGTTCGCAGCAAACAGGTGCTGGTTCGCAAGCTGGTGCGCAAACTGGAGCTGGTGCACATACAGGTGCACAAACTGGAGCTGGTTCGCAGCAGGTTGGCTCTGGAGCACAGCACTTAGCAGCCTTGCGAGCCTTCAAACGAGCGAGAAGACCTTGACGGCCACCGCAGGTTGGAGCTGGTTCGCAGCAAACAGGAGCTGGTTCGCAAGCTGGTGCGCAAACAGGTGCTGGTGCACATACAGGTGCACAAACTGGAGCTGGCTCGCAGCAAGAAGCCTTGCGTGCGTGGAGCTTAGCGAGCAAGCCTTCTCGGCCGCCACAAGAAGCCGAAGCAAAAGAGCTCGAGGCAACAACAGCTGCCAAGGCCAACGATGCCAATCGTACCTTAATCATTCGTAACATCCTCCCTAGGGAACAGTAAATGGATCCACGCAACGCCACGATGTACATCCTGAATCAATATGGACCACTCGCGTCAAAACCGATTTCGACGCTCCTTGCGGTGCTTTCGCCTGGTTAACCAATGCTTGGCAAAATCTACCGGTTAGGGGCTTTGCGTAAACTACGTAAGTCGGAAGCGTAACAGACTCCCGTGGCATGTCAACGACCTGAGGGTTGGATTGGGTGACGAAATGTCGTGCTCGAAGGTCGCACCCCAAGAAAACAGTCAGAAATGGAAACGGCTCTCAACAAGTCCGAGAAATTCTGCTAAAAAACCGGTTGGAGCCAGAGTTTGGTAAGAATTTCGAGTCGAAGGAGCTACTTTCCGTGCCTACCCCGTTTTTCGCGTTCCAGCTATCGCAATACATTTTTGGACCGCTGCTGTTTCTTCTCTCGGTGTTTATCATTTTGATCATTCTTCTCCAGCGAGGACGCGGTGGCGGGCTCACCGGTGCGTTGGGGGGTGCCGGGGGCTCGAGCGCTTTTGGCGTCAAGGCAGGTGATATCTTCACTCGGATCACGGCCGTCTCGGTATTGCTTTGGATCTGTTTGTGCGCTTTTGTTTGTTGGTGGTATTTGCCTGAAACGCTGGATATCGAAGCGGATCCGAGCGTCACCACCACCTCCGGTGCCGGAGCCCTCTCGATCGGCCCCAAAGAAGGGGAAGCAATTCCTGCCCCACCTTCGACTGGCCCACCTTCGACTGGCCCGCTCCCAGCTGTTAGCCCGCTCCCGGCTGCTGGCTCCGCCGAAACGCCTGCTCCAACAAGCGAACCCCCCGCTCTCAATTTACCTGCGGCTAATCTTCCGCCAGCGAATCTACCCGCTGCAAACCCACCCGCTGCAAACCCTCCGGCTGCGGATGCACCGGCTCCGGCGGATGGATCGGCACCGGCGAATCCAGCGGGAACTTCCACGGAACCAAAACCGTAGTTTCTTAAACGATTGCTCCTCGCTCTCCCTGGCCCTACTTATGCCGAGCTATTCCTCTCGTTCCCTTTTTCGGCAGGCGTTCCGATGCTGCTGAGCATGACCGGTCATGGCGAGTCTTCGAAGCGAATTGGCGGCTATGCCATCGAGGTGGAGATCCGAACGGTTAACAACCGTTTTTTGAAAATCATTTCCAAGCTTTCCGACTTGGCCGCCCCCATCGAGACCGATCTGGAAGGACTTGCTCGGGATTTTCTCAAACGGGGAAGTGTCAGTTTATTCGTCCGCGTGACATCCAGCGACGTGGAAGAATCGGCGTTCGTCAACCAGCCGGTGCTTCAGGCTTATCTTCGGGCAGCGAAGGAAGCCTCCGACGCCATGCTTCTTCCCTTCCACCCCGATATCAGTGGGTTTATGGCGTTACCCGGTGTCTTGGACACCCCCAAACCGGGGGACAATCCCGAGTTGGAGCAAGCAATCCGGGAAGTTTGCACGAAGGCTCTCCAGGATCTGCAGGAGATGCGACGGGCAGAGGGGGAGGCCATGTCCAACAAATTCCAGGAATATTTGGGAGACCTAAGATCGCTTCGGGATGCCATATCTCGACGAGCTCCGCAGGTGGTTTTGGATTACCAAAGCAAACTGGAGCAGAGAATTCGGACCGCTTGCGAGAGCCGGGGATTGGATCTCGATTCTTCCGAATTCGTTCGAGAGGTCGCACTTTTCTGTGATAAAGCTGACATTTCGGAAGAGTTAACTCGGCTGGAGAGTCACTTTCATCAGTTCGAGACGGTGCTTCGAGCACCGGAGAGCCAAGGTCGGAAGCTCGATTTTCTCATCCAAGAGCTTGGGCGGGAAACCAACACCATTGGCTCGAAGGCAAACGATGCGGAAATATCCGTATGCGTCGTGTCGATGAAGACAATTCTCGAGCAAATTCGCGAGCTTGTGCAAAACATAGAGTAGCTCGATCGTAGAATAGAACTTACAAGACAAACCAACAAAAAGAGCCATTTTCGGGTCCAGCTATGACGGAATTTGGGAAGCTGATTATTATTTCCGGGCCTTCGGGGGCAGGTAAGTCCTCGGTTGTCAAACAGCTCATGGATCGCAGTTCGCTTCCCCTGACATTGAGCGTATCGGCCACCACCCGCCTCCCGCGTCCAGGGGAACAGCATGGCAGAGAGTATTGGTTCCTCAGTCGTGAGGAGTTCGAAAACAAGCGGCTGGCAGGGGAGTTTCTCGAGTGCAAAGAGGTCTTTGGACGAGGAACTTGGTACGGGACCTTGAAAGAGACTGTTTCGGCTGGTCTAAATGAAGGCAAGTGGGTAATCTTAGAGATCGATGTACAAGGTGCGTTGTCGGTGCTTCGAGATTACGCGGACGCCATCACGATTTTCGTCCACCCCGGTTCCATGCAAGAACTGGAAAGACGGCTTCGGGATCGCGGCACAGAATCCGACGATTCTCTCAAGCGGCGGTTGGATGTCGCGGCGGACGAGATGGAAATGCGACATCACTACGCACACGAGATCATCAACGTAAAACTCGACAACACGGTGGAGCAGATCGATCGACTGCTCCAGCAATACCAAGGAGAAAAGATTCCATGCTCGAAGAGTTAAAAGAAGAAGCCATCGTCAACAAAGTCGGCGGACGCTTCAAGCTCTCGACGTTGATCCAAAAGAGGCTTGTACAGCTCAATCGCGGCAGCCGTCCCTTGGTCGATATGAACTCCGACGACAAGATGGAGATTGTGATCCATGAAATCCTTCAGGACAAAATCTTCTTGACGACCAATGGAGAGCTGAAGGTTCTCAGCGAAACCGCAGATTTGGGCGAATTGCTGGATTTGGATTCCGGCGACCTGTAATGCGAATTCGCTCTTATGGCGCATCGCATTGTTGTTGGAATATCTGGCGGTATCGCGGCTTACAAAACGGCGACGCTCGTTAGCAGGCTTGTTCAACGCGGCAACCGCGTCTCGGTTGCCATGACCCCGTCGGCAGAGCATTTTATCGGACGAGCGGCGCTCGCAGCGCTTTGCGGCGAGGCTCCCGTTGTCGACAGCTTCGACAGCCGATTTCCGTTGGGTCCTCATATTCAACTAGCCGACGGTGCGGACTTATTCGTGATTGCCCCGGCGACCGCCCACATTCTCGGGTCTTGTGCCCATGGGCTCGGAGACGGACTGTTGCCGACTCTCTATCTCCAGACCGAATGCCCTGTGTTGATGGCCCCCGCAATGAGCGCTGCGATGTGGTCGAAGCCGTCGGTGCAGCGCAATGTTCAACAACTTCGCGACGATGGCGTTCACTTCGTCGGCCCCGACTCGGGTTGGCTTTCCTGTCGTCGATCGGGCGAAGGTAGAATGTCGGAACCCGATGCCATCCTCGAGGCATGCATGGCTCTGTTGATTCGCGAGGAGTCGTAGCGTCGATTCATGGCTCACATCGTGATTACCTCCGGCCCAACAAGGCAGTACCTGGATCCCGTACGCTACCTCACCAACTCCTCCAGCGGAAAAATGGGGGCTTGCCTTGCCGATTCCGCCCTTCGATTGGGCCACCAAGTCACTGTGATATCCGGGCCCGTCCAAGTCGATTATCCGCCCGATGCGACCGTAATCGACGTAGTCTCCACCCAGGAAATGCTTGAGGCGACACAATCCGCGTTTGCGATGGCCGATGGGCTCATCGGCGCCGCAGCCCCGTGCGACTATATGCCGATCGAAATCGCCCCCCAGAAGCTCTCGAAAACAGGACAAGGACTTCAACTCTCCCTCCGTGAAACACCCGATATCGTTGCGACACTGGGAGCCCTCAAACGGGTCGATCAATGGGTCGTCGGGTTCGCACTCGAAACCGAGGATGTTCGATTTCGCGCGATCGTTAAAATGGCGAAGAAACGTTGCGACATGATCGTTTCCAACAGCGCGGAGGCGATGAACTCCCCCGACAATGCGGTGGAAATCATCAAACGAGACGGAGAAATCGTCGAACAAGTCGCTGGACCGAAGGGGCTTGTGGCCGATCGAATCCTATATCAAATCCAAAAACATCTGCTTGATTCCAATCGATGAACATTGCACCAGAGTATCCCGGTCTTTCTATCCCCCCAAGCCCGCTGGATGTTCTGGTCATCGCCCCCCATCCCGACGATGCAGAGCTCGGAATGGGAGGGACCATCGCCATGCTCATCGCGAAAGGCCTAAGGGTTGGGATTTTAGATCTCACCAATGGCGAACCCACCCCATTCGGTTCGCCCGAGATCCGGGCCAGCGAGACCGCGCACGCCAATGAGATGCTCGGCCATCCATGGCGTTACAATCTTGGACTGCGCAATCGCTTTCTCGAACCGACCCTCGAGAATCGGCGTCTCTTAGCTGGCATCTTTCGGTTGACCCGCCCAAAGTGGCTGTTTGCACCCTACTGGTCGGACGCCCACCCGGACCACGTCGCAGCAACGGAATTGGTCGAAGCTGCTCGATTCTGGAGCAAACTGACCAAAAGCGACATTCCCGGTGAGCCGTTCCATCCCCAACGTATTTTTTATTACTTCTGCATCCATTTGAAACTCGTTCCGCAACCCGCCTTTGTCGTCGATATTTCTTTACACTGGAAAGCAAAAGCGGCCGCGATCGAAGCGTACCAAAGCCAATTCGTCACCGGTCGCCCCGTCCCGGAAGAGCCTTTTATTGAACGCTATCGCGAGGAAGCAGGCTTCTGGGGCAAAGCGATCGGCACTCGCTACGGCGAGCCCTTTGCATCGAAAGAACCGATCGGACTTTCCGATCTCCAATCCTTATTATGAAGCAAGCACCACAGAATACCCTTCACCATCCCATTCACCGCCGAACGTTCGGAATCACCAGTGCCTCTTGGATCCTGCTAGCCGGATGCCCCTCCCGGTCCTCCGACCAGCGCGAGCTTTCAGCTCGAAGGCCGGTGATTGTTGCTACGACAGGCATGATCGCCGATGTCGCCAAGACACTTGTAGGGGAGTTGGCGACGGTCGAGCAATTGATCGGTCCTGGAGTGGATCCCCACCTGTATCGTCCCAGTTCGGATGACGTCCGCAGCATTCTGCGCGCATCGCTAGTCCTCTACAACGGCCTGAAGCTGGAGGGCCGCATGGGGGATGTGCTGGAGAAAAAGTCGGACAACTCCCCACGAATTCCTTTGTGCGACCAACTCCCTCCAGACCGACTGCTTGGTCACGGCGAAGGTGACTCGGCGATGGATCCCCATTGCTGGATGGACTTAACTCTTTGGGAGATGGTCTCTCTCCAAATGGAAGAGGCGATCGTGAATCTCTTACCGGATCACCGAAACGAAATCGTCGGCCGAGGCGCAGCGCTCCGTCAAAAGATGCAGCAACTCAACACCCAGATCTCGGAATGGATGCAATCCATTCCCGCGTCGCAGAGGATTCTCATTTCTTCGCACGATGCATTTCAGTATTTCGGCAAGCAATACAAAATCCGTGTGGAGGGAATTCAAGGCATCTCGACCACCTCGGAAGCAGGACTTAAACGGATCGAAGAACTGGTGTCCTTAATCGTCGATCAAAAAGTCCCAGCTGTATTCATTGAGTCCAGCGTTCCGGAAAAGGGAGTGCAATCGCTTCGCGAGGGAGCGAAGCAGAAGGGTTGGGACGTGGCTCTCGGCGGAACCCTTTACACCGATGCGATGGGGAACGCCCCCCCCACCGACTCGTATCTTGGCATGATGGAACATAATGCTCGCACCATCGTCGAGGCATTAGGGGGCTCTGCGGCCTCTCCTTCCGAACCTACCGTGTCCAGCATGGAGAATCGCCATCCGGCTATTCGTGGAGTGGTTTCGTGATGACGGTTTCCCCCCCCAATCCACCGAGCGACACGCCCGCTATCGCCATCTCCGACTTGACCGTCGCTTACCAGCGCAAGCCTGTTTTGTGGGAAATCAGTCTTGGCATCCCCTCCGGCGCCTTGGTCGGATTGGTGGGCCCCAACGGCGCTGGCAAAAGCACCTTGATCAAGGCCATGATGAACTTGATCCCACGGGTCAGCGGTGATATTCGGCTGGAGGGCAAACCGATGGAAGGGCAACTACCGCGCGTCGCCTATGTCCCCCAGCGAGAGTCGGTCGATTGGGATTTTCCAGCTTCGGTGCTTGATGTTGTTTTGATGGGGCTTTACCGCAAGATCGGTTGGTTTCGCCCCGTGCAGCACAAGCATCGCCAGCAAGCCATGGAGGCGCTCGAGCAAGTAGGAATTGCAGAGCTGGCTTCCCGGCAGATCAGCCAACTCTCAGGTGGCCAACAACAGCGCACGTTTCTAGCCCGGGCATTGGTGCAATCGGCAGATGTCTATTTGATGGATGAACCCTTCGCAGCAGTCGACGCCGCCACCGAGCAGTCGATCATCGAAGTTCTGCGATCGTTGCAACAGAATCGCAAGACGATCCTGGTGGTCCATCATGATTTGCATACCGTCCCTGAGTACTTCGACTGGCTGATCTTGCTCAACGTGCGAGCCGTGGCCTGGGGACCGATGGACTCTACCTTCACCCCCGAGAATCTTCGACGCACCTATGGCGGACGACTTACTCTCCTGGATGAAGTAACCGAAGCGATTCGACGCCGGCAGTCTCTTTAGGACTCCTTGTCTCTGGCGCCGTGACGGGGCTACTCCGACGACTTTTTCGGCGTCAGTCTCACTCGCTGCTCTTCCAAAAATGCGCCATAGCGATTCTCTTCGATTGCCGAACGCGCAGCGGCCATCAGTCGTTGATAAAAGGTCAGATTGTGAATCGACAACAGTGTTGGTCCTAGCATTTCATCGCACATGAAGAGATGGCGGATATATGCGCGCGAGTGTTTGCACGCCAAGCAGGGACAATCCTCTTCGATGGGTCGCTCATCGCGAGTGTGGCAACTGTTGCGCATCCGGAGCGGTCCATCTGCCGTAAACGCTAGCGCGTTTCGTCCGTTTCGAGTTGGCATGACGCAATCGAACATGTCGATGCCCCTCGCGACACCTTCTACCAAATCGATCGGAGTTCCTACTCCCATTAAATAACGAGGTTGGTCGATCGGCAAAGCAGGACAAATGCCATCGAGCACTCGAAGCATCTCTTCGGGCGGCTCGCCAACGCTCAGTCCACCCACGGCGTAACCATCGAAACCGATCGCGACCAATCCCTCTGCACACTGCTGTCGGAGTTCGATATCGAGGCCACCTTGTACGATCGCGAACAACGCTTGATCCTGGCGAGATGCGAATCGTTTGCACCGTTCCGCCCACCGGATACTGCGATGCATAGCGTCGAGGACCACAGATTTTTCAGCAGGCAATGCGATCACATGATCGAGGACCATCGCGACGTCGCTACCGAGCTCCTGCTGGATTCGAATGGAGTCTTCGGGACGCAGATGGATCTTGGCACCATTCAAATGCGATTTGAACGTCGCACCATCCTCGGTGACTTGATTCAAATCCCCTAGCGAGAATATCTGAAAGCCGCCACTATCGGTGAGGATGGGTTTGTCCCAGCCGATGAATTGGTGCAGCCCTCCTAGTTCCGCAATGAGTTCGGAGGTAGGACGCAGCGCCAAGTGGTAGGTATTCCCCAGCAGAATATCCGCTCCGGTCCCTGCTACCTGGCCTATGGTCAACCCCTTCACGGTTCCCTGCGTTCCCACAGGCATGAATGCAGGAGTTTGGACAACACCGTGGGTGAGATGCAAGCGTCCTCGCCTTGCATGGGTCGACGAATCCACCCCCAAAAGGTCAAAAGGAAATCGAGACGATTGGACCATACCTTAGCGCCGTTGATCCAATATTTCACGCGCAACAGTCTCTGCCGAACCGGTCGCTTGCAAGCGTCCCAACCAGAAACTGAGCTCTTGTTGGTTTGGAGTTCGGTTTACTAGGGCAGTCACCAAGCTCTGTACATAGGCAGCGTCATCGCCTCGGAACATTTCACGATACTTGATGCTGGAAAGAATCCCGACTTTCAAACCATCGAGCGAGTTTCCTTGGCTCAAGTAGCCTTGCCATCCCACCAATTCCGCGGATGAAGGGGCGCGACCCAAGTATTGCAGAAAGAGCTTGCCAATCGCTTCACTGGAACCGCCGAACGAAGGGGGATATGCCGCGCTGACAGACGAGCCGGCCGTCGAGATTCCGCCGGAACGGTCTAATACCAAGTTGTAGTTTTGGCCTAAGGAGCTGGCGTTGAGCGTAGGTGGATTGTTGAGCTGGTACAGGATCTGCGAGCCGTACGTAATGGTCGCGATCAGCTGATACTGGTCACTCGGCGAAACATAACGTGGATCGACATTGAGTTCATACGCATAAGGCCCGAAGCCTTGCACAGCCACCGTGGTGCTTCCTCCTCCGACTTCGTAGAACGGCCTCGTGATATTCTTCAATTGCACATTGAGATAAGCACCCGCTGGCAGATTCAAGTTATCTCGGATCGCGATCGAACCGGACAAGGCGCTGGAATTGGAGGTCAAGTTAGCGGTGACGCTTCGCAAGCTCCGCGTTCGCGAATCCATAATCAACAGATTGATTCGGCCGTAGGTGTCAGCATATCGTTTGATCTCTTCGGCGAGCTCGATCACTCGGCCATCGACCAGGCCCAAACGAGATGGGCCAGCAGCGACGACCACATCGTTCACACCCAACCCGGCTTGCTGTGCCGCGCTACCGGGCGCGACCGTCGTCACGATTGCCCCTACTTCGTTGTTCTGAATCCCTACTCCCAACTTCCAATCACGGCGCGTGTTGAGGTAGCCACCAGGGTACGAGGGGGCTCCCCAGTTTCCTGTGCTGGATGCGGAGGGTGTGGCAGTGCTCGGAGTTGGAAAGGTCGAACGAGGCAGGGCACCGGAAAGCATATCGACCCATGTGGACGATTGAGCTGAAACCCGCTCGCCAGACACTAGCAATGCGATTCCTACCCCAAATGCAATTAGCTTATTCATGTTGTGGCTCCTGAAAAATAATTCTTGGGGTTATCGCATCTGCGTTCCACAGATCTCGTCCAATTCTTTATGAATGAACGAGGGATCCAACGGGAAGAAACCCGCGCGGATCGCTTCCATCTGTCCATCTCGGCTCAAGATGTAGCGAAGCATCGACTCGCGCAGTCCACCGTCGGTTTTCATTTGCGCCTTGTCGAAGACCAGAACAAGCGGTCGCACCAAAGGGTATTGGCCGCTCAAAAAACTTTGTTCATTGGCCGGCACGACAGTCCCTTTCAGCGAGAGAGCCACGGTTCGGACCCCTGGCACCGCATCCCCAAAACCGGCGATACCGACAGCTGCCGTGTCCTTCGCGATCGCTTCGCAGACCGCTTGACTGGACATGTGCGAGCCAACTTCCTTGGCAACGTTTTCTCCTCGCAGAAGAAACTGCTTGATGAAAGCGGTCGTGCCAGCGATCTCGCTGCGCGCGTGAATGCGTATCGATTGGTCTGCCAATGCACCAGTCACACCCAACTCCCCCCATTTCGCATGATGGATGCCTTTTTGGTCCGGCGCTCTCAAAATTCCTTCGAGCTGCTCCGGGGTGACCGCTGCGAGCGGATTGGATTCATGCACATACAAGGCGAGTGGATCGAGCGCGACGATGATACTCATTGGCTCTTTGCATTTTCCCGCCTTGAGCAATGCAATTTCTTGTTCGGAAATCGGGCGACTTGCACCGACGATCAAGGTCGGGTCTTCCGCGAGCGCTTTGATACCCGCATCTGTGCCATCTGGCCCGCGAGTGAATTCCACTTTGGTATGGAAGTTTCGAAAACGATCCGCCCAAGCTTTGCCGAGCAACATCATGGTGGTCGAGCCACTGAGCTTCGCTGCCCCTTGAAGGTCCTTTGCGGGATGATAAAGCTCTAAACACTCCAGCAGTGACATGAGAGCCAAGTGCTGGGAATCCGGGGCCGATGGAGAGCTCCCCGTGGCCACACCGCCGGCTTGAATTGCAACCGGATTGCTTGCGGGAGTTGCACGGGTTTGAGCCGAAGCGACACCGCTCCAACCCATCGTAATGAACAAAAGACAGCAAACGACTGCGACGCGCATGAAACTCCTCCTTGGTATCGCCAACGCTGAACAATCGCCCCAATCTACCGAAATTCGCATTGGGTGCCCAGATCGATCCCCCGAGGAACGTCCATTACGAGGGAGATCGGGCGGGATCCTGCAATCCGTTGAGCCGGAAACCGCGCTCGCGCAGCAGGCATGAATCACAGTGCCCACAAGCGAACCCGCCCGGGAGTGGATCGTAGCATGAGGAAGTGAGAGAATAATCGACCCCCAGCTCCAACCCTTTTCGAATAATCTCCTCCTTGGACCAATGGATCAACGGTGCGTGGATGGTGAGGCGATCTCCCTCCACCGCCCGCTTCGTCGCCAGATTCGCCATGGTTTCGAAGGCTTGGATATACTCCGGCCGACAGTCGGGGTAACCGCTGTAGTCCAGGGCATTCACCCCGACAAAAATATCATTCGATTGAAGGACTTCCGCCCAGGCGAGAGCATAGGATAGAAAGACGGTGTTTCGGGCAGGGACGTAGGTAAGAGGAATATCGCCCCCAATTTCGTCGACCGTTTCATGCTTCGGGACATCGATCGAGACATCCGTCAACGCGCTCCCGCCCAACTTGCCAAGGTCGATGTCGAGGATCACATGTTTTTCTGCGTGGAAGTCCTTGGCGACCGACTGAGCCTTTTCTAATTCGACTCGATGCCGTTGACCGTATCGGAAACTGATAGCGAACAAGGAGAATCCTTGCTCGCGTGCGAGTGCCATGCAGGTCGCCGAATCGAGTCCGCCACTTAACAGCACCACTGCGGGTTTCTTTAAATTCTTCATCTTCGGAGCATTCTCTTTCTAGGAGGGAACCGATGAATCTCTATAATCCCGCCATGGCCATCATCGAAATCCGCAACTTGTCAAAATCGTATCGCGTCTACCAAAAGAAAGAAGGGCTTGGGCAAGCTCTCCGAGGGCTCTTTCATCGCGAGTACAAGACCGTAGAAGCGGTCCGCAATGTCAGCTTGCAGGTGGAGCCAGGTGAGTTCGTGGCGTTCCTCGGCCCGAACGGAGCGGGGAAGACGACAACCCTCAAACTCTTGTCCGGTGTGATCTACCCCACCTCGGGTGCAGCGACCGTGATGGGGTTTGTGCCTTGGCAACGAAGCCTGGAATACCGCAGACGATTCGCATTGGTTATGGGACAAAAGAACCAACTCTGGTGGGATCTTCCCGCGCAGGAGTCCTTTCGCTTGCATCAACAGATCTACCACATCGACGATGCGAGCTTTCGACGAACAAAAGACGAATTGACAGACCTGCTCGAAGTCGGCGAACTGCTGGGGCGACCGGTGCGAGAACTCTCGCTCGGCGAACGGATGAAGATGGAGCTCATCGCCGCACTGCTGCACAGTCCGGAAGTCCTCTTTTTGGATGAGCCGACCATCGGTTTGGATGTCATCGCGCAGCACAAAATCCAGCAGTTCCTCAAGCACTACCAAGAGGAGCGAAAAATCACGGTCTTGCTAACGAGCCACTACATGAAAGATGTGGCTGCACTTTGCAAACGTGTCGTGGTTATCGCGCAGGGTACGGTGCAATACGACGGATCACTCGAAGGGATCGTGGAAGACTTCTCCACGAACAAGATCATCACGCTCGAGCTTGCTGCCGGCTCGTCGCCTGACGGTTTGGAGCGATTCGGAACCATCGAGAAGATCGTGATGCCGAGGGTTTCGCTCCGTTGCGATCGGAGTGAAGTGTCGCAGGTCCTTTCGGGGATCCTCAGCAACTACAAGATTCACGACATGGCAGTCGAGGACCCACCGCTCGAAGAAGTGATCGCCAAACTCTTTGCGCATGTTTCTGGCCCCAAGGCTCCTTCGAACCTTGCATCGAACGAGGTTTCCTCATGAGCGACTGGGCCACCGCGTTGAGTTTGCGATGGAATATCCTCAAAATGGCACTAGCGGAGCGAGTCGCGTACCGTGGGGATTTCGCGATCGGGACACTGATGCGATTCTTGCCCATCGTCACCCAGATTTTTCTATGGTGGGCGATCTTTCAATCGCTCGATCCCGAGTCCCCAAAAACCGCCACTCTTAGCGGTTACACCTTTCAAGACATGGTCGCCTATTATTTGCTCACCATGGTAGGGCGAGCTTTTTCGTCGATGCCCGGACTTTCGTCTAGCATCGCCCTCAAAGTGCGCGATGGCGAAATCAAAAAGTTCTTGGTGCAACCGATTGATCTGCTTTCCTTTATTTTTTGGTCGCGAGTGGCACACAAACTGGCTTACTACACGGTCGCCACTCTACCGTTCGCCTTGGTGTTTTTCCTGTGTCGCGATTACTTCGTTCGCGGTTGGCCGGAGCCTGAGATCCTGTTCGCATTCGCCGGCTCTCTGGTCTTTAGCTTTGCTCTTGGATTTTATCTCGAGACCTGTATCGGGCTCGTCGGGTTTTGGATGCTCGAGGTTTCATCCCTGTTATTTGTGTACATGCTTTTTCAATTCTTCTTGTCAGGGCACATGTTCCCGCTCGACATTCTCCCCGAGCCATATGCAACCATCGTCGGATACTTGCCCATCAAATATCTCGCTTACTTTCCTGCAGCGGTCTTTCTCGGCAAGGTGACGGGAACAGCATTGGCGATCGACATGGCCATGCTCATCGGATGGACCCTTTTCTTTTTCGTACTCAGCCGGGTGCTGTACAGTGCCGGATTGAAACGGTACAGCGGATTCGGCGGATAAAAACGGGCTCGCGTGAATACGGGCTCTTGTAAAAACGGGCTCGCGCGTTGAACTCAGGCGCAAAAAAAAGAGCCGGAATGCATCGTGCGATTCCGACTCTTGGATGTTGTTTCATAGCCGCTGTGGAGGAGATCACCACCACAGCAGAGTTCGATTTTCAGTCAGCGCCAAAACTTACAGGAGCTTTGCCAATCGTGCGCAAAGGTCAGCGGTTCGACAGCTGTAACCCCATTCGTTGTCGTACCAAGAAACGACCTTCACCAGCTTGCCCTTGTCACCGAGGACTTGGGTGAAGTCGGCGGCAAAGATACTGCTGTGCGAATCGTCGATGATGTCGCTGGAGACGATTGGATCTTCGGTGTAGCAAAGGATCCCCTTGAGAGGGCCCTCTGCGGCCGCTTTCATCGCTGCATTGATTTCTGCGACCGTCGCATCCTTTTTGAGGTTCGCGGTCAAGTCGACGACCGAACCGGTTGGAACGGGAACTCGCATCGCGATGCCAGTCAGCTTGCCCTTCAACTCAGGAATGACCAAACCAACTGCCGAAGCTGCTCCAGTCGTCGTAGGGATGATGTTCAGTGCGGCGGCGCGAGCGCGATACGCATCCGCGTGCGGCATATCCTGAACGCGTTGATCGTTCGTGTAAGCATGAACGGTGGTCATCAAGCCGGTCTCGATACCGAAGGTCTCGTTGAGAACCTTGGCGACTGGAGCCAAGCAATTCGTGGTGCAGGATGCGTTGGAGATACACTTGAGATCTTTCGTAAGTTTGTCGTCGTTAACACCGAGAACACACGTCAAATCGGCTCCATCCTTGGCAGGGGCGCTCAACACGACTCGTTTCGCACCCGCGGTGAGGTGGGAATCGTAACCTGGCTTTCCGTCCTTCGCCCGACCGGTGAAAAATCCGGTGCTCTCGATCACGATGTCGATCTTATTCTCACCCCAAGGCAACTTGGTCGGATCCTTCTCGGCCAATGCCAGGATCTTCTTGCCGTCGACGATCAAGTGCTTGTCGTCGTAGCTCACCGTGCCGTTGTAGCGACCGTGAATACTGTCGTACTTGAGAAGAGTTGCGAGCATTGCGTTGTCGGTCAAGTCATTGACGGCAACAACTTCGAACTCGCTCGATCGGCTCATCAAGTTGCGGAATGTCAATCGACCGATACGACCAAACCCGTTAATTGCGATTCGAACTGTCACCGCTGGTATCTCCAACTCATAAATGAAACGAACACCGATTGAGGCCGCCGCGTACCCCGTCGTTCGCGATCAGGTTACTTCCCCAATCCATCCACCGAAAAAACCACGTCGTCCACTAGACGACCGGTTCAACCTCGATGTGCCGATGAATATACAAACGACCAGAAACATCAGCAATCGCTAAGAAATCCCCATGCCGAATTCCGATTCTTGCCTACAATGACATCAGCTCACTTAATGCTGACGAAAGCTCTCATTGCCACCGACGGATATGTCGCCAGATATGTCGCAATCTCTTCCAGTTTTGAATCCCTCGGCAGATCTCACAAAGGCGGACAATAGCTCCTGCGCATCGAATGGGGGCAGATACGGGAACATTGTTTCCCGTTATTTGGATAACCTCGGTATGGAGCGCGAGGAGCGGGCCCCGCATGGACCGCTCGGGAAAGCTCCCTTGCCGATGAGTATGGAGGAAGCTCGCGCTCGCGGTTGGGAGGAACTGGATGTCGTTTTTGTGACCGGCGACGCCTACATCGATCATCCCAGTTTCGCCATGTCGATCCTGGGGCGGGTCCTGGAGGCGGCGGGATATCGGGTGGGAATCATCAGTCAGCCCGATTGGCAATCGTGCGAGGAGTGGAAGCGATTCGGGCGGCCGAAACTTTTCTTTGCGATTTCTGCTGGCAACATGGACAGCATGATCAATCACTACACGGCGAACAAAAAAGTCCGCAACGACGACGCCTATTCTCCTGGAGGCCGGATCGGTTTACGCCCCGATCGCGCAACGCTCGCCTACTGCCAGCGGGCCCGCGAGGCGTACAAAGGGGTCCCGGTTATCGCCGGCGGCGTCGAGGCATCGCTACGGCGTTTTGCTCATTTCGATTACTGGAGCGATAAAGTACGGCGAAGCATTTTGCTTGACAGCAAGGCGGATTTGGTCGCGTTTGGGATGGGAGAGAACTCGATCATTGAAATGGCCCGCCGACTAGAAGCTGGCGAAACCGTCAAGGACTTGAGAGACATGCGAGGGGTCGCCTATGCCCTCGGTGCCTCCGAACCCATCCCCACCGATGCTCTCGAGATGCCCTCCTTCGAGGAGGTCGTAGCAGATAAGGTGCGATTCTCCATCGCGACGCGGATTATCCATAACGAGACCAACCCTCTGAATGCTCGACGACTGATGCAACGGCACGGCACTCAAGTCATCGTGGCCAATCCGCCTCAACTCCCCATCAGCCAAGAAGCGATGGACCGTATCTATGGTCTTCCCTACACGCGAAAGCCCCACCCGAGTTACAGCGAACCCATCCCTGCCTTCAACATGATCAAGAATTCCGTCACGATCATGCGTGGATGTTTCGGAGGTTGCACGTTCTGCTCGATCACGGCACACCAAGGCCGAATCATTCAATCTCGCTCGAAGGAGTCCATCCTGCACGAGATCCAAGGCATGACTGCTGACCCAGAGTTCAAGGGTATCGTTAGCGACATCGGCGGTCCAACTGCGAACATGTACCAAATGCGTTGCACCAAGCCCGATGTCGAAGCTGTTTGCCGGCGGCAGTCTTGCGTCCATCCTAAAATCTGCAAACTCCTCGGAGTCGACCACACTCCGGTGATCGAATTGATGCGGGAATCTCGGGAGACCCCTGGTATTAAAAAGGTCCTGGTTGCCAGCGGTATCCGAATGGACCTGGCACGCCAGTCCCCGGAGTACATCCAGGAATTGACCAAACACCACGTCGGAGGCCACCTCAAGGTTGCTCCCGAACACGTCGATCCGGACGTTCTTTATAAGATGCGCAAGCCTGCGAACGACGACTTCGAATTCTTCACCGAACAATTCAAAGAGGCTTCCGAAGAAGCCGGTAAAAAACAGTTCATCATTCCGTACTTTATCGCTTCCCACCCCGGCAGCTCGATCGAGTCGATGATTGAACTGGCGTTGTTCCTAAAACGAAATGGATACAAACCGGATCAAGTCCAGGACTTCATCCCAGCGCCTCTCGACATAGCCACCAGCATGTACTACACGGGATTGGATCCGTTCAATCTCAAACCCGTCTACATTGCAAAAGCCCTTCGCGATCGCAAATCCCAACGCGCGTTGATGCAATTCTTCAAACCCGAGAATTATTTCGAAGTCCGCGAAGCGCTTCGATCTGTCAATCGCTCCGATTTGATCGGCGAGGGCTGCGACTGTTTGATCCCGTCCCGTCCTCCCAAAGAAGCGCTCGAAAAGAGAAGAGCCGATGCGAATCAACGCTTTCGAGGGGAATATGTCCATACGATCCCAAAAACGAATGCGCAACCATCGGATGCACCCGAATCTCGCCCCTCCGATACGGCTCCCTCATCAAGCCAAAACAAAAAGCGAAAAGGCCCGAGAAAAGAACAAAGATCGACCGCTGCACACGGTGGCAAGAAACCCAACGCAGGCTATCGACCAGGCCGGCGGGTCAAGTAATCAACCATCGTTAAGTAAACAAGCACCCCTGCGAACGCTAAGGCGGCATCTCTGCTAGGTGTTTCGCTATCCGCTTGCCGGTTGAGCTAAGGGGGACTTCGTTCAAGCGATGTACCGAACACCAAACCGCATCAGGGCCTTCTTCTCCGTTCGATGCCTCGCTTGGATTGTCGTCGAACTTCTCCACCGAAGCATGAAAACAGCGAAGAGAGATTCGATATCGAGTCACGCCATGCTTGATCTGTAGCGCCTCGCCGGATAAACAGACGGATGCACCAAAGCGATCCGAAAACTGATTGGAGGCAGAAGCCATTAGTTCGTCTTCACTTTGAGCAGAGGTCACATCGAATCTTGGGAAGTCCCATAGGCCGGCCCACCTCTCTCCGGTTTGGCAGCGTCGCAGTAAATAGCGGCTTCCCGAGTCGCGGATCAGCAGCGCGACTTCCACTTTGTCTTCGTAGACTTTCGATGGCTTCGGGGATGGTATCTCGGACTGCTCGGAGTGAGCGTAGGTCGGACAAAGATTTTGGAGTGGGCATTCGTGACATAAAGGGGTCTTCGGTGTGCAGACCTGCGAACCGAGTTCCATAACGGCTTGATTCAACCTTCCGCTCCCGGTTCGATCTGGAAGTATGTCGGTAGCAAACCGCCAAAGTTCATTCTGAATCGTTCGCTCCGTGAGCTGACCTCGCAGGCGAAGCAACCTCGCGTAGAGCCTTTGCGTATTCGCCTCCACAATCGGAGCACGCAGGTCGTACGCGAACGAGGAAATGGCTCCGGCCGTGTAGCGTCCGATCCCGGGAAGTGCGAGGATCGAGTCGTAGTCGCGGGGAAAACTACCGCCCCATCGGTCTCGAACGACCTTCGCCGCGGCATGCAGTTGTTTGGCGCGTCGGTAATAGCCCAACCCCGCCCAGTGCAACAAAACGAGTTCCTCCGGTGCGTCGGCTAAAGCCGTCACGGTGGGAAAGGTTTCTAGGAATCGATGAAAGTACGGGATCACCGTTGCTACTTGCGTCTGCTGCAACATGATCTCGCTCACCCAAATGGAATAAGGGTCCTGCGTTTCCCGCCAAGGGAGCGATCGCCCCTTTTTCGAGAACCAGACCTTCACCCTTTTCCGCAGTTGATGCAACTCTTCTGCCGTCCAAGTCTTCATGCTTGCGATCAAAATACCGGCCGTAGGGCCTTTAACGCCTCTCTCGGTCCATTTGGTTTAAGAGTAAGAAAATTTCTCAAGCTCCCTCGCTGCCATGTTCTACGTTCTTGTTTGGAGCGAATGTCGAATCCCGTTCGCCCAATCCCGTCCACAATATGGTTCATGTCACAAGGGGTCCTACCATGGCGACTTGGTTAGAGCGAACGCAAGAAGAATCGTATCTGAATCAACTCGACCGCATGTTGATCACGCGGCTCAAAAGAAATACCGATGACGTCGACGCGATTTCACTCCGTCGCAACACTCCAGAGGCTCCTCGCTCTCTCTCGGGACTCTCGAAGGAGATCAACGAAGAACTCGATCGACTGGAAAGCCTACTCAGCGAAGCCGAAGCGGTCGAGGCCCACCAAGCGTAAGAGTCTGCGGCACACCAGGCGGCCGATTGCAAATGGCCGGCCGATTGCAAACATAGGAGAAACAACCAAAAAGGTTTCTCGCCTGCAGGTTTTCCTTGCGATTCGCTCCCTCCACCCGAATGAACAAAACTACGCCGAGGGTGGCGGTGTAAACTTCGGAGCGTCTGTTTGAAGACTCTCTTCGTCCTCTTTCATGGCAGCCGGGACATATCGAGGCTCAACCGGATCGGCCGCTTCGAATTCTTTCTTGAAGTCGTCCACACTGCGGCGAAGGTTTCGGTAAGTCCCCCCTAGATTGCGGGCCACCTCCGGAAGCTTCGACCCGAACAACATCAACGCGACGATTCCCAGCATCACCATCTCGGAGCTGCCAATGCCACCGATGATCGCGAATGGAATTGAATTCATCCAACACCCCTCTGGAAATGGAACGACGTATGTTCCATGAAGTTCAAGAACAACCGTCCGCTCAAACCTGAACCATCAACCGATCTGCAGCAGCCCCAACCGACTCGTCGAGCGATCGGAACACACTCGATCGCTTAAGCAGATGGCTTCGAAGCGGTATCGGATGTCGGCTCCGAATCGTCGTCCCGCATCCCCTTCTTAAACTCGGTCGCGCTGCGTCCCAAGTTTCGCATCAAGGTAGGAAGCTTCGCGCTACCGAACAGGAGCATCGCGACGACCAAAATGATCAAAAGTTCCTGAGTTCCGACGGTGGGTAGAAATGCGAAGGGGAACATATGCCGTTTCCAATGGTGGGGGTGGGAATCAAGAAGATTTGATTCGACACCTTCATTTTAGGTGAACCCAGTCTGCTGTCAAACGCCCGCTACACCTTCTGTCTAACTAAAGGGGATTAAAAGCACCTTAGACACCATACGATGCGATTCCGAGTGCGCAACGGCCACAACACCATGAGGTGCCGCCCCAAAAATTGTTGGGAACGATCGCTATCTGCATTAGAATCTCCACCTTTGCACCCTTTGCATCCTTTCTTGGTACGGTTCAGTATGAGAACAAGCTCCCGCATGTGGCACCCCATTTTTGCACTGGTATCTGTCGGACTCTTGATCGGTTGCTCCCTCTCTTCGGCATTGGGGCAGAGCCCTTCGCGTCCCGTTGCCGGAACGAAAGGGCTCTCGTTCGACCCGATCAACGACTGGCCTTGGTGGCGAGGCCCGAGCCGAGATGGTCATTCCAACGGAGCGTCCGCCCCGGATGCACTGGATGAATCGAAGAACTTGGTTTGGAAAACCCCCGTCCCGGGCCGCGGCCATTCGTCGCCGATCGTCGTCGGCAAAAAGGTTTTCTTGCTCAGCGCGGACAATTCAAAACAGGTGCACTTCGCTCTCGCTTTTGACCGTGACACGGGAAAGGAACTGTGGAAACGAGAGTTGAACCAAGGCGGATTCCCTGCCAAGAATCACCCTAAGAATACCGAGGCCAGCCCAACGCTCGCTTGCGACGGGAACCATCTGTTCGCCGCACTTTTTCATCACGAAGCTGTGTGGGGAATCGCGATGGATATGGACGGGAATGTTGTTTGGGAGAAGAAGATCGGTGCATTCCAACCCAAACAATACGAGTACGGATATGCACCCTCCCCTGTCCTCTACAACGACTCCGTCTTGTTCACCTACGAATACGACGGTCCTTCGGCCATTGTTGCGTTGGATCGAACCTCGGGAGAGGAACGTTGGCGAACCGATCGTCCGCAGTCCACGTCGTTTTCTACTCCGGTGGTCATGTCGCATGCCGATCAAGACTACTTGCTGATCAGCGGTATCGACAAAGTCAGTGCTTACGATCCAGCCAACGGGAAGCTCCGTTGGGAGACGAAGGGAACCACCATGGCGACCTGCGGAACCATGGTCTGGGACGACGGTATTGTCTTTGCGAGTGGCGGTTACCCACGTGCCGAAACCATTGCCATCGAAGTGGAAACGGGCAAGCCTCTCTGGAAGAACAATCAAAAGGCTTATGAGCAATCGATGGTAGCCCACGCAGGCCACCTCTATTGTTTGACCGACAACGGAGTTCTTTTCTGCTGGGATGGAAAGACCGGCGAAGAGAAATGGAAACAGAGGCTCGCTGGGCCGGTGAGCGCCTCGGGCGTTCTCGTCGGTGAACGCATGTATTGGGCCAATGAACGGGGCGATTTGTTTGTGTTCGAAGCCAATCCCGAACGATTCATCCAAGTGTCAAAAAATAAGATCGGCGACGAATCGTTTGCGAGCCCGGCGATCTGCAATGGCCAAGTCTACTTGCGGGTTGCCATGTTCGAAGGGGACAAACGCCAAGAATACTTGATGCGGCTGGGTAACTAACACGACCGCATCCGATAGCTCTGCAAGCCCTGCAAGGAACGGAATGATGACATCCTTCCACAGTTGCTAGACCTTTTTTTGAATCAGCTGTGCGATTAGCTCTGGCTTTCGCTGTTTTTTCAAATGCTCCATCTGGTCTGGAGGAACACCCAGCTTTTCAAGATGGTTGAACATGCTTTCCCAAACCTTTTCTTTCTTCTTCCCTTCGGCGAGATAAAGGTCGGTCAGCAGTTCCTGGACTCGCTGAAAGGAAACATTGTCTCGGTTTTGGTAGTAGGATTTGATGACACCTTGTTGATAGCGTGTGTAGTTTTCCATAGCCATGATGCAGTGATCCCTTGTTTTTCGCGTTGGTTGCCGAACCCAAGATCTCGATCTCGGCTTTTCAGCATCCCAACTTGAAAAGATAGTAATTCCCGAGGCAACGTGGTAGGGATTCCTGGTCCTTGGACTAAAATCGCGGCTTATCGGAAGAACGCGTTTTTTCTACTTCCTGCTCGTATTCCATTTTCGTCGTATGTCTTGCCGTTTTTATTTGAAGCCGGTCCTGGTCGTTTTGTTGGGGTTGGCGGCCCCCTTGCAATTGGGTTGTTTGCCATCGCCGGAAAAGATTTCCGAGGTATCGTCGCAGAGCGATCCCGGCAATGTTTCCGCGGAGGAACTGCGCGAGATTATCCAGATGACTTTGGATCGAAATCTTCGTTTGCGCGGTCTCGGCGTTGATCGAAACGCGGCCTGGCAAGTCATCCACGGGGCAGTGGCGTATGGCGAGGACCTTCTGATGGAAGCGAATGGCAAGACCGAGAAAGCCCTCCCGTACCTCTTCCAAGGCGGAGAACTGGCTGGCTGGGATCTCCGCGAGGGGGATCTCCTTCCCAGCACAGGTCGAAAGGGGATACGAGTCTCGGTCGAAGAGGGGAGCTTTACCGGTCAAGGACACGTGGATCAGTTCCTTGGCTACCTATCGCAGGTGAGCATTCCGCTGAGTACGAAAATCAAAATCGGTGAAAACGAACATACGATGGAAGATTGGGCTCGGCAGGCCCAACGAGACATTTGTCAGAACCCCTACCAGGAATACTCCTGGACTCTCATCGCTCTCACCAATTACTTCCCCACTGAAACCCAATGGGACGGAACCGACGGGCGGCAGTGGACTCTGGAGCCCTTCGTCGAGCGTGAAGCGGAGCAGGATCTCACACGCAGCGCCTGCGGAGGAATGCACCGACTTATGGGCCTGGCGCACTGTGTGCGCTATCGTGAAAAACTCGGCGGGCGTTTCGAAGGAGCATGGCTCAGGGCTAAGCAAGTTGTCGAAAGCTCCATTGCCAAAGCCAAAGCGTTTCAAAATAGCGACGGTTCCTTTTCGACTCGCTACACCGAACGAGCTGGAAACAGCGCCGACTTGAGCACGTGCATCGGTGCAACAGGACATACGCTGGAATTCCTCGCTTACGCATTGCCAGCTGAAGAACTGCGAGCGCCCTGGCTAGAGAAATCGGTTCTCCGATTGTGCGAGATGCTTCATAACGCGGAACCAACGGACCTGGAATGCGGAGGAGGTTACCATGCGCTCGCAGGTCTCAGACTCTATGCGGAACGTCGATTCCCTGAGTCGGTATCCAACTAATCCATAAAATGATTCACGGGTGTGTCGAGGATAATGCGAACAACGGGACTTAGAACCCAAGATACGATGCCGCAGTAACCATCCAAAAGGGAATAGTCAGCAATCCGATCAGCGATGTTCCGACGACGACCGTGCAGGCCACTTCAATGTCCTGATTGAAAAGTCGCGTCATCACAATCGGAAAGGTGGCTGCCGGCATCGATGCTTGCAACAGCAACACTTCCTTCAATTCGATATCGGTAACCCAGTACTTGGCGATCAAAAGGAAGAGCACGGGCAAAGCGATCAAGCGAACTGCGATGGCCAGGATGAGAGGCTTCCATGCGTTCTTTAAATCGACCTGCGTCAAGCAGTCGTAAACGATTGCACCGCTTAAAACCAACCCAATAGGGATTGAACATCGCCCCAATTGATCGGTCATGCTGAGAATCGGTCGGGGAACCCAGATGTTCCAGCCCAATTGCCTTATCACCAAAGCGATTGCTACGGAGAGGAGCGGTGGACTGAAGACAATTCGCTTCCAGGACTTCTTGAGTCCCTGGCCGCTAATGATGAACAAGCCAACGCTCCAAAGGGCAACATCCACTCCCACGTTGTGGACCAGCAATGTGACGACACAACCAGGATAAAAGGCTTCTGCCAGGGGAAAAGGAATATAGCCATAGTTGGCTATCCCGCTGCATAGCCCAAACGTTCGCGCCCGACTGTTGGTCTCCAATCCAAACCAGCGGCCGATCGAGATTGCAGTGGAATACGCAAAGAGAAATCCAAAGATCGTGAGTCCCGCGCCAAATAGAGTGGGAGTCCAAGCGGAGAGATCGGCGGATAGCTTCGTATCCGTCATGATCCGATGGAAGAAGAACGCCGGCAACAAAACGTTCGAGAGGAACCCCGCAAGGGATCGATCGACCTCGCTCGTAAACCACTTCAAGTATCGGGCGAGCGCCCCCATCGCCATAACGAGAAAGACACCCGATACGGTGGTTGCAATCGATAGATATTGGCTGTTCAAAGAATTGCCTTCCTATGTCACGACGGTTCAAGCTGTCACGACGGATCAGGCGAATCCTCAGCGTCGACGGCAAACGGCGTTAGCGGCTCGCCATCGATTTCAGCATCCCCCCGAAAAATGGTTTTTCGTCGCGGCGGATCATAATGTGATCGCCCGGTCGCAACGAATAGTTCTGACCTTCCATAACATGTTTGCCCGAATCATCGAAATCCACATCCATCCGAACAGGTGGACGATTTCCGCCGTTTGGCCGAAGCACGGTGACCTTCATGCGGCCGATCTTCTTGAACAGATCCGCGTCGCGAATCACATCTCCAACAAAGAGCGATTGGCCATTCTGCAAGGGGAGTTTTTCCAAATGCCGCTTTCCATCGGTAATGTCCAGGACAACGCAAGTTTCCCCGTTATCGGTGAGGACGGGACGCTCGGCGCCGTGAGGCCCGATGCCATATCCGGCAGCCTTCAAACTCTGGGTATCCAGGTTGTCGAGCGGACCTTTTGATCGCCCCACCAACATGGAGCAACCGCTCGAAGTTAAGCAAAGCATTGAAAGAATCAACGAGCTCAACAAAGAGGATTTGCCCGTGCAGTTTGGATTGCATGCCATAGCCAAGGTCTCATTCAAAGGAATTGATGTCACACCTCGGATATCGGCAGCCTTCCCCCTCGCCTTCAAGGAAAAATCTACTTTATCAGAAAATGCGCCACAAACTACCCAAACTACCAGCCGGTCCTGGAGGTCGCTGCTTGCGGGAGCTCTACCACTTCCGATCCCGTTATCCCCCAGATTCGATCCCCTGGCCTACGAACCATTCCTTTTCCAAACGTCAGCTCGCCAAACGAAGGCAGAATCAGCCGTTTTCCAACCTGATAAAAACACTTGAGCCTCTCTCCGTTATCACGCATCTGGACCAATGGATGCCAATGTCCACCCACCCTTGCCTCCACGGTTGACTCTTCCTCGGTCGACTCTTCCTCGAGCGGGTCATGGACAAAACATATGCCTCCATCCCTATAAACCTCTCCCACCCAAGCCCAATTCCAGCGGTCCATCCATTTGCGCGAGGAGGTGTCGTGATTCCCTAATACCCAAAAGAAATCCATCTTTTGGTGCCGTTCGCGGAACGCGTCCAACGCACGCTCCAGCGTTTCGGAATGCGCGATTCGCGAATGGAGAAGATCGCCGAGGATAATACATCGCGTAATCTCCCCCGACTGCAATTCCTCGGACCACTTCGACAGAGTCCGCGTCGTCGCACCTGCTGGCAAGGGAATGGCAGAGCGTTGAAACGCAACATCCTTTCCCAGATGCAAATCGGAAATCAACAACGTTTTCCTAGCTGCCCAAAAGACCGTTCCGGTCGGTCGCAATTCAAGCTCTTGATTGGCAAGCGTCAGCGTGCACGGCTTATTTCTTCTGACCCGATCTTCCCGATTCGTTCCGTCCACATTCTTCCTTCGTTAATTCCGTTTCCAATTGTTGCTGTAGCTTTCGGACTCGAGATTCGAGCGACTCGCTGCTCATTCTCTGACGGAGTTGTTCGACGATCAATGGGAAAGAAAGGGGTGTCGGACGCTGCAAAAGTTGCCAGCGCCAATCCGCCAACTCCAAACGGGACAGGGTCTTTCGTATGCGTTCGATCTCGAGCTGCGACCGCATTACCTCGTCGCGGGCTTGCTGGAGCAATCGACTGGAAGGATCGTATTGAACGAAAGCGTCAAAGAACATATTGCTGGATGCTTGCAGATGCTTGCCCCGTTTGACTTGCCCCGGATAGCCTGGATGAATGAGGCCCGCAATGCGCGCGATCTCGCGGAACTGCCTTTTGCACAATTCCGTAGCGTTGAGACTCGCGAGCAAATCCTCCTCCAGTTGCTGTTGGGTTAGCAGTTCCTTCCAGAAAGCCGCATCCTCACCGAGCGGCTGGTTACTTTGAATCATCAATCCATAATCATTGACCGTCATGCTCATCGTCACTTCGACTCGACGAGAAATTCGATAGGCAACCAGCGACGCCAATCCTTCATGAACCATCCTTCCCTCGAATGGATAAAGAGTCAGCGACCAACTATTTTTCCACTCCAAACTCTCGACCAAAAGTTCCGTCTTTTTGGGAACGACACTCCATCGCTCCTGCAACTCGAGAACGGGACGTATCGCCTTCATTTCCTCCTCGGCGTAGCGACCTGAAGCCGCTTCATCTAGCAAATCTCGAACCTCCGATGCCATTTGCGTCGAAAGGGGCATTCTTCCTCCACCCCACCTCGGCGTCGTCGTGGGGAGCAACTTCGATCGCTTCACCACCGCTGTCCCCTCCCGGACTTGGATCAGCTCCAACGTCTTACCTGCGAATTGAAATCGATCGCCTGGTTTTAGCTTGGCGATGAACCCCTCTTCGACCGTTCCCAAAGTTTGTCCCGTCGCATACTGAACCAACATGGCGATCTCACTGGCAATGGTACCTATCGCCATGCGATGCAACCGCGCGACCCGAGGATCCACGACCGAAAACATTCCATTCGTCTCTTGCACCCTTCGAAATTCTTCGTAAGCCTGCAAGGAATCTCCTCCGCTCACGACGAACTTGCACGCCCATTCCAAATCTTCATCGGACAAGGATTGATAACCCGTGACACACGCAAGCTCTCGTTTCACCGTTTCACGATCGAATGGTTCCCCCATCGCTCTCGTAACTAAATGTTGCACCAAACAATCCAAGGGCGCCGAAAGGGCAGTTCGGTGTTCAAGACCATTGCCACCTTTGGCAACACTGGCCGCGATCCGCTTGGCGGCGGCGAGTTCGATCAATTCAAAAGTATTGGTGGGGACGAACCGAAGATTGCTAACGGCATCGGGCTGATGGCCACTTCGCCCCGCGCGCTGTAGCAATCTGGCGGCCCCTTTGGGACTACCGATCTGGATGACTTGATCGACTTCGCTGAAATCGACTCCCAAATCCAAGCTGCTGGTGCAAACAACCGCCTTGAGCTTTCCCTCGCGCAGAGCCTCCTCCACCCATTTCCGGACGCTCCCATCGAGCGAACCATGATGAAGAGCCAAGCATCCGGCCCAATCAGGGCGCAGCCTCAACAGCTCTTGATACCATTGCTCGGTTTGGTTGCGAGTGTTGGTGAATACCAATGTGCTTTTGGCCGGTTCGATCGCTGCGACGACTCGCGGTGCCATCGTCATCCCTAAATGTCCCGCCCAGGGGAACCGCTCAACACTTTGCGGTAGGATCGAACGGATAGAAATCTTCTTCTTCGACTTTCCATGCACCAACCTCGAAGGCCGATTGGATTGGCACCCGACGAGGACACTTAACGCGTCATCTAGGTTGCCAATCGTCGCGCTCAAGGCGCATCGAACCGCTTGTGGAGCAAGGGACGATAACCTTCCTAACGCCAGTTCCGTCTGGGTTCCACGTTTGGATCCCAACAGTTCGTGCCATTCGTCGACGACGATGCATCGAAGCGACTGGAACTGCTCCTGCAAATCGGCATACGACAGGAGCAACGTCAGACTTTCAGACGTAGTGATCAAGGCTGTTGGGAGCCGTTTGCGAATCGCCGCCTTGGTACGAGCACTGGAATCGCCAGTTCTTCGTTCCAACGTCCATGGGATCCCAAGGTCGTCAATCGTTCCGCGCAATGTCTCCTCGGTATCCGCCGAGAGGGCTCGCAGTGGCGTGATCCAAAGTACCGTCAACGGTGGACTCGAGGGACGCGTACGCGGCGCACTTGCCTCCTTGCTCCCTGATTCGGATAAGTACTGCAAAACGGGACCAAACCATGCAGCAAGGGTCTTGCCCGTCCCTGTCGACGAATGGAGCAAAGTGTGCTCGCCGCGCATGTAGGCGGCCCAACACTCTCGCTGAAATGGGAAAGGCGACCAGCCTTTGCTCGCAAACCATTCGACCGCACGAGTGGGACGGATTGCTTTAAGCATTCTCGTTGTCCTCGGTAGCACCTTCTCGATCGACAATTCTTTGCTTGAGCGAATCCAACGTATCCGCCATGTCAGGAGTCTTGTCCATTCTCAACCGCAGGATGCGAGGAAAGCGGACCGCGACACCACTTTTATGTCGAGACGAAGGCTGAATCCCTTCGCATGCCAGCTCCATAACCAACTTCGGTGCAACACTTCGCACCGGGCCAAACTTCTCTTGAGTGTTCTCACGGACGAATCGATCCACCGTGCGAAGCTCATCATCGGTGAGTCCGGAGTACGCTTTCGCGCAAGGAACCAGATGATCACCGTCCCAAACAGCAAACGTAAAATCGGTATAGAGACTTGCTCTCCTTCCATGCCCTCGCTGCGCATAGAGAAGGACGGCATCAAATGTCCAAGGCGCCACTTTCCACTTCCACCAAACACCCTTGGTACGTCCTCCCGAATAGGGACTGCTCTTTCGCTTCAAAACGAGCCCCTCCGCTTCGATCTTTCTCGCCTCCTGCCGGGCTTGTGCGATGGCATCCCAAGAATCTCCTGGAACGATCGGTGATATCTGCCATGAAGGAACCGTGCATGAAGGAAACGTGGTCGTCTGCAAGCCATGCGGATTTTGAACCGCTTTCAAAAGTCTTTCGAGCTCCTCACGACGCCACTCCAACGGCTGATCTCGAACATCCCGACCCTCTTTTTCCAATAGGTCGAACGCGACAAATCGAACAGGAACCTCTGCCAATAACTTTCGTCCCACTTTCCGACGCCCCAGTCGACGCTGCATCGCATGAAATGGCATCGGTCGGCCGTCCTGCCAAGCCAACAACTCCCCATCGAGAACCGTCCCATCGGGAAGACCAGCTAAGGATTGGGCCACATCCGGAAACTGCTCTTCGATTCGCTCCTCGCCCCGACTCCAAAGATAAAACTCCCCTCCCCGTCGAATGGCTTGAGCGCGAATTCCATCCCATTTCCACTCAACCAGATACTCCGAAGGCACCCCTAATACCGCTGGGTCGGAATCCAACGCATTCGCGAGAGAAAATGGAAACGGCTGCCCTTCAAAGGAAGAGCTCGAAGCAGGTGAGGCTAAGCGCCGAAAATACTCCTCGCTCGGCTCCCAATTCCCCATGAGGCGGTGGGCGACATGCTCCGGAGGGATCTCAAACGCTACGGAGAGCGCACGGGTAACCAAACCGCGACTCACTCCCACACGGAAGCCCCCCGTGATCATCTTCAACGCAACAAATCGATCGGTGGCGGGAAGAGCATCCCAGACCGAATCGAGCCTCGAAAGGGCTTCTTCCTCTTTCGCTTTCGAAAGCGGCAACAAGCAGGACTCCACCCATTTCGATAGTGAGCAACCCGAGGACAAAGCGTCCGATCCGGTCAGCAAATGGACCGTCTCAGCTAGATCCCCGACGTATTGGTAACTCTCTTCGATCAACCAATCGGGAAGATCCGTCCGCTTTTGGACCCATGCCCGAATCGCGGCACCGCTAAAGCTCCTCTTTGGTTTATTCCCACAAAGGAAATAGACCGCCCAAGCACCATCGCTGGGTGCAACCTCCCGAAAGTATCGAACGAGCGCGCCAAGTTTCGCATTCGTTTTCGTTGTTTCGTCGATTTGACGATAGAGTTGGCAAAAGGCTCGCATGCCCCATTATCGCCACCTGTGAAGTGGCGGGGAATGAGGCAAAAGTGTCAGAACTGTCCTGCGTTGCCTAGGAAGATCGCGCTTGCTTCGCGTCGTAGATCCGACTGATCAAGTCGGTGTAGCAATCGACCATGTTTTGCAGCGAAGCATGACTTTCTACAAATTGGCGACCGTTTCTACCAAGCTCCCGAGCATCGTCGGCTCGATCCAAGATCGATTGAATTCTCGTTTCGAAATCTGCGGCAGAACCGGGGGTCGCGGTGTAACCATTCCATCCATCGAGCACCGTGTCAGGAATCGATCCCACTCGAGAAGCGACCACGGGGACTTCACACGCGAGCGCTTCCAAAATGGAGACCGGACTCGCCTCGTTATGACTGGTCAATACAAAAAGATCCATCGCCGCCAAAAGCTGTGGGGTGTCGCTGCGGGAGCCCAAAAAATGAACGCAATGCTGCAATCCCATGGTCGCCCGTTGAACACGCAGGGCAGCTCGCTCTGGTCCATCTCCGATAATGACGAAATGGGCCCTTGGATTTCGTTCCTGTAGCCGCTTCGCTAGCTGAAGGAAGAGCGTGTGATTCTTTTCGGGGCGCAAGGCAGCCACAATTCCAATCAATTGGGCATCGCTCGGAATTCCAAGCTCCGATCGAACCTCTTGATAGGAGTTGGTCGAAGGAGCAAAGCGCCGTGTATCGACCCCATTAGGAATCACAAAGACTTTGGACTTGGGAAATCGCTCTTGCTCGACCAAGAACTCGCCGTGTGACTTCGCAACACCGATAAACCCATCGGTAATGCTTGTGAGCATGCGATTGAGCCTACCGATCCCATCAGGCCATCCCGTTGAGTGGAGTGCAGAGCAAATAACGGGCACGCCTGCACGCCTCGCCGCGAGTCGGCCCCAAAACATTTTGTCTCCTGCTCCAACCGTGATAACAGCATCCGTCTTCTCGCGCCGAAAGTGCTTCGTCAACCGATTCAAAACACCAACGTCGTATTTGTGTTTCAACAACCGATCGTAGACGGGGAAATCACTGCTGATCTCCTGCCCAAGCGGCCCCCTCTCCTTCAAGCAGACGACGCTTGGCTCGATTAGCGAATCATCGAATCCACGTACCAAATTCACCAGCAGCGTTTCAGCACCTCCCACTGGCATGCTCGTGATGACGAATGTTGTTCGCAGCGCTCGCTTCGTCGTAGGCAATGCAGTTGCCTGGGAGGAGTGTGTCGAGACCGATCGAAAGCGTGGAGATGCAACTGCGTTCATACTGGATGGGTTTGGATGTCAAAGGAGAAAAGAAGAAAAGGGCTTGGACTTAACCGTACCTAGACTTAACCTTGCGAGGACTGGCCTGACTCACTGGACGAATCAGACGGATGTTGAAACGCAGAAGGGTCGATCACCACCGGTGATTTCAAGTTGAGTTTGCGTGGATCGAGGGTGAGCCAGTTGGTCAAAGCAGCCATCCCCGGATCGCCGTGAATGCGCTGCAAATGGATGGTATCCTCCCCAGGCCAATTGAGGCCACCCGCTGCGGTAAGAAAGCATTCGAATCCCGCTTCCAACACCGCATCGATCGATTGCTGGGAGATGTTTTCTTTAAGGCCATATGGGAACGCGAAATAGGAAACCGGTTGCTGGCTCCAATCCTGCAACTTCTTTCTGGAATCCGAAATCTCGCGCCGTAACTGTTCGGACGAAAGTGTCTTTCCCAAGTCCAAATGGGTATGGGTATGTCCGCCGATGGTGATCCCCTGCGATGCCATGCGCCGGATCTCTTCAATGGTATTCGGTCGGAGAGGTACCCCCGCTGCGCGATCGTGCGGGAACGGCTCTCCGGACTCCACAAAGTGCGTCGACACGAAGTAGGTACAAGGTATTTTTCGATCCAAGATCTCGGGGATGGCGCGCTGGCAGTTATCGGAATAGCCATCGTCAAACGTCAGCGAGACCATCGCGATCCGGCGATGGCCATTCGATTGCGATTTTCGAATATCGCTCAACGAAGCAAAACGAGCGTGCTGCTGCACCCAGTTCAAGTGCTGGATAAAGTTCGCGTTCGAAATCGACCATGCGTTGGGATGCGTATCGGCGACGCGGTGGTAGAAGAGAACCGCAGCGGGATATGTTCCGGATGCCTCAAATTGCTTGGCCAGATGCAATCGAGTTCGCATCGTCGACCAGCGGTAAAGCGACAACGCGATTTCTCGTGAAATAGATGGCATGATTTAGAACTCCGTCGGTGAGGGACTTTCAAAAATTCGACGAAATTCAGTTTGTGCCAACTGCGAGAAGACAAATGGTCAGAGAAGACGGCCAAACCGTAGCGGTCGCAGCGGTTGTTCCGGCTTTGTCGACCTCGGGCTGGATTCCTCTCTCTACGACGGGATTCTCAAGTTTTTAACGAGGATTTCGGTCGATCTGTCAAAGAGGGGATGCATTCGCGAGAAACGAATAACGAGGTCATTCGGTGGAATTTGCCGCCACACTGTTAGGATTGTCTATTCTGGCCTGGAGCGTCTTCTTCCTGCGCGTCCATAACGTCTTCGCTGGCAGCGCTCTCTTCCTGATTGCGACAACGCTCTTTCCGCCCGAGTACCTGAAGCTGGATGTTGGAGGCCTTTCGCTTACGATCGACCGGGCATGGATTCTCGTCGTAGCAAGCCAATTCGCATGGGATCTTTATCATGGCAAGTCCCACTGGCGCAACATGACGGGAAGCGATGCGGTCCTCTTTCTGTTCTTGTCCTGGCTCATTCTTCGAACGCTGATGACACCCATTGGCAAAGAGATGCCGGGACAACCTTCGACGGTGATGCATCTCATCAATGGATACCTGGCACCGGTATTCCTCTACTTTCTGATGCGTCATTCGCGACTAAAGCCCTCCGACGCTTGGCCCGCGATCGCTCTGATGCTGATCTTTGGCGTCTATCTGAGCATCACTGCGATTCTTGAAATTACCAAGCAATGGAGTTTGGTCTGGCCGGCTTTTATCGCAGATCCGACGCTCGGGATTCACTTTGGCAGGGCTCGAGGCCCCATGCTGCAGTCGGTTCGGTTGGGGATGTGCCTTTGCTTTTGTCTTGCAATCCTCTGGGCATTCGTGTTGAGGTTGTATCCACACCAAAAATGGGCCTGGTTGACCACTCTCTCACTGTCCCCTCTGTTTCTCCTCGGAATTCTGCTGACTTACACGCGGAGCATTTGGATGGGTACGATCGCGGTCGTGATTATCTTGATGTCCACTTTGCTCACTGGCAAAACACGCGCGATTGCCCTTGGCTCCTTGGTCTTGTCCGGTGCGATGGGAGGACTCATTCTTGGACCGAGCCTCGTTGCATTTAAACGGGAGTACAGCGAAGCCGAAACGCTCGAAAGCACGAGGATGCGCGGCGCATTTGCCTATGTCTCCGTCCAAATGTTCAAAGATCGCCCCCTGGCTGGGTTTGGATTCAATCAGTTCCAAGTTCTCAATCGTCCCTACCTCGACGATCGCACCACTTCGATTCGACTCGAGTCCATACGAGGCTATGTCCACCACAATTCCTATCTCAGCTTGCTCGTCGATCTAGGGCTGATTGGAGCCGTTCTGTTCAGCTTCGTCGCTTGGAGTCAAATCCGAAATGGATGGACATTGCTTACCCACCCGCTGTCCAATCCTTTTGGTCGAAGCGCTGCCATCCTCGGTTTCTGTACCATCGCCGTCCATGCAATTCAAATGGCATTTCATGAGGTCTCTTTCTCCAGTATCGAGTACACGATCCTGGCCCTTTCCCTAGGGATGGTCCAAGTCTATCGCGACGAACTTGTCGAACAGACGCAACGATTTCGCAATGCCGCGCCCATGACTTAAGCGTCTTCCTTGGCTTCGGGTGACTCCCCCACATACTGCGTTTCGAGCGTCCGAGCCTCGACCCCTTGCTCCACCAAATAGCGCACGACGATATTGCTAAAGCCATGCGTAACCCATACGGATTCAGCCTCGGTTTCGCGAATGGTGTGAAGCAATCCCTCCCAGTCCACGTGATCGGAAAGCACGAACCCTCGGTCGACGGCCCGCCTCCGGCGCGTCCCGCGTATCGCCATCCAACCTGATGCGACCCCCGAGGAGTAATCTCCAAATCGACGCATCCAAGGACTCCCCTGCGCGCTGGGAGGCGCCAACACGATTCCCTCACTCCAACATGTCCCCAATGGAGCTTCACGCACGGGCATTGTCGCGGGCAGGGATCGCCCGGAAGCTCGGTAAGCGGCCGTTGTTCCCTCCATGGCGCCATGCAAATAAATGGGACCGCATCGATCCCCCATCATGGCCATCAATCGCTGGGCTTTGCCGAGTGAGTATGCGAACAGAACACTCGCGCGACCCTCCTCTTGGTTCTTTCGCTTCCACTCCACAATTTCGCCGGCAACAACGTCCGCGGAAGACCAGCGAAACACGGGCAATCCAAAGGTAGATTCCGTTACAAACAGATTGCACCGAAGCGGCGTAAAGGATTCGCAGGTAGGATCCGGTTGCCGCTTGTAATCACCACTTACGACCGCGGTGTATCCTTTGCTTTCGATACGAACCTGTGCCGAACCGAGAACATGTCCCGCCGGATGAAGCGACAATCGGACATCCCCTACCGTAATCGCTTCGCCATAGTCCAAAGTATCGAGGGAGATGGATGAACCGAGCCGCTCTCGAAGAAGCCGCTCACCATCCGCAACGCATAGATAGCGACTGGATCCCGCACGAGCGTGATCGCTGTGCGCATGCGTGATCACAGCACGCTCGACCGGTCGCCAAGGATCGATAAAAAAACCGCCCGGCTCGCAAAAGAGACCGGACGGTGTCCATTTCAAAAGATTCTGCAATTCGGATCACCCATCCGTCAACACTTGCTGCCCGATGGAACCCGGACAGACGATTAGTCACGACCCATTGTAACGCCAGGCCAATCGTCCGTTCGGAACGGTGTCACTGGAAGCCCGTTCTTGCTGAATAGATTGCACACTGGGTTAGTTGCCCAAGCGTAACGAACGGAAACCGGCGTTTTAACTTCCGGTGCAGACACTTCGATGCGCCCATCCTTCAAGATCTTCGCGGTTGCGTTGTAGAACTTCTTATCTTCGCCCGCGACCGTAAATCCGATGACCTCGTTCACATCAAATGGCCGCCAACCGGATCCCACATGCTTAAAGGACACAATCGCCTTGTCTCCTTCGACTGCCATGGAGTCGTATCGGGGGCTTTGGTAGTCGATCTGGATCCCATATTGCTTGGCCAACGCCCAACGCGCCAATCGCTTGCCAACGTCTTCCTTGTTGGTCGGGTGGATATCTTTCCCTTCACCGATATCGATGATAACGGCCTGCCCGGAGTTGGGAACTTTGTCCATGGCCATCGTCTGTGCCTCGCGAAGTTCCGCCCAGTCGCTATCGCCCGGCTCCTTCGCTTCGGCTTGGAAATCAGCCAGTTGCACCCAGTAGAACGGGAAGTCCCCTTGGCCCCATTCGTCACGCCAATTTTTGATCATGCGTGGGAACAGCTCGCGGTATTGGTAAGCACGACCTGCATTGGATTCACCTTGATACCAGATTGCGCCCTTGATGCCATATCCAAGGTGGGATTTGAGCACGCCGTTGTAAATATTACCGGGACGAGCATTTCCACTCATCTGGCGTCCGAGATCCCCCAAGCGTTTGTTTTCTTGATCGTTGCGATCTGCTTTGCTGTTCAACTTCGCGAACTCGTCCTCCATTCCCTTCCAGCGGTCCACCAATTTGGGGAACTCGGCACTCAAAACGCTACGATTGACCCAAGCTTCGCAGGCGGATCCGCCCCAAGCATTGTTGATCATCCCGATTGGCACATCGGTCGTTTGATGAAGCTGCCGAGCAAAAAAGTAACCGACGGCGGAAAAGCTGCCGACGCTCTCAGGAGTGGTGACCATCCACTTGCGATCGTCATGACTCCAAATCGCTTCCTGGGTTCCCTTTTGTGGGAAGTTGATCATTCGGATCTTCGGATATTTAGCAGAAAGCTTCTCCAAATCGGGATCGTTGGATGCGTTGACGGACCACTGCATGTTGGACTGACCTGAGCAGATCCAAACTTCACCGATGAGAACATCTTTAGCTTCGATCGTGCTGGAACCAGCTACCTTCAAGACGAGTGGTTCACCAAGCCCCATCGCGGGGAGCATGGCACTCCAATCCCCCTTGCTATCGGCCTTGCAAGTTACCTTTTTGTCACCGAGGGTGATCGTGACGGTTTCACCTGGCTCTCCCTTACCCCAAATCTTGTTCTCCTGCCCCTGCTGAAGCACCATATGATCGGAGAAGATATTAGGTAGCTTGATCTCGGCCTGAACCGAAGATGCCATCGACGAAAGGGAAGCCAACGCGGCGGTTAGCAAAAACCGAATTCTCATTACGATTTCCTTGAGGAGATTGGGAGGGAATCCTACCAAGGCTGCTAGCTGCAGCTGGAGGGTAAAGGCTGGATGGGGATAATCACTCCCCATTAGAGCCCTATCATACTAACGATTTCACGCCAAAACATGTGGTGGCCAAACGCCACGACAATTAAAGTTGCCAAGAGTGCGAGCGTCGCGGCCCGTGGATTTCGCCGAAATCCAATGGAAACGGGGACAAACGCGATCCATCCCACCACAAAGATGACGATCGCCGCTTGCCAACCCAATACGCCCCCCACCATCCATCCCGCTTGACGCCAATGGGTTCGGCCATCGCTGGCGACCCACTTTGGAAGCATGACGCTAGTGAGACTCGCCACCGCTCCTCCTATCACAAGCCCCGCCAACAGCGTGGAGCCCGTAGACAAAAACGAGATGGGGAATGGACGAGCAATGGACAGTCCATCGGACCATCGGACGAATTCCAACGGCAGATAAAAGAGTTTGGGACTGCAAACGATCACCACAAATCCAAACCATCCCAACCAAGGAAACCGGAGCCCACCCATACTCGACGAAACGAGCATGACCAAGGTCGCAAATAACATGGCGTGTTGTAAATAGGCAGTAATCAAAAGCCATTTCGGGGAGAATATGGTGTTCTCGAATCCGACAAAGGACTCGACTCGCCAGTTGGGTAGATTCGCTCCGCCGGTGATAAGCTCTCGAAACATCAGGACCATAAAGATGGAACCGATGATCACTTCCATCCACAAGTACCGAGTCGCGATCGGCAAATGACAAAAAGCACAACGCCCCTTGCACCACAACCATCCAATGACAGGAGTGTTATGGATAAATCGCAGCCGGTTGGCGCAAAAGGGACACTTCGATCCCCCAAAGACGATCCCTTTCCCAACCGGCCATCGTCCCGCGACGACGTTCAAGAAACTGCCGATGCTAGCGCCAAGGTAAAAGAACCAAAACGTCGCCAAGTATTGAATCGTTCGAATCAACTCGCGCTGAGGGGAACTCCACGTGTACGACCACGACTTTGGCTTGGGATTCCACCATTTCCGAATACTCTCCTCCCAAGCCACCCCGGGATAGGTGTACAGATACCATCCGAGCACCCATAGCAAAAGTGGTGCCACGAGCATCCAGTTGATCCGAGGTACGCGTCTTCTCCTGCGACGAATCCTAGGTGGTCCTACATCACCCTCGAGCGCCACCGATTGAGCAAAGGCATTGGTTCCATTCAAAGCGTTCCAAGAATTAGGAAGGTCGGTCAAAACGCAGCTCGTTGCTTCTGAACTTGATTGAGGATCTCTTTCAAAGGATCCTTCGTATTGGAATTCCCGCCCTCTTTCAAGTCCCGTTCGGACAGACGACGGACGGCCCCGGGATTCTCTTGCTCCTGCGCCGCTCGAAAGACGTCCAACTCCGTCCCCTCCACCAATTCATCCCCCGGAGGCAAGAGAAAAAAGCCAATGCTCCGAGGTTGATAATTGATATCCTCTACCACGTTGGGACTGGTACCCGTGCGATCGATGGCGATGGACTGTAGGAATATTTCGTAGACGCTCAAATCATACAACACAGCTGGGGGAACAGGGGTGGTGTACTGCTCGTCCACCCAGTTTCCAAAAGCATCGGTGATGGAAACGTTTTCCACGATCGTCCCCCCCGCATCCCGTTCGATCCGCACCATCTTTCTCCCGCCTGCAGGAACACGGATTTTCACGGGGTTGTCGGGAATCCTCCTGTCGGCGAACAGAACCAATAACTCGTCGCTATGACGATTTGCCAACTGGATATCGACCGGAGGTAACGGCGGATTAGGAACAAACTGCTGCTGCGTTGTCCGGAATTGAGGTACAGGCAAGGGGACAATAGGAGCCATGGGATACCAAATTTGCCACGGATCGTATGTCCAAGGCCGAACCCAAAGGCCACCTGATGTCGGAAACGTAAGGCACATCCCCGGATACATGACGCTTTCGAAATAATACCCTCCCCCCATGTAGCTTTGTACACGCCACAGTTGGTCGATTCCACCATGCACCGGGGATAGCAAAGCCGGAAAGCCCCCACTCCCTATCGCCCCGCCACCAAACGCGCCCCCCGGCGGAAAGACTCCCCCTCCAAAGCTAGGACCGGTCGGAAAACCTCTCGTTCCACGCCTTGCTCGGATCTCATCACGGGGTTGTGGCCCTCCCACTCCAATCGCCATCCACCTGGAATCGACCCGCTGCTGGATCCTTATTAAATCGTCGCGAACGGGCTGAATGAACCAAGCGGCGCTCGGTCCATCTGCCGCGTTGAGCAACTGAAACCGATCGATCCCCTCCATGGACAAATAACGCCTAGTGCTGGGGCCGATGCCAAAGTTCATGGCGGACATCGCCGGCAATGCTCCAACAACAGTCCCCGATTCGCTTCGCTGCGTCGAACTGGGCAATTGACTAGGAGTTGGTAACTGCCGTGGTACCGAAGGCGGTTGCTCGAGCAGATTGGGAAGAACTTCGGGCCCCGTGGATTCTGCGTCGACGTCTCCGAGACGATGAACTGTCATTCGGCTGGGAACAAATTGAATGCGTCCCTGCTGCAATGTTCCAATCTGCATCCCCCCGCTGCCACTAGATGGCCATCGAATGATCTGCTGCAACTCGCGCGAACTATAGCTCACGAACGAACCATCGTCTGTGTCGTAGCGAGACAATCTTTTGTAACGTGATGCCGCTCCATCGGGGGAACGAATCGTCAACTCATCGCTCGTCAAGGTTGCTCGGGAAGGACGGGCCAATCCAGGTGCCTTGAGCTCGAACTGACCAGACTGCAACCGGCCGGAATTCGTGGCAGTCGCCTGCTGGGGAACGGCATAAACCGAGCCCTGTTGCAACACCCAGGCCAAGACCCAAAACCACACCCAACATCGTTTGAGATCAAGACGGTCCATGGTTCGATTTCCTTCAACGGAGGACCAGCGACCGAACAAACATCAAAGGGCGAAGGCGTCCTCCTCCTCTTGCTCGGCATAAATCGGAAGATAGCGGTAGTATACCTCTAGAATCATCGTCGCCATACACGTCGTGTAGAATCGTCCGGCCGAATCGGTACTATGTCCGTCGTCCCAATACCAACTCCCTGCGGAATGTCCTGATTGAGATTGGGTCGAAACGAGCTGATCTCGCATTTTCGCATTCCACTTCTCCCAGACATCTCCCCCCATCTGTTTCATGACTTGGGTCGCGTAGTAGTTGTAATAAGTCGTCGACTTGCTCGGCCCGGCCTTGCTGAACTTCTCTACCATCCCCTGCAGCGATGCATGGTCCTTCTTCATGCCCGAGTACATTCGACACAATGCGGCCGCGGCCGTGCAACTCGCGTTATAACCTGCTTTGCTCGCCATCCTCTTGAAATCGTAGTGGTAGGCGGTTCCATTATCCCAAGCCATTTGATCGAGAAAAAGATTGGCTTTTCGCACAACATTGATATCCACTGCCAATCCACTCATCGATGCGCTTTTGAGTGCCATCATCTGCCACCCCACCACGGAGGTATCCCCCAGCCCACCGGGTGCATAATGCCATCCTCCTGTCGAAGCATTCTGGGCGAAGGCCAAAAAATTCACACCTGCCTGCGCCGGCTCCAATAGCTTTGGGTCACGCGTCATTCCAAAGGCTTCGCACAGCGCCGTCGTGGCGATGCCATGAGCATACATGTCATCAAGCCCCTTACCCCCTTCACCGACCCACCATGACCCCATCCCTTTTTGATACTTCACATTCCGGATCAAGAAGCTCAAACCTTTGAACACTTCCTCCTTGTACTCACCCTCCATGTGCGTCTGCCCTGCGCCGAGGAAGCAAAGGAGCGCTAGCCCTGTCGCTGCATTAAAGCTCTTATCGCGCCGCCCCGAATGGTCGCACTGGTTGTTGCAAACCATCCCATGCGCTAACGTCCAAGCCCCGGTTTGCTTGTTTTGGTGCTCGGCAAGCCACTTCAAGGCCATGGAAACGGCGCGCTCGGTGTCGCTCGTGCCGCCAAACTTCTTCAGCAACTCACGCTTCGCCTCTTTGGATCGCCCTGTCATCGCGGCTTTCATCGCGGCATTGCTCTGCGCGGACATCGCGCTTTGGGGAGCGAGACTCGCAGAACTCGGAATGGTTAGATCCGGACCGCTCGGTAACACAATCTCCGAAAAGTCGGACTCAGCGATAGTGGATGTATCCACGGCCGGCATCTCGGATGGGATATTCTCCGATTCGGATACCTCCAAACTCGACGCCTCGGCTGCCGAGAGCTCGACTTGCTCCAAATCCTCACCCTCGTCGAGCGCTTCGCCCGCCGTCAACATGAGCTTGATCTCTTTCTGGATGGGCTCAATGTTCCATGCAGCCAATGCGAGGATCGCGCCCACATGGACCACAGTGCTGATCAACCAACTCGGCATCGACCGCCAGAAAGCACGAAACCACGATCGGTTCGGGGCGGCTGCGGACTCCTTCTCCAAAACCATTTCACTTTTGTGAACGTCACCCGCGACCTCCCCTGCTGCCACATGGGAATGAAAGGACTGTTCGAAACTTTCTGGCACCTGTCGATTTGAAGCATCATCCATCGCCGATTTCCAATCTCCCAGCAGTTCCAAGCCGTTTTCAACGCAACTCGCACCCGCACCCAATCGATTCCGCCATTTCCATCATCTTAGCATTAGCGGGGCGCAAAAGTACTCAAACGGCCCGGAAGGCAGATTGGACCGACGCTCAAGGTGCCGAGGAAAAGAGCTTGGGAAGATCTACCGACAGGGACTCCCAAGCATCGGCGGCCCGCTGAAAGTCGACCTCTGCCCAACGCACCGGAGCGGTGGGTGCAGCCCTGGATTGCTCCTTCGCGTCCGGCCAAATTGGGAAATGGGCTCCATTCCCCATCACCAATCTCCCCTCCACGGTTTCCGTGACCAAGTGATCCGCGAGCAACCCCGCCGCGACCGGATGGGGAGCCTTTTTCATGACCGCAATCGTGTTGGGAATGAACAACGTTCCAATCTCCCCCGCGCCTTGATCCGGGAACACTATCTCCACCGGTTTTCCTGACTCGACCTCGCCGATCGCATCATCCGTATCGGTCAAACACCAATCCAAATCACCTTGCCCCACTGCTATCGCAACTTGCTTGTTGCCAGCCAGCACGACGGCATTCCCATGCACTCCCGCAATCCACTTCTCCCAACTCCAAACGCCCCCCGTTCCGTTTCCAGCCCCGCCCAATCCCTCGCGGGGAAGAATCTTCGATGCGTGGCTCGCCAAGACGGCCATGTGCGTGGCCGTCGTACCATACATTGGATAGGCGACCCCACATCGGCGATTCCATTTCGGATCCGCTAACTCCAGCACGGAACTAGGCCAGCCCTCTCGATCGGGAAGATTGGTCTTATTCACAAGGAGTACGCGGCCGCGCGCTGCAATGCCAACCCAGCTTCCATCCGCTGCTCGAAACGATTTAGGCCAAGCGTCTGGGATCTTCCACTTGCGAGCCTGCAACAACCCCTGCTTTTGAAGTCGCAAAGTATGCAAGATCTCGTTGTTCCAAAAACAATCGCACTTGGGCTGACTCGCTTCCCCTTCGATGCGGGAAACTAGACCTAAGGTCTTGCTCGCCTCGACATCGAACTGCCGCAACACCTCAACCCCCGCGTTCTGCCTCTCAAAGCCGTCGAGAATCGGAGCAGCAAACTCACGGTCGGCCGCCGCATAAATCGTCACTTGATTCTCTGCCCTGCGAATGCATCCGGCAAAGGTCAACGCAAAAGCGAAGGCCAAGCCAACTCCGGCGAACAGTCGTTCGCATCGTCGAGTCGAACATGATCGTGACGGTAGTTGGTTTTCCTTCGTCAAAGAACTATGACTTTCTTGGGGGACAAACTTAATTTGGGTTCTAACTTACTTCAGGGACTGCCCAGAGGACTTTCTGCGGAACCGTGAGAGGTCTCTCCAAAGAAGAGACCGGACTAACTCGGTGCAATCGAATCGCTACGCCATCTTGATCAATTTGCTGACCCGACCGGACTGCACCCACTCGGCGACGTAAATATTACCCACTAGATCAAAACATGCATCGTGGGGATGAACGAATTTTCCATCGATCCACTTCGACTCGTCGCGACGAATTGTGTTTCCTTTGTCTCCGCCGATTCGCTCCACATCACTGCCCAAGGTCGCCACGGTCTTGTAGTCCTTGTCCAAAAGCGATACGCGTGCCCTCAATTCCGGAACCAGTAGCAAATCCCCCCGAAGATCGACGTTCGCTGGCAACCCAAATCCGGTGATAGTCCGCTCGTACTTGCCATCGATGCTGAAGATCTGAAGCGTGTGGTGCGCTCGATCCGTTACCACAATCTTGGGGGCTTGCGGATTCCGATCATCGATCCACAGTCCATGAGGCGTATTGAATTTCCCTTCCCCCTCACCTACCCCACCAAACGACGAGAGCCACTTCCCGTCCTTGTCGAATCGATGGATGTGAAAGGCGCCATAGCCGTCCGCTAAGAAGAAACCTCCATCAGGAAGGAACGCAAAATTGGTAGGAAGAAATCGATCCTTCCCCCAAACTTTCGTGGGATTGGTCGCTTCGTCGGCATGATAAATCTTGGACTCGGTCGGCGCGAACTTTTTCCATACCGTCTCCCCCTTGAGCGTCAACTTCGCAAACGCCTTCACCTGCTGGTAAGCGGCTACGTACAAGAACTGCTCACTTCCCTCGGTGCGAACCTCAATACCATGTCCCCCACCCTGGAATTCACTCCCGAAGGCGCGAATAAACTTTCCTTTGTCATCGAAGACAAAGATCGATGGATGGTCTTTCTGATTGTCGCGACCTTCATGAATGACGTACAAGTTATTTTCGGCATCCACGGCGACGTTGTGGGTCGTTTGCCAAGTGTACTGGCTTGGAAGCTGAACACATTGATGCACCAAACGATAGCTATGAGGTCCCTCCCCAACAATGATCTCTTCGCCAGATGCCGTCGAAGCGTTTGACGATGCACTCGCGGTCAAGCCGTGGTAGCCGACCAATCCCACCGCGCCCGCCGCCGCAGACCTTTGGAGCAGTGTTCGTCGATTCCAAGTAACAGATCGCAATGGTTTGTTCAAGTTCATGGTGAATTTGCAGAGAGAGGTGAGAGGTTGGAGCCTTCGAGGAAATGCATCCTGTAGGCCCTCTAGTATACATGCCGAGTGAAAGCGGCGGCAATCGGGCACTGGCTAAGGATGATTCGATATCAGCTTTCGATTGGAATCCATTCCTAAACCGGTGACCCCAGCGACGACGAAGCAAATGGAAAAGGCCCAAAAGCAAGCATCCCACCCGTACTGGCGCTGGATCATCGAGATAGCAACAGGACTTAGCCCCGCTCCAAAATTACCAAACATATTGACCCACCCAAGCACCTTTCCGGCATGCCGGCCGCCAATATCCTGCGAGAATGCCCAGACCGATGGATTCGATATGTCGGCGGCAATCGCCATGACGCTAAGCAAGGCGACGAAACTCAACGGATGGGTGAACCAAGGGCAGACGAATGACGCGATGCCACAGACGAACATGCTCAACGCGATCGGCAATGACCGCCCCCATCGCAAACCGAATCGTCGTGCCGTCCAATCCGTAATGATCCCCCCTGCTACCATCCCAACACAGCTTACCCACGCCGGTACGGAGGACAGGAAACCCGCTTCCACTTTCCCAACACCCAGCTCTCCTGTGAGGTAACTAGGCAAATCACTCAACAAAAACACCCAGCCAAAATTGAGCAGGAATTGAACCAGGCTCGCGCGAATGAGATTCGGCTCCACCAACATTCGACCGAACGTCAAATCTCCAGTCTCAGGCGCATCACGTTGTTCCTCCCCCTCGCCAGCGATTGAATCGGAATCAGGACCGTCAGTCCCCGCCTGCGAATCCAGGTTCGATGCATCTTTTGCGAGAAGGTGAAAGGGAACTGCCAATAAGATTCCGACGACTCCGTATAAAATCAGAACCGCTCGCCAACTCGAGAAAGCAACCTCTAGAATCGGCGTGAGAAACTGTGAAATGGCCCAACCAAGACGCCCACCGAATGTTACGGCACTGCAAGCTCGGCCGCGCAGCCGCGCCGGAAACCAGCCTCGTATCAATGCGTTGGCGTTGGGATACGCTCCGGCTTCTGCAAGCCCCAACGCAACGCGAGAGGCGATCAATACCGCGAACGATTGCGAGAGCCCCGTTAGGATCGTCGCGCCCGACCATAACACGAGAAAAGCGGTCAATACGGTCTTGAACCCAAACCTCAATCCCAACGCTGCCGCGGGGACTTGCCCCAACGCATATGCCCAGAAAAAGGCTCCGATGAAGTAAGCGGCCTCGTCACGCTCCCAACCAAACTCGGCAGAAATCGATCCTCGCAGTTGCCCGACCGCCGCTCGATCGACATACATGTTGACCGCGAGAAGCACCGTTCCGATCAATACGATCGCACTCGTTCGATTCGGAAGATTCTGTACCATCAGGGGCTTTCGTAGATGTCCTGGAACTGGCGAGGACCGACCAACTAGTCGTTCATGGGTGGGCTAGAATACTATAGCCCATTTTGTCCGTCGTTTGCCCTCCCTCCACGGTTTACTCTCTCCTGTAGGACGCGTCGCATGACTCCCCCAAACCGTTTGACCATTCACCTGTTGCCAATCCTCGGATCTTGGCTCGTTTTGCTGCTGACACCAAGTTGGTCGAGCGCGCAAAGCAACCCTTCCGTGCGTCCCAACATCCTCTGGATCACTTCCGAAGACAATGGTCCACAACTCGGCTGCTACGGTGACCGCTTCGCCACAAGCCCCCATATCGACGCACTTGCAGCCAAAGGTCTACGATTCAATCGATGTTGGTCCAATGCCCCCGTCTGCGCTCCCGCTCGCACCACCATCATCACGGGCATGTACGCGACCTCCTTCGGCGCGTCAAACATGCGGAGCCGAGGGACTCGCAAACCAAATACGCTTCTTCTCCCCGAACTCTTGCGCGCCGAAGGCTACTATTGCACCAACAATGTGAAGGAAGACTACAACTTCAACGCAACGACCAAACCATGGAACGAGTCGAGTAACAAAGCGCATTGGCGCAATCGCCCGGAACAATCTCCCTTCTTCTCGGTCTTCAATTTCACAACCACCCACGAAAGCCAAATTCGAAAACGACCGCATGACGCTCAGAAAGACCCGTCCCAAGTCCCGGTCCCACCATACCATCCCGACCTTCCCGAAGTCCGACAGGATTGGGCGCAGTACTATGACAAGATCGAAGAAATGGACGGCCAAGTCGGAAAGGTTCTTCAACAACTGGAATCCGATGGCCTAGCCGATTCCACCATCGTCTTCTACTTCGGCGACCACGGAAGCGGAATGCCTCGCAGCAAACGATGGCTGTATCAAAGCGGCCTACACGTCCCGATGATTGTTTACGTCCCAGAGAAACTACGTCCCGTGGCTGGCGAGTCCTACCAACCCGCCAGCGCCTCCGATCGGTTGATCTCGTTCGTCGATCTCGTACCCACCGTCCTCCGTCTGACCGGTGCGGCCATTCCGTCTTACTTGGAAGGATCTCCTTTCCTAGGAACGAACATTCCAGATGCACCGAAGTTCGCATTTGGTTTTCGAGATCGCATGGATGAGAGAATCGACATGTCGCGCGCCGTTCGCAATGACCGATACCTCTACATCAAAAACTTCATGCCGTTTCGCCCTCAAGGGACTTTTCTGACCTACATGTTCCAAACTCCGACTACGCAAGTCTGGAAGAAGGCATTCGACGATGGAAAACTGAATGAAGCGCAAAGCTTCTTTTGGAAGCCAAAGCCCGCTGAAGAACTCTATGATTTGTCCACGGATCCGTTCCAAATCAAAAACTTGGCGGGCTCCACGGCATTGGCGAACATCCAAGCAGATCTCCGGGAACAATTGCGAAACCATATGATCCGCACGAAGGATCAAGGTGTGGTCCCGGAAGCCGTCGTGAAAGCAAATCAAATCGATCCGGACTGGAATTGGAACGATTTGGTCGATGCCGCATTTCAAGGCTCGACGCTAGACGGTCCAGCTCCCGACCTTCGCTCCGAAAATCCAATCATTCGGTATTGGGCCGCTCAACGGCTTTGCTACGCCAGTGTCGACCAGCCATCCCCCGCGAGATTCCAAGCTACCTACTTGCCGCTGCTCGATGATCCACACCCGAGCGTCCGTATCCCGGCTGCCGAAGCCGCTTGCAGGTCAAACGATCCCGATCTAAAACGCCGAGGCCTCGAAACACTTCTCCAATGCTGCGACGTCGAGAAATGGGGAGGGATGCAAGCGATCGCGGCGATGAATAGTTTGGTCAATCTCCAAGCCACCGTCGACGAATCCCAGCGTCAAGTGATTGGAAACGATCCCGCGTTGGAACCGGTCTACCGGGAATACGTCTCCCGATTGCTAGAAACTCTCGCATCGCAACAAAATTAATCTTGGTGTAAGCTACCGCTTCGATTTCCCGGGCCCCTTCGGCTTCGCAGTGTTCCATACGCGTTTTCATCCAAATGCTCATGAGCGGTGATATTGTTTTGGCTGTCGATCTCGGTGCATCCAGCGGTCGCGTCTTGGCTGCGGAAATCTTGCAGGATCGCATCCAACTGCACGATGTGCACCGATTTGAAAACGTCCCGGTCCATGTCGGCCGCCGATTGCATTGGGACATCGTCGGCTTGTGGAGCGATGTCGAGGAAGGTCTCCGGCTCGCCGCCCTTCGCTTTGGAGACCGAATCGCCAGCGTCGGGGTCGACACCTGGGGAGTCGACTACGTCCTGCTCGACCGAAACGACGATCTCGTCGGCCCAGCCTTTTGCTACCGCGATTCGCGTACGAACGGTCTCATGCATCAAGCGTTTGACCGTCTAACTCGGAAGGAAATCTTTGCCAATAGCGGACTCCAATTCATGGAGATCAACACGCTTTACCAACTTTGGAGCATGCGAGTCGAGAACTCTCCACAACTCGATATCGCCGAAAACTTTTTGATGATCCCCGATTTCTTCCACTGGCAGCTGTCGGGGCATAAAGTCAACGAAGCTACGAACGCGAGCACCACTCAACTGTTGGATCCTAACAAGCGGGACTGGTCCGATCGCATTCTGGATGCCTTCCAAATACCGCGAAACCTTTTTTTGCCGCCGGTCCAGCCCGGTACGATCCTTGGGCCGGTCGTCCCCAAGCTTCGCACCCGCACGGGCTTGCCCGATTCCTGCCAAGTCATCGTGCCGGCGACGCACGACACGGGCTCAGCGGTCATCGCTGTCCCCGCCGAAGGCTTTGCTGAAACGACTCCGAATTGGTGCTACATCAGCTCCGGAACATGGTCCCTCATGGGTGTGGAGCTGGCTTCCCCAGTCCTTACCGACGCGTGCCACGATTTGAACTTCACCAACGAAGGGGGCGCGAATGGGAGCGTTCGGCTTCTTAAAAACATCGCAGGACTCTGGCCATTTCAACAACTGCGAGCCTCTTGGCTTCGCAAAGGAACGGAAATCGGCTGGTCCGAACTGACCGCATTGGCCTCCCAAGCCTCACCCCTACAGACCTTTATCGATATCGAACACCCCATGTTCGTGGCCCCGGAAGATATGCTGGCAGAAATCGAAAAGTACCTGCGAGGTACGCATCAACCGATCCCCGATGCAGGCGGGCTCGCTCGAACTCTATTGGAAAGCCTAGCCCTGCGATACCGAACCTGCCTGGAATGGCTCGAATCAATTCTCGGCTACCGATTAGAAACCATCCACATCGTCGGTGGTGGCGTTCAAAATCAACTTCTGTGCCAAATGACAGCCGACGCATGCAACCGAAAAGTGGTCGCTGGCCCCGTCGAAGCCACCGCGCTGGGCAACGTTGCCACCCAATGCATCGCTCTCGGCCGATTCTCCAATATCCAAGAAGTCAGAAATTGGATGCGGGCAATGCCTGACATCCAAACCTATGAACCCCAGTCTCCTCATCTTTGGAGCGATGCAGCCGATCGATTCCAAAAAGTGACCGCGCAGTTCCGCTAGGCATAACAGCATAACAGATCACTAGCTCTAACACGAAACGAGCCCTCACACCTAACTGGGCTCAACACGTGGCTAGATCGTACCATCGATCGACCGCTATCGTCTCAACGAAACGCTTGTCCAAAAATTGGAACGGGGTGGGGCCATTGGATTCGATGGGTCGCTCCCGTCGTGGAATCGGTCCCCCGGGATCAATCGCCTTTCCAACGCCTCATGCTCCATGATCTCTTCGTAAAGGACTCGCATCTGCTTCCAGATTTCTAACGTTTCGCTAGCGAGCTTTCCCGCATACTCGAAATCATCGCATTGCTCGCTTAACGAAACACAATGCAGCAGTATCTTCAAATGCTGATCCAACGCAGTGGTAACCTGCTCGGACTGTCTGGCACCTGGCGACGGAATGTAGGCTAAGCATTCCTCCATTCGGAATTGCCCTGCCAGCTTATCTCGCAAACGACGCAGTAAACTCCCCGCGTTCTGCTCGATCCAATCGGCGCTAAACGGCTCGTCTCCGTACGATCCCAACAAAACGACATCATCCCAAAGGGACGTATTCTCCTCCTTGAGCTCTTGCAAGAATGCGTAGTTCACAATCCGCGCTGGAACGCCATTCGTCATCGCTCACCTCCTCAAAAGGCTATCTTTCGGAGCCCCATCTCTGAACGGATGGAATCTTTTTTGGACGAACTCAAGATGTCGGGGCGAGTTCGATTCTAGCGAATGTTTACCTCGCCGGCAAATTTTTAGCCGCCCAGCGCACGGACTTCGGCGGGATGGATCCCGCGCCCAAGCTCAGTATTCACGTAGATGGCTTTGAACACCTCCTGAAGCCCGAATTCAACGACCTCTTGGACGTTTCCATTCCCTTTTGCAAACGCACACGCGATGGCGGCAGAAAGAATGCAACCAGTCCCATGCGTATTGTTGGCTTCCAGCCGCGGCATCCAAAGGGACAAAACCCGATCTCCCATCGCAAGCAGATGAAGCGACTTGCCCTCATACGCTCCCATTTTGATCAGCACACACTCTGCACCCATGTCGCGCAAAGCTCGTGCAGCATCGACTCCACTCGCTTCGCTATCGACCGAGACACCCGAAAGCTTCTCGGCTTCAAACCGATTGGGTGTCAACAAAGCTGCATGAGGTATCAACCACTTCTTGTAGGCAGCGATCACCTCGTCGCCCGCTAACGAATCACCATGTTTGCTCACCAATACTGGATCGACCACGATAGGGACTGGGACGGTCGCCATCTCCGCAGACACAGCTTCGACGATGTCGACACTTCCCAACGCTCCAGTCTTGACAGCCAATGGCTCGATATCCTCCCGAACGGCCCGAATCTGATCGATGACCAAGTCGGGTGCCAGCAACTCCACACGCCGAACCCCAAGGGTGTTTTGTACCGTGATCAACGTGACGGCGGACATTCCGTAAACGCCAAGCTGCTGAAAGGTCTTCAAGTCCGCTTGAAGGCCAGCCCCTCCGCTCGGATCAGATCCGGCGATAGTGAGCGCGACACAATGGGGGGTAAGAGTGACAACGCTGCTCGAACTGTTCCGATCCTTCGCAATCATCGATTACTGTTTCTGACGAGAAAGAACGTAATGCGTGAGCTCGCGGATCGTATCGACGTCGAGAATGTCGTCGTCGATTTGGATCGAGAACTGTTTTTCCAACTCGAAGGTAAGCTCAGCCATGGCAACCGAATCCACTCCAAGCACTGCCAGCGAATCATCTGGTCTGGGAGCCCCACCGACTATCTTCTTCAGATATTCAATGATCTTCGACTCCGCAGCCTCCAGATTTGCAAGCTGCGACGGGTTGTCCATTTCAATCCTTCCTGGAGGAATCTTTTCGGGTCGGTTACGGAGTTTCAATGCACCGGCGTTTCAATTGACCGGCTCAAGCCCGCTCGCTGCTGTCGAAGCAGGCATCGTCGAAGCAGGCATCGCGGCAGGAAGCGAAGGAGGAACCGATTCCAGCGCTCGGCTTGGCCCCGCTTCCCTCAATGCTTCCAAAACGTCTTTTTCGCTGACAAGGTCTCGAAGCACAATAGGTGTTTCGGTATCTCCAGGCTTATAGATTGCTAAAACCGGAATAGAAATGCTCTCCAACTCGTTGAGCTTGTCTTTGATGTGAGGCGGGTACTCGGTCATGTCCGCCTCCATCGCGACAACCCCATTCTTTTCGACCCAATCTTTCACCTTCTTGGTGTGAATGGCTTGGTTCAAATTCAATTTGCAGTTCTGACACCACTCGGCAGTGAAGTCGATCAAGACCGTTTTCCCCTCGGCCACAAGTTGATCGAGCGCCTCCTCGTTGTACGCCTTCCATGCCAACGAGTAAGGTGACGGACTCATCATGTAAAAAGAACCGATCGATCCTGCGACTGCCACGGCCACGCCGATGCCCCAATGACGAAGCTTCGGCCCAATGCTCGCCCAAGCAGGAACGCGTCCGATCAACCAACAGGCGAACCAAACGAAGATCAACGATGCTAACATCGCAATCTTCTGATCCCCCGTGAAACCATTGACGAACATCACAACGGCTAAGAGCATTGGAAATGCCAAGAACTCTTTGAATGTCTCCATCCACGGGCCAGGCTTAGGTATGAATCCAAGCAAACTGGGCTGAAGGCTGATCAGCAAATAGGGCAATGCCATCCCCAAACCAACTCCGGTGAAAATCAACAATACGACCCACGAAGGCTGATTCAGTGCGACAACAAACACGCCTCCTAGAAACGGAGCACTGCAAGGAGTCGCTAAGATTGTCGTAATCAATCCCTTGAAGAATGCGCCAAGATACCCTTCGCGCCCCGCCAACTCCGCACTCTTACCACCTGTCGCAAATCCAGGGATTGGAATATCCCACACTCCCAAGAAGCTCAATGCGAGGGCAAACATAAACGATGTCGAAGCGATTCGGAACGCGACCGAACCGAACTGCTCGCCCCAGCCATAGGCTTGACCAGTCACCTGCCGCACCACCACGCTGAGCAATCCCAATCCGAAGATAAGGGAAATGATTCCCAACGCATAAACAAATGTTAACCGACTGGCTGTTCGGCGATCCCCAGCCGCTTCACTCACAAATCCTAGAATCTTAAGACCGATCACCGGGAGAACGCACGGCATCACATTGAGAATCAACCCGCCGAGCATGGCCAAACAAAACTTGGTTAGGATCTCTCTCAGACTCAGCGTGAGCGCGACGCGCCTCTCATCAATCCACTGACTCCGCTTCGGAAGCTCGGCTATCGTCTTGTAAGGAATCGCTTTGATGGACGCGAAAACAGGTGTCACGGTCGACTCGTTCTCGGTGATCTCCAAATCCACTCGGAATTCCAAACCTCGAGGTTGGTCGCACGATCCTTCATTGCATGCCTGATAGCCAATCTGACCGCTAATTGGGTATCGATTGGGAATCGCGTCCGAAGGAACCTTGAGTGGAATCCGCCACTCTACCTCCCCATCGTAATAATCGATTTCAAGCCCAGAGCCCATGTCTTTGTGCACCACCGGCTTGCTCGCCACGGGCGCCGCCGCTTTCATCCCCGCCTTCTGCTTGAGGACGATCAAGGTGCGTGAATCAACGGAGGGGTCCATCGAATCGTATTTGTAGAAATGGAAAGATGGATCCGGGGTCCCCTTCAAGATCAACTCGACGGTATCGCCCCGTTTCGCTTTCTCATGGGAGAGGGAGACCGTCCAAGCCGACAGCGATTCGCTCTCACGAAATGGCCCCTTTCCTTCCAAACTCTTTGCCGAGGCGTAATAGCTATCAAACTCAGCTGTCACCTTCTCACCCATTATCGGGATGCACTTCCCTTCGATGCAAACCTGAGCCTTGATGGAAAGCTCGATCGGTGCCGGTTTCTCAGGTAAGGTCGGCAACTTGGTAGCCGGCAACTCTATGGATGCCGCCCAAGTGACAGCTCCCTCGTGCGACTCCACTTGCAAACCTTCAAACCCGGGCTCTTCGAGAGAGATGTGCGGGGGGAGGTCCGGTTCAAATGTCCCGATCTTGATCGAGCTATCTTTCGAGGTAATGACTGTTCGCCCCGGTCCACCATCGGGTTGTGTCACCGAGAAAATGTGGTACCCAGGATCAGGAGTTGCGGTTACACGCAAAACCCCTCGGGTCCCTCCTTCCTCCAATTCATAGCTTGCTTGGAAATTGCACGGGATGGAGTTCGCACTGGGAAGAGCGAGTCCTTTCAAACCCTTCTTCAACGAACTGGATTGAGCCAGTGCGCTGGGGATCCCTGCGAGCACAACGAGTGCGAGGGACAATACCAAAGTGCGAATACGGGGAGCTCTCATACGTTTTCCTACTGATTAGAGGTCGTGAGATTTTACCGGGTCGGGAACTCCACGGTCAACGTCGGCAACGCTGGACAGCAAATTCCATACATTCCGAAAAGTCCGCGGGGAATCGGAGAGTTTGCCCACCCGCCCCACTTTTCGCATCACCCCCAGCCCCCCTTTTCACGATAGACCCTTCGTAAAGCCGCGTCTCACCGCTCCAAACTCTGTTGAGCCGTCGGCTTTCCGATTTCCAAACCCGTTTTTCCCGAGCGAGTCCACCGTGAAACGTAGGTATCCGTCGCATTTGAAAATCCACACCGAAGATTCGTCATCGCGAGACACCCTTGCCGTTCAACGCTCCCGCAGCTACGCAGGACTCGAACAAGACGAAATTCGCAGTGTGCTCAAAGCGTTCTCCGAAGCTACGGGATGGTCGGTCTCATCCCGATCCCCCCAAAAGGAGAACTCCAGCGCCGTCCCCACACCTCACGTGCTGACGGGACTCCGAGGCCAGCGCTGGCGACTGGTGGAATCGCTCGTTCAAGACGGGTTGCTCGATCCTAGCGATCTTTCCGACCTCCCATCCGTGTCGATGGATCGAGCACAATCGCTTCTCCAAGCCATCGAAGGCCTCGTCGATCGCTTGGAAAGCGCAGAGGAAACGGTCCGCCGACAAGAAGGCGAACTTGCCACAACCGTCGGAGTGTCTTCGTCCCAAGACCGAAATCGCGAAACGGCGGACCGTTTGGAATCCATCCTCGAAAGCGCGTCCAAGTCGATCGGAGCCTGTGCGGCAGCGATTTACTTGCTCGACGAGGAAACCACCTCTTTGAAATTGCGTGCATGTATCGGACTTCCCAAAAGCCGGCTGACTCTTCCTCCCCGACCTCTCAAAGGCTCGCTGGGAGACCTGGAAGCACTCCTCGGAAACGCGGTTCTCCTCACCGATATCGAAATGATGCCGGAATGGCCTAGTCCCGAAGACTTCGGTGCCGCAATCGTCGCACCCATCGGCTCCCAAAACATGCCCTACGGAACCGTCTGGTTCTGGTCGGAGAAAAATCGCGGCTACTCGGCCACCCAAGTCGAAATCGTCAACTTGGCCTCCGGCCGAATCATGAACGAAATCGAACACTCTTTGCTCGGCGAAGAACTGCAAGAGTCGCGTGAAATGCGCAAGCAAATCGATACCGCGAGCGTGACCCAGGCCAGCATGCTCCCTGACGCGCAACGTCTTCATGAACATTTTGATGTGCATGGCTGGACGTTCCAAAACGGCAGCCTCGGCGGCGGCTTTCACCAATGGGATGCAACTCCCAATCGCATGCTGGGATTGCTAGTCGGCAACGCAAACCAACAAGGCCCGGAGGGAGCGCTGGTCGCGACGAGTATCCAGTCGATGACGCGCATGCAGTGGAACCAACAAGCCTCGCTGGGCTCCATCATGCAATCGATCAACGATCTCCACTGGAGCATGCAGGATGCCGATTGGAAAGCCTCCATGGCTCTCTTCTATATCAACCCCGAAACGGGCTACGGCTCTCTGTGCAATGCCGGAAATGTGCACGCCTTCGTGGTCTCGGAACGAGGATTTAGACCGATCGCGGCTACCTGCAGCCCCATCGCGACTTCGCCCGATCCCATGTTCACCCCACGACGATTTGTTTTGCAACCATCGGAGATTCTAATCGCCTACACGTCCGACATCGTCGACGAACAAGTCTATGAACCGAACCCACGACGGGGTCGAGGCCGCAGGACGATGCCCTACTCTCACTTGAACCAGAATTCCTTGCTGCAAATCGTCCGTGACATGAGCACACAACGATGTTCCGATATCGCAGGATTCCTGGCGAGAACTCTACCAACCTTTGAAAGGGACCGTCGTAACGGACTCGACCGATCCCTCATCCTGATGAAAAACACAAAGGTAACGAAGTAACTCGCCGAAGTGATGAGACTACCCAAGCTCGCTCGCAGGAAATCAAACGCAGCTTGGGTGGCTGGGTTCTTCCCACTCCGTGGTTCCCAGTTCCAAACGGATTAGTTGCCCGTTCCGAATGGATCGTCGGAAGCGGGCGGATTGGTCGGTGCAGGACTTCCAAATGGATCATCCCCAGTCGGCACCGGAGTTTCCGTCGCAGGTTGGCTACCCGATGGAGCCGGAACAGCAGGATCCGTAACTGCCGGTACTTCGACAGGAGTTGGCTCCCCACGTTTCATCCCGGTGACGAACGGATCGTTCGGTGCGAGTGGCGAAGGTTGAACGCCCACTTGCGGAGGCACGACCAAACCACCGGCCGCTGCACCACCCTGCTGCTGCATGGCTTCGTATCGAGCCCGTTGGATCTCCAGGACCTTGGAACGAGATGCGAGCCTCGCTTGAGATCGAGCCTTTTCTAACTCCATGCGGTGGGGACCTTGGATCCGCTCCAAAGCCTTCCCAACATTCACGACTTTTTTACCCGCAATTTCTAAATCCGCTCCCTTTTGGAAATCGGTGGCTGCTGCGTCAGGTTGGCCATTTCGCACCATGGCTAAACCGCGGAAGAAATACACACGAGGATCTTGGCTCCCCGCCGCAATGACTTCGTTCAACATTGCCTCGGCGGTGAGGGAATCGCCGCGGAAGTATTGATGCACGGCGCGGCCGTAGATTTCATCAAGTGGATCCTGCGCTGATGCAACATTGCACAAGCCAGCTGAAACGAGCGCGACGATCGACCAAGTTTTCATTCGCATAGATGTATCCGCACTGAATTAGAGGAGGGGCCACAACCTCTCCTATCCTACTTGACTGCAGGCCTATTGCAAACTTGCCCCACCCCTCCCAGCTAACCGTTTTGGCCGGAAATGAAGCTCTTTCCCCAAAACCTAATCGCCCCTCAGACCGGAGTTCCGATTACACCGATCGAAGCGGATGCTCCAATGGGCCCGTGTTCCAATGGGCCCGTGTTCCAATGGACCCGTCTATTGACGCGGTCCGGATTTCCCCTATGCTCGCAATCGCTCCGGCGGAACCGCCGAAGCTGTCTATTCGCACGGGGCTAGGATGCTTAGCCCAAAAACGAAAACCTCCTCCAGATCAGGATTTTTCTTATGGCACGCAGCGGCGCTGTAACGTTCAAAGGCTCCCCGATGACCTTGCTCGGAGACGAACTCAAAGCGGGTAGCAACGCCCCGGAGTTCACACTCCATTACTTCGAAGGTGGCCTCAAAACCATCACTCTGGCGGACCTCAAAGGCAAGCCCTCAATCTTGAGTATCGTCCCCTCCCTCGACACCGGCACCTGCCAATTGCAAACCAAGCGGTTCAATACAGAACTCGCTGCCTTGGGAGATAAGATCAACGCAGTTACCGTGAGCCGCGATTTGCCCTTCGCGATGAACCGATTCTGCGGCGCGGAAGAAATCAAATCGATGAAGGTCGGCAGCGATTATCAATCGGGCGACTTCGGCTTGAAGTTCGGCCTGACGATCGACGAACTAAAACTTCTGGCTCGCGCCGTCTATGTCCTGGATGCCAATGGCAAAGTGGTCTACGCAGAAATCGTTCCAGAAGTCGCTCAAGAACCGAACTACGGACCTGCCCTCGAGGCGCTCAAGGCGCAACTCTAGGTTCGATTCCTGCAAACGTTAGCCTTCCAAACGTCAAACGTTCCGGAATGCAACTCGGCGAGATGGCTCGCGGCCGATGCCTTCGATGTCCAAGCCATCTCGCTCCAGAGTCAGCAGCGCATACGCATTGGATGACTCGGTCTCGACCATCCCTTTAAACGTGATCATCGGAACCTCCTCCCAAACACCATAGTTCCCCGCGTGGTTATGACCATTCATCCATGCGGCGATCACCGTCTGCTCAGCGATCAATTCCTTCAGCGCCGAGGCGTTCCAAAGATTGTGACTATTGTCGGGATAGATCGGATGGTGCGCGAACAATAGAACTCGCTCGCCCGATATCTTCGCTTGAACGCACTCCTCGCGCATCCAAGCCAACTGCTTGCTCCCGATCGCGCCATTCCAACTTTGCGCTTGAGGCAACTTCTGTGCCTTGGCCTCCTGGAGAAGTCTCTCCGCTTCGCGTCGCTCATCGCTCCCATTCTCAGCGGCATACAAACTGACATCGTTCGTGTCCAAAAACAAAAATCGCCAACCCGGCGCGGAGACACGATAATACTTGGATGGAATTCCCACCCGTTCTGGAACCTCACGTATTCTCGCTTCTTGCACTTCAAAGTCGTGATTTCCTAACACGTGATGGAATGGCTGCTTGGCCTTGTTCAAAACCCCTTTCATGACTTCAAAACTAGCCCAATCGCGATCGATCAAATCACCCAGATTGACTGCCATGCCAACGCGTTGTTCATTGAAGTGCTCGACCGCATCGGACAACTTTCGGACCGACTGGCGATAATGCCGTGTCCCCAAGGTTGGGATGTCTGCATACTGAGGATCGGCAACGATCCCAATCTTTAGCGACGGCCCCTGCCCAATGAACTCCGAAGCCGAAATGCGATGGCAAGATACCGACGCGGCTGCAACGGCACAGCCTGTATTCTTGAGCCATGTTCGTCGAGAGGTGCGCATTCTAAACCCTGCTTTCGCTCACGATGGTGACAGTGATGTTCTTGAATCGAGGAGTACGTGACTTCGGATCTACTGATCGAGGAACCAACACATTGGACTCAGGATAGTACATCATCGCACACCCGGTTCGAATGTCCTCATAACCACGAGCCAAAATGCCTCGCATCTCGCCCGCTTCGCTCGTCACCGTTACCAACGAGTCGTGCTCGAGCCCCAATCTCTTCAAGTCCTCGGGGTGCATCAAAATCACATCGCGCCGCTCTTGATGCCGGTACAGGTCGTAATCTTCATAAACAACCGTGTTGAATTGCCCCTCGGATCGAACGGTCATCAATCGCAGTTGATTCGGTTCCAACTCCGACAACTCGGGCAGCGAATGGATCACCATTTGAGCCCTTCCATTCGGTGTTTTGAATACAGGTGTATGGAACGTTCGCCCCCCAACCTGGAACTCTTGCTTGGTCGCCCCCACATGCTCGATCTGTTCATACCCGGGCACCACTTTTGAAATCCAATGCCGAATCGTTTGGGTCTTTTCCATCTCTACCCAATCGATAGGCGTAACATCCCCAAACAATCGCCTCCCCAATTCGGCAATGATATGCACCTCGCTGCGCGGCCCAGGCAGCCGTCTTGGGCCCCCATCGCTAACGCGAACAAAATTGAACATCGATTCTTGCGTGGTCGGCTCCGACTCCTCGTCGCGCGCTAGCACCGGTAGGACAATCGTGGTTTTCGCAAGTCCGTTTGCGTGCCCCGTGTTCAACGTTGTGTTCAACATGACCAACATGTCGAGCGAGGCCATCGCCTTATCTGCGAATTGGGAATCCGGATTCGACCCGTAGAGATTTCCACCCAAGCAGAACGTGAACTTGATCTCTCCTCGAGCGGCCGCCTCCATGCACTCGAGCGTATCACGCCCCGGTTGAGTCGGTAGTCGCACTCCGAAATGTGTTTGCAAATTGTCGAAGATTTCATCCTTCAGTTTAGGCGTAACTCCAACGGAACCGATCCCTTGCACGTTCGAATGACCTCGGATTGGCATCATGCCCGCACCCTTGCGACCTATCATTCCGCGCAGTAATGCCAGATTGACAATTCCTTGGACATTCTCGACACCATGCGTATGGTGGGTGATCCCCATCGTCCAAGAAAAAACCGAACCTTTGCTCTCGGCATACACATCAGCGACCTGGCGCAACTCCTTCTCCGTCAGCCCACTCTTTTCACAAATCTCTCTCCAACTGGTTGCACGAATTCCCGCAACATACTCTTCCCATCGATCGCAATACTCCCGCATGTACGAAGTGTCTTCGGCACCGAGTTCGAGAACAGCCTTGGCAATCCCCGCCATTGCCGCTAAATCGCCTCCAATATGCGGTTGCAAATAGTGGTTGGCAATGTTGGTTCCAAACAACATGCTGATTGGATCGCTAGGTACTTTGAACCTGATCAAACCCAATTCTCGCAAGGGGTTGATCACAATGATCTTGCCCCCTCGTCGTCTCAAGTGCATCAGAGTGGTCATGAGTCGAGGATGATTGCTCGGTGGATTCCCCCCGATAATAAAAACCGTATCGCACTCATCTAGATCATCAAGCACCAGGGTCGCCGTTCCGGTTCCAAGCGTCGATTGAAGCCCGACCCCGGACGCTTGATGGCAATAGTAACTGCAGTTGTTGACGTTATTCGTTCCGTAGAGCCGGGCTAACAACTGCAGGAGAAAACCAGCTTCATTGCTGCTACGGCCGCTGAAATACCAGAATGTTTCATCGGGGGTCAGCTTTTTAAGCTGAGCTGCAATCCGATCCAAGGCCTCATTCCAAGTGATGGTGCGGTACGACTCCGATCCTTGCTCGTAGAGAATCGGCTGTATCAATCTACCGCTCATCTCCATCTGACGAGGAGTGTATTGCCGCATTTGATGAATGGGATGTTTCTTCCAGAAGTCGGCGGTGATGGCTGGCTGCATGTCGGCCGCCATCGCCTGAATCGACTTCTTACATACCTCGGGAAACGAGCCTTGCTCGTTAACCATACCGCCATGTTGACCACCCATCCCCAACGCGCAGGTCTTGCAAGCATTTCGGGAACGCAACGCCTTGTAGAGTTTCCATAGCCCGCCGGCTTCGATGCCTTTTCGAAAGGTATAACGAACCGCTTGCCAGCCACCGCCGGCCTTGAGCTTTTTCATGTTGTGTTCCGAACGAAGGGGATGCCGACAGGGGGAGCTGTTGCGAGGGGTTGATAGGTAGGCTGATCGGTGGGCGATGCAAAGGGTTCCAGTTCAGTTTACCAGATAGGTGCAAACGTGTTGAATTCACCCGAGGCTTCGCTTTCAAATCGCTCGGAGCGCGTCACATTTCCAGCCATTGGATTCTCGACAGCATCAAGAAACCGCTCGACTTCTGAAAGCTCACCCTCCGCAACGATCTTGACGCGACCATCCTCCAAATTCTGGACGGATCCTACCACCTGAAACTTCTTGGCGGTTTCCTTCGTGTGAAATCGAAACCCAACTCCTTGCACTCTGCCCGAAACAAAACACGTCACCCGGCGAGCCATTCTTTTACCCTGCAATCTACGGGGAAAATGATTCATCAAAAATTAGCGAATGTGCGCCGACGCTTGCTGCACGTCGACTTTGCCAAACCGTTATATTGCACACGGCGATCGAACGCATCGCCAATGATCCCCGCGCATGGCTCTCCGGAAATACGATCTCTCCGAAAACGGAAAACATCATGTCCTTTTTTCTCTCACCGCGACCTTGGGCTGCCTTCCCGCTCCTCGCCGCGACCGCTGGATTCTGTACCGCTCAGGATTCGAAGCCACTGTCCAACGAGCCAACCAAAGATGAAAAAGGGAAGACGACCTCGGTCGTCATCCAGAAGGTAATCGATGGGGATTCGGTCTCCGTCGTCGAACTTCGCAAGCCGCAGCCGGTCTCTATGGAATTGCAAATCGAGGGGATCGACGCACCCGAGCTTGTTCAACCCTTTGGACCAGAATCAAAAGAAGCCCTGGCTAAATTACTTCCAGTCGACTCGGTGGTCACAGTGACTTGGACGGCCAAGGACAACTACGGCCGTTTGCTCGCGCAAGTCACAGCCAGAAACAAAACACATATCAACTCGGAGATGCTTCGCTTGGGGATGGCTTGGCACTTCAAACGCTACAACCAGTCGAAAGAACTAGCGACGATCGAAGAGATAGCGAAATCGAAAAAGCTCGGTCTGTGGGCGGCACCAACCCCAAAGGCTCCTTGGGATTACCGTCGCGAGAACAAAACCCCCGATCGCCCCGCTTCTGCCGATGGAAACGCGCCGAAATCGGGCGACCCACCGTCCTCGAAATAGACATCTTTTCACCTGCCTAATCCAACCAATTTGTTCGGTCGGAACAACTGGAACCTCCACGATCGCGGTCGATAAAAAAACGCACCAGGAACTCCTTAAGTACGCTTGCAGCGACCGAACCTAGGGCTATAATCCTCCGCATGTAAGGGGTCGTAGCTCAATTGGTTAGAGCACCGGACTGTCGATCCGGAGGTTGCGGGTTCGAGACCCGTCGACCTCGCTTACAAAATAAGCCTTGGGAATACTCCCAAGGCTTTTTTTATTGACGCACTTGAGACGAAGAAAGGGCCTGAGACGACCAATGAGTCGCCAGGCTAGCCGCCGCCTCCGTAATCGGTCGGCATGCGCCCTCTACTTGGGGACTTCCGTCTCTGGAGTAGGCAGGGTACGCTTCTTCGACCCTACGGCCAGCAGGATGACAACGAGAACGCCGAAGGCTACCAAGCCAGGAATTGGGCCGCTCGGAACGAACGACTGCAGATCGATTGCATTGAGGAACCCTTCGTAGAAATTCGTAAACGAAATCAATACGGCCGCAATAGCCCCACCCGCGATGTAGCCAGAGCTTAGCAAGACTGCAGGACCAGAATCATCTTCCGATCCCGCCCGATTCCCTTGCCAGCGATCCACTGCCAACCGGACCAGGCCCCCGACAAAGATTGGCGTCGATGCCTCGAGAGGAAGATAAACGCCGACGGCGAATGGAAGGCTAGGAACCCCGCTGAGTTCGAGTGTTACTGCGATGAGTACACCGATCATTACCAACCCCCAGGGCAGTCGGCGATCCAAAATCCCATCGATGATGAGCTGCATGAGGACCGTCTTGGGTGCTTCGAATTTGCTAGTCTTCTCCCCCGCGTCCGTTTCTTCCAACACACCATTGATCGCGGGATCGACCAGATAGATGGGGCGTCCGCTGTCGTCGATCAAATAGCGGCCCGGTGGAAGTGGCTTATCCACCTCGGCACGACCGATGTTCAACACGAAGTACTCTTTCGAATCGTCCGAGTAGGCTCCCGACCGAACACGATCCTTCGCAAGTCCCGTGGTATCGATTCGAACTTCAGAAAAACGCTCCACCGACTTTTTGCTATAAGTCGAGTTCGCTTCGTTCATGGCGATGAGGACCAACCCTACGACCATCGCCGAAGTAAGAGCACCGACCAGTATCCCGATCTGCTGCGAACGAGGCGTTGCACCGAGAAGATGCCCCACCTTCAAAGCCTGTGCGGTGCTACCCCCGTTCGAAGCCGCGACGCACACCACTCCCGCAATCGTGAGCGCCGTGAGCTTGATCTCCTTGCTGACCGAAGCAAGCCCGGTCGAATCCATCAGGAGCAAGATCAAACAAGTCAAAAGAAGGGTTGCGACCGTCATTCCTGAAATGGGATTGGAGGAAGAGCCGATCTCGCCCGTCAATCGAGACGAAACGGTGACGAAAAGAAAACTGAACACGACGATCATGATCGCGCCGGCTATACCAGTAAACCCGAACCCCAGCCCCAATTGCGGAATGGCCATCAGACCGATCACCAACATCAAACTGCCCACCAACACCATTGGCAGAGGAAGATCTCGATCTGTCCTCCGAGTTCCGGGGGAATTGGCGCCTTGGGACGACGTGAGATCGCGGAAGCTGGTGACGATGGCACCGAAGATCACTGGCAGTGCCTTCAGCATACTGATGATGCCCCCGGCTGCGACTGCTCCCGCCCCGATGTAGAGGATGTACGCGTTTCGAACGTCTCCGTCTTCCATTTGGCTGATAGGGATAGTCCCAGGCGCAAGCGGTTGTTCAAGTTCGCTACCGAAGAAAACGATGAGGGGACTGATGACCAGGTAAGCCAACACGCCGCCGGCCACCATGATGTTGGCAATCTTCGGTCCGATGATGTATCCGACTCCCAATAGAGAGGGAGATAGCTCCATACTGAGCGTGGCCCCCTTGAGGCCGACCACTTTCCCAGCAGCATCGACGCTGTGCAAAGCAAAGCTGGCTACATCGCGCCAAAGATGAAACGCTTGCATGCCGATCTGGTAAAGGAAACCGAGCCCGAAGCCAGAGAAGACCATGGAGGCGGTGGCCCCCCCTTTCTCGCCGGCCAAAAGAACTTCTGCGCAAGCCTTTCCTTCGGGGAAGGAAAGCGTTCCGTGCTGCTTGACGATAAATGCTTGGCGAAGCGGGATCATCATGAGAATCCCAAGCAACCCACCAAAGACGCTCACCGTCATCACACGGACCGCATCGATATCAAACCCGAGGAGAAGCAACGCGGGCATGATCAAACCGACGGCAAAGGCGAGCGATTCACCCGCAGATCCCGTCGTTTGAACGATGTTATTTTCCAAGATGGTTGCAGGACGCAACCCAGTCCAATTGGATAGCCCGCGGAACAACGTGATCGAAAGAACCGCAACCGGGATGGAGGCGGATACGGTTAGTCCAACCTTGAGGACCAAGTACATCGACGATGCACCAAAGACGATGCCAAGAAGAGCCCCCATGATGACCGGAAACCAAGTCAACTCAGGAATCTGCTCTTCGTCACCAATGAAGGGCTTGAACGGCTTCTCGTTCGCGTTGCTCATATGGAAGTCGCCGGCGTACTCTGGAAAAGGATCCTCAAACCGATCAGTCGATACCGTGCATCATCTTCTTGATCTTAGGAGTCAATCCCCAGATGATCAGTCCCGACAAAACAGGGATGAGGGTGTAGATCAAAAAGAAGACCGTTAAACCGTATTTCTCAGAGATTGGGTCGATATAGCCCCCTGTCCAACCAGCTAAATAGTTCGCGACGGCGGTTGCGATGAACCAGATTCCGAACATCAAGCCAACCAGTTTGGCGGGTGCCAATTTGCTAACGTACGAGAGCCCAACCGGGGAGACGCAAAGTTCGCCGAGCGTGTGTAGCAAGTACGCGAAAATCAACCACCACATGCTAATTGCAGCCGTCTTGGCTTCGCGTTCAATCCCCATGCTACCCAAAGCCAACACACCGAATCCCAATCCCAGCAGCACCAATCCGAGCCCGAATTTTACCGGTGCGGACGGATTGAGGGGGCTTTCCCAGATACGGCTGAGCAATGGAGCAAAAGTGATAATGAAGAACGAGTTGAGAATTCCGAACCAGGAAGCGGGGACTTCGGTTTCATTTTGTTTTTCACGAACCACTTTGCCGATCAATTTTCCTTCAAACCTATCAGCCTCTTCAGCCGTGATGACCTTGAGCTTTCCATCGCCACCTTTGGCTTCCCGATCAAGAAGATAGATCGTTTGCTCTGCAACGAGTGGCATATCCCACTGAATCGTTCGCTCGACGGTTTTCATGGCGGGCGCTGCACCGTCCGTCGCGTTTTCAGTCGCGACAGGGACGTCGAACGAAACCACATAGGCCTTCATGTTGAACTCTTTGTTCAGCATCCAGAGTGCGATTCCCCAAACGATCACAAAGCTGATGGCGATGCTGATATTCGAGCCTGGAATTTTGTGGAAGGTTGCCCGAATCAGTTTGGCCAGAACAAAAGTCACGATCGCGAGTGGAATCACGGTGAGGGCGGTGTTCGACCAGAAGAACGCAGTTGCGTATCCGCCACTTAGGATTCGAGCCGTGTAATCTTTGGCGAAGATCGTCATCGAACCGCCCGCTTGCTCAAACGCCATCCAAAAGAAGATGGTAAAGAACGACAGGATCCCGATCACAATCAGTCGATCGGTCACCACATTGGGGGGCGTATCCTCTGTTGCTTTCTCAGTGAGTTTGGTCGCAGCATTGGCTCGTTTTCCGATTTCGCCAAAGAGCTTTGCACCGAGATAAAACATGATCATGCCAAGCCCCATAAAGATTCCGGCCAAACCGAAACCGTACGACCAGCCCACCTTCTCTCCGGTATATCCACACAGGAGGATTCCGAGGAAAGCTCCGGAATTGATCCCCATGTAGAAAATCGTGTACGCACCATCCTTTTTCTCTTGGCGGTCTGCGTAGAGCTGTCCCACAATCGATGAGATATTCGGTTTAAACAATCCGTTACCGACGATTAGTAGTCCAAGGCCCGTGTAGAAAGTTGATACCGTCTCCAAAGCCATCGAAGCATGGCCGAGGGTCATCAAAAATGCCCCGAGGACGACGGCCATTCGATAGCCGAGGATTTTGTCTGCGATCAACCCGCCCAAGATAGGGGTTAGATAAACGAGACCTGTATAGAGTGCATAGAGATTGAGAGAATCTTGGCGCGACCAAGCCCAACCGCCATCGGCTATCTGGCTTACCAAGAAGAGAACCAGCAAGGCACGCATTCCATAGTAACTAAATCGCTCCCACATCTCGGTGAAGAACAGGAGGAACAATCCGGGCGGATGGCCAAAAATCTCGTTCTTATCTTCCGTCGACATATCGATCCCTTCGTCCAATACCTTGCGTCTCGAATCCCATCGTGAGAGGAGAGGACGTATAGTAACCGAAACATCATGAAATGTGGGATCGGGGAAGTGAAACTGGTCCAAAGGAATTTGTCTTCGAGTCATCGCAGCGATTCGCTATAATGAGCCGACTATGTTGTTCAGTGCACAAGACATGTTGAATCGAGCTCGAGACGGAGACGAGAAGGCCAAAGGGGAGCTGTTGGAGCAATTTCGTCCGTACCTCAACGTTCTTGCTCAGCGTCATCTGGACGACCGACTTCGTGGTCGATTAGATTTTTCTGATGTCGTGCAAACGACGTTTCTCGAGGCGTCCCGCGACTTCGGTGCTTTCCGGGGCGAAAATGTAGACTCCTTGCTTGCATGGCTGCGAAATATTCTCCGAAACAACGTACATACCGCCCACCAACAGCACTTAGCCACGCAAAAACGCTCGGCTCGTTTGGAGACTCGTATCGCCTTTTCTTCCGAGTCAGGGGGAAGTTCCTTGGGGATGGCCGACATCGTCCCATCAGAGACCTCCACGCCTAGCCAACGCGTGATGAGAAATGAAGCTGCCGCAGTACTAGCGCTTCATTTGGAAAAGATCCCCGAAACACAGCGGCAAGCGATCCGCCTTCGTTATCTGGAGGGATTGTCATTGAAACAGATATCAGATCACATGTCCAAATCGGAGATGGCGGTGGCCGGTTTGCTCAAGCGAGGTTTGAGGACCCTCCGAGAGGAAATGTCCGACCCTGCCTAACCCCTCCCCTCGTGAGTGTCCCCAGTACGCGTGAGTGTCCCCCGTACGCGTGAGTGTCCCCAGTTTTTTGCCCAGTCCTGGTGAGTGTCCCCAATACGCTTGAGTGTCCCCAGTGTTTGGTTCCGAAAAATTTCCTGCTGGCACCTCTTCCCCACTCTTGTAGGTGGGATCTCGAGACGCTCCAATAGATTGCTCGCACAGGATCGTGCACGGCAATCCGAATGAATCGCCCCTTGTTTTGCCGATGTTTTCCCTTTCGCCCAAGGAATTCAGATCATGCGCACCGCCCGCGCCGATATCTACCGTCCCGATGAAGTCGCGACCGTCCACACCATCGCCACCATTGTTCGCAAGTACTACTTGCTAGGCGATGATGCTCTGACCCGCAAAGATTACAGCCATCGCTGTCTCTGGATTACCAAGCAAATCGAGGAACAGGCCCAGTACTTTGGCATCGACGTCTTAGGTCATGCCATCATGAGCAATCACTTCCACTCGGTCTTGCGCTCCCGCCCCGACATAGTCCAAGAGTGGGACGACACCGAAGTCGCCAGGCGCTGGATGTTGATGTGTCCCAAGAGAAAGAACAAAGACAAGAGTCCGGCGGAGCCGAACCAGAAGGAGCTTGACGCCATCCGCACCAAGCCAGAGAAGGTCAAAGAGATCCGGCTCCGGCTCAGCGATATCTCGTGGTGGATGCGCATCCTTTGCCAGCGGGTGGCCAAGCGAGCCAATATGGAGCTCCAAGAGACCGGCCGGTTCTTCAATGGCCGGTTCAAGTCGATGAGGTTGCTCGATGACGAGGCCATCTTGGGCTGCATGAGCTATGTCGATTTGAATCCCATCCGAGCCCAGGTTACCAAGACGCTGGAGGGCTCCCAGCACACGTCGGTAGCCAAGCGGATCGCCGCGCTCACGCAAGTGCTAGGAACGGAGGTTCCGCCACCGGAGGCTTTGCAGGAGGGAGGGTCCCAGCAATCCAGCTCGTCAGGCGAAGATCCAGTCTTGTGGCAGCGTCGGCTGCCCGACGCGTACTTAGCGCCGATCGAGCTGGTGGATGAGAAAGGGAGTGCGGGGAGCAAGCCGAGCAAGACGCAGAAGCGGTGCAGTGACAAGGGAGTGGTTCCCCTATCTTCGATGAGCTACATCCAGCTGTTGGATGCAACCGCCCGGATCATCAAGGAAGGGAAGAAAGGCTTCACACCGGAGGAGGTACCCCCGGTGTTAGAGAGGTTGAACATGGATCCAGCGCGCTGGATCGATTACACGACCCAGTTCAGCCGGATGTTCTCTTTAGCGGCCGGCGGAGTGCGTAGCATGAAGGAAGCCAGGACGCTCGTTACGAAGCGGCAGTATTACTGTCCGCAATACCAAGGTCGTACCTAGCGGCAGGTCATTCAGTCCGCAGGCGGGTTGTCGACGCTTCCAGCGACGCAATTTGCCGCGTGCCGTCGACGTTGACCGGAATCAGCATCCCTCAATCCCCCTTCTTCTTAGCATTCCGTGCGGACCTCCCCCGCACGAGGGTTCTCGCTGCGCGCCGCCTGACCAGAAACGGCCCCAAAACCCGTTTTTCGCCCCTCTTCGGCCTCCAATCCCCCAAGCGCCCCTCAAAACCCGCCCCCACCCCCCTCCTCCGGGGGGCCACCCCCACCCCTGGTGAGTGTCCCCAGATTCTGATGAGTGTCCCCAGTGCTGGGGACACTCACTAGTGTTTGATCTTGAATATTTGAAGCGGTGCAGGCGGCGGGGGGGGCGCGAGGCGGGGGTTAGTAGTCCAGAGTCGGGGTGTCGTCGCTGGTAAATTTATTGCTGGCTGCACCGTTGGTTTGAGTAGACGATTCTTTGGGGAGCGGCTCGTCCGCATTCGTGTCTTGCTCTTCTTCCGGTACTGGGGCTTCGTATGAACATTAGGGAGTGTCCCCAGTATGGTTTCTTAGGGAGTGTCCCCAATAGGAGGGGGGATGTTGGGTGGGGTTGGGGTCTGTTGGGGTTGGAGACCTTCGGAAGAGATGGTGACAGTCTTCGGAGCCGTTGCGTCGATGTCGGTTGCGTCACGACGTCGTTTGTTCGTTTGTTTGTTGGAAATCCAAGAAACTGGCTTGGAGCGGATCTGCAACCGGTTCGCTATCGAAAATAGAAGTCCTGGTTGAATGCAAGAACTCTTCAGAATCGCTGCGTCCGCAGGAGCATGAATCCAACGACTACGGAGGCTGTACCTAGAATTCCCCACTGCGTTACGGTCATGTGCTCCACGCTGTAGGAGATCCCCTTCCACAATCCCTCCAAAATTCCACTGACAAAGCTGATAATATTGGCCATGATCTCGTTCCCCTTTCTGAGAACCGTAGCTCAAGCTTCCGCCTCAAGTGAGAATCTTACGCCCCTAAAGGGCTGTTCTTGGCTGTCACAGTCGGACGACAGGACAGATTACACCGTTTATAACGTCAGATGGTTCAGCCATTCGCTGGCGGGGGTGCCCGCAAATTGGGGGTTCAATATCTTTCCGCCGCAAGAGTTCCGCATTACGATTGGAATTCCGAAAGGGAATTTGCCTCGGCGACAAAGGACAGAATGCCAGATCCATCACAACTTGCTCCGCACCCGATCACCGAATTATTTCCGTCGTACCGCTGCCCTGCTTCGCGGTACGATGAATTGCTCCAGGACGGCTTCGTGCAGGAGCACTACCGGTCGCTGCTTGGCATAAATCCCCGTCTCAATGGTGCAGAGCTCTATCTACGCTGGCAGACGATCAAGCGATCCCTTCGCGACAATCCTTCTGCATCCACAGGCCAATTGACTAAGACCGATGCGTCCCGGATCTGGGAGTTGGACCCTATTCCTTACGTGATCCCCGAAGCTCAGTGGCAAACGCTGGCGCGCGGCGTGGAACAACGGGTGAGACTGCTCGACTACATCTTGCAAGATATCTATGGCAGTCAACAACTACTCGCCAACGGCTTCATTCCTCCCGAGGTTGTTTTCGGCACGAAAAGCTACCTCCGAGCCATGCGCAATGCGACCCCAGGCGAACGCATACTCTACTTGTACGCTTGCCAGGTCGTTCGCGAACCTGACGGAGTCTGGCGCGTCTTGGCCGACCGCACCCAAGGCCCTAGCGGGGGTGGCCTAGCCGTTGAAAACCGTCTTGCCATCTCACGCGTGCTCGAGTCAGATTTCCGGTCGATGAATGTCATGCGACTTGCCAGCTTCTTCGCGGGCCTTCGAGAACAACTCAATGCACCAGAGTACTTCAAAACACCAAAGTCGGCTCGAAATGTTCTGCTCAGCCCAGGCGTCGCCAGCCAAACATTCTTTGAAGATGCTTACTTGGCTCGCTATTTGGGGTACACCCTTACCCAAACCAGCGACTTGACCGTTCGCGGAGGCGATGTCTACCTAAAGACACTTGGGGGTCTAGTAAGCGTCGACTCGATACTTCGCCGAATACCCGATATCGATTGCGACCCATTGGAACTCAACTCTCAAAGTTCAGCCGGTATCGCAGGTTTGTGCCAAGCCGTCCGTGACAAACAAGTTCGTGTGGCAAATCAGCTTGGAAGTGGCTGGGCAGAATCGCCTGCTTTGACAGCACTTTTACCTGAATTGTGCCAAGCAGTTCTCGGCGAAGAACTTCTGCTTCAAAACACGCCGATGCACTGGTGTGGTGACCCGAAGAATCTAGATTTTGTTCTGCAAGACATCGAACGATTCGCATTTCGAGATGCGTTCGTCAGACACTCTAGCTCGGATTGGTATTTTCATCGGGCCGGCGATACGGAACGGAAACGATTCCAAGAGATGCTGCAATCGAAACCTTGGAGCTTCGTTGCCGTGGAAGCACCTCGCCCAAGCTATGCTCCCACTTGGCATGGGAATCGAGTCGTCGCTTGGCCTACCGTTCTTCGACTCTTTGCATCGGCTACGAAATCAGGATTCGATGTGATGCCAGGCGGTATCGCTCGAGTTGCCGATCGAGAAGACAAGGTATCGGAAAGCCTCATCGCAGGTTTGATGAGCAAAGATGTATGGGTCCTTTCCTCCAACAAAGTAAAACCGGTCACGCTCCTTTCATCCAATCGAACCATCACTGAGGTTCGACGAAGCGCTATGGATCTCCCCAGTCGTGTTGCAGAACATTTGTTCTGGCTCGGGCGTGGAACCGAACGGACCGAAGGTATGGCGCGCCACGCGCGACTATGCGTTTCGCAACTGGCAGGAGAAATCGAACCAGAATTGCTCGGTTTTCACTGGCAAGTTGTCTATGCACTTTCGTCAAGTGAAGGAACGCTGTCTGAAATCCCTCCGCCGGATGCGAGCAGCCACGTTGAGGAAATGAGGCGAGAAGTCTTGCAGTTTCTCTACCAAGCAGATCGGCCCATGTCCCTCCACGGAGCGATGCTTGGAATTCGACAAAATGCAGAAATCATTCGCGACCGGCTTAGCTTCGACTCATGGCAACTGCTCAGCAAACTCGACATGGATTACTTGATGCCATGGGTGGATCGTCGTGAAAAGCTTGGAGATGCTGGCGTATTTCTAAACCAAATGACAACCCTCCTCTCAGCCTTCGCGGGGCTGATTTCGGAGAATATGACTCGAGGACCCGGTTGGCTCTTTCTCGAAATAGGCCGGCGTATCGAACGAGCCTATGGCCTGATCCGATTGCTGGAATTTTTGTTGGTACCTGGCGGTCGTCCCATCAGTCCCCTTATCGAGTCTCTATTGGAGATTTGCGATAGTTCCATGACGTATCGATACCGATACCTGATGAACTACGAAGTTGCTCCCACACTGGACTTGCTGTTATTCGATCCCTCCAATCCACGCAGTATTGCTTTTCAGTTTGTCAAGCTCGTCGAAAACTTGGAAGGTCTTACCAGCGCTAGCAAGGTCGATATCACACGGATGCGAAGGGCCATGATGGATGCTCGTGGCATGATGCGACTCTTCGATGCTGATTCGCTATCCATCGAGGTCACGGCTCCGGATAGCCCCTATCCAAAACGCATCCACTTGCAAGATCTTTTGAATCAGCTCACCAACAGTCTCAATGAACTCGTTGACTTCCTCTCGCAACGGTTTTTAACCCATACCGTTTCGGTTCGTCATTTGGAAGATGCCGCCAATCAATAGTTCCAATCATGATTGAACCCATCCGCTACTGTATCCTACATCGTACCTTGTATGAGTATTCGAGCCCAGCCTTGCTCTGTCACAACACGATGCACCTGAGCCCTCGCGAAATCACGTATCAGTCCGTCGAAAGATCTCGCATCGAAATTTCTCCTTCCCCTTCGATCCGACGTCCAAGGCATGATCCGTACGGAAATCGAGCCGAGTTCTTCAGTATCGAATTGCAACATCAATCTATGTTGGTTGAAGCGGAATCAATCGTCACTCGCTCCGTGCCTTGCTGGAATGGGGCAGAGTCTGTTTCCTACCAATCCATTCGCCATCGACTCCACCAACCCCAAACCGATGAGGATAGACGGGCTCAAGAGTTCTGCTTCGACTCAACATACATCCAATCCGAATCCGCGTTTTCCGATTTCGCTTGGCCGAGCTTCCACTCCCACAACTCCCTTTTAGATGCTGTTACCGACCTCACACAACGCATCTACGAAGATTTCCAATATGTTCCTAACTCCACCTTGGTCTCAACAACACCTCGTGAAGTACTCCGTACTAAACAAGGAGTCTGCCAAGACTTTGCGCACCTACAAATCGCTTGTCTCCGGTCAATCGGTTTGGCCGCACGGTACGTAAGCGGTTATCTCCTCACCCACCCGGCTCCTGGCCAAACGAAGTTGGTCGGCGCGGATGCCTCCCACGCGTGGCTGAGCGTCTATTTCGCAGACTTCGGCTGGATCGATTTCGATCCCACCAATAACGCAATCCCAAGGAATGAACACATCACCGTGGCTTGGGGTGCCGATTACGCCGATGTCGCGCCAATCGCTGGTTTGCTCATCGGAGGAGGCCTTACCCGGCTGGAAGTTAGCGTCGATGTGGCGCCCATCTCCCCATCCTCTACGCCGCTCTAGCGGGAATAATCACGGCGCCTCTTCGCAACCATCCTGCCTACTTGTAATGGTCGAAATGATCGTCTGATTCGGCATCGAGATGCCCCGACTTATTGATGGCCAACAGAATTCGAAACGCAACCAGAGAAGAGACGAGAAACCCGATCAGTCCGAGCAGCGACAAATCTTGCAAACCCAATGGCCCTCGTTGGGTGAATAACAAGGGAGGGACCTTCGAGGCCATAAGTATTGAAGACCCCAGCAAGAGCGAACTCGTTAGCAACCCCAGCACAAGGCGATTGATCGAAGGGCTCAACCCGCGGTGGGACAACTGCACGTCGAGTTTTCCCTCCTGTATCAATTCCATTAGCGCGCTGATTTGAGAAGGCATCCTCTCCACCAAACCCTCGATCTCGACGTACAATCGCCTCATCCTTCTCGCCTGTCGCCAAGGTGAATAACGATTGCGGCGAAGAGAACCAAGCTTCGGCTGCACGGTTTCCAAAATACTGAATCCAGGACTCAGTTGGCTGATCGTCCCCTGCAACGTAATCAATGTCTTGATCAAAATACTCATTTGACTTGGCAGCGTGATACGATGGCGGTGCAATATATCCGTCGCGTCGTGCAATGCCGCAGCGAAATCAAGCGTCTCAATGGACTGTGTTGCGTAGTGGGCAATCAAGTCCGCAACGTCATTGGATAAGAGCGACTCGTCGATGCTCGCGGGGATCTTTCCCGCACGCTTGATCAATGAAGTAAGCAAAGCGGAATCTTGACTTACCACGGCGAAGAGCATCTCTTCGATATTCCCTCGCAAGGTATCGTCAATTCTTCCTACCATTCCGAAATCCAGCAATCCGACATCGCCATTGGGCAAGATGAGGATATTTCCTGGATGGGGATCGGCATGGTACAGCCCCATCACAAATATGCTGTCGACATACAGATCCGCAACACGCCTCGCAATTTCTACTCGCTGCCCGACCCCCTCTTGCGTATCTTCGGCAATCGAGTGAATTGACTCCCCGTCCAGCTTCTCCATCGTGAGAACCATGGAGGAGGATTGCTTGGCAAACCCCCTCGGAACACGTATCCCGGGCTTATCCGAGAGAAGACGTTGGAAAACTTGTAGATTGAGCAACTCCCTCTGAAAACTCAATTCGCGACGTAAAGATCGGGATAACTGCTCCACAATCGTGCGAGGTTGCCACGCAGCCAACTCCGGGATCTTCTCCGCCATCGTAGCCAAACCGCAAAGGACCTCTAAGTCTTCGCTAACGGTCTTTTGAATATCCGCATGCTGTACTTTGACAACCACACGCGTACCATCGCGTAGAACAGCTTCGTGCACCTGACCAATCGACGCCGATGCGATCGATGTTTCCTCGAATCGGAGAAAGATCTCTTCGAGCGGTTGCCCAAGTTCCTTTTCAACGATCTGACGAACGACATCGAAAGGATCTGCAGGTACTTGCGTCTGAAGCAATGTAAGCTCCTTCGCAAGATCGGAACCGACCAAATCAGGGCGGAGCGACAGGACTTGTCCCAACTTAATAAACGTCGGTCCCAAATCGGTGAGGGCCATGCGAACCCGAGCCGATCGAGAATAACTGGACAGAGGAACCCCGTCGTCATCCTTCAACCAATCGCGAATAAAATCCACTCGCAATCGGCTTAGCCAATCGGCCAATCCATAGCGCCGCAGCACAACGATGATCTCTTGCCAACGCCGCAGATTACGGTAATAGCGAGGTAAGGAAGTAAGTCGCATGTATTAGGGCTTGGGAACGGGCTGTACTTCGATCCTAGGTGCAGGAACGCGTTTCTCTTCTTTACGCGACTTGAGCATTTCCTCGACTTTGGCAGCGTACTCGGACATATTCTTTTGGCCGATCCGATCCGGAGATAGCTCGTGCTCCTGGTCTGTCCATTTGAACATAAACTCAACACCACCATAGGTACAGCGAACCATCCTGAGCTCTGGAACCACCGTCTGGGAAAATTGAGGTTGGTGCGCCCCAACAACGTCGTCTTGTTCGAAAAGTATCTTCCCGGTCCGGACGTCGACGACTGCGACGCAGACCATCTCGGCGGCTCGTCCATCGTTCACTCGCGGCAGGACAATTCGTCGGACAAAAAAGAGCCCTGGACAATTGTTCTTCGATTGATGTAAGGGGAAACCATACTGCATCACAGGAACGGCCTTCTCCCAAACAGGCTTCCCATCGGATGCATCAATCGCGAATACCGAACCACTGACCCGCGCAAAGGCGCTATCTCCTTCCGAGGGATAAATCTCCGGTCGTGCATACGTGTACATTTTGTTGTAGGGCAACACGATTAGCTTGTCTTCAAACGGATGCACAGAAAGCGTTGTCCCCTTCGCGTCGAAAGAATCTCGCAAGTCGAGCAAATCATCCTGCTTTTCAATTCGGTGCTGATGCTCTTTGCCCGATTGGAAATTCCAATAGAAAATGGTTCCCGCGTTGTCGAGCGTCACGAGCCCAAGTCCATTGGGAGCCAGCGCGATCGCGGTATCAGCCGAGAACGTTCGATCCAAAACAGTCGCTCCATCCTTTGGATCTACCAACGTCACCTGGCGTTTCTGTTCATTCGCGTAAAGCAGATGCTTGCCAACTGCCAATGTGTAGGGATGGGCTCCGGAGAAATTTTCGCTCGCCAGCGTTTGGCCGCTTCGAACGTCCATCTTGAGCAGTTTCCGGGTAGGCAATGCTCCGTAAAGCACATTCCCGTCGAGTGCAAAGTGGGCTCCTTGAAACCCAACTTGCTTCCAAATCGTATCACCCGTCTTGGGGTCCAAACACATCAACTGATCTTCATCGATCACCAGCAATCCGAACCGCCCGCCTCCGATCACTCGAAACGACTTATTCGCGACAGGCAATCCCCAGTAGGTGGCTTCAACCACTTGCCGAGCCCGCCCTCGCTCTACAACTGGCACCGAACCTTCGAAGTAGCGATGCCAAATCTCATTCTCGCTATCGATCGCCGGTCTCTTTAGGGCGTCCACGGCAACCAATGTTCTATTATTTTCAAGAATCAACTTTCCATCGATCGCAAACGCCTGAACAACTCCTTGCGCCAAAGTAAATGACTGAGTCCGAGCTGCGCTACTGAACCCGTTCAATCGGTTTCGCAAAATGACGTTTCCACTACTCGTGGAATAGGTGAAGTCCCAGTTCTGCAGGGTCTCTCCGACCACACCTTGCACTCGACATGGAAGGGTGGAATCCGCAAAGCCTTGCAGCTGCATCATCTCTTGCGACGCATTGACGTTCCCCTCTACTTTCCCCTTTGGCCACTCGTTGGTTGGGATCGCGTTGAAAAAGCGATTCGCAATCGCTTGAGGGTATACCTCGTTTCCACGCTCCGCCCAAATCCGATACCATTCCTCTACTCTAGCCCGGACCTGGGTCACCTCATCCGTCGAAGCCGAAGGAAGGATCTTTTCGACCAAATCCATGCGAAACGACGCCGCATAGACTTTGGCCAGCACTTCGGCGGCTCCGGAATCGATCTGGATCCAATTAGCGATCGGCTCGCTCGCGAATGCTTCGATGGCAAGTTCTTCAGCGTCGAGCAAGTTTCCTTCTTCGAGGAGCTCCTCAGCCAACCGGACACGCACCTTGGAGACTAGAGCAACCGACCTGAAATGCTTGAGCTTCACTCGTTGCAGATTGGGTTGGAGCTTCGGAATCTTGGCTACTTGGCTCTCGAGGGCCGCGACAAGATCTGGTTTCGATTGCCAATCACCAATTTCCTTCAACGCCCTTTCGACTTGGGTTTCGATCCAACGATCCTCCTGTACGGACAATAGCGGTGTCGGCTGAAAGAACTCATTTCCCCCGGATTGATCGTGTCTCCTACTTGTTCTAGCATCAGAAAGTTCGATCAGTTTCAGTAGTACTTGATCGTAGAGTCCTTTTTGCTGGAGACCTTGAACAAGTGTTCGAAGAAAGACAAAGTCAAACTCCAACCCGATTTTGTAAGCCGAAACCCTCGAAGAGTACTTTTCGAAATCGTTCATCAACGCTGTCGTCGACGCCTTGCGCAATCGCAACCAAACATCTTGGTCTTGTGGATCCATCTGGTAAGCCTTTTCAAGCAAATCCATCGCTTCCTCCACACGTCCATCCGCCAGCGCCAGTTCTCCTCGTTTCATCAAGGAATCCAACGAAATCGATGCCTGAGCCAATTCCTGCTTGACCTCTTCCCGCAGCAAGTCCTGGATAGAATAGCAATCGAGCTCCGTAGGAGTTAACGACAGGAGCTTATTGTTGACGTTCACCAAATTACCTGGCATCTGTTCGAGCCGAGTGCTGGATACCCACTTACCAGTGACGATATCGAGTCCCTCGATGGTTTGAGCCGAGGTAGGGATATAAAAACGGCTGCCGTTGCGCAACCCGCGCCCGACCACTTGTGCCCCTTCTGGAAGTCCGATAGGCTCCCACTTCGGCTCACCAGTTTGCAAATCCAACCCGTAAACCGCATTCTGACAGACGATGATTGCGGTTTGTTCCGCGACGCATCCGACATATCTAATCTTTCGGTCCTGAGAATCGAGGGCGTGCCATCTCCGTTCCCCTGTTTGAAGCTCGATGGCATAGACGCCGAATCCGTCGGGAGGAGCATAAAGTGCAACACCTTCGGCGATCAGTGGAGCCAAATCGACCGATCGGGAATCGAATGGTTCGAAAACTCCCAATTCCATCCCACCAAAGGTGCCCGTCATCGCCCCCGCCGTACTTACTTTCGAGCGATAGGCTAGCCCCCATTGCAGGGATCGGGTGTGAAGATCAAACGCAACCAGATGGCCCGATAACGTCGGGCAAACTATCAAATTACCGTCTGCTGAGGGTGTCGCCCCAATGCTTCGGCGCATCGTGTCGTTCGCAATGACGGCACCATTGTTCACCACGAGAGGTTGGCGCCAGAGGACTTTCCCAGAATCGGGAGCGAGAGAAAACAATGCGACTTCTCCGTTCAGTTCACCGAGAATTAACAGTTCTCCTCGGTAGGGCAACGGTGGGCCTAAGAAGAGGATGTTAACAAGCGCCGGCTCGGTTTCGCTCTTCACTCCTCCTACTTCCCATAGCAGTTTGCCCTCCTCTGGCACACTCCAGCATTGCAGCACATTGTAGGTCTTGATTCCCAACTGCCTCGCGAAACGTGCGTTAGGCCCTAGGGCATAAGCCTCGGAGACATCGACGCTGGGCAATTCGCTCACTCCATACACCCGCTCCCCATCGCTCGCCAAGTGACCGATTGTGGCCTCTCCCCAAACCCGCTTTGCCAAGTACTCGGGAACTCCGTATTCCGATCCGATCGATCCACGCGTCGGGATGTTCTCCATAGAGAAACCAAGAGGCATTCCCGTGTAGACGCATTCCCACTGGAGCAGGCCCGTTTGCAAATCCAAAGCGACGATTCGTTGATCAAACGTCGAAGTAATGATCGATCGCCCGACGGAAATCGGCATCCTCGAAGGAATCGTCGTACCAGCTTGCTCGATCGGCATTCCGGCTTGTCCCTTCAACGTCGACAACAACTCCTCCTTTTGCTGGCTCGACTCGTGCAGTTCGGCATGCCACTGCAGAATGGGAAGAGGGACTCCTGCACGCGTATCGCTATTCCGACGGGTGTTCCCGCCAACGAGCGAGGGCTGAGAGACAACCCGATCCATTTTCTTCAATGATTGAGAAGTCACTTTGGCAGAAAGCTTCTCCAGAATCTTGGAAATATCGTTGTCCAGCGTCGCAGCATCCCAATTCAAGGCCTGCCCAAACCAATCAACTCGATAAGACGTGTTTTGGGCGGCAACCAATCGCAAGAGACGTTCCGCTTCTTCACGATCCCCTGCAAGTAGTTGCGCTTCGGCGCCGAGGATGCCAAGGGCTGCACCGAAGCGAGCGAGCGCACGACGCTGCTTCAGCAACTGCGAAAGCATGAACGCCCCTTTGCTCGCATCCCCTTGCCCCAACGCTCGCTGCGCAACGAGCAGCGTGGCGTCCTGACCAACAGGGAGAAATCCCAGTCGCGTGGACAGACGTTCAATGCGATCCCAATCGCCAAGGGCAACGGCATCATCCAAAGCCTTTTTTGCTTCGACGCCATGTCGAACGTCCAAGATATCCATCGCTTCGTCGGGTAACTGATCGACCAATTCGTAAAGGATCGCGAACAAGTTTCCTTGGGTTATCCGCCCAAAGCGAGGGTCGCGAGGTGGATTGGGAGCCGTGTTGGACTCGAGGAAGTAATCGATACCGAATTCTTCGTTGGAGGAATCCGAATCAATACCCAGCAATTGACCGATTGCCAAAGTTGCTTCGGACCAACGCGATGCAGCCACATGCCCGCGAGCCTCCTCCAGGAGAGTGAGAACCTCCCGGGATGGGGGCATCCACGTCGAATCCACTTGCTGGGATCTGGGGCGCGCGAACTGGGCGAGGCTCAAGTCGCAATTGAGAGTTCCACCGATCCAAGTCGTTAGACCGACGAGAAAAGCGAGCCGCAATCGAGCATCCATGGCTGTTGATTACCTTTGCCTGAGGCAAGTAGTTCTAAGCGATTTGTCAGGGAGTCGATTGAGCCAATCAGGCACAAAACACTGCAAATCTTGCGGTTGCATCCTATCCTAGCCGATGCGGGGATGCAACCAGCCGTACGGACGATGAATGGCGTGTTCAAGCGGTCGCATTCAGCATACAATCGGGTCGGAAAATGGGTTGGTATCGGTTACCTTCCGCCTAGCCCCAGCGTCACGATTGGAACTCTCTCCATGTCGAGCGAATCCGCATTGACACTCCCGCCCCCTCGATCGCTTGCTCTACCGAAAATTCCTCCCCACTGGTCTCACAAACACTTGCTGGGTCTGGAACATCTGACGGCCGATGAAATCACGCTCATTCTCGACTTCGCTGAAGCGTTGCACGGAGCGACCAATCAAGGCCGGACGAAGCTCGATCTGTTGAAAGGTCGAACCATCGCGAACTTGTTTTTTGAAAACAGTACACGCACGCGGAATAGCTTCTCGCTCGCCGCGAAACGCTTGGGTGCCGATACGGTCGAATTCTCCTCGAGCGGCTCCAGCGTCGCCAAAGGAGAGACCTTTATTGACACGGCCAAGACAATCGAAGCGATGCTCGTCGATGCCGTCGTGGTACGGCACAGCTCCCCGGGAACTCCCCACATGCTCGCGAATCATTTGAAGTGCAGCATTGTGAACGCAGGGGACGGTCCACATGAACACCCCACCCAGGGCCTTTTGGATTTGCTAACGATCCGACAACACCGAGGGTCTCTCGCAGGCCTTACGGTCGCGCTCGTCGGCGATATCGCCCACTCTCGTACGGCTCGGTCCAACATATGGGGCCTTTTGAAACTCGGGGCCAAAGTGATTGTGTGCGGCCCCGCGACACTCGTTTCAAAGAACTGGGAGAAGCTCGGTGTGGAAGTCGCTTACGACTTGGACAAAATATTGCCCCGATGCGACGTCTTGAATTTGCTGCGTATTCAATTCGAACGCCAAGCCATTAGGCCATTTCCTTCGGTGCACGAGTACATGCTGCTTTACGCGATGAACAACGAACGCATTCAGCGCAGCAAGAGCGATATCCTCATCATGGCGCCAGGACCTATCAATCGGGGAGTGGAATTGACCCCCGAAGTAGCCGATGGCCCACATTCGGTGATCCTAGAGCAAGTCACCAATGGCATCGCTGTACGCATGGCAACTCTTTGGCTCCTCCTCGGAGGCCTCAACTCTGCTGTGAAGCAGGATGTGACTTAGTGTTCGCACCCCTTCCGTAACAATTTCCTTCACCTTCGAGCAACAACCCCATGGAATCCTCTTGGCTCATTGAGAACGCACGCTTGATCGACCCTAGCAACGGGATGGATCGAGTGGGAAGGCTTTTGATCCTCGATGGCCGTTTTGCTGGTGTCGACACTTTGGATGGCGATGTTCCTACCCATGTTCAGCGACTCGATGCTCGAGATTGCATCGTCGCTCCTGGATTGGTGGACTTGGGGACCGAGTTTGGCGAACCGGGCCGCGAAGAGGATGAGACCATACAATCAGGAACTCTCGCCGCACTGGCTGGAGGCTATACGTCTGTCGCTCTTTCGTCCAACACACTTCCGCCGATCGACTCCGCAGCGAGCGTCGAATTCATTCATCAAAAGGGGAGCAGAGCCGATCATTGCCGTGTGTATGCCCTCGGCTGTGTGAGCAAGGAACGAAAAGGCGAATCGCTTGCAGAGATCGGTTCTCTGGTGGATGCAGGGGCAGTCGCACTTTACGACGGCCCGAACCCGATTGAGAACACTGGCCTGCTTCGACGCGCCTTGGAGTACTGCCTGATGTTCGATCGCGTTGTGTTCGATCACCCTGAAATCGCGTCGATCTCTCGGGGTGGGGTGATGCATGAAGGACTGGAACAACTCAAGCTTGGCCTCGCCCCGATGCCTGCCGAAGCAGAGGATTTAGCCACCTCGCGCGACTTGCGATTGATTGAAGCAACCGGTGGACGTCTCCACCTTACCAGCATCAGTACCTCTGGCAGCGTGGAGCTCTGTCGGAGGGCCAAGTCGCGTGGTATTCAGTTCACGGCGGGAAGCTACGTTGCCAACCTTCACTTCACCGATGAAGCGCTCCGTTCCTTCGATGCCAATTGCAAGGTGAATCCCCCATTCCGTTCGCGCGACCATGTCGAAGCTTGTTTGGAAGGACTGGCGGATGGCACGATCGATATCATCAGCAGCGGCCACAAGCCTTGCTCGCTCGAAAAGAAGATGCTCGAAATCAACGATGCCCCGTTCGGAATGATCGCATTGGAAACGGCTCTCGCTGAAGTCGTGACGTTCTTGATTCGCCCTGGTATCCTCAGTTGGCCACAAGCGCTCGCGAAGATGAGCTGGAATCCCTCCAAACTGCTCGGACTTCCCAGCGGCAGCTTGGAAATCGGCAAGCCGGCCGATGCAATCCTTATCGATCCCGATCGCCTATGGCGGGTAAACGCATCCAATTTGAAAAGCCGATCTTACAACACCCCCCTCGATGGCGCTGATCTTTACGGCGCGGTGACCCACACGTTTGTCGGTGGTCGACTACGCTATCAAGCTTGAGAGTCTCCGATCTTTTCCTGCAACCCAACTATTATCGCTATGATTCGACACCTCCTCTCCGGTGCATCCGTTTGCCATCATCTTTGCTTGACAGTTGGATTTATTCTCTCGGCGGCAGCCACTGGTGCGGCTAAAGAGTCGCCAGATTCACGTCCCAATTTCATCGTGATCCTCGCCGATGATATGGGCTACAGCGATCTCGGTTGCTACGGAGGTGAGATTCGAACGCCTCATCTCGATTCATTGGCTCGGGAAGGGATTCGCTTCACACAGTTCTACAACACCGCACGATGCTGTCCAACCCGCGCCAGTTTGTTGACAGGTCTTTATCCACATCAGGCCGGCATTGGGCATATGATGGAGGACCGTGGGTTGCCGGGCTACCAAGGAAACTTGAATGCCCAATGCCGCACCATCGCCGAGTTGCTTCAACCCGCTGGCTATGCAAATTATGCGGTGGGGAAATGGCATGTGACACGGCATGCGGGGGAAGCAGGACCGAAGCACAATTGGCCTGTGAACCGGGGATTCGATCGCTTTTATGGCACCATTCACGGTGCAGGCAGCTTCTTTGATCCTTCCTCATTGGTTCGCGATAACACGATGATTTCTCCCTTCGCCGACGAAGAGTATAAACCGGAGTCGTATTACTACACCGACGCCATTTCCGATCATGCGATCCGATACATCCGCGATCACCGTGAGGGGAATCAGGAGAAGCCTTTTTTCTTGTATGTCGCCTACACGGCAGCCCATTGGCCGATGCACGCTCTCCACGAAGACATTGAGAAGTACCGAGGCGTGTATGACGAAGGGTATGAAGCGATACGCAAGAAACGACTGCAAAAGGGTGGCCAACTCGGAGTGCTGAATGCCGAACAAGGGCTTGCACCAGCCTCGAAGGATTGGTCCTCGGTGGAGCATCGCGAATGGGAGATCGCGTGCATGGAGGTTTACGCCGCGATGGTCGATCGAATGGATCAAGGAATCGGTCGCATCCGAAAAGAGCTTGAACGCCAGGAAATTTCAGAGAACACCGTAATCCTTTACTTGCAAGACAATGGAGGATGTGCGGAAGGGATGGGGCGAATTGGCAATCCAAAACATCCCAACATCTCACGACCTGCTTCGCCGACACTCCCTCCGATGAAGCCGACCGAATTTGCGGCAGCGGGTAGCGTCCCTGACCAAACTCGCGATGGATATCCGGTACGGATGGGTCCCAAAGCGATGCCAGGCCCTGCCGATACTTACATTGCGTATGGCGAAGGTTGGGCAAACGTCAGCAATACTCCTTTCCGAGAATACAAGCACTGGGTTCATGAAGGAGGGATTAGCACACCGCTGATTGCCTGTTGGCCAAAGGGGATTCAGAAGCCGGGCTCCATAGCGAAGGATCCCGGTCATCTTATCGACATTGCGGCTACGCTGGTTGATCTTGCTGGTGCAAAGGTCCCAAGCCAGTCGATTCCCTTGGAGGGCCTTTCACTGAGGCCTGTGTTCGAAGGAAAGCAAGTCGAGAGAGAGGCGCTTTACTGGGAGCACGAAGGCAATCGAGCTGTACGCTCTGGCAAATGGAAACTGGTTGCCAAGCATGGCGAACCTTGGGAGCTCTACGACATCGAGTCAGATCGGATCGAAGCCAACAATCTTGCGAAAGAGCAACCGGCGAAGGTCGCGGAATTGCGTGCCCTTTACGAGTCCTACGCAAAGCGAGCCAATGTGGCCCCTTGGCCGCTGAAGTCACCGAAGTAGTCTAGTGAAAGCAGAAGAGGGGCGCGCCAAGGCGCAACGCTCGCAACGACGGGAGAATCCGGGTTTCAACTCCCATTCATCTTCTTCCCCTTTGCGACTTGGCGCCGTTGCGAGAAACAACGTGCATGAAGAAGAGTGGCGCGCCAAGGCGCAACGCTCGCAACGACGGGAGAATACGGGTTTCAACTCCCATTCATCTGCTTCCCCTTTGCGACTTGGCGCCGTTGCGAGAGACAACGTGCATGTAGAAGAGGGGCGCGCCAAGGCGCAACGCTCGCAACGACGGGAGGATCCGGGTTTCAACTCCCATTCATCTGCTTCCCCTTTGCGACTTGGCGCCGTTGCGAGAGACAACGTGCATGTAGAAGAGGGGCGCGCCAAGGCGCAATGCTCGCAACGACGGGAGAATCCAGGTTTCAACTCCCATTCATCTGCTTCCCCTTTGCGACTTGGCGCCGTTGCGAGAGACAACGTGCATGTAGAAGAGGGGCGCGCCAAGGCGCAATGCTCGCAACGACGGGAGGATCCGGGTTTCAACTCCCATTCATCTTCTTCCCCTTTGCGACTTGGCGCCGTTGCGAGAAACAGGACTCATAAAAAGTGGGCAGTTTCAGTTAGGATAATCAAGTCGATTCACTACTCTCGTGATGCCATCCTTGAGGAGTTCCATTCCGAAGTTGATTAACAAGCCCAACCGCCGGTCTGCAATTTTGAGATAGGTCAAAACGATCTTCTTATGTACTGGCAAAATCGTCTCAATCGACTTCAATTCTACGATGACTAGATTCTCGACAATTAGGTCGGCTCGAAAACCTATATCAAGCTTTTGGTTGTCCCATGTTACGGCAATTGGAATTTGATTCCTTACAGACAATCCTCGCTTTCGAAGTTCATGGACCATCACGGCTTCGTAAACAGACTCGAGTAACCCAGGTCCAAGCATTCGATGGATATCAAAGGCTACATCTATAATAATGCGAGCGACGTCGTTTTCATGCATGGGCGTTGCACTTCACGTAAGGCGTTTTCGAAATCAGAAACTCACAGAGAATGGATCACAGTAGCATAGTCTGAACCAAATCTCCCCCCCTTGCGAGAAATCGGATCGAATGAAGAAGGGGCGCGCCAAGGCGCAACGCTCGCAACGACAGGAGAATACGGGTTTCAACTCCCATTCATCTTCTTTCCCTTTGCGACTTGGCGCCGTTGCGAGAAACAACGTGCATGAAGAAGAGTCGCGTGCCAAGGCGCAACGCTCGCAACGACGGGAGAATACGGGTTTCAACTCCCATTCATCTTCTTCCCCTTTGCGTCTTGGCGCCGTTGCGAGAAACAACGTGCATTTCGAAAGCCAAGCCGTTGCGAGAAACACCTCCGCATACGGCTTCCCGCAAGCCAGAAGCCAAGGTTGGTGTTATAATCGGTAGGACTGGTCGGGATTGGACTGGGCGGGGCAGCGTTTGGACGGAAATGTTCAAGAAAGGGTCGTCTGTCCGGTTCGGACCGTTACATTTGAGGCCAACGACCCCATCACGAAGGTTCTCGGAAACGATGATTGCACGCGATTCCCATTTTCTATTCGAGCAAGAGAGCGGCGAAGTGACTTCGCTGGCCCGCTCGTGTTGGATTGCGTCCGCGTTCTCCGAGCGTTCTCCTAACAAAATCACCCCGAACGAAGATGCCGTAGCGATACTTCCTCTCGACGAGGAAACAGCGGTTTTCGCCATAGCAGATGGTTGCGGCGGGATGCGTGGCGGGGAAGTGGCCGCTTCCCTTACCTTGCGATGTCTTGCGGATTCCGTGGCGTTGTGTCGTGACAATCCTCAGCAGCTTCGCACCGCGATCCTTGACGGAATCGAGCTAGCCAACCACACCGTACAAGACTTGAAGATTGGCGCTGCGTGCACTATTGCCGTCGCCGAATTCCATCAAGGCTGGATCCGTACGTACCACGTCGGAGATTCGACCATCTTGCTCGCGACCAACCGCGGGCGCGTTCGCTACCAGTCGATTTGCCACTCGCCGGTAGGTTTCGCTGTCGAAGCTGGTTTTTTAGAGCCGAACCAAGCGATGCACCATGAAGACCGCCATCTTGTTTCGAACGTGGTCGGCGATCCTCGGATGCGGATCGAGATGGGTCCTCGCATCGAGATGGGAGTCAAAGACACATTAGTCATTGCAAGCGATGGCTTGTTCGACAATCTGACGGTCGAAGAAGTCGTCGAGAGGATTCGAAAAGGCCGATTGGCCGGTTCTCTCCATTCCTTGACGGCCGACGCACGGAGTCGGATGCGGACCGATTCCGACGAGCCTTCCAAGCCGGACGATTTGAGCGTCGTCTGCGTTCGTCGCGTCTAATCACCTCGGCTTCCTGCCGTCCCGAATTCCTGCCGTCCCGAATTCTCTCCGTCCCATCCTGTTCTTCGGTGAATCCGTGTTCTTCGGTGAAGCCGTGTTCTTCGGTGAAGCCGTTTGCTCCGCGTCTTGGAAGTGGGACGCTTGATGCAATTGGCACGCTCGTTGCATTACTGGGAATCTCATTGGTCTTGACTGCCACTCTCTGACATGCGGGGGCGTCAGGAGTTCCAGTGTGTTGTCTTTCCGTCTAACGAGGAGAAGCAAGTCATGTCGAATTTTTTGAATGGTGGTATGGCTCGTTCGTTTTCGCCTGAGACGTTGGCTGTTGTAGGCCGAGATTTCGACGGATTGTTCGATCAGTTTTTCGGAACGCAGCGGGGGCGAGATAGTGAGAACGGTCGTTCCGAGGGGCATGTTCGAGCCTTGCGCGTTCCGACCCACGTTTGGGAAAAAGACGAGCGGTTGCACATTGCCGTCGATTTGCCTGGCGTAGGCAAAGAAGCCATTTCGCTGACCTTTGAGAACGGAACATTGGTTCTGGAAGCCGATCGCAAGGCCCCGGACTTGGGTGAACACAAATCTTGGCACAACAGTCTGCACTATGGCCTGTACAAACAAAAAATTGCTGTGGGCGAAACCTATTCGCCTGAAACGATCGAAGCGACCTTCACCGATGGTGTGTTGCACATCCAGATCGCCAAGCGACCGGAGGTGCAACCGCGCAAGGTGGAGATCAAATAGTATGCGTCCTCTCGCCATCGGGAGCGAGGCGTTTCGGCCTTAAGCTTTTTCAGGCCCGCGGCAAGGCGATTTGTCGCGGGCTTTTTTTGTTCTTCGCCCCTTCCGGCCGATAGTCAGTCCCACGTAACTCCCCTAAACTGGTGGCCTTGATCGACTTGTCCTCTCACTCACGAAGTCGTTTCGACGACATTCTCTAATCGCAGGATTTTTCGTTCCATGATCGTAGGCGTTCCGAAGGAAGTGAAGCAGGATGAGTACCGCGTCGCCATGCTCCCCGTGGGTGTGGAGGAGCTTGTGTCGCGTGGCCACAAGGTGGTCGTTCAAGCAGGAGCCGGTCTGGGTTCCGGATTGGCCGATCACGCTTATTTGCAGGCAGGGGCCGAGTTGGTCGCATCCGGGAGCGACGTGTATCAGCAAGCCGATTTGATCGTGAAGGTCAAAGAGCCCATGCAATCGGAGTGGGATTACATTCGGGAGGGGCAAGCCCTTTTCACGTACTTCCATTTTGCCGCGGACAAGAAGCTCACCGAGGCGATGCTCCAGACCAAGTCGGTGTGCTTTGCCTACGAGACACTTCGAGATTCGCAGGGTCGATTATCGCTTTTGACCCCGATGAGCGAAGTGGCGGGACGGATGAGTATTCAGGAGGGGGCAAAGTATTTGGAGCGTCCTCAGATGGGGCGGGGTATTTTGCTTGGTGGAGTACCAGGTGTCGCGCCTGCGCACATCACGATTCTCGGAGGGGGGATAGTCGGTGCCAACGCAGCGCGTATCGCGGCGGGTTTTCAAGCCGACGTGGCCATTCTCGATGTCAACTTGGATCGACTTCGCTATCTAGATGACGTCATGCCACCCAACGTGAATGCCCTTTTTAGTGATCGCCATACGATTCGCGAAGAATTGAAGCTGGCCGATCTTGTTATTGGCTCTGTACTCATACCGGGGGCCAAAGCCCCTCACTTGGTCCGCAAAGAGGACCTTCGGTTGATGAAGCCAGGGAGCGTCATAATCGATGTGGCGATTGACCAGGGTGGCTGTGTCGAGACCAGTCGGCCGACAACGCACCAGAATCCAACTTACATGGTCGACGATGTCCTCCACTATTGCGTGACCAACATGCCTGGAGCGGTCGGGCGAACCAGTACCTTTGCTCTTTGCAACGTCACGTTGCCGTGGGTCTGCACCATTGCGGACAAGGGAATTCCGTGGGCTGTTGAGAATTCCAAGTCACTTCGCGACGCCCTCAACGTTTGCAATGGGAAGGTCACCAACGAGGCCGTCGCCAACACTTTTGGGTTCGAGTACGTAACAAATCCCTAGAAGGGACGCACTTCTAGACCCAATATCGGCGTTATCCGCAAAACCGGATCAAGTCTTACGGGTTTACTGATCCGTGTTGCATGCAACTTCCACAGCTTTGTCGAGCATGCGGATGTTGTTTTCGATACACAGATAGCAATCCTGAAATCCGTTACCAAAGTCGCAATGCAAGCATTGCACTGAGCGAGTTCGCTCGGAGATAATGACAGGACGACGGTTTTAAGACGTTTTCACGGGGGAGTCGCAAGATGAAGCGAACCATGCGTTGGACATTTCTCGCGTTGAGTTTTTCCGTAGCCATTTGCAGCGCGAAGGCTTCGCACGCTCAATTCCAGACGGGTGGTTTCGGCGGAGGGCAAACGGGAGGATTCGGCGGCGGAGGATTCGGGGGGGGAGCTGTAGGCGGTGGAGCTACTGGCGGAGCTGCCTCTCAGAGCCGACTGCCAGGTGCATTTGGAGGGCTTGGGGTGACCGGTACGCCGGTTCTTGAGTACAGCCGGATTAATGCTGCTGCACAGTTTGGAATACCTTCTCAATCGGGAGCGCCCAGTGGAGGCGCTGGCGGAACCGGAGGTGGGACGACTGGATTTGGCGGAGCTCCGGCCGGAGGTTCTCCTTTTGGAGCCAACGCGTTTGGGGGAGGAACCCTAGGAGCGGGAGGACTCGGTGGTGGTATAGGTGGCCTGGGAGGCGGGCTTGGAGGCTTGGGAGGCGGTTTTGGCGGCGGCTTGGGTGGGCTTGGTGGAATCGGCGGCTTAGGCGGGCTGGGAGGCAGTCGAAATCGCAACCAGCTTGGAGGTGGCCGCAACGCCAATGGCAAGGGTCAGATTCGGGCGGTCGTTCGTCCCGATATTGAGTTCAATCAAGACGCGCGCAACACGTCGTTCAATACGATCCCAGAACGCATGGCTCGTTTGCCATTGCCAGAACGGCTGCGGAATATTTCCGCAACCGTTGAGTCGGGCGTCGTCGTTCTCCGAGGCACAGCCCTTACCGAGTCGGATAAGAGGATGGTGGAGAAGCTGGTGATGTTGGAGCCTGGGGTGACGCAGGTCCAAAATGAGGTGTCAGTCCTGACCAAGCCGGCTGAGACAATTGAGGCAACGCCCAACCGTTAGCGGGGCCTCCGGGAACCGAGGTTCCCGATGGATTGATCACATTGGAGCCGTTCCCTGTGGAGGGGAGCGGCATCTGAGTGGGAGGGGTGAAGAACGAAGCAACTTGCATTGTCGTTTGGGCTGCAGGTTGAGATGCTTTCGCAATTTCTCCGATCGCTTGGTCTGCAGCGGCCATCCGAGCGGACATCAAATCCTGATTATAGGCTTGCGGAGCATCGCCACTTTGCTCGGCCCCCATCGCCGCTTGTTGCATTTGCTCATAGACCGCAATAAGGTCCGGGGTATTCAATTGTCTTTGGGCCGAACGGTGGGGCATGTTGATCGTCGTAACGCCATGACCAAGGGGCGTCCCGCCAAACGGTTGCTGTGAAGACGCATTGGAAACAGGGCTGCTTGCTGCGGGCTCGGATACCGGCACTTGAGCATTAACCTGCATGATGGTCTTAACATCCTGCTGCACCCGAGCCTTACCTGGCAAATTGACGGTTGCTGCTGCACCTCGCACCATCTTTCCGTCTTTCGCAACGAAGGTGGGTATGAGCATGATCTTCTTTTCCTCCCCAGGTGCTGCGTCCCAAGGAATCCAGACGCTGTACGACGCGCCCAGTTGCCCTTCCGAGAAATGGGAGGTCAATTGTTCGGCGGTAAACTTGAACCGTTTGGTTGCTGAACTTAATTCGGGACGTTCCTGCACCCCGAAACTATCATCGAAGCCATACACCATCAGTTCGCCGTCGACCGGAACGGCTTGCGTCTTTTCGTTGTAGAAATAGAAGCGACCGCCGAAGCCACGGGTCGGAGCTTTTCCGGGGATCGACAGAATATCGTAGGTCCAAACGACATTCATCGCTTGTGGGATTTGATATTCCTTCTTTTTGAACGAGAACCAACTCTTGTCATCGTCCTTCTTCTTCGTCGATTTCGCGTCGCCTGTTAGCGACGCGCAACCAGTTAAGGAAGTAGCAATTCCAAGGGCGATCCACGCTGCCGGAGTGAGCGTACTTTTCGAAAGCATTTGCATCCCTGCTATGTTTTCAAGTGACTTGAGTTGATGTAATGGGACGTCATTCGCCCCGTAGAACGCGGATGCAATGATCCGTGTTCCAGCTTCGTTTCTACGCCCCCAATCTGGGACATCGTTCTGTTACCGAGACGTGGGAGACGCGATTCTCGCATCAGGTCCCAACGGTCGATAGCTGGCTGGAGCAATCCCCCCCGTTTGCATGCCCGCAGCTTGGGGCAACTGATACGAGGTGTTTTGCAGCGGGGCAGCGGGAGTCACCGCTCCGTTCCCGTTGGAGGCGGGGACGTCCTTGAGGATCGATCGCCCCGTTTGAGGATCGAGCATCACCGGTGGCTGTTCTTCCATAATCACCCCCTCCGCTTCACCCATCATGACGTTGGGGTTCATGGTGGGATCGAATTCGACAGCTGGCGTCAGGTCCGGAAAGATCACCGGTGACGCTGCGGGTCCCCAAAGTCCATTTCCTGGGGACAAACCGACATCACCGTGGATGTTGAGAATGTCAGCCATGCACCAACTCATACGGGACGATTCTACTTGCTTGATCATATCGATCTTGGCAGAGTCATTGGAGTTGATCACACGGGGAGTCATCACGATGAGTAGTTCCGATCGAGATTCCGCCTCCGATTCGAAGCGGAACAAGGCTCCCGCGACTGGAATGCTCGCCAACCAGGGAATCCGACGTGATCGACTCGATCTAAGTTTGGAAATCAATCCGCCGAGGACCACGGTCTGCCCGTCGTAAGCCGTGACCCGTGTTTGTGCTAGGGTCTGGTTGATGATCGGCGAAAGGATCGCTTCGCCGTTGGGTCCAAATCCAATTGGAACACCATCGTCAATGTTCCCCAGACTCGATCGATTGACGGCGACGATCATATTGATCAAACCGTCTTGGTTCGTTCTTGGTTGGATCTGCATGATCAGGCCCACAGGCGTATCTGTGATCTGGTTTTGTTGCTGTCCGAATTGGTTCGCTGTCGTTCCTACAATTCGCGGAACGGATTGTCCCACTTGCACAACCGAGATGTTGTTATCAATCGTGAGAAGATTGGGGCGGGACAGAACCTGCACTCGGTTCGCATCCTGCAATGCTCGGAACAAAATGCTGACAGACTCACTTCCTGCTGCCAAGACCAGACCACCGTATCCCAACTGGGAGTTCGTGCGTCCAAGTGAGAAGTTTGTCAGACCTTGTCCCGCTACATTTTGGGGACGACCTCGGGTCACCGTATTGTTTAAAGGTGTACCGGTGTTGAATCCCGGGGTGCCTAGCGTTCCACCCGATGCGCTTCCGCGATCAAAAATGAGAGAATCCTGGATACCGAATTCGTTCCCCATTTCGAAGTTGTCATCGAGCGTTACTTCCGCAACGAGCATCTCGACCGCAATCATCGGTTGCTGACGATCCAATCGAGTGACAACATCGCGAATCTGTTGGAGATAGCGAGGAGTCGCGCTGATGATCAGACTGTTGGTCGCTGGCTCCGAGACGATGAACACTTCACGGTCGACTCGCTCAAACAAACTGATTGCCTGCCCGGAGATCAACTGTTGCGTGATGACCTGTCGCTGTGTATTGAGCAGCTGATTCAACGCTGTCACGACGTCATTGGCCGAACTGTTTCGCAGCCATATCACTTCGTTGGATCGCTGCTGACCGCTTTGATCGTCGAGTCGGTATAGCAACGCTTCGATGACTTCCAAGTCCGATGCGGAACCGGAGGCGATGATCGAGTTCGTTCTCGCATCGGTCGTTACACGAAGTGGAATCAGCGAACTATCTCCACCGCTGGTCAATGCAGCCAAGTTCTGCAAACCGACTGTGGCCGCATTGGTTGTTGCGGTACCTGCCGTCGCAGGGAGCCCGAATACTTGCTGAAGCGTCAACGCGAGACTGGTAGCATCACCGTTCATCACGGGAAAAACTTTGATACGAGCATCAGCGCTCGGTAGTTGATCCAGTTGCTCGATCAAGGCAGCGACGAGAGGCATGCTCTTCGCCGGCGCCCGGACGACCAATGCGTTGATGCTTGGGCTGGTGGTAATCACCACACCCGCCAGGATTCCCGATTCGATATCTGGACCTTTGCCTTCGCGGGGCGAGATCGAGATCTTTCCACTTGGAGTTGAAGCCCTTGAGGAGGTAGTGCCCCCCTGGTTGCCACCACCCTGACCTCCGCCTTGTCCGCCAGCCCCACCGGTCGCTTGACCGCTGATTGCGGTCGAGAGAATAGGTTGCAGTTCGGAAGCAACAGCGTTCTTGATTGGGAAAACGCGGATCTGACTTTCTGCTGGCGACGTTTCGACGTCGATCTCACCGATTAGCTTGCTGACTTCGGTTTGATCACGAGGAGATGCCTGCACGATCAACGCGTTGGTACGGTAGTCGGCAACGACTTTGATACGAGGAGCGAGACCAGTACTGGTCGTCGTTCCACCGCCACCGGTCCCCCCCGTTCCCGTTTCGCTGAAGAAGTTTCGAATCAACAGCTCCGCATCGACCGACGAGGTGTGCAGAAGCTTATAAACCTTCAATTGGCTGTTGGGATCGAGCGGTTGGTCTAGTTTGTTGATCAATTCGATCAAGCCGGTCATCGCATCCTTTCGGCCGATGAGAAGCAGCGAATTAGGCTGTCCCAAGGGGGTGATGCTAACTTGACCTTGCCGAGGTGCGAAGACCGTGGTGTTGATGTCGTTAATGATGACCGACAACGCTTGACTGTTCACGTGCTGCAGTGGAACCAGTTCAATGTCAGGCTGCGTTTCTTTGCTCTGGTTCTTGATCTTCTCGATCACTTCCAAAACGCGTTCAACGTCCTTTTTGCTACCTTTGACGATGACCAAGCCCATTTCGTTGACGAACGAGATATCGACATCGCCGATCAGGCCCGTTCCCGAGCTGAGTGAGTCAGGCGAACCGATCACGGTCGCTTGATCGTTCTGCCCTCTTCCTGGTAATTGGGCGACACCGGTTTCATCTTCCTGAGGAGGCTGTCCATCCTGCTGGTAGCTTGCGAAACGAACAAGTTGGACCGCGCGTTCGATTCTCTCGGGTGTCGCAGGATTGATTGGAATGATTTGAGTCGGTCTCTCAGGGTCTGCTTGCCCCAAGTCGATTGCGGCGATGACTTGGTTCCAAGCCATAACATTCGCAGGGGTTCCTGCTAGCTTCACAGTATTGGTGTTCCGCTCAATCTGCATCAACTCTTGCGGTCCATTCGCAGTCAACAGTCGAAGGCTAGCAACCCCGTTTCCTGTCTCCACAACATTGAGTTTGTTTCCGGCCAAGCGGTTGATGGCATCCTCCAACTGCTTCGCATTGATCTTCTGCAGTCGGAAATTCGACTGCTGAATCGTCGGAGGTACTTTGGAACCACCTGCGGTCGTAGTCGATTGGGCTTTGAGCATTGCGATCGTCTGCGCGATCTGCTGCTGAACGCCTTCTGGTGCCAAAACCATCAGCCGACCCGATCCGGGTTCGGTACTGATGCGAATTCGCTTCTCTGCAGCGTATTGCAACTGAAGCTGAGCCGCGAGGGACCCGGATGTTTCGGGTGGTACATCATAAATCTGGAGCTTGCCATCGCTGCTCGCAGATGCCACAACTCCGGTGGCACCCGGTAGATTGGAGGCCGCGCCCGTGCCTGTTTGAGCAATCCGATTGCTGGGATTCGTTTGGGCTGTCGAGCGAGTCACAACCGTAGCGGACGCCAGAATCGCGACGGAGTAGCTAGCAAATCTCAGGAGGAATCTCTTTTTCACGTGCCGTTTCCTTCGTTTGAATGGACTGCAAGCCCTTAGCGCAGCTCGCTTCAATCCGATTGATCGGAATTTTGGGCAAACCCACTTCAAACAAAACAAACTTCCTTGCCGTTAAAATTTAACCATTCCGAACCCACGCTCCCCCCACCTTCTGTATCCCCCTCATTCTCTCCCCAAGATCATCATGCGACATATCCCTTTCATTCTCGCCTTCTTCGTTTTGCTACCTGCCTGCCGATTGGCCTGGGCGGCTCCCCCGAATCCGCTCCCCGATACAGTTGGTTTGGCGATGGACGGGGATATCGCGGACCAGATGATCACGGGGATCCACACCTTTCTCGATCGGCAGATCGGGGAAAAGCGTGAGGAACGATTCCGGTCATGGCCCAAACCACAATCGCCAAACGCCATTCCACTTGAGCTGCAATCCGAGTATTTCGCTGCGACCAAGCTGCTTCGCGAATCGCTTGCCTATCGGATTGGAATTCGCGAGTCCCGCGCTGCCGAACCACAGTTACGAATTGAGCACCCCTGGGCTGGGCACGATGATGCTCGCGACACCTCAGGCTTGGGTATCTCTTCTGTTTGCTGGAATGTCTTCGAAGATGTGATCGTCTATGGAATTTGCGTCACCCCAAACGCACCAGCCCTGCAAGGCCGGTCCCCAAAAGCTATCGTGATCGCCATCCCCGATGCAGACCAATCCCCGGAACAGCTTTGCGGGCAAGGGCCTGAAACCAGTTCCTACGCGATCGAGTTGGCGCGAAGAGGCGTGCACGTCTTTGTTCCCGAAGTCATTCAGCGAACCGAGGAGGCTCGGCAAGGGCGAGCCGTCTTAACGGATCAAGAGTTTCTCTATCGATCCTCTTTCGTCCTGGGTCGTCATCCGCTTGGATATCAAGTTCAGTCGATTCAATCCTTGATCGATGGGATCCGACAGACGTTCCCAGAAACACCGATCGGATTAGCCGGTTGGGGTGAAGGAGGCTGGATTGCATTGCACACTGCGGCGTTGGATGATCGTGTCCATTCCACAGTCGTATCGGGTCATTTCCAGTCGAGAGAGGAGATCTGGCGGGAGCCCATTCATCGAAATGTCCAAGGATTACTGAGGCAGCACGGCGACGCAGAGCTTGCTGCCCTGGTTGCCCCTCGCAACTTCATCCTCGATCCAATCCCAGGGCCGAAAGTCCTCGTGGCAGGGCAAGGTGCAGCGCCTGGCTTATTGAATGGCCCTGCCCCCGATAAGGTTGCAATGGAATGGAATCGCGCTAAGAGTTTGGTCGGTGTATGGGGACTGGGAGCTTCCCTCCAAGAAGTCGATCCCGCGCTTGCAGCAACTCCAAAGTCCAATCATGCGGGGGAACCGAGTGCGGCAGCTCTCGTGCGCCTTCTGAATCTTCTCACCACGGATTCCAGTCCGCAATCGGAAGCAATCCCTCGCTGGCAGCCTTTCCACACCTATGACGAGCGTCGAAAACGAACCCTTCAAATGTGGGATCGACACCAACAGCGAGTTCTTGAGCGCTCACACCTCGAAAGAACCGACTACTGGAAGCAGTTGCAAACGAAGTCTCTTACTGAGTTCGAAGCCACCATCGCTCCCTATCGCGAGGATTTTCGGAACGAAGTGATTGGAGCTTGGGAGACTCCCAAACGATCGCCCAATCCGCGAAGCCGATACCTTAAGAGCATCGACGGGATCGCAGAGTATGAGGTGGTGCTCGACGTCTTCGACAACGTTTTTGCCTACGGAAAATTGCTCCTACCACCAGAGCCGTTGAATGCTTGGTCGGACAGCAAGTCCAATGCCAATGCGTTGACCAAGCGTCCATGTGTTGTCTTTCAGCACGGCCTCGAAGGACGTCCCGATGACACCATCACGGGCGACCATCCGGCTTATCACGACGTATCGATGCAGCTCGCACGCCAAGGGTACATTGTCTTTGCGCCCCAGAATCTTTATTTGTTGGAAGACCGTTTCCGAGAATTGCAGCGGAAGAGCAATCCATTAGGAAAGACACTCTTTTCGACGATGGTTTCTCAACACGAAGTTATTGTGGATTGGTTGAAGTCTATCCCGATCATCGATCCCGAGAGAATCGCTTTTTATGGGCTTTCTTATGGAGGGAAGAGTGCGATGCGTATTCCAGCACTTATCCCTAGTTATTGCCTCTCCATTTGCTCTGCGGACTTCAACGATTGGGTATGGAAGAATGCGTCGACGAGCAGTCCGTACAGTTATGTGTGGACCAAGGAGTACGAGATCTTCGAATTCGATCTTGGGCCAAAATTCAACTATGCCGAGATGGCAACGTTGATCGCTCCACGCCCCTTTATGGTCGAACGAGGACATTTTGACGGCGTCGCACCCGACGATCGCGTCGGTGCTGAATTCGCGAAAGTCAATCACCTTTATTCGGCCTTGCTCAAGCTCCCGAACCGAGCGCGCATCGAATGGTTCCCTGGCCCCCACACGATCCATGGCAAAGGAACATTCGAGTTCCTCCGCCAACACTTGAAGCCGTGAATGCCATTTGCATAAGGCTCTTAAAAAGGCTGGCTATTCGCTCGCCTTGAGGGAAGGATCTAGTTGGAGTGCCGTTTCCATGTCTTTCTCGGCTTTATCTTCATTTCCGACCGCTTGATAGGCAAAGCTGCGATTTTGGAATGCCCACGCGTACTCGGGTTCTCGTTGAATGATTCGTGTGTAAGCCTCGATCGCATCGACATACCGCCCCGCAGCATGAGCCTTGTACGCTTCGTTACTCAGCCAGGTAATCGACCAAGGACACCAAACGCAGAACATGACCGATGCAGCCAAGAGAGCTCCCGCCGCCGCGACAGCCAAGGGGCGATAAGGTCGTAGGACCCATGCAGCTGCGATGCTCGCACCGAAGAGGATGCCGGAGAAGTGGGAAGCATTACCCACCTCCCAAATCTGGGCGAGGCTCAACGCAAGGCAGATGAAAAGCCATCCGACAAACAACCATATGGTATTGGACGATAGGACTTCTTCGAACAATGGGTACTTGCCTCGCGCCAACCACATAAACCCGAAAAACGCATAGACGACTCCCGAAGCACCAATTCCCGTCGAATCCGAGAGTGCCAATTCGAATGCCGAGCTGACAAAGGCGGACGCGACGAAAAACAACAGAAAGAGCAGCGAACCAATGGATCGTTCCAGTCGACTACCGAGGACCCAAAGCCAATAAACGTTGAGAGCCAGATGCCAAATCTCGAGGTGCACGAAGGCGGACGTAATCAATGCCCAATACTGACCGTTCCAAATCGAGTTTGCAGGCAAATACCCGAATCGGGAAAGGCGGTCCAATACGTTCGCATCTTCCGCCGAGCCAAGCCCAAGAAAGATCCCAATACAGATCAAGCAACTGACGCCGGTCACCCAAGATGACAGAATCGAAGCGGAGCTCGAGCTCGGTTCCAATTCAGGTGGAGCATCTTGGTTTGTCACTGTATCGTTCATGACCGATCTCCCCCGAATTTGAACGTCGGTGTATCGCCTGGTAACGAATGATGCAATGCTTCGGGCATGATGGGTTGTCCAATGGTGCTTGGCTATTTCGGCGATGTTACGAACCTAGTCTGTTCATCTCCATCGCCTTCGAACTTGGTTAATCGCCAGCTTTTTCGCGAGCGAGTTGTTGAAGACCTCGTAAATCGAGCTTGCCTGTTCCAAGGATTGGGATGGCGTCGACGCGAATGAAACTGTCGGGGGCAGGGATGAACAAATTCGGGAGCCCCATATTGGAGAGCTCTTTGCAGATCTCGGCCGGCGTCTTCGAGATCTCAGTGTGCAGCACCACGAGGCGTTCTCCTTTCTTTTGGTCCGGAACTCCAGCGACACCGACGTTTAAGACCCCTTCGTTGTCTCCAACGATCTGAAGAATCGCTTCCTCGACTTGGATATGCGGTACCATCTCGCCGCCAATCTTGGAGAAGCGGCTTTGTCGACCGGTGATGAACACAAAACCATCTTCGTCGATGTATCCTACGTCACCGGTTGTGTACCAACCGTCGTGGATGACTTTTGCGGTCAGCTCCGGTTGATGGAGATAGCCGCTCATGATATTCGGACCCTTGATCTGGATCATCCCCGTTTCCATGGTTTGCAGGGGGTGGCCATCATCGAGCGAGATGACGCGAGCGGATACCCCTGGAATAGGGCGTCCCACGGAGCCTTCGCGGAGACCGCCGTCACGGTCGTTGGTTTGTGCGCGGCCACGCGGCAGATTCACGCAAGCAACTGGGCTTGTTTCCGTCGCTCCATATCCCTCGGTGGGTCGGATTCCAAAGACATTCTCGAACGCGCCGAACAAGTCCGCTGGCATTTTCTCGGCGCCAACAACGACTACCTCCAACGACTTGAATTGTTCAGGTTCGATGCGGCGGATGTAGCTGCGCAAGAACGTCGGCGTACCAAGCAGGACCGTCGAGCGATTGGTTTGAACGAGCTTTCCGATTTGCCGTGGTTCCAATGGATTGAAGTGGTAGGAAGCCGACGAAGGAAGGGTCAGTGCCCCCCAGAGCGTTACGGTGAAACCGAACGAATGGAAGAAAGGAAGAATGCCCAAAAAGTCATCGCTCTCAAGTACGCGAATGTACTTGTCAAAGCCTTGGACATTCGAAGCGACGTTCAGAAGGGTCAAGGGGACGCCTTTCGGGTTTCCCGTCGATCCCGATGTAAAAATCACGGTTAGCAAATCGTCCGGTTTGCAATCATTGAGTTTGAGTTTTCGATCCAACATGAACGAGGGCAAGACGCGTGCATAGAGAAGTGCCGAGAGCTTATCCCCCATGTTCGCTTTCTCTCGAATATCTTCGAGGTAGATCAGTTTCGCGTTGGGCTTGATCCCAAACTTTTCGATGACTTTGGTACTGGTGAGAACCGTTTTGATCCCAGCTTGCTCGATACAGCTATTGATGGTCCCTTCCGAAACGGTGTAGTTCAAATTGACAGCCACGCGGCGTCCCAACCCCAGGGCAAGGTTCACGACCGCTCCTGGGACCGTTGGAGGAAATAGAACTCCGACAAACTTTTCATCGCGTTCGAGAGCCTCTCTTTCCAGGACTCGTTTGAGGACCAACGTCCTGAGGAGCAGATCATTTCCAGAGAGAGAGATCCCGGTGGAATCGGAGATCTTCTTCTTGGCACCTTTTTCACGGCAGCGACGAATGAACAGTTTGAAAAGATTCCAGTCCCAAGGTTGATCGTGTGGTGTGACCGAAATTGCCGGCTTGGACATAAAAAAACTCTTCAACAGGTGAGGAAGATGGGGCGCGGAGCAATATATCGCATTTCCGGGATCGAAATGCCAGATGGTAACCTTTCTCCCGAGAACAGATTTTATTCCGAGCTGCGCAAATACTTGATCAAATTCGCGATTTGCTGGGCATCGAGGGATTTTTCGAAACCATCTGGCATGAGTGACAAACTGGATTCCTTTTCCTCTGCGATAAGGCCCCGTTCGATCGCTCGAATACGACCGTCGGTTCCGATGATCTCAATCGACTGGTCGGTCTCGCGGACTTTCAATCCCGAAATGACTTCATCGTCCTCGGTCCGATAACTGACCCGTTTGTACTTGGTATCCACCGAACGGCTTGGATCGATAATCGACGTGACCCATGCGTCATTGGTCCAATGATTCAAGCCCGTTAGGGGAGGTCCGATTGCGGGGATCTTATCCCCTCCTATTTCCCTTTCCGCATGGCAAGCGGCGCAATGTTGTAGGAAAAGGGCTTTGCCCGATTCGCGATCGGCTTCCTTGGGCCATTGGCTCAACGTGGAGACGATGATCTCTTGGCGATTGGTCCGATCATCCGAACCGAACAACGCGAGAACACGCTTTTTGATTTCAGGATCCGGTTGCTCTCGGAGCCTCTCAATTTGGCTTGGAAGAATCTGCTCTACCGAAACTTCGCGAGCGATCGCGCGGTCGAGCCACCAGACCGCCGACTTGGGCTTTGCCAAAAACGTAGACGCCACCCTCTGCCCCCAATCGACTTGCGAGCTCGATTGCCGAACGATCGAACTCCAATACCTCTCGCCGACATCAAGGAGTCGGCTTAGGACTTCATCGGAGAACGATGGGTCGGAATCGGTCGAGGCGAGCAGGAGAAGCGATTCCCGTTCCTTGCTTTCGGATTCGGAAAGGGCGTTCCAATAAAAATCAAGGGCTGCCAACCGTGTATCGCGACTCAGTGCGTTGGAGTGCAAAGCATCTTTGGCATCCATCTTCAATCGCACATAGAGATCTTTATCTTCCTGCGGTGCATCTTTTTGATTTGCGAGATTCCGAAGTGCGATGAGATAATGCCAAGCGGGACGCTCCCCTCGGGAGGTGCGGAGGGTATCCACAAGCCCCAATTGCATGCGACTCGAAATGCGTGGCATCAATCGATCCACGATTTTGGTCAATGACACTTCCGAACGATCTAGCAAGGCTTGGGTCAGCGCATCGACTCGATCCTCGGGTACAAAAATTGCCAAAGTATCCCAGCCGCTTACGTTAGCATGCAACGTTAGCAACTCGGCCCATTGCTTTGGCTCTATCCTTTGACTTCGTAGCGAAGCGAGGAACAAGTGTTTCGTGTGACTGGGCGAACTCAACACATCTTCCCGCTTGCATAAGAGTTGGAGCGATGCGTCGATTCCCGGAGAGGCAAGCTTTTCCCTTGCTATGGTACGGAGCGCGTAATCGACAAGCCCCGATTCGGGAGCCGTTAAAACGGTCTCCCAATCCTGATCATCCAGAGCGTCAAGGTAATGGAGCATGTTGAAAATACGAAGCCGTGCCTTGGGGCTCGCCGCCGAACGCAGGTCCTTTTTCAATTGCCCCTTTAGTTCAGGCCGCTCCTCGGCGTACCAAAGCATTTGTTGCTGAGCTAATTCCGCGATGGCTTGATTGTCGCTTCCCAGGAGGCCGATCCAGTCCGATGTCGATCGTTTCGATCCTTGGATATTTGGAAGCGAAGACGGTTTAAAATCTTCTCGAAAGACACGATAGATTCTCCCGCGATCCTGCCCTGCTCGGACGTCTAGACGCGCAAGCCATTCCTCGGGAATCCAAGTGGGATGTTCGATCACGCGACGGTACATGTCCACGACCCACACGGTTCCGTCCGGCGCATTGACAACGCGAACGGGTCGGAACCAAGGATCATCGCTACGGATCCATTCCGATTGCGCGTCTTCGGGGAATCGATTTGCTTTGAAACTGATCCCATCTGGTTTCATTTGAAATCGGGCTACAAGATTATGCACGCTCTCGCAAACGATCGCAGCCCCTTGCATGCTGTCACCCGAACCTGGGCTCGAATTAAAGATCGTGCTGCATGCCGAGGTGAAGCGATTCGCCGTGTAAGGGTCATTGAAGCGATCGAGCGGCTGGCTGAGAGGGAAGACTTGTGGCGTGCTAGGTGGGTTGGTGACGTATTGATAAAGCGATCTGGGGAGGGGGATATTCCCTTCTTTCCAGAATCGGTCGATGGTGAAATGATAGATCGGGTGGCTATTGTTATTGCCGAACCAGTTCCCCCACGCGTCTTGGCTGCGGATAAACTGTGTCTCTCCCGACTCTTGTGTCAAGGTTCGTCGATCGGGATCCAGTGCCAGATCGACTCCCTGCACGGAAACGGTCTCGGTCGATCCGTCCAGTTTGTGAAGAAGAACATCCCGCGCACCATCCCCCGCTCCAAAGTAAAGGCGATGGTCCAATCCGTAGGTGAAACCGTAGACACGGTGTTGTGGATTGGTTTCGGGGAAACCGGAGAGAATGGTGGTGCGCTCGTCGGCCGTCCCATCGCCATCTCGATCGCGTGCAAAGAAAACTTCAGGAGCGCAGGCGACGATAACACCATCCCGCCAAGCTTGCACACCCGCAGGGAAATCCAGATTATCTAAGAAGACATGGCTCTCATCGAGCTTGCCATCCCCGTCGTTGTCGCGCAGCCACTTCACGCGCCCCCGTCGCTCGCCCCCGCTGGGATAATCCCCCATTTCCACGATCCAAACTCGGCCGTCGGGTCCAAAGCTCACATTGATAGGGTCCTCGACCAACGGTTCGGCTGCCAGCTGATCCACTCGCCATCCCTTTGGTACTTGGATACTTCGCCAACCTTCTTCTGCTGAGAGTGGTCGCTCCATCGATCGCTTTTGGCGCTGTAGATCGAGCACCGCTCGCACCCATTTATCTTCCGTTCCCGATACCCATCGGCCAGGCTGGTTGTAATACAACATGGAACTGTCCACTTCGTAGCCTCCCTCGGAACGGACTCGCTCCGAGGCGACATAAGCAAAAACGTCATCGGTGTAAGCTGCGACCCAAACGTGGGCGAATTGATTCAATTCCCGCTCGAATCGCATTTGAAAATCGACAACAACTTCACCGCCGAGAAAGACCCAAGCCAATTCGTTGCCAAACGTCCAGAGATGCGCAGGAGCTGGATACGACTCGGGGATGCGGTCTTTCTTCGTAAGAATGTCCAGCATCGTCTTCGCAAAATTTCTTTCTTGGTAGGTTTTGCTTTCCAGCATCTCCTGCAGCTTATTGCGACTGGGCCGTTCAAACTCGAGACCTGTGTATGCGAAGGTGACAGTCGTCGGTGCAGGGACTTGTTTCAATTCTTTATGAAGGCCACGCAGAACGGAAGCGGCTAGTTCTTTCCCGTGGGATTGTGCGTTTTCATAGCTTCCCCGCGGATTGGGATTCGCATCAGCGCCTGTTCCAATGATGGGTAGGGCGATAGCCCCTTTCCAGTCCGTCTCGATGGCAGAGGCCGCGAGTCCTGCCCAATCCGCGCTGACTTGGTTCAAGTCCGGTGAAATCGTGGTGCAGTGGCAGGCGTATTGAAACGCGACTGCGAGCGGGCTGCCATCGTTCTTGGTGACTTTGAGAATCCTTACGTTTTGGTCTACAGGCCCGTCGTTGGATTCGGTGGAACCAGCGACGGACGCGGACCTCACATTGCGGCGATTTTTTGCGAAACCTGCATGATCCTCGCCATGCTCCACGGCGGCAGCAGTTCTGCGTTCCCAAGCCGCTTTCATGGCCGTTTTGGTTTTCTCCACGACCATCGCCGTGTAACGCTTGGTCGCCTCGACTTCTTCGGGGGATTGAGGGACGGTGTAGAGATTCGTGATCGCGCCTTCGAGATGGGGAGCCGAATGCGAATGGGTCGTGCAGAGCGCAATTTCGGCTCTCGCGATTTGGAACTCCTGCTCTGCGTACTTGGTGATCTGATCGGTCATCGCGGGAGCGATTCCGATCGCGTCCAAGGAGACGAGCATCAGCGGTTTGCTACCAGCGTGCTCCAGATAGAGGGCTCGCACGTACAACGGATCGGCTACGGCAGAAGTCGACTGCGAGCGGACTGCGTAACCGCTCAAGCGGACCGACTCCGTTGGCGTGATCTCTTCTTTGGCAGCACCGGCAATCCAACTCTCCGCCGCGAGGGAACCGGACGGAGAGAAAGCCAGGGCAAGCAGCAGCACCGATAAAGCGAGGGGGAGGGAAATCGCAACGGCGAGGCGGGAGCGACAGACCAGTCGCGGGTGGGAATCAAGCATCGTATCTTCCTTCAGGAAAGGGACCGACGCATTCTAACCCATCACCGCCTTGGCCGCTTTCCGTTTCTCTAAAAGGATCGTTCCCCAGGTAAAGAGCAACAGAGCCATCCAAACAAACACGAACCCCACCCATTTCCCTGGACTCAAAGCCTCGCCAAAGAGGATTTTGGCGATCAAAAACTGCAAGGTCGGTCCCACGTATTGCAGCATCCCCATCGCGACCAGCGGAACCGACTTTGCAGCAGACGCAAACAGGACCAAGGGTAGGGTCGTGATGGGACCTCCCAGCACCAAGAGTGCCCAGTCCCCATCCGAACGCTCCAACGCCGTGCCTTGGGACCACTGAAAGTAACCGATCAGGCCAATGGCGATTGGCGCTAGGATCGCAGTCTCCATTCCCAGCCCGGAGATGGCAGGCAAGGTGGTTTTCTTTTTCACTGCCGCATAGCTGGCGAACGAGGTAGAGAGGAGGAATGCGACCCACGGGAAACGTCCGCCATCGGCGGTCATGATTGCCACGCCTGCAAATGCGAGCAGGATCGCACTCCACTGCATTCCCGTGATCCTTTCGCGAAAGAGGACCACCGCCAACATGACAGTAAGGAGTGGATTGATGAAATAACCCAAGCTGCTGTCAATGACATAGTCGTTGCTCACCGCCCAGATGAACACCAACCAGTTGATACTGATCAGCACCGCTGCGAGGCTGCAAAGGAGCATGCGTCGCACATCGCGCACCACCTCCCGAATACTTGGCCACTGCCGCAGTACCGTTACCAAGATCACCAGGGTGAGCAACGACCAAACGATTCGATGGCAGATGACTTCCAGAGGATTCACATGCCGAAGTGCTTTCCAATAGAGAGGGAATATCCCCCAAAGCGCATACGCGCAGATGGCTTGCCAATACCCCGCTTTGATTCCAAACATTCCAACTCGCTCAAAACTTCCAACGAAACTCAGCCCGCGTGCCATAAATATTAGGTGCGTTGTCAAACCACCCGTTCATGAAGTCGACACGCCAGAGACTTCGATTGTTGATCGCTTGTTGATAACGAGTCCCCAACCCGTACTGCGGGCCGGCGAACGAACTGATCGCGGGATCGCCGTAACGGTCTGCCGCCGCGAACTCGACAATCCATTGACGATAAAAATCAGCTGACAGCAAGTTAAATCCTATGGCGCCTCCATAGGCGTTCGCACCATCGGAGGCTAGCGTAGGATAGCCGGTCAATGCGTCGGTTTCGAAATTGATCCCAACATTTCGGAGAATACCTCCAGCGTTGGCCGCCCTCGCGACACTTTGTGGCCGTCCATTGCCTACAAAGAAATTCCAATAGGGGACGAAGTGGCTCGGCTGGGAGGAAACCAAACTGTTTTCGAAGATAAGCAGCCCTCCATCGGCCGTTCGATCTGCAACCGGTCCGGATTGCCCCGCATTCCCAATCAGACGAACGGTGTTGGAGATACGTCCGAAGTAACGCCGCGTGTAAGCCACGGCGGCGTTGTGGTACGAGCGACCCAACGAGTCTTGATCGTCCAAGTAAGCGTAGTCCATTTCGATATAGCCGTCATAGGCTTCGACGAACCATGCCGTACCAAACACGGCAGCGGCGCTGTTGTCGTTTTGAAAGGCAGGGCTGGTGACTTGGTTGAACCCTGCAAAGAACGTAGCGTCGAAGTTCGACCAATTCAACGCTCGGGAGTGCCGCCACGGAAGTGCGACTGCGACTCCCGCAATCGCATCCTCCATCCAGATCCCATTCTGAAAGAGAAGAGGAACAAGCCCTACTGTGAATGGCAAATCAAAGGGTGCATCGTCTCCAAGGAAACCGCCAGTGATCGCTCCCAAATCCCCCTCGAAGAATGCAGTGTCGGGCTGAAAATCGAGCTCCTCCTCGAACTCGACATCCCCGTTACTGAAGTCCAATCGGGTAAACCGGCCGTTATGATCAAGCGGTCCCGTGAACATATGAAACCGCTCGGTACCGGTGAACCGAAGATCCATATCCAAGTTCAACCGATGAGCCCAATTCTGTACGTCTTGCCCGCCTACCCGGTGTGCACCAACCCCCGTCCGGTAGTCGCCGTAGACCAAGAACGAAGGGGTCAACAGATTGACGTCGCTGAAGACTTCCTTTCCTGGATCATACATGCCCCCCGTGTAGAAGGGCCGCCACCACTCCACCCAGGGCCTTTGGGTTTCCACAAGTGACTTGCCATAGTACGTTTCAATCTCAAGTCCCGGGTCCAAGGGCTGAGGAACATGCCGATTGGGGGTGAAGTCCCATGCTTGGTAGGGAACAATCATCGCCCCCTGGGACATATTCGCCTGTGACAGTCTCGCCAGACGTTGTTCGGGCGAAGTGAACTGAAAGGGTTCGTCAAGCTTGGGAATACTGGCGGGCTCCGATCTCGTCTCGGCCCCTTGCAACAGATCGCTGGGGGCTCCAAGCAATTCCGTGTTAGAACCCTTTAACAGAGAAGGAAACGAAGTGCTCGGCGATGAACCGGCGTCCTTGCTTTTCCATGGAAGCGTTTGATCGATTGGTTGCTTCGTCAAAAGATCCGTTTGTATGGCCCCATAAGGATCGTCGATTGCGATCTGTGCGGCGGCGGGTGTTGACGCGACAGCCCACGCCAGTCCTGCGAAGACCCAACGGTTCATCAAACCGACGGGAATGCTTCGGTGCATCTTTGCGTTTTTTTGTTTGACGGCTAATTGTTGCACGCGTGGATCCTCGTCCTTTTACCGGATGGTAAATTCCGTGGAGTAAGGATGTACGTCCAAGATAGCTTCGTTGAGCGACGTCAGCATATCGGGCGTTCCATCGCAAAAGAGCAGGAAGTAGGGAGGTTCCACTCGGCTTCTCAAGCGAACGCTCAAACGATAGGTCCCTTTTTGAGTGAGCAACTCGGCAGGGACCGAGTATTTGGCGGTTCGCGAATCGAGTGGCGGAATGCTATGCGCTTCCATCCGAATAAACGGGGGATGATTGAGAACGGTGTAAGGGACCGTGCCGGGGCGGAAGAATGGCAGCGGATCGATGTCCACATTCACCGGTAGGTACATTTCGCGCTCGGTCCCTTTGATGTTGGTAATCAGGAACTTCGTTTGAAAATTCTTGAGTTGGGGATCGCGTTGGATGCGTCCTGCTCGAACGTCCAACGAATGGAGGTCGCGAAGATCGCCGTTGCTGTCGAGGTCTCCCGATTCCCAGATCCGGTTTCCTTGAGGATCGATCAATACAACGTTGAGCCAAAGTTGCGGCTGCGCTCCGAGCGACCCGCTCGGCATGTTGTGCCCTTCGCTTGTATTGCAGACCACATAGTGGAAGTCGAGGCTCTTACCAGCTGCGGGTGACCTACTGAACAAGGGCCCGTTGATTTGAGATCCGTTCTCCAAGATTTCCACAGCGGTCTGACGCTTGTAGTCGAGAAGCTTTTGATTCTCATCGATCACCTTGCGAGCGTCGATGCGTTCCTGCGCTAGTTTCCAAGCATCGGGGAAGGCGTAGGTGGATGGATTGCGCGCGACCCAGTCCTCAAAGTCTTTAGTCCCCCAACCTTGGCGATGATCAAACTGCAACCATTGATCCGGCTTCCAGCGAAAGGACTTCTCGTTGTGCGGAAATAATCCGGGGTGGGCCAATGGATAGGCCGGGCCATAGAAAACATGGTTCGCATGTTTACGTTGCGGATGAATTGTCTTCTTGTCCACTTCGGCCGCAGGTCCGTAGGTGTAACCGAGCGCCTTACCAGGGACTGCACCCATGTGGCAGTCCTGACAGGAAACACCTTTTTTGCATGCGGGACCTTGTCGGTATTGCTGGTAAACGATTTCAAGACCTATACCGGGCTGCACAACGACTTGGTGACAGCCAGCGCAGAACGAGCTATCGGAAAGCTGTTCGAACTGGATCGCACCGTCGTGAATCGGTTGCAGGGGCCGTTTGTCCTCCAGAGTCGTTTTGACTTTGAAGTGGTCTTTGTCCGCGATGACGGCTTGCACGCCATCTCCACCAAGATTGCCGACGACCGGGTCGACCTCGCTCCCTGTTTCGATGCGTCGTTCACCATTGACACGTCCATAGCGTTCGACGACGCGGTGGCATGCGATACAAGTGATTCCCTCCCGAAACACAGCCGGGCCATCGAAGATGGCTGCGTCGCGAGGGAAGTCGGTTTGAGTTGCCACCGGCGCATGGCAGCGAAGGCAAAATGTACCGGACGTTCCACGGGTCAGTTCTGCCACTTTCTGTTCAAAGCGAGTGAACATCGGGGAGACCGCTGCATAGGCGTGACCGCTCACTCGCCACTCATCGTAGATCTTCTGATGGCACTTGGCGCACTGGATAGCGGATGGGTAACGTTCCTTCGCGAAGATTTCCCAGTGGGGATCGACGCCCGAGGGCACCGCGGGTGCACTGGTCGCGGACTGAGCGCGTTCCATTTCGCGTTTAGCGTCGGGCCCCAGACCTGATAACGGGTCCGCCTCAGCTTGTGGGGTTGGTGCCACGAGCAAATCGTCCTCTTGGCTCGTTGGATAGGAAATGCTTCGAGTTCCGATCGAGTGCGGCGCGATCGCAGTCCCCTTGGTGTGGACGGGGGGAGTGTGGACGGGGGGAGTGTGGACGGGTGAATGGCCGAACGTCGTCGCGGGCGCAAACGGCGTTGTCTGGGACGGAGGAGCTTGAACGGTTAGGGCCGGCCCCGCACCTTTCCCAGGATCGTTTCGTTGCTCTAGCCATTTCCGCAGGACTTGCTCGTCCTGTGTCCAAGACATCCCGTCCGAAGAGGTGCAAATCCCAGGCACTTGTCCCCAGCTGCATGATGCGAGCAGCCAAGCCAGCAACATTGCGAATGGGACAATTCGAAAGGGCAGGGGCATTGCGGTCATCCGATATCCGGGAGGTCGAAGGGGGCACACGAACCATTCAATTCGATCGACCGCCCCAGCTGTTATCCGCAGAATTCCTACTACAAGATGCACGATTGGAAAAAGCGACAGGGGTCCCTCAGATACCCCAATCTCTATAGCCGGCAAAACTTTCCAGCGGGTTGTAGAAAACTCGGTTGTTTTTGCTCATGAACGACTCCATCACGTTCTGGGAAACCCAAGGTTTAGCGGACGGACGCAGGTTTCACTGCTTGAATCGAGTTTCCTTATGGAGCTGTACCATGATCGATCATTCGCCTGCTTACCGATGCAAGATTGCAGACTCGCAATCTTGTGGATGGCTCAAGCTAGGTTCGCGGAAGAAGCAAGTTCAGGTGGTGGAGCAGAGCCGAGACATGTTCACGGTTCGGGTCTCTCGATCCCTCGCCCAAAAAGTTCGGGTCGGAGGCGAGTTTCGATTCTTCTACCAAGACATGCTCTGGTCGGTTTTGTGCAAGCACAAATGGATTGGCCAGAACGAACTTGTTGACTTGGAATTTGAACCCCTTCGAGAATTGACGGCTCCCAAAATTCAAAAAAGTGGGTGGTTCGGTCGCTCCACGCCGCTTGCATCCACCACACCCTTGGATGGAACGCTCGCGGTCGTCTTTTTGGGAACGATCCTTCTTTCGATCTTGATCATGCCCGCGTGGGGAGGTCAGTGGGGAACCTCCAAATTGATTTGCGATGCCGTCACGTCGGTTTGGAAGGCGCTTGCGAGTCTTGCAACTGGGCAGGCTCCCTACTAAGCATCTCTGCGATTGATCCCATACCCACCGGATCGCTGGGTACGAGTGATCGACTAGGATTTGCCGGTCTTCCCGATAGGGAGTTGGCTGGTGATCCATTCTTCCAGCTCGTTCCAATCGACGGGTGGGAGCTTGTTCAGATCCGGGCGAAGCGCGATCGCGTCGTGAATGTAAACGTGGTGGATTTCCTTTTGAGACTTCGGCGTGTTCCAGTGCAACAGAATCCGGACGCAAGCGCCGAGCGATCCGGGCACGTCGACTTCGTAGCCGCACAGGAGCGGGATATCGATCCAGCCCATTTGCCTTGCCGCGAGGGCCGGAAACTCGGCGTTTAGGTCTCGAGTGACGGTGAAAATGGCGCTGGCCACGTCTTCTTGGGCAATGTCGTTTCGGCGAATCATGAGCGCCAGCAACTGACGCGTCCCCTTAAGAATCGCTTCTTTGGAGTTGCTCTCGACAGTCGTTGCCCCGCGTACGCCGCGACAAAGCTTGCCCCCGTCCATCCGTTTGTCCTTTTCAAATCCCTGCAATTGACGAAAATTCAATCCCGTCAAAGTACAACCTTTCAGCCGCCCTGCAAAGTCAACTTGCCATGCAAATCGACGAAACGAAGCAATCCAGTCCGACCGATTCCGGAACGCCCGCCGAACTTGATCCCAAGTTGTTTTCGATCCTTGTGGTCGACAACGATCCGGCCCTCGCCCAAGCCATGTTCGAGAGCTTGGAAAAGACAGGCTACCGATGCACCGTCGCAACAAGCGGCCCGGAAGGGAAACGCCATCTCGAACAGAATACCTTTGACGTCATTATCACCGATTTGATGATGAACGACTTCGACGGCATGCAGGTGCTGGCGACGGCCCGTCAACTGCTTCCTGAGAGTCAAGTCATCATGGTAACGGGGCATGCGACCGTTTCCAAAGCAGTGGAGGCGATGCAGCTGGGTGCTTTTAACTTCTTGGAAAAGCCAATCACCCCCAACCGGCTTCGAGCAATCGTGGCCAAGGCGATCGAATCGGTTCAGCTCAAGCAGACGAATGTGGAGCTTCGCCGGCGCCTGGATGAAAAGTTCGGCTTTGAAGGGATCGTCTATGCCGGCCCGCAGATGCAGCAACTTATCGATCGATTGAAGCGAATCGCCCCAACCGACGCGACGGTGTTGATCACTGGAGAAAGCGGGACGGGCAAGGAGTTGATTGCGCGTGCGATCCATCAAAACAGTCCGCGCAAAGGCAAACGCATGGTCGCACTGAACGTCCGCGCCGTCTCCGAGAACTTGGTCGAAAGCGAAATGTTTGGTCACGTTCGGGGATCGTTTACCGACGCGGTGACCGATCGAGAGGGAGCGTTTCAATACGCCGACGGCGGCACGCTGTTTCTTGACGAAGTCGGAGACATGCCCATGAGCACGCAGATCAAATTGCTCCGTGTACTCGAAGAACACCAAATCACTCGCGTCGGAGATAACAAACCGATCAAGGTCAACGTACGACTGATTTCTGCAACCAACCGTCCCCTCGAGGCGATGATCGAAGACGGTCAATTCCGCAATGATCTCTTCTATCGGTTGAAAGTGGTCACGGTTCATTTGCCTCCACTGCGCGATCGCCGAGACGACATCATCCCGCTCATGGATCACTTCCGAAAGACATTCGTTCGCAGGCACAATCACGCACCGTGCAACTTCACCCCTGCCGTGACGAAAAAATTCTTCGCGTACGCTTGGCCGGGGAACATTCGGCAGCTGCGCAACTTCGTCGAAACCATGGTTGTACTCGACACCGACGGCAAACTCGACATCGACGACTTGCCACCCGAGCTCATGGACGACAGCGATTCTTCACTCAACACGTTGGGTGCGTCGAACTCCATCGAACTGCCCACCATGCCGCTGGCTATCGGACAATCGGAATTGGTTGGTAAGACGATGGATGAAATCGAACAATGGGCAATCGAAGAAACGCTGAAGATCACCGCGGGAAACCGTGAAGAGGCAGCCAAGATCCTCGGTATTGGCGCCCGAACCCTCTACCGCAAACTCGACAAGTATCGAGAAGAAGGTCAATAATGCTTCGGCAACTTCGGTGCACATACTGGTTTATCTCGTGGATGCTTGGCACAACTGCTCTCGCATTGGCTGGAGCGTCACATCCACAAGACGCGACGTTGCTGGATGCCGACTCTGCGATCCTCGATTCCTTTGAGAAAGAGTTTGCTGGAAGAATCGAACAAGTAGTGGTGGGTGCGGACGAGATCGTGGTTCGGGGGCGTATCGCGGTCGAGTCGGATGCGGCTACGTATGGGCTCGTGTCCCTACCTCTGCACGCATCGCGACTCAAACTCCCAATGGATTCAAGGGTCGAGCCGATTCGTCTCGATGCCCAAGGGGAGTTCGAATGGAAAGCGAGCCGTTTGGACGGAGAACCGCTCGAGAGACGCGATCGACTTTTCCGACGTTGGCATGTGGTGAAGCGACAAGGGGAGCAATGGGTGATCGCGTCGCATGGCCGATACGCGGACCAAATCGAGTGCCGCGCCCCAGACTTACCCGAAGGAAGGCCCTCTACCCAAAAGGGGCTTGGTGGTTGGACTCCGAACCGTGGCCCTGGACTGGAAAAAGAACTAGAAGAGCTGGGTATCGGATCCGTCACCGTTAATGTGGCTGGACTCCATAACGCGCTTCGGCTGGATCCAGCTGCAGATACAGTTCCTTATGTGTGGCAGGGGACCACCTATCACTTGCGGGAGTCGGCACTGCACGGTTACGACAGGATCTTTCAACGGGCCCAGCAGCAGAAGGTGATGGTCTCCGCAATTCTCTTGATCCAAAACATTCGCGATCTGAATCAAGTGGAAGGCCGATTGTTAGCGCATCCCGATGCGACCGCAGAGGGAACCTATGCCATGCCGAACGTCGCGACCATGGAGGGCGAACGTTACGTCAGTGCGCTTTACAGTCTGATCGCCGAGCGATGGTCGAGACCAAATGGTCAATTTGGACGCGTCCACCATTGGATCATGCACAATGAAGTGGATTTCGGATGGGTTTGGACCAATGCTGGCAAAAAATCGGACTTGGCCTACATGGATCTTTACCAGCGATCCATGCGATTGATGCACCTGGCTACGCGGCAATATGATCCGAACGCAGAGGTCTTTATCACGCTTACCCACCACTGGTCGATACCGGGTGAACCCTACGCATATGGCTCTCGTCGTATGCTTGAACTGCTCAATCTTTTTGGGGATGCAGAGGGAGATTTCGAGTGGGGCCTTGCGTTTCACCCCTATCCCCAAGACTTGTTCGAGCCGAAGACTTGGCAAGACAGCCAAGCCACTTGGGACTGGAACACTGCCAAGATCACACCAAAGAACCTCGAAGTCCTCGATGCCTTCATGCGTCAGGATACGATGCGATTTGAGGGTGCGGTCCGCAAGATCCACCTGAGCGAGAACGGTTTCAATTCGCGCAGCTATTCCGAATCGGACTTAGCCAATCAAGCGGCCGGGATGGCATTGGCTTGGTATAAACTCCAGCGGTTGCCCTCCATCCAAGTCTGGCATTACCACAACTGGGTCGACCATCCTGACGAAGGGGGGCTCAAAATCGGACTGCGAAAACTACCGAATGACCCCGCGGATCCGTTTGGAAAGAAACCGATTTGGTATCTTTATCGTTCGCTGGGCACCGACACGCAAAAAGAAGTGTCGATGCCCTATCTCCAGGTGCTAGGGCTTACGTCCTGGAACGAAGCCTTTCATCCGTTCCCTTGATGATCTTCAGGAAGCCTACTCGATATCCGTTTCTTTATTGCCATTTCGCAGGAACGGTTTCCGGGCTTGCTTTCCTTCGACCGGTTCCAGGTTTCGGACCCATATGTTGCGGAAGCGAACAGGGTTGCCGTGATCCTGAATGGTGATCGGCCCTTTGTCCTTGTGCTTCTTGTAAGCGGGCGGGCGATTGAAGGGAGTATCCCCTTTGAGTTCGAAGTGATTCAGGATCAGAACGCCGTTGTGCACCGCGGTGATGTAAGCCGGAGATTGAAGCGTGCCATCCTCTTTGAAACGTGGTGCCGTCCAGAAGATATCGTACGTGTTCCATTCCCCCGGCTTGCGCATCGCATTGGCCATCGGTGGAGTTTGCTTGTAGATCGCGCCCGCTTGGCCGTCGAAGTAGGTCTTGTTCTGGTACGAGTCGAGGACTTGCAATTCGTACATCCCCATCAAGAAGACGCCCGAGTTACCGCGTCCCTGTCCGTCCCCTTTGGGAGGTGTGGGAGCCGACCATTCGATATGAACTTGGCAATCCCCAAACTCTTCGACGCTGGTCACAGCTCCTTTGCCCGCGACCATCGATCCCGCATCCACTTTCCACCCGGATGCGTTTTTCCAATGCGAGAGATCTTTGCCGTCGAACAAAACAACGGCGTCGGAGGGTGGCAAATCGTTCGTCGCGCCCGGCGTGACGAGAGGCGGTTCCTTCCATTCAATTCCGTTGATGTACTCCTGTGCAGTCACCCATTGGCAAGGAGCCAAAAGAGTGACCAGCAACCCAAGTTGCTTCGAAACAGAGCGAAGATTGGCGGAACAACATTGCATAGAAGCCTCACGGAGAGAAAGTGGGGAAACTGGGAAGGTTCGAGTGTAGCACAAATGGGAATCCTCTCCACTTGTGCAAAGCGGTCTGTAAACGGGACACCATCGTAAGTCGAATGAATCCGGAATGCAAAGAAAAGGTGGGAGACGTAAGAAGTGCAGCACGCGAGTCTTGGCATCGTTTCCGGTGGATGCCATTTTGCTTTTCTCTGATTTTTGAGCAACGTCTTTCATATTGGTCTAGGATTCGCGGCATCCCATTCTGTACTATCGCGCGGCAATAGCGCAGCCTGCCAGGAACGTTCCCCTTTTTGGACTCGCTATACCCAATGGATGTTGGCAAGGACATGGAGCGATGAGTATCAACAAAACTCGAAAGAAGAATTCCCGGTTCTATTGGGCCGAATTGGGGTTCTTAGCGCTCGGACTTGTTGGTCTCAATCCATCCTTACTAACCGACCTTTTAATAGGCTCCACGGTTCCCGCTCTTCCAAACATCGCTCCGCAGCCTCTGTATGGTTATCCCACGCCATCATCGGGCCCGTACGGAGCCTACCCGGCCAATCCATACGCGGCCACTCCGTACGCGAATAGTGGTTGGTCTGGCGCAAACCCCAACTACCAAACTACCAACTACCCGAATACCGCCCATTACCCTGCGCTTGGATACCCCAATCCGCAGCCGACAGGGGGAGTGCTCTCCCAGCCTGACATCCAGCTATTGGCATCTCGAGTCGGAGAATACCTCTCCGGATCCGCTTCGCAATGGTGGGGAGGCCAACAGGCCAATCCTGGCGCACCGGATCTCCGTCCATCGACGGCAGGATTGGCAAATCCATACGCTTCTGGCTACCCCGCTTACCAAAATCAATCGCAGTTCGGTGCATCAGGTGGTTACACAGGTGGCTGGCAACAGAACCAGCCGCCCGCCGGCATGCCATCCACTGTTCCACCGCCGAACTATTCGCAGCCTAATTCCGTGCCATTCCCATCGACCTCGGGCGCTACCTACTCTGCTCAGCTACCGAGCGGAGCGTCCTATGCGAACGCACCAGCGAGCACCGCTGCAGCCCCTTCGCCGAACCTCGTTCGGGGCTACACCTCCAACTACCAAACTTTAGCGAATCCTGGATCGTTCGTTCCTGCGGGAAGCACGGCGAATGTTCTTCAGCAACGGCACACACAACCGACTTATCCTGCGACCCCACCCCCTACAACGGGAGGCTGGTCCACAACAGGAGGCTCGGCACCAACGGGAGGTTGGGCGAATCCAACCATGCCAACCAACCCCCCCTCCGCAGGTGGTTACTATGGTCGCTATTGATCAATGTCCTTTTCGAACGCCCAGTCTTATCGTTTAGTCGCTCTTTTGCGATGAAGTTCTTCCGGCGACGACGACGGCAACCAAGAATCCTAATTCAACCACCGGCAAGACAATAAGCAGACCGACCCAACCGGCAACTGGGATTCGCATCGAGGAAGTCGCTTGCAAAATAGCGAGCCCAAACAAGAAACATAGATCGCAAATCCACATCGCAAGCGCGAGCGCAAGCCCCGTCTTCCAAACCGTCAAACTTTCCATCTGCTTCGGCACTTCCTCTCTCGTCACTCGGATTGTCTTCTCGATTACTTGCTCTCAGCATGAGTGGCTATCATCGCGGGACCTAGTTCACGGAAGAGCTCTACCCAGGATAGCCAGATGGCGTTTTGAATGGTTGCCTTCCCGGACTTCTTCAACTCCATCAGTTCCGCAGGAGACTCGTCTGGCCAATGCCCGATCCACCCGGCGGCAACTCCTCGGCTTTTCATGAGAAAGTCTCGCAAGTCGTCAGGGCTGCAGCTCAGCGGAAATGTTTCACCGATGACGATCGGTTTTCCCCAATCGAACTTTTGAAGCAACTCCAGCTCTTCAGCGACCTTGCCTGCCTTCGGATAGAGGTGAGGTGAAACGAAGTCGAGATTTTCCGAGGTCGACTGGTAAGCGGCTGGGAACGGGAGCATTCCCATTGTGATCAAGTGAGCAGAGTCCTGCTTGCGAATCGACTGAACCATGCGTGCAGTCCATTCCCGAAAGATCTCGTCCCCAGTTCGTTTGCCCGCGTTCAAGCTCAATCGCTGGCAAAACTCAACATCCCCCATGCGCCCTGTGTACCAGCCGTCGGTTGGTTTGCCCGCCGCGGCGGGCTCGTTCACCAGATCGTAGGCGAAGACGGCTGGGCTGTCTTTGCAAGTCCGCGCGATGGTTTCCCAAAAGAAAGCCTGTGTCTTCCATCGATCTTCTTCCGCAAGTTTGTCATACCATTCGGGACGGTCAGCGATCGTGTAATTGGCGAGCCCAGTGATCTTTAAGTAGATACCTGTTTTCTCCGCCATCGTCAGCAACTGCTGGATTCCGGCGATCCCTTTATCATTCGCGACATCGGGCTTGTCGAGAACGCGTGGCAATTCGGGATGGATGCGCGCGACCGTTGTACCCGCCAATTTCATTTCTTCGAACTCTCGCTGGACGCGAGCAGGATCTTCATCCAGCCGCTTGAGAATATCGACCGATGCATAGTTGTGTCCCCAGGGAACAAACCTTGCACCGGAAGGGAGCAGGGCAAACCCTTTCTTGTCATCCGAAACTTTCACCATTTCCATCGCCGGCTTCCGCTCGGTCGCCGGACTGGACGCACCTTCCTCCGCATGGGCGACGCGCAAGCCGAGAATCGAAACGAACAAGATATACGCGATGGCGTGAATTTTGCGATGCATGACTTGAACCCTTTCACAACGAACGGCGCTTAGCACCTGAGAGATATCGCTCGCCGTGAGTATATCAGGAATGGCGCGGCGCATTCCTTGTAAAAAATCGGGAGCAGCGCAGCAGTCGCAGCGAGCGACCGCCCATGTGAAAGAACCTCTTGAAAGCCCCGAAGCGGGCTGCCGGCTATCTTCCTAGGAAGAAGTCAATGGGAGAAGCGAGGAAGCTGGGAGCGTCTTCGTCAACCGGCTCCCCAAGGAGATACGCACGCATCTTCGCTGCGTCACCACCGAAGCTTTTACCCGTTTGCTCTTTGAGTGCGAGATACGCAGCGTATTGAGCGCCTGGTTGTTTCGAGTCCAATTGTTTTGCGAGAAAGCTTTTCACATCCTCGGTTTTGTGATTGCCTAGCGACTCCGTGGCCATATTTCTCACCACATCGCTTTTGTCCGATGCAGCGAGAGCCAATAGGGCTTGGGTGGCGATCGGGTCACTGCTATTTCGAAGGGCCTTGGCAACCTCCAGCCGAACCTTGCTCTCTTTGTCTTTCGACATTTCCGTAACGACCATCATGGCATCAGGCCGCTCGAGCACTTCGGACAACACCAGAACAATGTGCCTGCGAATATCGGGACTGGTTTCTACTTTGGCAGTGTTGGCCAGGAGCTCGATATATCGGCGTTGCTCTTCGACAGGGTATTTTGCGATCGCGGTGCGAAGCAGTTGAAACTCTTCCACACGCTGATGGTAGACCGGTCTGCGAGCGCGATCTTTCTTCCACTGGTCTTGAATGACCGGATTCAGCTTCTTGAGCTCGTAAAACGGGCCGTCGGTGCATCCAAGGACCGCGAGCAGAAAGCCGCTTGCGATGGCGGAGGAAACCCGTTTTCGTTGAGAAGCAAAGAATTCCACGTACTCACGCCCCGTGGGGAAATGGGAGACAGACCGTTTGATCGCGGACATTAGCAAACCTCGATCGCTCGAATCCAGGGCAATTGCCGCGGAGTGAACCAAACACGCAACTTTTATGAGACCCGTTGCGAAAGCCGAATGGTTGGAGGACAATTTCGCTTTAGTGCCGACTTAGCGGCTTGGGAAACCACCCTTCTCTAGCCCCCCTAGTCGCCGCAGATTGATCGGTCGGCCGGTGGTTTTTGCCGCTTTCGGTCGGCTACCCCATCGCCACTTGCCAGTGGCTCCGCCAAATTTCAGTGCCTACCCAAAAGAGTCCAGTGTACGATGCGTATACGAATCCCCGCTTTTGTCTTGTCGGTTTTCGCGACCGTTTGCGTCCATACCGCAGTCCTTCGCTCGGCAGTCTATTCCCAAGACGGCAAGAAGCATGTGGTCTTCATCGCCGGTCGTCAGAGCCATGATTACGGCTCGCACGAACACTTCGCCGGTTCAAGGATCTTGGCGGAAGTGGTTGAGAAGTCTGACCCCAACGTTCGCTGTACCGTGTTGCGAAACGGCTGGCCCCAGGACGATCGTTTGCTCGATCAAGCCGATGCGATTGTGATCTACTCCGATGGCGGTGGTGGTCACCCTTCCTTGCCTCACTTGCCGCGTCTTCAAAAGCAAATGGAACGCGGAGCGGGATTCGTCTGTATCCATTATGCGGTCGAGGTACCGAAAGAGCGTGGCGGGCCGGAGTTCCTTCAGTGGCTCGGCGGTTACTTTGAAACGCATTGGTCCGTGAATCCCCATTGGGATGCGAAGTTCGACACGCTGCCAAAGCATCCAATTACCACCGGCGTCAAGCCATTCGAAACACGGGATGAGTGGTACTTCCACATGCGGTTTCCGGAGGGCATGAAAGGGGTCACTCCCATCCTTTCTGCCGTTGCCCCCGAACACACCATGTCGCGGCCGGATGGACCTCACAGCGGAAATCCGGATGTTCGCAAAGAGGTTGCGAAAAAGGTTCCGCAGCATGTCGCTTGGGCGACCGAGCGCCCCGATGGTGGCCGGTCGTTCGGATTCACCGGTGGGCATTTCCACTGGAATTGGGGCCGCACGGAGCAGACCAAACTGGTTGCCAACGCGATTCTTTGGACCGCGAAGGCAAAGATACCCGACGAAGGGGCCACGGTAGCTCCGAAGTCGGTGGAGCAGCTGAAAGAGAATCAAGACGAGACCGTCCCAGGAAGCTTCGATGCGAAGAAGATCGCCGAGTCGTTTCGATTGACGTCCGCTCCGGTCGCGGGACCCGATCAGTCTTCCGCCGCGAAGCTTCTATTTTCCACCGATACACTAACCAGCAAAACACCGCAGCACCGCGTCAACGCAATGGTTGACATACGAGGCGTGAAGCGACTTTATTTGATCGTCTCATCGGGACGCGATGGAATGGCCTGCGATTGGGCGAATTGGGTGGAGCCGAAGTTGGTCGGTCCCCAAGGGGAGAAGTCCCTTTTGGAATTGAATTGGTTGTCGGCGTCCGCGGAATGGGGCGAACCTCGCAAAAATGCGAATGTGGATGGAGGGGTCATGCAGGTCGAGGGCCGAGCCGTTTCCGGTATCGGAACACACGCATTCAGTGTGATCGGAATCGACCTTCCACCTGGTTATGAGACATTCCAAGCTGGATGCGCACTCGACGACGGGGGCGTTTCGCAGCAGAACGGAGAGACGACCTCGGTGCGATTCCATGTCGCGGCGGAAGGTGTTCCAGTGGGAATCAATGATTGGGGCAGGACTGCTTCGGTGCAGTCTGTGGATCGCACGCCAGAAAAAGCGGTTGCTGGGCTGCAAGTAGCCGAGGGATTACAAGCCTCCCTGGCCGCATCCGAGCCCATGCTAAAGAGCCTTACGAATATCGACATCGACCATCGCGGACGGATTTGGGTTTGCGAAGTGGTGAACTATCGCCGCCACCAGAATGATCGCCCCGAAGGAGATCGGATCCTCATTCTGGAAGACACCGATCATGACGGTGTGGTGGATAAGACCAAGGTCTTTTACCAAGGCCGCGACATCGACTCCGCACTGGGATTGTGCGTGCTCGGCAATCGCGTTCTCGTGAGCGCGGCACCTCACGTGCTAGAGTTCGTCGATGAAGACGGAGATGACGTACCGGATCGGAAAACCCAGATCTTGACGAAAACGGGGCAACCCCAGCATGACCATTCGGTGCACTCCTTTGTTTTTGGTCCCGACGGGAAGCTCTATTTCAATTTTGGAAACACCGGTCATCAGCTATGCGATGCTGCGGGAAATCCAATCTTGGATCGCTGGGGAAGAAAGATCAATGACTCGGGAAATCCCTATCGCCAAGGGATGGTTTTCCGATGCAATGAAGATTTGAGCGATATGGAGGTTCTCGGGCATAACTTTCGAAATAATTATGAGGTAGCTGTCGATTCCTTCGGATCGCTTTGGCAGTCGGACAATGACGACGATGGAAACAGAGCGACACGGATCAACTATGTGATGGAGTTCGGCAATTACGGCTATGTGGACGAGGCTACCGGGGCTGGGTGGCAGGCAGAGCGAACCAACTGGGAGCCAGAAATCCCACAACGGCACTGGCACCTCAACGATCCCGGTGTCGTTCCGACCATGTTGATTACCGGGGCAGGGTCTCCAACGGGGATTACCGTCTACGAAGGCTCGTTGCTGCCGGAGCGATATCGCAACCAAGTCATTCACACCGATGCAGGGCCTAACGTCGTGAGAGCTTACGTGGCACAGAAGGATGGTGCCGGCTATTCGGCGACGATTGAAAACATCATCGTCGGCGAGTTCGATCGATGGTTCCGACCTGCGGACGTTTCGGTCGCCCCGGACGGCTCGCTCTTTGTTTCGGATTGGTACGACCCCGGAGTTGGCGGGCATAACATGGAGGACATGGAGCGAGGACGATTGTTCCGAGTCGCCCCTCCCAATACCCCTTACCGAGTGCCAGCGTATGAATTCCGGACCGCGGAGGGCGCCGTCGAGGCCTTGAAGAGTCCCAACAACTCTGCGAGATACATGGCCTTCAAAGCATTGATTGCCATGGGCAAGGACGCGATTCCCGCGTTGCAATCGATGGCAAAGGATACCAACCCTCGATATCGAGCCCGCGCGTTGTGGGTGCTCGCAAGGATTCAGTCGCCTAAACAAATCGTCGATCACGCTGCGAACGACGCCGATCCGAACGTGAGGATCACGGGGATTCGCATCGCGCGACAATACCGCTTGCCGACGAGTGAATACATTCCGGCGTTGTCGAACGATTCCGATCCCTCGGTTCTTCGCGAACTGTGTGTTGCATTGCGAGAAGACAAATCCGCGGAGGGACCTAGCTACTGGTCGAAATTGGCAAATCGGTTCGATGGAAAAGACCGGTGGTATTTGGAGGCATTGGGGATCGCAGCGATGGATCGATGGGATGAGTGTATCGACGCGTGGCTATCGACCAAACCGGACATGGCATCCGCATCGTCTCGAGGAATCGTCTGGCGGGCGCGAGGAAGCAAAGCTGCTGGTTTGCAAATTGCCGCACTCCAATCGCCAAATCTTCCCGACTCACAATTTTCGGCGATGCTGCGAGCTTTGGACTTCCAAGAGAAAAGCGCTCGCGAAAAGGGAATCGAATCTCTCCTTAGCGCCATAAAGGAATCGCCGGCAAACGAGCGACGCGACTCTCTGGTTGTAGAGGCCTTGCTGCGAACCGATCGTGTGGCCGATAAGTTGGATCCGCTCCTCCTAGCCAGTGTCGCTCGGTATGTCGAACGGATGGGAGAAGATCCTGCTCAGTTGCGAGTTTTGCGCAAGGTGCGAGTCCCCAGCTTGGACACGTTACTACTTGAACGGGCCACTGCATGGGGAGCCACCTCTCAAGGTCTGCAAGCGCTCGAGATCTACGCTTCGGACGAAAAAAATCGCCAAGCCTTATTGAATCGACTTGCTTCCAAGGAACCAACCGAACTGGACTTGGCGATCGCTCGGATCGTTTCACTGGGAACGAAGCGAGAATGGGTGGAGTTGCAGCGGTCGCTTCTGGAGTCCGACACTGCCACCAAGGGAGTGAAGGCCGAGGCTGCCATCGCTTTGGCCCGTAACAAGAATACCCAATCATTTATTCTGGAGCTGGCAAAGAAGCAAGCCATTCCGTCCGAAGCGTTGGGGCTGATCGCGAGCACACTCCGAGGCTCGACGGAAGCCACGATTCGCGATGAAGCCCAGAAGCTATTCCCGAAGGCCGAAGGGTCTCAGAAGGAGTTGCCTTCGATCGACCAGCTTGTGAAACGGAGAGGAAATGCCGAACGAGGAAAGGGAATATACTTCGGTGCAGCTACCTGTTCACAATGCCACATAGTTGGCAACGAGGGGAAGAATGTCGGACCGAATCTGAGTGAGATCGGAAGCAAGCTCTCGAAGGACGCGATGTACTTGTCCATTTTGGCCCCCAGCGCTGGGATCAGTCACGCGTACGAAGCTTATGCTCTCCGTACGGATGAGGACGAAGTCATCACTGGGTTGCTGGTTTCCGAGACTGCCCAATCGATCATCCTGAAAGACGCGAAGGGTATCGAGCACACGGTCGCGCGGGCCAACGTCGATGAGTTCAAGAAGCAAGACAAGTCGCTCATGCCGGAAAACCTTCACGAATTGGTTTCCGATCAAGGGTTGGTGGATCTCGTCGAGTACCTCACGACGTTGCAAAAGGCGAAGTGATCCTGGGCATACTAGAAAATCTTGCCCCTTCGCTAGCGAGCGGTCCGCGTGCTAGCGAAGGGTTGAAGACATCCAATCGTTACAGGCTGGATGTGATTGTTCTGGGGTGCAGCTAATCCGGGATGCAATATTTTATTCCTGGATGCAATACAGATGCCCAGCGCTGCGAAGGAGCAAACGTTTTCCGAGAAATACTGGGGACGCATCGATTTCTTCCCCCAATTCGTTGGTTGCCAAGATCTCGGGCTCCGGACCCGCTTTCATCACGACCGTTGTACCGTTTCTTCCGGTCACATAGAGCTTGTCCGCTGCAGCTCCGATGGAGGAGTAAATTGTATCCAGGCCATTGATACGGGTACGGGCGAACACAGGGGTCCCGGTCGAGGCGTCCAAAGCGGTCAGGATGTTTTTGTTTTCCGATAGAAAATAGACTTGGCCCTTATACAGGGTAGCGGATGGGACGTAGGGAGTATTTTGATGGTAGGTCCATTTCACAAGGTCCTTGTTTTGGGAAACGTCCCCCTTCGCGTCTAAGGAAATCGCGTAGCATGCGGCGCCTCGAAAGCCGGTGGTTGCAATGACATTTCCTTCATGGACAAACGGAGTGGGGATTGGGTTTTCGGTTTGGCCGCCGCATTCCCAGATCAAGCTTCCATCTCGGAGGTTGTAACTTCGTACCGTTCTTCCGTTCATGATGACTTGCTCGACCCCGCGGTGTTCCACCACGATGGGGGTGCACCAGTTTGTTCGTTCCGCACGCGCCGTTTTCCATTTCAAGTCACCGGACTTCGGGTCGAGTGCAGCGATGAAGGAATCGGCTTCGTGGTCCCAGGGGACGATGAGGTAGTCTTTGTAGAGTGTTGCCGAAGCCCCTTCGCCGAATTCGTTGCGAGTGACTTGTTCCCCGAGGTCGGCGCTCCACATCACTTTGCCTTGCAGATCAAGGCAGAAAATCCCTCGCGAGCCGAAGAACACGTACAAGTGTTTTCCGTCCGTGACAGGTGATGCGGAAGCGAAGTTGTTGGTACCGTGCCCTCCTTCGTGAGGCAATTCTTCGGTCACGATCGTCTGCCAAAGTTTCTTCCCGGATTCGAGGTCGTAAGACGAGACCAAGAACTGATAAACATTGTTGGGGCGAGGTTTGGATAAGCGTCCCCCTCCCGGAGGGCCGAAGCCGCGCCCGCTAGGACTTGAGCCGGGGACTGCCGTCTCTGGATCGTACACCCCGGCGGTTGCGATTCGAGGGCGGGGAGGTCCAGGGCGATCGGCCCCCGATGGCGGATTGGAAGGTTGGCTTGGAGTTTCGTCTTTGCTGCGGGGCGGAAGCTGTCGAGGTGGTTCGACCGTTTCGATTTGGAGATCGCGTTCCACATAAGGGCGTGCTGTTTGGAGGGATTCCGTCTTGTCGGTCTTGACCGCGGAGAGAATGAAGACTTGGTTTCCCCAAACGATGGGGGTCGAACTCCCCATGCCATCGAGAGGTGTTTTCCACGCGATATTCTTTTCGGGGCTCCACGAAGTAGGTGGGGTAGCGTCGAGGGATGCACCGTTTCCGAGTGGCCCGCGCCAATTAGGCCACCCCCGTTCCTCGCCGAGCGACCGCGACGAAAATGGGGCCGTCGTGAGGCATGCCAGGCTCAAAAGGAGGGAGACTCGGACTTTTGATCGAAGTTTTGTGTGCATGAACGTTTCCTGCATGAGCTGTTCCTCGTCAAATCGGGGAAGGGGATGTACGATACGGATTCAGAAGTCTATGAAAACCCAGGTATGTTGAAAAAGTTCTACCGAGAGTTGGGATGAATCGTTACGAATACGATGTAATCGTTGTGGGTGCGGGGCATGCGGGAACCGAAGCGGCTGCGGCTGCAGCACGCCTCGGCGCGCGCGTCGTTCTCTTGACCGGGAATCTAGACACCGTCGGGCAGATGAGTTGCAATCCTGCCATCGGCGGTGTGGCGAAAGGTCAAATTGTACGGGAGATCGATGCCCTCGGGGGATTGATGGGTTCCGCTATCGACAAGACCGGCATTCAATTCCGGCTCTTGAACAGTCGAAAGGGTCCGGCGATGCACTCCCCTCGCGCACAAGCCGACAAAAAGGCCTACCAGTTCGAGATCAAACGGGTGATCGAAGAGACCGCAGGCTTGGATTTGCGTCAAGAACTGGTCGAGGAGCTTCTGACGGAAGCGACCTCGTCTGGCACGAGCGGCGATCGACGTATCTTGGGCGTCCGCGTTCGAGGCGATGCGTATTACTACGCTCGATCGGTCGTTCTCACGACCGGTACATTCCTACAAGCCATCATGCACACCGGAGAAGCGAAAACACCCGGGGGCCGAGCCGGTGAAGGTACGACTTCGGGGATTAGCCATTCCCTCGCGTCGCTTGGTTTCCGCATCGAGCGATTCAAAACGGGAACGCCCGCTCGATTGAACAGCCGCACCATCGACTACTCGAAGACAGAGATCCAACCGGGCGACGAATCTCCCCAACCGTTTTCCTATTTGACGGAGAGCCTTCCTGAACCGCAGGTACCATGTTGGATCACCTATACCAACCACGAGGTGCATGAACTCATTCGAGCGAATTTGCATCGAGCGCCAATGTACTCGGGGCAGATCCAATCGACGGGTCCTCGCTATTGCCCATCCATTGAAGACAAAGTAGTGCGATTTGCAGATCGCGATCGACACCAACTTTTTCTTGAGCCCGAAGGTAGGAATACTTGTGAAATCTACGTGAACGGCATCTCAACCTCGCTCCCCAGAGATGTTCAGGACAAAATGCTGCGCATGATTCCGGGCTTGGAAAATGCTCAGATCATGCGATACGGATACGCGGTCGAGTATGACTTTTGCCCCCCCGATCAACTCAATCCTTGGCTTGAAACGAAAGCGGTCGCCGGACTCTTCTTCGCAGGCCAGCTCAATGGAACGACAGGGTACGAAGAAGCAGCAGCGCAGGGCTTGATCGCAGGTGCCAGCGCTGCCCTTCGCGCGCAAGGAAAAGACGGATTCACCCTGACGCGCGATGCCGCGTACATGGGAGTGTTGGTAGACGATCTCGTGACATGCGGTGTCGATGAACCTTATCGTATGTTCACGAGCCGCGCGGAATACCGCATGATGCTTCGGCAGGACAACGCGGATCGGAGGCTGACTGAGCTGGGATATCAGATTGGGTTGGTCGATGAAGCTCGCTACGCCGTTTATCAAAGAAAGATTGCTGATATCCAGCGAGCCAACGAAGCGGTGCGTGCCCTCCGGATCGGAGACATTCCCGGCGATAAGTACTTGCGACGACCCGAGGTAACTTGGAGCCACTTGGTCGAGATGTTTCCCGAATCACTCGGTGACTTTGCCAAAGAGATTGCTGAGCAAGTCGAGTATGACGTCAAATACTCCGGGTACATCGCCCGCCAGCAAGTGCAGGTCGAACGTCAAAACCGGATGGCCGACAAAACAATCCCATTGGACTTCAACTACGAAGCCATTATCAGCTTGAGAGCGGAAGCGCGACAAAAGTTGGGACGGATTCGTCCGATCAATCTCGACCAAGCGAGCCGTATAAGCGGCATCACTCCCGCCGATATCAGCTTGGTATTGGCTTATATTGAGAACCCCAAGCTCCGCGGTCGTGCGAATAGCAATGCGGAATCCATCCCCCCGGACGCTTGAGCGGACGCCCCATGAATCCGAAGGAATCGAGTGTGGACTCAACACACGCTAGGCATGCAATCGTCGTCGGCGCTGGGATATCCGGTTTGACCGCGGCAAGGAAGTTGCATCGGGCAGGTTGGCGCGTGAGCGTTCTCGAAGCTCGCGATCGAATTGGCGGCCGTATCCAAACCGATGCCGTAGACGGATTTCTAATAGACCACGGCTTCCAAGTCTACTTGACCGCTTACGAGACAGCAGGACAGGAACTTGACCTGTCGAGTTTAGGACTGCGATGCTTACCAGCAGGTGCTTGGATTCAGCTTCGCGGCAAGCGATATCGTGTCGGCGATCCCCTCCGATGTTCGATGGGATCCATCCTGCGGGATTGCATCTCTACGGCATTAGCGCCGATCGGAGGTCTTCGCGACAAACTGCAAATGCTTCGATACCGTAGCTTGATGCAAAGCCAGTCGAATCTCGATCTCAGCCACGATGCTCGAGTACCTGCCAGGGACCGATTGCGTCAATTGGGATTCACCGACCGTATTATCGATCGCTTCTTCAAACCGTTCTTCGGAGGGATTTTTTTGGAGTCTGATTTAGCCGTTTCGTCCGACAGGATGGACTTTGTTTTCAAAACATTTTCACTGGGATTTGCAGCGTTACCGCAACATGGCATGCAAGCCATCCCCGATTCCATCGCGAGAGACCTGCCCGCCGAGTCGATACGCACCAGCACCACCGTGCAGCATGTTGAAAGGGGACGCGTGAACCTTTCGGACGGTAGCACGTTAGAGGGGGATGTTGTTTTGATTGCTACCGAGCAACCCGCGGCCGATCGACTGCTTGGCCAACAACCTACTTCCCACTTCCCTCCCCGTTCGACTTGCACGCTGTACTACGCGGTCGAGAATCCTCCTCTGCACGATTCCACGTTGATGTTGAACGGCGATGGCATTGGTCCGGTCAATCATTTGTCCTTTGTTAGCTTCGCGCAACCATCCTATGCACCGAAAGGTCTCTCGCTGGCGAGTGTGAACACGATCGGCGGAGCGGAAGATTTGGATCGGCCTCTGGAAACATCGGTGCGTGAGCAACTCACCGATTGGTTTGGTCCCTCAGTTGCGGCATGGCGGCATCTGAGGACCTATCGTATTCCATACGCATTGCCGAATCAGACCCGCGAGGCGATTGCAGAGACCCCCGACCCATTCATTTCCGATGGGATTTTCCGATGCGGGGATTACTGCATAAGCGGTAGTATCGAAGGTGCAGTCCAAAGTGGTTTGCAAGCTGCAAACAAAATACTTGCCCTCTAAAGACTTGCTATGCAACCTCTGCCAATCGACTCCCATCTACACGAAATCCTCGACGCGGTACGGACGCATCGGATCGTTGTTGTCGAAGCACCACCGGGCTCCGGAAAGACGACGCGTGTCGCACCCGCACTGCTCGAAAGGTATTCTCAGTCTGGATCCAAGGATCGAATCTATTTATTGCAACCGCGTCGATTGGCGGCCCGTTCGGTTGCCGAACGTATTGCGCAGGAGAACGCTTCGGCGATTGGTGCTCGAATTGGGTATCAAGTCCGATTTGATCACCAAATCAGTCGCGATACGCAATTGATTGTTGCGACCGAGGGAATTCTCTTAAGGCGTCTTCAATCCGATCCCGCCCTAGAGGATGTCTCTGTTGTTCTGCTCGACGAATTTCACGAACGGTCGCTCGACGCCGATCTGCTCCTCGGAATGCTTCGACGGGTGCAAGAAACCGTGCGGGATGATCTGCGGATTGTGATCATGTCAGCAACGCTAGATATCGATCTCATTCGCGATTCACTCGGGGAGATTCCAATCATTCGAGTGGAGAGCAGAACCTTTCCGGTTCGGAATCTTTACAAGCCGATGAACCCGAGAGACCGGTTGGTCGAGCATCTAGTGAGAGTTGTCAGCGATTCGGTCCAGCAATACGAGGGGGATATCCTAGCATTTCTACCGGGAGCTGGAGAAATACATCGCGCTGCCGAGGAGCTGAACAGAACGTTCGTTGCTCGCGATTGTGATGTCCTGCCCCTCTACGGTGCGATGACGCTGGAGGAGCAGTCTCGCGTCGTCCAAACGGGCCCTCGCCGCAAAGTCGTGCTGGCAACCAACATCGCCGAAACATCTCTTACCATTGAGGGGGTTCGCGTGGTGGTAGACAGCGGTCAAGCACGGGTGATGCGTTTCTCTCCCGATGTAGGATTGGACCGACTCTGTTTGGAGGGCATCAGTCAAGCGTCTGCGACACAGCGAGCGGGTCGAGCGGGACGCGTCGCGCCAGGGGTCTGTATCCGCCTTTGGTCCGAAGCTGCGGACCGCGCCAGAGCTGGGCACTTGGAACCAGAAATTCGACGGTTGGATCTTTGTTCGGCAGCCTTGCAGTTGGTTGCGTGGGGGGAAGGAGAGTCAGAAGATTTTCCATGGCTCGAAAAGCCACGCGAGGACGCTTGGCAGGCGGCCAACAAACTATTGGAGCATCTCGGAGCTATCTCGCGCGGCAAAATAACTTCGATTGGCATTCATATGTCCCAGTTGCCGATCCATCCACGTTTGGCACGGATGGTCCTCGAGGCGGCCGATCGCGGTTGTTTGTCACGCAGCGCGTTGCTCGCTGCGATGCTTGCAGAACGGGATCCGTTCGATCGCCGCGAACAACGGGAACGATCTCCTTCGATTCACACGAAACAGACCTCGAAATGGTTCAGCGATTGTCTCGAGCGTTTACGGGTTCTGGAACGCGCTCTCAACCGTCAACATTACGAGTCACCTTTTGGCGAATTGAACTTTGGCGCCTTGAGAACAATCGCCAGCGCAGCGGAACAGATCGAGTCGCAAACAAAGTCTCTCGTCGGCAGCGATCCGTCGCACGATTCCGACCATGGCTATTCCGATCAAGACGATGCACCCGAGGAAATCCTCCGATCGTTGTTAGCTGGTTTTCCCGATCGCCTAGCGCGACGTAGACAGTCCGGGAAGAACAATGGTTTGATGGTCGGAGGAAAGGGCGTGACGTTGCATCCGCAAAGCGGGGTTTTGGAGCCAGAGTTCTTTTTGTGCATCGATCTGGATGGTGGGAAGGGAAGCGATGCCATCGTTCGACAGGCCAGCGGCGTGGAAGTTGACTGGATTCTCGACAAACTGGTGACGTCCGAAGAGTGTTTCTTTCACCCAAGCCAAAAGCAGGTCGTCGCGAGAAGGCAGACACGTTGGTTGGATTTGGTTCTGCAGGAAACACCGACCGCGATTTCGGACAACGCGAAGGCCAAAGCGATCTTAATGCAAGGAGTACGGCAGTACTGGGACCAAGCCTATCCGAAGGACGATGAAAGTCTTTGCGGGTTCATTGAACGTGTGCGATGCCTTCGGGATTGGATCCCCGAGTTGGAGCTGCCGGAAATCGGATTGCCTCTTTTAGAAGAGGTGGCGGAAGAGCTTTGCGACGGCAGAAGATCGCTCGCGGAGATCCGAAATGCACCTTGGCTCGATTGGCTTCGGGCACGGTTTACGCCCGACCAATTGCAAGCGGTCGACCGAGAGGCACCGGCACGAATCCAAGTTCCCAGTGGGAGCCAGATCAAGATCGAATACGAACAAGGCAAGCCACCTGTGTTACCAGTGAAGATTCAAGAGGTTTTTTCCTGGCGAGCAACACCGCGCATTGCCAAGGGAAGAGTACCGCTATTGCTGCATCTACTCTCCCCCGCCATGCGTCCCCAACAGATCACCGATGACCTCGCCTCGTTTTGGGCAAACGGTTACCCCGAAGTGAAGAAGGAGCTTAAGCGTCGCTACCCAAAACATTCGTGGCCCGATGATCCGGCCAACGCGGAGCCTGGTAGGAAATAGACACAGGCTCGTTCCGGATTGAATCGATAGTTATTGGTACAGTAACTATCGATTTGCGGGGATGTCGAATGTTGCGGATGGGGCTTCCTGGACCATCGCGATGGGAGCGGGTTCGGATCGACCGAAGGCTTGTTTGCTAGGTGCGGAGTGGATTTGGATCGGAACGGTTTCGGTCGTTTGGGTTGAGTCGGAATCGATGATAGGTTCTTCTAGCGATTCCAACTCTTCGACCACGAAGTCGCCTGGACGGCCACCACCCCCGAGCGCTTGATAGGCTTTGATAACCGCACCGAGCTGCTTCTGTTTTGTACCGATTAGAACCAATCGGGTTTCCATCATATCGCGCTGGGCTAATAGGACTTCGATGTATTCTCCGCGTGCATTTTGGAAAAGTTTGGTCGCGTTGTCGACCGACGATTCCAACGATTGCAATTGCTGAGTCTTGACCTCGAGGCTGCGTGTGTAGTTTTCGACCAAGGACAATTGGTTGATGACCTCGATATGGGCGTTGAGCACCGTTTGTTGGTACTCGTAAACCGCTTGCAACTGGCGAGCGTTGGCATTGAGATACTCCGCTTTGATCGCCGATCGGTTGATCAAAGGAGCGACAAGACTGCCGGCCGCGTTGTAAATCAACGATTCCGGGCTTGAGAATAGATATTTCGTATTGAAGGCTTCATAGCCTACACCTGCCGTCAGGATGAGCGACGGAAAGAATTGAGCGCGGGCAACGCGAACATCGAGGCCCGAAGCGGCGACTTCTCTTTCGGCTTGCCGAATATCGGATCGGTTGAGAAGTTGTTGGGAGGGGAATCCAACTCCGATCGCGGGAAGGTAGAGCGAGAGGAATTCAACGCTGGGGCGTTCGACCTTCTGAGGGAAGCGACCAGCCAAGAAGTTGATTCGGTTCTCTGTTTCGGTGATCTCCTGCTGAATGATCAGCTTCTCACTTTGGTTCTTTTGCACTTCAGCCTGGAATCGTTGAACGGCGAGTTCTGTTCCTCGGGCCGCTTCCTTGAGGGCTTTGGCGGTATCTAGACTTTGCTGCTGGATGGCGATTGTTCGGTCGAGGGTATCCAGTCGATTATCGAGCGCGAGCAGCTCGTAGTAGTTTTCCGCGACTTCTGCCACGACACGCGTAACAACGTAGTTTCGCCCAGCCTGCGTACCAAGGAACCGCAATGCCTGTGCGTCCCGGGCATTGCGGAGCCTGCGCCAGATATCGATCTCCCAAGAGACGTCGGCTGCGATCAAGAAATTAGGCAATGGCTCTGGAAAGCCCTTGCCTGGGGCCGCTTGGAGTTGGTCTTCGACGGCACCATCTCGAGTGAAACGGCTCGACTTCTCGATTCCTGCCGAAGTACCGATCGAAGCAAAGGGGAAGAGCAGCCCCCGCCTGGCTCGGTACTCGTTGTTGGCGATGCGGATGTCCTGAGCGAGAATCTTTAGCTCTTGGTTGCCAGCGAGCGATTCCGAGATGAGTTGATGGAGAGTGGGGTCATTGAAGAACTCTCGCCAGCCCAGGCATGCCGAGTTCTCATCACTCACCAACCCTTGAGCCGGATCGTTGTTGCGATCGAACGCCTGTGGCAAGGGACGCATGGATTCGGGGCGGCAGATATCGGGAATCTTGCACCCGGGAATCAAAGTCGTTCCCGCCACCAAAGCAGCGAAGGCGTTTCGCTTAATTCGTCCGTTCCAAGATTTCGAATAACGGCTCATCATGTTCATCCTTGATTAACTTCCGCCCCTCCGCCATCTTAGCGAAGAGGTAATAAAGTCCCGGAATCACAAGGACTCCGATGACCGTACCTAATAGCATCCCCCCCACCGCGGTCGTACCGATGGTTCGGTTTCCAATCGCCCCTGGGCCGGTCGCCCGCACCAGAGGTACCAGCCCCGCGATGAATGCGAACGACGTCATCAAGATCGGTCGAAAGCGCAGCTTTCCCCCTTCGATGGCGGCGTCCTTGATAGGAACTCCTTCACGGTTTCGCTGGATCGCAAACTCGATAATCAGAATCGCGTTTTTACCCAGCAAACCAACCAACATCACCAATCCGATTTGGCAATAGACATCATTTGCCAAGCCCATTGCTTGCAAAAACAAGAACGAGCCAAAAATCCCAACGGGCAACGAAACAATAACCGCCAACGGAAGGATAAAGCTTTCGTATTGCCCCACCAAAACCATATAAACGAACACGACAACGATGATAAAAATATACACCGCGGTGTTCCCGCTCTTGGCTTCATCGTAGGACAAGCCTTGCCAATCGATTCCGTAGCCGCGAGGAAGGGTTTCCGCTGCGACTTCTCGAATCGCAGCAATCGCTTGCCCGCTGCTGTAGCCGGCCGCCGGCGAACCTTGAATCGGCGCGGACGGATAAAGGTTGTATCGACTGATTTCATTGAGGCCTTGCTTCTTTTTCAGTCGCATAAAGGCAGAGTAGGGAACCATTTCCCCTTGGTCATTCTTGACAAACATGTTCGCAAAGTCCTCGGGGTAGCGTCGAAACTCCGGCGCTGCTTGGACATAAACCTTGTAGAACTGGCCAAAGCGAACGAAGCCTTGCTCCCATGTGCTGCCGATGACGATCGAGAGGTTATTCATCGCCTCCCCGATCGATACTCCTTTTTGCATCGCGATGTCATTGTCGATGATGATTTCATACTGCGGGTAGTTTCCAGCGAAGAAGGTAAAGAGCCCTTTCAGTTCTTTCCTTTTCCCGAGCGCCGCCATGAATTTGTCGGTGACCACCCCGAGCGCTTCATAGTCTCCCGAATTAGTCTTATCGAGCAGATTCAAGGCAAAGCCTCCGGCGGCACCAAAACCTGGCACTGCAGGGGGTTCGAAGAATTCTAGTTTGATATTCGAGATCTCTCGTCCCTTTTCCTCCAACGCTTCGATGATCTGTTTTGACGTTCGCTTTCGTTCCGCCCAAGGCTTCAGGTTGATAATGCACGTGCCCGCGTTAGAACCACGCCCCTCCGTCAGGACTTCGTAGCCCGCGAGAGAGGAAACCGACGAGATTTCATCCAGTTCCTCGCAGATCGCTTGCAGTTCGCGAGCTTTGGAATTGGTGTATTCCAAAGTGGAACCCGGGGGCGTTTGGATCACGCCATAAATGATTCCTTGATCCTCCAGCGGGATGAATCCGGATGGGAGAACATGATTCACCATGTAAATTCCGATAGAAAACGCTGTGATCACCATCATGGTCAAGGTCCGGAATGTGACGATTCGTCGGAGCATCGCTGCGTACACATTCGTGATGCCTTCGATGATCTGATTGATTCCCGCAATGAAGATAGCCATTGGACCGAGGGCTACCTTTTCCGCAGGGCGGCCGCGTGACATAAGGGATCGAATCGTCAACATCATCCAGATCGTGGTAGCGATCCCGATCAGCATGATTCGTACAGGGGTGAGCATAAACATGTCATGCGTTGCGTGAATAATCGACTCCAGACTGAGAAAACGGACCATGCCGTAACCACAGGCTGCACTGAGCGCTAGGATCCAAATCCAGCGAGCGACGAATCCGACGGGACCTCCCATTCCGCCTAGGAGCTTGTCCATCAAGACAAAGAAGCGAGGAATCAGCCCCTTGGGAGCTTCCCCATGCTCGTGCGGTTTGAGAATCATCGCGCACAACACGGGTGTCAGCGTAAGAGCCACAATCCCTGACAACACGATCGACATCGCCATCGTTAAACCGAACTGTCGATAAAACACCCCAACCGGGCCCGTCATGAAGGTAACCGGAATAAATACGGCTGTCATCACCAACGTGATAGCGATGATCGCACCACTGATTTCGTGGACGACCTCTTTTGTTGCAGCGTAGGGAGAAAGGTGCTTTTCATGCATCTTCGCATGAACTGCCTCGACTACCACAATGGCATCATCCACGACCACTCCGATAGCGAGCACCAATGCGAAGAGCGTGATGAGATTGATCGACATGCCGAACATCAATAGGAAGAAGAAGGTACCGATCAATGACACGGGAACGGCAAGAGTTGGAATCAGCGTGCTTCGGAAATCTCCCAAGAAAAGAAAGACAACCAGGGAAACGAGGATGAATGCTTCGACCAAGGTATGAAGAACCTTTTCGATCGATGCCTCCAGAAACTTGGAAACGTCGTAGCTGACTTCAAAGTCCATACCAGGGGGGAACGAGTCCTTTTTGATCTGCTCAAGTCGCTCCTTCACGTTCTCGATCACGACCGTTGCGTTGGAGCCTGGAGTCTGTTTCAGAACGATCGCTGCAGAAGGGTTCCCGTCGATATCCGAATACAAATCGTAGAAGGAAGACCCCAGTGAGACGGACGCAACATCCTTGATCCGAATGATTTCTCCATTCGGGTTGGCGCGGAGAATAATGTTCTCGTACTGCTCCGGTTTGTTGTACCGACCAACCCAGGTGAGAACGTATTCTACCGTTTGCGATGTTCGACCCGTCGCCTGTCCAAGACGACCAGGAGAACCGATCATGCTCTGCTCAGAGATGGCCTCCATGACATCATCCGATGACAGATTGTAAGCTCGCATACGGTCAAGGTTCAGTTCCACGCGCATGGCGTAGGCGCGGTTCCCCAAGATGCTCGCGCGCCCGACACCTTGAATCCGTTTGATCTCAGGCAGAATATTGACGGTGGCGTAGTTGTAGAGAAAGTTTTGATCAACACCCGGCTCCGTGCTGTAAACGTTGACGTACATGAGCATGCTCGACATGTTTTGCATGACGATGATGCCTTCGCGGTCGACGATGGGTGGCAGATTGTTGCGAACGGCTTGAATGCGGTTGTTCACGTTCAAAACTGCGACGTTTGGATCGGTTCCCGGTTCAAAGATGACCTGAATCGTCCCCTCCCCTGCACTCGTTGCGTCACCGATCATATAACGCATGTCTTGGACACCGTTGATGGCTTGTTCCAGAATCACCATCACCGAATCGACGAGCACGTTGGCGCTGGCGCCGGGATAGGAAACGGAAACGACCACGCTAGGGGGTGCGACCGACGGGAATTGGGAAATCGGTAGCGACTGGATGGACAATCCACCCATGAACAAGATGAGCAGAGAAATAACAATAGCCAACGCAGGGCGGTGGAGAAATCGTACAAACATGTTCGTGCTCTCCTATTCCGCTTTGTTCTTGAGGTTTCGGAGCACGTCATTGGGGTCGCGGAGTTCGTATTCCACTTTGTCCCCAACTTTCACATCTCGGATCCCTTCGAGAACAATCTTCGCCCCGCTATCAATCCCACTCTCGATGACGAAGATGTCTTCCAGTTCGGTTTTGATGGTGATTTGCTTCTGCTGCACCACATCGTTTTCGTCAATCACATAGACATAGCGATTGGCCAGGATTTCAAACGTCGCTCGCTGAGGAATGACAATGGCATTGTGCAATTGGCGATGGATGAGCACATTGCCCGTTTGACCGTGACGCAGAAGACCTTCCGGATTGGGGAAGTCGGCGCGAAAGGCGATGTTCCCCGTCTCGCTATTGAAGTCCGCTTCGATGGCACCTATTTGACCGGGCTGATTGAATTTGGTGTGATTGGCGAGCACCAACTCCACAGACATATCGGGATCGTGCTGAACGACTCGCGCGCGATATTCCAAGTAGCGAGCTTCAGGGACATTGAAGTAAACCCACATCGTGCTGTTGTCTGAAAGGGTGGTAAGAACATCCCCTTCGGAGACCAAGCTCCCTTGTTGGTTTCGAAGTCGATCGACGATTCCAGGGAACGAGGCACGGATCATCGTGAAATTCAATTCGGCTTGAGCAAGCTTCACTTGGGCCTGCGCTTTCGCAAGCTTGGCTTCCGCCAAGGCAACTTCCTGAGCCGAGACAACCTTTTGATCGAACAATCGCTTGGCATTGTCGTATTCGATTTGTACCAGCTTGGCTTCCGCGATGTCCGTCTCTAGCTTCGCTTGGTACACAGGAGGAAGGATCCTAAAGAGGACATCCCCCTGCTGAACTTGCTGTCCTTCGCGAATGAAAATCTCCTCGAGATAGCCACGTTCCAAGGCTCGTACTTCGATATGTCGGCATGAATGGATCTGGCAGACATAAGACTGTGTGCTGACAACATCGCGAGACACCGAAGCGGTAGCTACGATCTTATGAGTGTGATGACCATGCTCGGAGTTCCCGTGTTCGCTGGCCCCGTGTTCGCTGGCCCCGTGCGATGAAGACTTGTGTTCCGCCGACCCCAGAGCTCCTGCCGTGTGGACTTTCGCTCGTTGATCCTCGTCGTCGTCGTCGTCGTCGTCGTCGTCGTCATCGTCATCGTCATCGTCATCGTCATCGTCATCGTCATCGCGATGATCACCTTGTTTGTCGCGGCGGCTCGGATCGCCAGCAAGTTGGTTTTTGACCGCGTCGCAGCCTGGAAGTGCAATGAAAACGAGGAACAGAAGCAAGAGGCTTTTCAAAGATCGTCGCATGGTAACGGAGCGATTGGTTTTCTAGGTGCAGCGGGACCAGCGAGTCATTGGAATACTGGAAACACCCCGTCTGCAGGTGATGCAAACTCAAGTAAGCAACCTTCGGACCAATAGCAGTCTCTCAGGGATCTCAGCTCGATCGCGGTCGGGTCGCCTCATGGAGCCATCGCGGCGGATTGCTGTTATTCCCTGCGAATCTTGCCATTTCGGGATGCACTTCGTTTCGGTCTCCCAAGCGTGTCAGTCGATGAATTCATCTTCTTTTTTGACGAATTCCAAGGACCTCGAAAAATACTCTCAAGGTTCGTGCAAAGAGTTGCACGTCTCATGCAAACAATGGCAGAGAAAGCGACCTCAGTGATCTTGCTCGACAGGAAGCTGGATGGTGAAGGTCGTGCCGTTGGCATCGGTCTGAAATTCGATGCGACCATCGTGCTGACGGACAATCTTTTCGCAGATGGCGAGGCCCATCCCGATACCATCTTTGCGCGTGGTGAAATAAGGATTGAAGATCTGATTGCGGATCTCCACTGGTATTCCGTTGCCCGTGTCGCTGACTTGGATTTCCAACATTTCCGAGTCGCAGGCCAGATGGAAACGGAGGGTTCCTCCGTTGGGCATGGCAGCCACAGCGTTCAGTGCCAAATTCAGCAAAACTTGTTCCAACTTTGCACCATCCGCGATGATCTGCGTCGTGGTACTCTCTTCGCACTGGAATTCGATCGAAACCTTTTTGTTCTCCGCATCGGGCCGAAGAAGCCGGATCAGTTTTTCGATCAGATTGGCTACATCGACGGGGGCGTGACGAATTTCGTCGATGGATGCGTAGTTTCGAAAACCATCGAGGACCTCGCTGATTCGCTTCACTTCGGTGTTGAGGATGTCCAAGGTTTCATTGATATCCGCGGTTCGAAATTCTTGTGGCAGCGATTCGCACAAAAGCTGGATATGAAGTGAAAGAGCATTGAGAGGATTCTTGATTTCGTGTTGAAGTCCAGCTGCGAGAGAACCGAGACCGACGTACCGCTCCATACGCCTCAATCGCTCCTCCATAAAGGCCTTTTCCGTGACATCGCGCACGTGAATCACCATTCCAACCTCTTCCTTTTGGCGGTTGCGAAGAATCGTGCAGCCAGCTCGGTATGTTTTTCGATGGCCATGGCGAAGGATTTGGTAGTCGCGATCTCGAATCGGTTGGTGATGCTCCAGTAGCTCGCGGCAGATAGATGTCAGCAAGGCGTGTTCCGAACCGAGTTCTTCGATCGTCTGAAAGAGCCCCGTGTAGCTGCTTCCAAGCAATTCCGCACCTCGAATATTCAAGCTCGTTATTCGCCCCTCCATGTCCGTGGTGATGACACCGGCATCCATGCTGGCCAATATATCGGTGGACAAGACCTTTACATCTTGGAGATTCCGTTCGCTGCTGAAATAGCCGCGGAGTACTAGAGAAAAAGCGATTCCTGCCGCGATGACATTGAGGACCAAGAGAAAGGAAAGGCTTCGTTGCAATCCGAGTTCGCTCGATAACTCCCCGGCTACCTCTAGGTCGCTTCCTTGAAGATGGCTCACGAGTTGTGCCACGATGGCTTGCTCATGGCGAACATTGAGCAGCACCCAAGCGGTGACAATCAGCGCGAACAAGCTTAAAAGCCCGAGCACAAAAGCAAAGGCTTTGACGCTCCGGCTGCTGTTGGTCTCAAACATATTCAGTCCAAGGGCTCGTCGAGGACGAGGCGAGAATGGGTGAGAAACAGATCCTAACAGGCGATCTCGAGGGCTGTCGAATCATACCGGGAAGGACGGCAAACTGGGGACAACGACAAAAAATCCGAGGGAAGAGGTAGGACATCGATTGCAGATCCTGCAGCCTTTCGTTGCAGACAGAGGACCGTGAATACTGCCAATTGCTACCAACGACGCTTACCGAGCCCCCTCCCGAGAGCAAAGTCCCACGAATCTGTTGGGTTCCTACCCTAAGTCTCGTTTCTTTTCCCTGTGGCACGCAACCTGCTTCTCAGTACGATTCCCACGGAGCTCTGGAGCAGGAGTCGACGGGATAAACGAGACTATTGTCCGATGAACAGGGAGAGCAAAATGTTTAAGTTTCGCGCTTCGATACTTCTTTCCTTCCTTACCGCAATGCTCGGTTCGGAATGGACGCAGCCAAACGTTTCCATGCGAAGTCAAAGCACTCGGCAGGATACTGCGGCAAGTCAGCTGCAGTTCAGTGAAGAAGAATGTGAGAATTTGCGAATCAAGCTCGACGCACAACGTCAGATGGGACACGAGCTTCAAGAAAGCTAGCCGGCAACCAAGTTTTTGTTGCCGACTGCAGCCATGAAGACGGCAGCCATGCCTAGTGCATACCGTGCCGGCTCATTTTGTAATGCAACGTGCGAACGCTGATACCTAACAGTTTCGCTGTATGCTCGCGGTGCATGTGGCAAGCTTCCAACGCGGCTTGGATGGTGACCTTTTCGCATTCATCCAATGCCTCGGCGAGCGAAGTCGGTTGTGTGGGATTGGGACGAGAAGCTCTGCGCAGATCGGTGGGCAGATCCGGTACATCGATCATATTGCTAGCGCCGACGATGACCATCCGTTCGATCACGTTGCGCAGTTGGCGCACGTTTCCTGGCCAAGGAGATGAGGTGAGAATCTGCATGGCATCGGTAGAAATCGATTTGAGATCCTTTCGGTGACGGCTGCAGAAATGCTCTAGAAAGTGCTGAACGAGTAGCGGGATATCCTCGCGTCGACGTCGCAGCGGAGGGACTTCGATCGGAATAATGTTCAATCGATAGAAGAGATCCTCGCGAAATGTGCCTTCGTCGATGAGGTCTTGTACGGAGCGATTTGTCGCCGAGATGATGCGCGCGTCGGACTGCAATCGGCTCTCACCGCCAATGCGATTGAATTCCCCCGTTTCCAGCACTCGCAACAAATCAACCTGGCTCTTAGGTGACATTTCGGTGACTTCATCGAGAAACAAAGTCCCCCCAGTAGCTTGCTCGAAACAACCTGGCTTTTGACGAATCGCACCGCTGAAAGCCCCTTTTTCGTGGCCGAACAACTCGCTCTCCAAAAGTGTCTCCGGCAGGGCACCGAGATTGACGGCAATGAAGGGACCGTTGCTTCGGTCGCTCAGATCATGGAGGGCGCGCGCGATAAGCTCTTTGCCAGTTCCACTTTCACCGTGGATCATGACCGTCGCTTCGGTTGCCGCGACTTGACGGATCTGTCGAAACACCTCCTCCATCGCCGCCCCCCCCGCCACGATGCGAGAGATTTCACCTGACTCGGCTAATTGGTGGCGTAGCAATGCGTTCTCGGTGAGGAGATCAAAATGCAATCGCGCCTTGCGAACTTGCTGACGAACCAAATTCAAATCAACTGGCTTCAAAATGAAATCGAAAGCCCCCGACCGCATCGCCTCCACCGCCGTTTCCACTGTTCCATGCGCGGTGATAACAATGACCGCGGTCTGCGGTCGCAAATGAATAATTCTTCGTAGCAGCTCGAGCCCCGTCATTTCACAATTCAGGCGGACGTCAACAATCACCAAGGCATGTTCGTGCGTTTGGAATTTCTCCAACGCTTCGATCGCACTGCCAGCGGTGTCGACCAAGTCGGCTTCGGTTGCTAGCCCTTTCGCGAACCCAGAACGAATGTTCGGTTCATCATCCACAATCAATACGCCGAATCGTCCCTCTCGTTCCATCGTCATCCCAACCTCTTCCAGGCTTGTTGCGCTCTGCATTTCCACTCCCGCCGATATTCGCGAGGTTCATCGACAAAAATGACTGCTACCGCACAACGCGTACCATTCTCATCTTTCAGGCGCTCACCGCTGCGTCTTTGCACCCATTGCGAAAATACGCTGTAGATTCGTAAGTCCATGTACCGCTCGTGTCTGTTTTATTTTTCAGAAGCCCCCATTCTAACCGGGCGAATCTGCAAGGAATTGCAGCTGCATGCCGAATTCTGCATCACGCACAGAGAGAGACAGAGAGAAGCGGCGTCAGAATTGGATCTCGGCTTGGATTCCGGAGCCTTCTCTGGTGATAAGCGGCGAGAACTTCCATCGAGCATTTGGGTTATCGGTTGCGTCGATGGCACTGGCGGCGAGATAGGCCATCCACCAACCTAGTACGACTTGCGACGGATAGTGTGCGTTGTCGTTCACACGAGAAAGTGGGGCAATCGCCGACCCCGCGTAGAAAAGCGTTTTGTACGCGGGATTGTCGGTCATCTTGGCCGCAGTGATGAAAGGCAGGGATCCCATGAACGAATGACCACTAACCCCGTTATTGTCGTGGAACGGATGCCACTCCGAACTTTCCAAATTTTCGGTTGGCCTTGAACCACCTGTGAGCTGTTGCAACGCGACCAAGGGGGGAGCCCCGACGGCGAAACCGCGCAAGGATCGTTCGCCCCAACGGCCTCCCAAAGTTGCCATCGCATTGTCAGGAAGCACTTCACCGGCAACCCATGCAGTAGCAAATACAGGCAGCGTGTACATCCCGTTTCCAAGCTCTTTGCTCGCATGGAGCGACTCAAACCACTCGTCGGACGTCGCCCCGCGAACACTGCTCTGAAAATGTCGCTGAATTCCTTCGTCGATCGAGGTGTTGGCCATCGCACCACCCACTGCAAATCCGCTCCCCAACAAGGTCAACGATTCAGCAGAATAGAAATTCTTTTGATCGCTCCAAAGCCGGGTCCACAATGAAGCGGAGGAGGCGGCACTAGGGACATCCTCGAGCTCCCGTTGCAACCACTCCTTATCAAAGTCCTCCCTCCACTCCCATGGGTGCACCAGAGATGCCGGCGTTGTTGAGGCAACTCTCTGGATTGGTAACCGCCGGTCCGTATGTGTATGCAAGACTGGCCGTCGGTTGATCAAGACACTCGCTCGTTCGACTCTCGGCTCATTTCGACCGATCGGTTGAAACGGGAGTGGAGCTCGGCATCCTGACAGGCATACGAACCAAATCAAGACGCTTGCACCGTACAAGACGTTTGCACCGTATCGGAGAGGGGATAGACGAGATGAGAGCTTCATGAAGTGCGAATGACCGTACGGCCCGATTCCCCATCGATCCATCCATCAAGAAAGACGGAACGATAGCCTCGAGACGGACCACAATGCAAGGGGAACGGTTTTGAAAATAGACTCTCTCTATCCTTCTGCATTTTCTTGCACACCATGCAGCTTTTTGCTTACCCAACAGTCGTTTATGAATTCTTGCTGGCCCCTCACTCGCATGCGATTGACCAAGTAACATCTTCATCGTTATGTTGCATCGTCGATCTGGAATCCACGGAATGTTTGAAAGGTTGGGAATTCAGGATGAATGAGCTTCTAAAGGAACAAGGCAACTTTCTCTTTCGCTGGCGGAGTTATCTCCCGGTCATCATGATGATCCCGTTGACGATCGCCGTCATGAATATGACTTGGCCGATGGGAAGTCACGCTTACCATGAAGTCGCCGAAGCCGTGTGCATGTTGGTGTCTCTCTCGGGGTTAGCCGTTCGAGTTATCACCATCGGGCATACCCCCAGAGGAACCTCAGGACGCAATACTACCCAACAATCGGCTTGGCAGCTCAACACCACCGGAATCTATTCGGTGGTGAGGCATCCACTCTATCTTGGCAACTTCCTGATTGGCCTAGGGCCCATGATGCTCCCACTTATTTGGTGGTTGCCGATCCTCTACGTCCTTGCGTTCACGGTCTATTACGAACGGATTATGATTGCGGAGGAAGCGTTTTTGAATGAGCAATTCGGGGCACGTTACCGGGACTGGGCGTTGCGAACACCTGCCTTCCTTCCTCGATTCTGGGGTTGGCAGCGTGCTGCGTTACCGTTTTCCGCTCGAAATGTGCTGAAACGCGAATACACGGCATTGGGGCAGATTTGTATCGGTTTCGTGATTGTGGAGATTGCCGAGCATCTCGTGATTGAGCATCGATTCGTAATGGAACCCATTTGGATTGCGATCGCGACTTTGGGGGTATCCCAATACGTCGTGTTGCGTCTCCTCAAGCGACATACAACTTGGCTCGACGTCGCAGGACGATAGAGTCTCCGACGAATAGGAACGTTTTGGCGCTGCAGAACATTCTGGAAAAATGCGTTCGAGAACTCGGGAGCCGCGAAGCGGCTGGAGAGTCGAGTTTAGAAAGTGGAAAGTAGAGATGGGCGAGGAGGATGGATGTATCGAGCTTGTCGCTCGCTTCTCTTTAAGGTCCACCGGAACATTCGCTCCGGTCCCAAAGACTATCTCGTCGGGCGTCTGACCTTGAAAGGCAAAATGGGGAACGAGTTGTTGGCTCCGCCTTTGGAGGAGCGTGTACGCCTGTCGGCTGACTGTTAAACGAATTGTTGACGAGCAGGTGGGAGTGGACCGACTGTGGACCCTCTTCGTTTAACAGTCAGCCGATAGGCGTACACGGATGAATGCGCAAGCAGTTCATGAATCAGCTCTTACGATCGGATCAACGAATCGACTAAGAAAGGTGCCTACGCCTTTCGCTCGATCGCCAAGATCTTTTAGTCCTGGTAGGGACGAAAGAAAACGCGGCGAAATCGATGTGATCTCTGCGGGTTTGCACTGAGGCTTGGTGCACGAGCCTGAATTGGGTTACCAACTGTTTCAGCGTATCGAGCCAGCCATATGACATTGCACCTTCTCCCCCTCATCCCCAGCCCTTCTCCCCCGCAAAGCCGGGGGCGAAGGGGGCCAGAATTATCGAGGATGCAATCCTCGGTTCGCAATCGCTGCAAGCGGCGTTGGGATTGGTTACAATAGCCGCTATGCACCCCCAAAACGCCATGCTTGAAACATCTCCAGATCTCCGCTCCGCGCGCCCCTGCACAGGAGAGCCAAGTACAACCTTCGGTTGCACCGAAGCTTCTACTACTGTTTGGCGGTGCTTCGATGTGCATTCCATCAATGCCAGCGTTGGTCCGTCCCCTGATGAAGCCACCACTGCGACTTGGCGCTACCAAAGCAACCAGCAGTACAGGATCACGGCAGTAACCACTTCTTCAGGCTCCGTAGCGGAGCGTTACGCCTACACGGCGTATGGCCAACCAACCATCCTCGATGCTTCAGGGTCGGTTCTCTCGAGTTCTGCGATTAATAATCGCTACACCTACACAGGGCGAGAATGGGATCAAACGCTAGGGCTCTATCACTTCCGAGCAAGATGGGCGAGCGGGTTGGCGGGTAGGTTCATGGGGAGGGATCCGATTGGGTATGAGGGAAGTGAGTGGGGGCTTTACGAACTCTTAGATTCTAAAACGCTGCGCGATTCCGATCCGAGCGGCCATGACAGATGTATTGCATATACAAACGAGAGTGGATTGAGCGGGGACAATCACGCCAATCTTGTTGTAAATCGGTGTGATGATCAAGGGAATATTATTGGAAGCTACGTTTTTCAATCAGGTGCAGCTTACGACTTTGACAATGCTATAATGAACACCTGCAACAAAGGATGTAGGTGGGCAGGTGTTCTTCTGTTCCTCCCGACAGGTTGGAATCAGATCGAGAGTGATTATTACCCAGCAGGCACGCTACCGTCAAAAAACCAGTGTTCAAAAGTGGTCCGATCTACTTGCGAGCAAGACGCCAATCTCATTGAATCGCTACAGGAAGAGATTCGACGTCGGGACGGAAAGATTCCCTTTAATTTCTTCAATACCTGCGAGCGGTATGTGTGGGAAAGAATATTCGACTTTTCTGATTACTCTGAATGTATGCTAGCGTGTTGCGGCACGAAATCTTGCCTTGCATCGCAGTTGCGAATTTGCGGTCGCGAGTGCGAAAGCCGTAAGAAGATTGTGCATTTAGATCGTGCAAAGCCGAGTCTTACAAAATGAAGCTGATCGACTACCTTACTCTATCGCTTACATTACTTTTGGCGTTTGTTTCTTACGGAATAGCGAGCGAGCTTGTAGACCGATTCCTTATGTCCCTTGATTCGAAGGGAACTCCGCATGTTGTGGACTGCTTCCTTGGAATATTGTTTTTATCTATCGGCATTTACTTGTGGAATCGAAAGAAGCGCCACCTAAAAGGGCTTTTCTGAGTGTCTCTTATCTCATAGATGGGATGTACACCAATAAGAACTAAACCAACTCATTAAACAGATCCGCCGATGCGGGGGCAGGGAATGACCGCAGTTGGTTTTCCCTGCATTTACTCTATCGTTTTTTTGTGGGGAAAATTCCACCGAGTCTATCGCGCAAGGGGCCGCAAGATGGCGGCCAACGAGCCGCTTGCGAGCAAGATGATGCACCGAATGCGTGGAGCTAGCTTTTTGTAACAGCAAGTGAAGATTCGTGCGCAGGCTCCACCTTCGGTGGTGCGTGTACGCCTGCGGCTGACTGTTAAACGAATTGTTGACGAGCAGGTGGGAGTGGACCGACTGTGGACCCTCTTCGTTTAACAGTCAGCCGATAGGCGTACACGGATGAATGCGCAAGCAGTTCATGAATCGGCTCCTTCGATCGAATCAACGAACCGAGTGAAGCAGGTGCCTACGCCTTTCGCTCGATCGCAAAGATCTTTTAGTCCCGGTAGGGACGAAAGAGAACGCGGCGAAATCGATGTGATCTCTGTGGGTTTGCGCCGAAGCTTGAAACACGGGACCCCAGTGGGTTAGTACCTGTTTCGGACTAGCGAACCAGGCATATGACATTGCACATTCTCCCCCTCATCCCCAGCCCTTCTCCCCCGCAAAGCCGGGGGCGAAGGGGGCCAGAATTTTCGAGGATGCAATCCTCGATTCGCAATCGCTGCAAGCGGCGTTGGGATTGGTTACAATAGCCGCTATGCACCCCCAAAACGCCATGCTTGAAACAGCTCCAGAGCTCCGCTCCGCGCGCCCCCGCACAGGAGAGCCAAATGCAACCTTCGGTTGCACCGAAGCGACTACTCCTGCTTGGCAGTGCTTCCATTTGCTTTCCATCCACGCCAGCGTTGGTCCGTCCCCTGATGAAGCTACGACTGCGACTTGGCGCTACCAAAGCAACCAGCAGTACAGCATCACCGCAGTAACGACTTCTTCCGGCTCCGTAGCCGAACGCTACGCCTACACGGCCTACGGCCAGCCAACCATCCTCGATGGTTCAGGGTCGGTCCTCTCGAGTTCCGCGATCAACAATCGCTATACCTACACGGGACGTGAATGGGATGGGACGCTTGGCCTGTATCACTTCAGGGCTAGGTGGATGAGCGGGCTCGCCGGCAGGTTTATGGGGAGGGATCCGATCGAGTTTGAGGATGGAATGAGTCTGTACGAAGCTTTCTTTCCAATCGAAGACGCCGATCCAACTGGTCAAGCGATGTTTATTCTTGCACCCGCGGTGCCAATTGGAATTGGTGGAGCTGCCTTGTATGCGGCAGCCGCTGCAGCTGGGGTTTCCGTGACTTATTGCCTAGTCGAACCAACTTGTTTGGCAGATGCGAAAGGCCTTGCTCGGGATATGTTGGAAGATTTTTCTGATTTAGTAAGACCTCGTCCCAAGCCAAAACCCAAGTGGGATCCGCCTTATATTCCAAATGGACCAAAGCCCGAGCCTAAACCAGCCAACAACCGTGATCATTGGTGCCGGTATGCAGCGTGCGGGGATTTCTCCATAGCCGCTGGAAATTTTGCAACACATAATTGCTCGCTCTCATACAGCGAATCTTTGGCTATTTCCTGGCCTGATTTAGAACGTAAAAAATGTAACGGCTGGTGCAAGTATGAATGCCGTTCGCCCAACGTTGACTGGTTGCCAGATCCGGTGCGCCCAGGTGTAGATCAAGGTATTATTACCTTCCCCGGTGTTGCGGTGATTACGAAGTGCACGGCAACTAAAATGAGCGATAACTAGGAAAACAACAAATGAGAGATGGTGCTCCTGCATTTCGCGCTGGCGATCGACTAAAAGTAAAAACGGCTGCAGAACTAGATGCCATATGGTCCAGTGTGACTTCGCAAAGCCTACTGAGCTTGCATCAAGTTCTTGATCCTGAAAAGGAAAGATATGCCGAGAGCAGGGTTCAAGTAACAGAGGTGTTAAGTTACCATGGGAATATTCCTGTGTATCGACTAAACGATCATCAATATATTTGGCCAGAAGACTCATTGATTGATCCTGTAATGGATTACCATTGCGACACTAGCGATCCATGCTGCCCGGCGCATTACGTTTACCGCGACCACTCTTTGGATAGAAGAATTGAGATTGTCGATTGTGACAATTATGTTTACTGTTCTCTAGCAAAGGTCCGTCCCCAATTGGAAGCAAAGTGGGTCAACGAGATTGCACGCATCCGGCATGTCCGTGCATTCGAGTTACTATTCGGTTTTGACGGGAAGGATTTTCTGCAGGGCTGAGCTACACAATTGATGATCCTCACCCACCGTACACCAATAAGAACTAAACCAACTCATTAAACAGATCCGCCGATGCGGGGGCACGGGGATGACCGAAGTTGGTTTTCCCTGCATTTTCTCTATGTATTTTTGTGGGGATAATTCCCTGCGAGTCTATCGCTCGAGGGGCCGCAAGATGGCGGCCAACGAGCCGCTTGCGAGCAAGATGATGCACCGAATGCGTGGAGCTAGCTTTTTGTAACAGCAAGTGAAGATTCGTGCGCAGGCTCCACTTTCGGTGGTGCGTGTACGCCTGCGGCTGACTGTTAAACGAATTGTTGACGAGCAGGTGGGAGTGGACCGACTGTGGACCCTCTTCGTTTAACAGTCAGCCGATAGGCGTACACGGATGAATGCGCAAGCAGTTCATAAATCAGCTCTTACGATCGGATCAACGAATCGACTAAGAAAGGTGCCTACGCCTTTCGCTCGATCGCCAAGATCTTTTAGTCCTGGTAGGGACGAAAGAAAACGCGGCGAAATCGATGTGATCTCTGCGGGTATGCACTGAGGCTTGAAGCACGGGACCCCAGTGGGTTAGTACCTGTTTCGGACTAGCGAACCAGGCATATGACATTGCACATTCTCCCCCTCATCCCCAGCCCTTCTCCCCCGCAAAGCCGGGGGCGAAGGGGGCCAGAAGTTTCGAGGATGCAATCCTCGGTTCGCAATCGCTGCAAGCGGCGTTGGGATTGGTTACAATAGCCGCTATGCACCCCCAAAAGCCATGCTTGAAACAGCTCCAGTGGCAATAGGAGGCACCCCCCTCACGGAATCAGAGTCCGCCCTGTGCAAAAACTAGATTGCATCGACAAGGGTGATTTTCCGAACGAAAAAGCTGAGGGATCAAGAGCAGTTGGAATCAGATTCGTGATCGCAAGTTGAATATTTCTTGACCCAGATGGCTGCGGTGCAGATGGATTTCCGCGTTGCGCGCAGCAGTAAGCTCAAACCTGAAGTGAACGTATCGAAGAAAGTGGAACGATGATTTGAGCTACGCCGCTTTGCGGCTGTAGCTCTTGAGCAGTCCACCGAGCCCTTCTTCTCGCGTTCAGTTAGACTGATTCGACCAGGAAGCCGACCTCGGAGGATTTGGTTCTCCGCCTTGAGGTAGTTGACCTGGCGGGCGAGTTCTCTGTCCGTTGACCCGGCAATGACGAGCAAGAGGGATGCAGGTTAAAGGTCCATTCCGCGACTCTTCGACTGGCCCTGGCTGGTCTCGAACCAGCGTTTCTGTTAAGCAGATTTTCCGTGACGCGGCACTCTCAGATCGATCCGGTCTCGAACTCCGTAAGCCCTCGTCTTTAAAACAGTTGCGAAATCGACTTCTCCGAGAACGTTCCTTATCAGGGTCGGTTCGAGGAAGGCCTGGAACGTTGTCAGGATTTTGCGCGGCGGTAGGTGAGTAGGATATCTTCGCCGAAAGGAGTGGAGGACGAAAAATGCCATCGCTGGGCATCGCTCAATTTCTCGATGCCGCTGCCGCGAACAGGTCGAATGGCGTTTCCTCCTAAGATGAACGGCGCGATATAGCATTCTAACTCGTCGACGCATTGCCGGTCCATGGCATGCCCCATCAATTCCGGTCCGCACTCGAGCATGGCATGGGTGCAACGTTTTGTTCCAAGATAATCGAGGGCGATCTCAAGGGTACTGCGCACATCCCCTTCTCCCATCGCCAGAACCTCCACACCTAACGATCGCAAGGCTTCCGATTTAATCGCGGAAGAGCGATGAAGGGTCACGACGATCGTCGGGTATTGCCGGGCTGTTGTTACCAATTGGCATTCGAGTGGTATTCGGAGATTGCGATCTAGCACAACGCGAACAGGGTTTCGAACCTCACCATCGAATTGCTTGGGGCGTGCCGTCAGCATCGGGTCGTCGGCTAGCACCGTACCAATCCCTGTGATCATCGCGTCCATTCTCGCCCGCGTCTGATGAACGTGTTCACGCGATTGATCGTTCGAAATCCATTTCGAGTCCCCCGACTTCGTCGCGATGGAACCATCGAGACTCATTGCCCATTTCGCGGTCAGCCAAGGCCTTTTGTCATTCAGCAGTTTGAGGTACGGTGCATTGAGCTGTTCCGCTTCGGAGCGGCACACCCCCACGTCGACCTGTATTCCCGCGTCGCGAAGGATCGCGATCCCCCGCCCTGATACGGCAGGGAAGGGATCCAGCATGGCCACGACAACGCGTTGGGGCCTGCGCTCGGCTACAAAGGGAGCGCAGGGGGGTGTTTTTCCAAAGTGGCTGCATGGTTCCAACGTGACGTAGACGGTCGCATCACGAAGATCTACAGGACCAAACCCTTTCAAGGCTTCGACCTCTGCGTGGTGACCACCATACTTCCGATGAAACCCCTCTGCGATGGCTTGCCCATTCGCGACAGCAATGCACCCGACCATCGGGTTTGGCTCGACCTGGCCTCTGCCCTTCTTTGCCAACTCGATAGCCAGCCCCATCCAGTAGCGATCCGCTTCGTCGCCAGGAGCATACCCAATGGATCCGTCTGTCAGCGAGGATTTAACCAAACTGTTTTCCCAAAGCATTGGCAACGACACGGCATCGCTGCATCATGTCTTCGAATTGCGGGAAGTCGAGCGATTGGTAACCATCGCTCATTGCCTTTTCCGGGTTCGGATGCATCTCGACGATGAGTCCATCCGCTCCTGCTGCCACGGATGCGACCGCCATATCGGTGACCATGTAGGAGTGACCCGTTCCGTGAGAAGGGTCCATGATCACGGGCAAGTGAGTTTTGCGATGGAGGTACGGGATGGTTGCCAAAGGTAGCGTGAATCGGGTGTGCGATTCGAACGTTCGGATTCCCCGCTCGCAGAGCATGACGTTCGGGTTTCCTTCATTGAGAATGTATTCCGCTGCAAGGAGCCATTCTTCCATCGATGCGCTGGGTCCTCGTTTGAGGAGAACCGCCCGCCCCGATCGACCAACGGCTTCGAGCAATCGGTAGTTCTGCATGTTCCGGGCGCCGATTTGCAGTACATCGGCGTACTTGGCAACCAGGTCGACATCCTCGGTGCTCATGACTTCTGTAAAGATTGCCAAGCCGGTTTCTTGACGAGCCAAAGCGAGAAGCTTCAGTCCTTCTTCCTTCATCCCTTGAAAGGAATAAGGACTGGTTCGCGGTTTGAAGGCGCCCCCTCGGAGCCCCGTTGCTCCAGCAGCTTTGACTGCACGCGCACAGGCCATGATCTGCTCTTCGCTCTCGACCGAGCAAGGCCCACCGATCGCGCCGACTGCCCCTCTCCCAGCCTTGAAATCAAGGACTTGGATTTGCGACATCTCAGGACGAACTTCCTTGGATGCCATTTTGTAAGGAGCCAGGATTGGGAGGACTTCCGAAACGCCGGGATAGCTTTCAAAGGACTCCACTTTGATTTTCCGTTCATCACCGACGGCAGCGATGACGGTTCGTTCCGTCCCTCGAATCACATGCGATTTCATCCCGAGCTCGGTCACGCGATTGGCAATTCTTTCGATTTGCTCATCCGTGCACGAGTTCTCCATTACGACAATCATTTGAGACCTAACTTACTAAATACGTGTTGCAGAAAAGGGGGAAGCGAAAGGTTACTCGACGAACAAGTACCGCCAGACCGCTTCGTGGGCAAAGGTGCCATCCGGGTTTTTGATCGCAGATTTTCCTGGAGAGGAAACGCCGTGGGCTCGATCTTTGTCCCCTTTGACATCCGCATTGGTGACCAGCTGGTGCGATCCTCCAAACGGCGGGGGAATTTGATCGACATCGACGATCGGTCCGAATGCGTCCAAGCCTAGCATTTTCCAAGATCTCGGGTAGTGATTTCCGGTCCAACCTGTGTCCAAGACGTGCGTGAATCCAAAGAAACGATCCTTGGGAGTGGCAGAAGGTAGGGCGTACCAAGTCTCATTTTGATCTCTTGGCCCGGAAAGCATGACCACTCGGTTTACTTTTTGATGCAGTGCGAACCGGCAAGCTGTGGTGGAACCGTGGGAAGCTCCCGCGAGAATCACTCGATCCCAACGGACGTCGCCGGTCGATTTATCCAAGAAGTATCCCCACTTCCCCTCCGGATTCTTTTGATCCAACCATCGCAGCAAGGATCGTGTTCGCCCCATGATGCTATCGGGTTTTGGAATCGATACCGTGTCGCTCACATCTTCACCAATAGCGGCTTCCAAGCGAATCCGGCCCAGATATTTATCATCCGGTGGCGGTTCGCGGTTCAGTCGTTTGAACCAACCATTGGCATAGTGGACTTGGATCGCGTGATGACCATAGCTGTTGAGTCGCTCAAAGAGTGGTGCATTGTGGCCCATCAACCAAATCACGAGTTTGCCAGTCGGCTTCACCCGTGTGTCGACCGAGGCGTTTTCGAAATCAGCCGGCTTTCCATCCTTTTCAAAAAAGAAATCGATATCCGGATGGGCTTTCGCCTCCGGATCGACTTCGCTCGAGCGAACTTTCCATTGATAGAGCTTTCCTTCTACCGAATTGTCAAACGCCAACGAATCTTGCCCCAATGAAACGGCGCAGAGCGAAAGAAATGCTCCGACGAATACGGTCGGGCGCAACGCGCAAACGACGAAGTGCGAAGTCCGACTCAGAAGCAAAGACGGATCGGAGAGGAACCGATTGGACATTGAACTTAACCCTTACAAAGGAGATGCAACTGCTTTGGCTCTGTTCCTACCGGCCGACGACCGAGAGGATGCCCCCGAACAAGGCTAACAACAGGAAGAAGAGGAGTATACCGACAAGAATACGAACGATGATCGATGACTTGTACTTGATATGAGGTGTCTGTTCGATCACGGCTCGGTATTGGGGCGAGAAGATAAATTCCCCTTTGGCGGAAAGCAGCAAGTAGAGGGCATACCCGCCGATCAGAGTTCCAATTGGAAACCCGAGCAATCCAATACCCGCAATCACACTTCCTGCAATCCGACTGTAAGGACGAAGTCTTCTCAACCCATAGGCGGTCCACAGTTGCACGCCCGACATCACGAGCACGAAGAGGCCGAAAACCCACATGGTAATAGCCAAGATCATCCGTTCCTGCTCGCCTCCTTGCTGTCCTGGCATACCGGCGGTGACTGCAACGACTCCAATCCCCAAATAGAATACTCCGGCCAACAACCCGAAGAAGCCACCTAAATAGTACAAGGTTCCAATCGACTTCACGGAGGCTTCATGATTGAGGTACATGCGTCGGACGCTCTCTGCATCCCCCGCAGCCGGGCTGGTCATGTAATCGGTGGTTTGAACAGCATAGGGATTTGAACTCATAGGTATCTCACGGGCATTCATAACAAAGAGTGAAGGAAACGAAGGGACGATTCGCAAATCATACACGATTTTTCGCGGACCGTTTCAACCGGGAGGTCACTTCCGCACCGAGCGAAATGGCCGCATCGCCCGTCCCGTTTATTCCCCTCGTTTCGGTTGCCGAATGAACAACGGTTTGCGAGCCGCTTCTTCTCGTATCGCATGCACGGACGAGCCACCGCTGGCAGGTGAGTTGGAGTCAAGCCCCCCTCTCCCATCGGACTCTTCGCGCGTGCGAATCGAGGCAGGTTCGGTGGGAATCGATGAGCTCAACAACGATGGGATCCCTGCCCCTCTTTCCTCTCGCATATCAAGTCGAGGAGGTTCGTACGAAAGGTCCGGCCATTGGTTCGCAGCCGATGCAGCACGGTTGGATTGTGGGGAGGAAGTCAGTATTCCAGAACCCGATCGAGATTCTCTTCCGCTGACCCACGGGTCGGGAGGAAGGGACAAATCGCGACTGGACTCACCCCCAATCGGTGCAATCGTCGGAAGCGATGGCAAGGGTTCTGTTGCCGCCAGCTCGCCAAGATTCTTTTTATAGGAAGGGACGGGCAGAAGACCATTCCTGGACGAGGGAATCAATTCGCCCGATGCATCGGAGAACGTGCGACCCGTTCCCTGCAATGTCATGTCGACATCGAGTGTGGGCTTGACCAACTCGGCTTCATCCCACACATCGGGCAACGGAGTGTGATCCCAATTCGAGTAAGCGGCTTGGCCGGCCTCGGGAGGAAGAGGCTTGTACCAGTACCAAGTACTGAACGAGCCGGCAGCCAGAACGATCATGCCGAGCGTCCAAGGCTTGCGAGGTGGGTCATCGAAATGGGCAGGTGCCGGTGGTGATTTCTTTCGGCTCATGGCGCATGGATCCTCATAGAAGTGAGTCGCTACGTCCATGCAGCAGGTCGACAATTTCACATCGTCGACATCGACTTGAGCCCCTCCACCACTTCAAAAAAAGAGAAAAGGTCGCTTTGCAACGGTCGAACCGAATAAAGGGGAGATGAATCAGGGGGCTCGAGGAGGAGAAACAGGGCGTGGCGCTGCACCGGGCAATCGACGTCGTACCGAAGCGAATACATGCTGCGCGGAGTAGGCGAGCTCCGAGATGATCTCGTCGATCTTGTTTCGGAAAACGGCAAAAGCCCCTAAGGCAGGAATTGCGATTGCAAGTCCTGCGACGGTGGTCACGAGTGCGGAGTAAATACCGCTCGCCAAATCCGCCGCTCCGGCCGATCCCGCAGATATCGCGACTTCACGAAACGCGAGAATCATCCCTGTGACCGTACCCAACAAACCGAGCATCGGTGCCAAGTTCCCGATGACGGTCAAGTACTCGAGTTTGCGGTAGAGTCGAGCGGCTTGTTCTGCCGTCGAGTCTTCTAATGCCTTTTCCACGGCAGGCCAGCCAAATTCAATTTCGGCGATTCCGTTGAGCAGGACGAACGAAAGCGGGCAAGGTCTTTCGCGACAAAGTTGATCCGCCTCCTTCAATTTTCCTTGGGCAAGCAGCGATCGAACGGATTCGGTTAGGTCGGGTGGAATCAAATCTTTGCGGCGAAGCCCGAGCGCTTGATCGACGACGAGATAGACCGAGACCACAGAGAGAACGATCAGGATCACCATGATGGTGATCCCCATGATCCCGCCACTAAAGATGATTTCCATCAAGCTGTCATCCGCCGCGTTCGGCTTGGAGGGCGTGCCAGCAGTGGTGGTCGGGGGCAGGTTGATGGCGGGCGGGATGTTCGCGGGAGAGGCAACGGGAGGGGGATTCGTGGTGGCTGCTGGAGTTTGCCCCATCAGAGGCGTTTTCAATACCACGACACACAGGAGCACGGTCAAGGCAGCCAAGACGTAGGTCCCCCATCGCAGATAGCGAAGAACCCGCAGCATGGAACTGGACGAAAGGGATGGCTGCGATTTGGGATTCACGGTCCTAATTTCCTGCTTAGGTCTTGGATACGTTCTGCGTCTTGCGATTGACTGGAGGATTGTACTAATTGTTGGGCTTGGGCGAGAGCCGGCTTAGCAAGATACGGTTTGTCGGGATGAAGCATGCCGACACGGAGGAATTCCTCCAAAGCGCGTGGGGAGTTTCCTGCTCGCGAAAGTTTCTCTGCCATCAAATAGGTCGGGCCGGCTTGAAAGGGGAGTGGCATCGAATCGCGCAGCCCAGTCCATTGAGCAATCCGTTCGCTGGAGAGATCCTTCGGCGTGGAGGTTTTCCAAAGTTGTGCTGCCGCGTAGTTGCTGAGGACCCCTTTGTCGGTCGATTGCGAAAGTCGTTCGAGGGTTCGCGCGGCCTCCTCGCGTCGATCCGAATCGAGGAGCCAACCAGCCCCCATCAATTGCAAAGGGGGGCGAGAATCCTCAAGCCATCCGACGGCAAGCTCCTGCACTTTCACGCGGTCCTTTATCTCTGCCGTGGTGGCTGACCAAGGAATCGGCATGGCAGTCAGGAGCAGCGGAGGAGGCTGGTCCTTTGCGAGGGCAGCGTACAGCAAACACGCTCTTTCCCAACGATTCAACGCAACCGAGCACTCTACCAACTCGGCGATCAAGACCCGTTGCTGCCATCTCGGCGTTCCCGGTTGCTCGGATTTCTGACCCAGCAGGCGCCCTCCCTTGGCGATCGCGTCGGCAAAGCGGCCGGCAAGAAAATCGGCGTGCAGACTTGCTGCAAGGTCGTTTTCCCATTTCGGTTCGATTCGCACGACATTAGGAGAAGGTAGAACGACCTTATCCAACGAATCACGCCGAACGACAATCAGATCCTTGTCATTCCAATCGAGCACCACGGCGTTTTCGACCGTCACGTCTGGAGGATTCCATTGTTTCAGCGAGGCATCGAGCGATTCGATGCGATGGATGGTACTTGGACCTTGGAAACGAGCGACGGCTTGACGGTAGAGCTCGGTGGAATCTTGCCCCGGTGCAAAATCTTGCCCCGGTGCGACAGGAGGCTGGGCAGCCATCCCCGCGACTGCGAAGAGGAAACTCAAAAAGAAAGGTGAAACTCGGAGCATCATAGGTTTACGAGTTGGCCGATTCCGAAAACAATCTTTAGCCTACCTGATCCCAACTCCTTTCACTACACCGTATGTCGAAACTACAGCTCGCCACCTATCCGCACCCGATCCTTCGGCACCGATCGAAACCGATTCAAAGGGTGGATGCTCAGTTTAAAGATCTGATCGAGCAGATGTTCGAAATCATGTATGAGTTCAAAGGAGTTGGGCTGGCCGCCAACCAAGTGAACTTGCCCATCCGCGTGTTCATCGCCAATCCGACCGGGGATCCCGTGGAGAAAGATCAGGAGATGGTCTTCATCAATCCGGTGATCAACAAACCCAAAGGGAGCGTGGAGAGCGAAGAGGGATGCCTTTCGCTGCCCGGAATCAACGCTCCGGTCAAGCGGAGTAAATCCCTACAAGTCAACGCATACGATCTTTCCGGCAATGAGATCGCAGGAGAAGTCGATGGATTTCTCGCGCGGATCATTCAACATGAAATCGATCACCTTGACGGAATGCTCTTCATCGATCGCTTGGCGGACGAAACGCTTCGGCCCCTGATCGAGGACATTGCCAAATTGGAACGAAGATTTGATGAAGGACGTGAGCTCAAACAGATCCCCTCGGATGAGGAGCTTGCGGTGGAACGCGCGCAGTGGGAAAGCAAATATTGCTAGTTCCTTTGTAAGTCGCATCGCCGACAACTTCTGCTATATTGCGACGGTCCAGTTCATTTGCCAACAGTGAGAGTACGACCATGCGATGGGAAGGCCGAGAGGAATCGAGCAATATCGAGGACCGCAGGGGCATGGCATTGCCAGCCGGCGGAATGGCATTGGGAGGAGGACTAGGATCGGTCGTTTTGCTCATCATCCTCATGCTGCTCGGAGCGAATCCCCAGCAGATCATCGAGCAAGCGGGCGATCGACCTGCATTCCAGGACAACGCAGCCCCACCCGTGTCTCCTGAATCGGATAAAGATGCCGATTTGAAACGATTCGTATCGGTCGTCATGAAAGATACCGAGGACGTTTGGAACAAACTCTTTAAAGAGCAATTGGGGGCACGCTATCAGGAACCCAAGCTGGTCCTCTTCACAGGAGCCGTTCGATCCGCGTGTGGTGTCGCCTCTTCGCAGGTCGGTCCTTTTTATTGTCTAGGAGACAACAATGTTTACTTGGACTTCGATTTCTTTCGACAGCTCAAAAGCGAATTAGGAGCACCGGGTGATTTCGCAATGGCCTACGTCATCGCCCACGAAGTCGCCCACCACGTTCAAAACCAGCTTGGTCTTTCGAAAAAGGTTCAGCAGCTTCAAGCTCGGGGGAGCAAAGAAGAAGCCAATCAGCTCAGTGTTCGGCTCGAGTTGCAAGCCGATTACTTGGCCGGCGTTTGGGTGCATCATGCTCAGATGAACAAAAGGATCTTGGAGAAAGGGGACCTTGAGGAAGCCCTTCATGCGGCCAGTCGCATCGGCGATGACTTCCTACAAAAGCGATCCAAAGGGTATGTCTCCGAAGAATCGTTCACGCACGGAACATCCGAGCAGCGGGTCAACTATCTCCGAAAAGGGATCGAGACCGGGGATATCCAGGGAATGATGAAGCTTTTTGAAACCTCCTACGAGTCCTTGTAACCCACATCCACGATCGTCTTATCGAGCAATTCATGGCTGTTCGCCTTCCTGTTGTCCTTTGCCAGCACCCTCGAAGATCTGGGGCTCACTCGGAGCATGAAGAGACGTGGATCACTCGCCTTCTCTTCGAAGAGCGTCTCGATGCGACCTTGGTCGCCGATTTGGGTACCATCCCTCGTGATTCGACCGATCAACTCTGCTTGGAGGGATTCAAGGGAGGATTCCTTCTGCTCTCCTGGCAAACAGCGGAATCGGTTGCTGAGCATTTGCAGCGACTGGGAATAGCACCGATCGAGCTCATCCCTGTTGGTGGCGGTCCGAAAATCGCGATCGCACCCGAGCCATTGCAATCCGAATCTCCCGCTTCGCTGCCGTTGGTTCGTGAGATTCCTTCTCCTAAGCATGTTTACTACATGCACCTTGATCTCCAGCGGTCGATCGACGCGGGAGTACTCGAGCTCAAAGGGTTGCTGGCATCCCTTTCGACTCCGGTTTTCCAGCTGCAGTCGCGCGCACCTGCTGCGCGTGGAGCGCCAAGTGCGAAGACAGGCGTGAACACCTCAGGGGCTCCCGTTTCGGCGGCGAACCAAGATCCTCAACCCATGCGGGTCGTTCAATCCGCCTTGACTCCTCGCCAGGAACCGAGTCAGATCGCCCCGCCCGCGGTCCAGACGACTCGGGCGGTAGATTCCAAGATGGATGAAGAATTCCCGAACATCGATTCGTTGGTTCGAGAGCTCGACGATTTCGACCTCTGATCGCACTGATTTCGCCCTACAATACTCATCCTCTTATCCAGTTCTGTTCTGCCCACTTAGAAAAAGGAGTGACGCTCATGCGTGGATTGCAAAGATGGTTGGCTTGTGGATTGATCGCACCCGCTGCGATGGCGATGGGGGCTCCCCATTCGTATGCCCAAGAAATCGCCGAAAACACCTCTCTCCGATTTGTCCCTCGAGACGCCGACCTCTATGTAGGTTCGTACAAACAATCGCAACAATGGCAAGCGTTCGTCGAGGGCCCTGTTGTTCAGAAGTTTTTGAGCTTGCCCGTGGTGCAGGAGAACTGGAAAACGTTCCTTGCCCAATGGAATGAACGCGAAGGTCAGATGGCGACCGCTCGCATGGTTGTGGAGAACCCCAACGCAAAGGATGCCATCGAGTTCCTATCCAAACTCGCTTCCGAAGAATCGTTCTTTTTCATCGACAAGAATCTATCGTCATGGCTCAAGGTAAGCGGCGAGCTCAACGACGAGATTCGAAAGCTTTCGGAACAAACCGATACACCTCCTGAGGAGACTGCAAAGAAACTGTTCAAGAGCTGGGTAGGTCGAATCGAAAGCGTTCAAATCCCCATGATGGTCATGGGAGCCAAATGCGATGACGAAGACTTGGCGATGACGAAGGTCGATCAACTGGAAGCGCTCATTCAGCTGGGAACTCAATTCAACCCAGAAACCGCTCCGTTTGGGCGATTTGTCAAACGAATCGACGACGATCGCGGTTCACGATTGACGGTCGAATTGAGTGGCAAGCAAATTCCATGGGACACTATCCCCACCAACGAACAGTTCGATGAGGATCTCAAAGAGCAACTTCAAAACTCGCTCGCTTCTCGAACGGTCGCGTTGACGATCGGAACGCTCGATAAATACTTCATCGTTGCCTTCTCGGAGCGAAGCAAGGATTTGCTGAATTTGGGCAAGGTTGAGAGTTTGGCCAGCCATCCCGATTTAAGCCCGGTTCGCAATGCCGGCTCCAATCCACTCACGTCGATCAGCTATGTCTCCGATGCATTTGCGAAGGCCAACTACGAAGCCCAGGTGAAGGATCTCTTTACCAAGAACTTTGCCGCCGTGACGATGCAGGTCGAACGAATCCAAGGCGATTCACCGCAGGTTGCAACCATACTAAAGGATGTCCGTAGCGATCTGGCATGGCTCGATGCGGAGATGGCGAAACTCATTCCCCCATCCAAAGGAGCGACTTCCTATTCGTTCCTTACCCCTCAGGGATGGGAGCAGATCACCCATACGCGAACCAAGAACATCCTACTCGACGGCACCGCGCCACTGAGCGGGTTGCAACACGTTGGCGGTTCCCCGATCGCAATGGTTGTGACACGCGTTCAAAAGCATCCCGAGCACTTTGAGCTCGTCAAGGCGATTGCGACCAAAGCAAAAAAGTACTTCGATCAAGTGGTCGAGCTCGATCTGGTAGCAGGAAGCGATAAGGAAGAACTCCTCGAGGCGAAAGAGGCCATCGACAAGGCTTGGCCATTGGTCGTTCGCCTCTCCAACGCTTGGGAGAATTTGTTCGCTCCTTCCCTCGATGGTGAAAGCGGCATGGTTCTAACCTATGGCAATTTGGCTGCAAAGCAGTGGGTTCAAGACATGCCCCCCTCCGATGTCCCTCTTCCATTGCCTGAGCTCGCAAGTATTACGAAGGTAACCGATGCGGAAAAGCTGAAAAATGGTTTTCTGGAAGTCTTTGATGTCTTCGACGCAATCGTTGCTCTCGTTCGAGAAGAGAGTCCGGAAGCGATTCCCAGCGACTACACCGTTCCTCGCCCAACCGAGGTTCCATCGACTCTGGGAGAAAAGTACGGCTATCCCATTCCCGAAGACTGCCCGGTTCCGAAGACGATGATGCCTCAAGCCTTGATCCACGACGGTTACCTCATCATCTCGTATTCCGACTTGCAAACCGACACGCTGGCGAAATCGACTCCCCTCGCCATTGGCAAGGGGGTCATCGATGGCTCGAAACCTTTAGCGAATGCTTCCTACGTTCACTTCGGCAAGCTCTTTGCGATGTTCCGGCCTTGGGCACGCTACGCGTTCGCTCAAACCATTCCCGATGCGGACGCTACGCTCCTTGACACGCCGGATCCGATGCTCCAAGAGTACACGCTCACGGCGAACGATCTTTTGAGTCTCTGGAGTACCGTCGAGGCGCTGGGCGAAATCTCCAGCACCACGTCGATCGAAAGCAGTGGCGAAACGATGACACGTTCGGTTTACACCCAAGCCAAGTAACGGTTTCCACCCAAGCTAAGGAAACGGTGTAAAAATCCACGGCGATTCGATCCCGGTTCACGCACAATGAGCCGCGAGTTTGGTTTAGAATAGATTCACGATGTGGCGGGCATCCAATCGAGGGGCTCGCCACGCGTGGAATCAAGATCGGTTTAACCGAAGCCCTCCCCCCTGCCTACCCTGCCCCGCCTTTCAAGGTCCCTCCGATGGCACGTATTGCAACAAGGCATTTGTTGTTCGGTTCTTTTTTTGTCTTCGCGTTTGGCATTTGTCTGACCCCCTGCTACTCCCAAGAGGAATCGCAACCGGGAGTAGTTGCGACGCCAACACCATCGAACGCTTCCCATTCGGAGCTTGGTTTCGAAAAGCATATTCGGCCGATCCTCAAGACCCATTGCTTCCTCTGCCATGGCGAGGAACCTGAGAAGGGGGGTGATTTGGATCTTCGATTGGTTCGACTCATGCACCAAGGAGGAGAATCCGGACCCGCCATCGATCCCAACCAACCTGCCGAATCGCTTCTATTGCAACGCATCCTCGCCGATGAGATGCCACCCGGCCCAAAAAAGCTATCGTCCGGCGAGAAAGAATTGATTCAGGGCTGGTTGCACGGAGGGGCGAAGACTCGGCGTCCAGAGCCAGAGGATCCCAAGGATGTTCGATTCACCGACGAGGAACTAAGCCATTGGGCTTTCCAACCAATCCGACGTCCGGAATCATTACCACCTGTGTCGGACGAGGAAGCTTCGGCGCAACGAATCGTTTCGCAACAGATCGATCACTTGGTATCCCAGAAAGCCAAGGCGAACGGTTTTCAATTGGCCCCTTCTGCCGATAGGCATGTGCTACTTCGCCGTTTGAGTTTCAACTTGACAGGACTTCCTCCGACGCGAGAGGAGTTGCAAAACTTTTTGCAAGACGAGAGTGAAGACGCCTATACAAAGGTAGTTGAGCGATTGCTGGCATCGCCTCATTACGGTGTTCGTTGGGGCAGGCATTGGTTGGACGTGGCAGGATATTCAGAAAGCGACGGCCAGATCTTGGGTGATCGAGCCAGACCGCACGCTTGGCGATATCGCGATTATGTTATTGATGCATTGAATCGCGATCTGCCCTACAGTCAGTTCCTACGAGAGCAGATCGCCGGAGATCAAATGATCGAAGGAGCTATCGACGCCAACAATGACGAGCACGCGAGGTTGATGGCCGCAACCGGATTCTTGCAAATGGCTCCGGACCTCTCTGAGACAGAGAATACGATCCTCAATCGCAATCAGACCGTCGCGGACACCATTCAGACCGTGACCTCTTCGGTCTTGGGACTGACGGTAGCGTGTGCTCAGTGCCACGACCATCGCTACGATCCGATTTCAATCGCGGACTATTACAAGTTGCGAGCGATCTTTGACCCCGCATTGCCACTTCACCAGTGGAAGGCTCCTACGCAGCGATTGATCGATCTCACCAACGACGCGACCAAGTCCGAGAGGGCGAAGATTGAAGAGCAAGCGATCGCGTTGCAAGAGGACATCCATACGCGTCGCAGAGCCCATTGCCAAACGATCCAAGACCGCGAGATCAACGCCGCTCCAGAAGAAGTGCGAGAGTCGCTTCGGGCGGCCGTTCTTACTGCGGTCAAGGATCAAACTGCAGAACAAAAGGCTCTCCTCGAGTCGTATCCTAAAGTTCGGACCATCGACTGGATCGTCGGGCAATTGGTAGAGTACGATGGCCCCGCGCATCGCAAGTTCCAGGAGGAAGAAAAGCAAGTCCAAGAGATCCGAGACAGCAAGCCGCTCGCACGATTGGTCATGTCCGCTCAGGACCGGGACAAGAGCGCGAAGAGCTTCGTGTTCTTCCGGGGCAACCCGGAAACGCCACAGCAAGAAGTGGAACCCGGCGAATTGGAGGTCTTGTTGCAAAACCGACCTGCCGGCGCAAACAGATCCATTACGGGTGAGAAACGCCGGCTCGCGTATGCCGATATGTTGACCGATGGCAATCACCCGCTCGTGGCACGCGTGATCGTCAATCGCGTTTGGATGCATCACTTCGGCGCGGGATTGGTGCGATCGCCGGGTGATTTCGGATTGAATGGACAATCTCCTACGCATCCCGAGTTGCTTGATTATTTGGCGTATGAGTTCATGGCTCATGGATGGAGTCTCAAGTGGCTGCATCGGCAGATTGTGCACTCGCAAACCTTTCGACAAGCTTCGGCGCACCCGCAGGACGGACCCGAAGGTGTGGATCCAACGCGCGACAGTTGGGACGAGGACCCAGAGAATCGATTTTTGGCCCGCATGTCCCTTCGCCGCTTGGATGCTGAAGCGGTTCGCGATGCAATTCTCGCGATCAGCGGTCAGTTGAATCCTGAGTTGGGTGGACCGAGCACTCCGGTTGCCGAAGACGACGAGGGGAAGGCCGTGATTGGCTCGCGCATCCTCCGCGATGGCTTGTTCGCCGGCATCAAAGACCCCGGTGAAAATGGCAAACGCCGCAGTATCTATCTAAGTTCACAGCGCTCGATGCAATTGAGCCTATTGCAAACCTTTGATTTGCCTGAGATGAAACCCAATTGCCAGCAACGAACGGTTTCGACCGTCACCCCCCAAGCACTTCTACTGATGAACGATGCTTGGGTAGTGCAAGCCGCTGAGCAGATGTCCGAACGTATTTGGTCGGAGGGAGGCTCGCCCGAGACTCGAGCTCAAGCGGCATTTGAGCGAGCCTTGGGTGTCGCTCCCAAGCCTTCGGAATTGTCCGGGTGCCTTGATTTTGCGATGAATCAGAGCGAGTTGTTTCGTAAAGACACCGATGAAAAATGGCAAAAGAAAATAGCGAAACAACCCGATGCACCTGACCGCCGGGGGCTTGCAAGCCTTTGTCAGATGTTAATCGCGTCCAATCGATTCTTGTATTTGGAGTAGGGGACTTTAGTGATGCACCAGTCAATCAATCATTCGATCCCCTCCCGAATCGCCAATTCTGGGATGGGGAAGCTTTGTTCACGTCGTCACTGGCTTCAATCCTCGGCATTCGGGTTGGGTTCGGTTGCGGCCGCCATGTTACTGAAACAGGATGGTTTGCTCGCCCAAGAAGGAGCGCTCAAGAAACCTCCGTTGGAGAAGCCTGTTTACGATTTATCGCCTAAGCAGTCGCCGCGCCCCGCCAAGGCGAACGCGATGATCTCCATGTTTATGATGGGAGGTCCAAGCCAAATCGATTTGTTCGATCCCAAGCCGGAGTTGATCAAGCGGGATGGGCAGCAATTCGAAGGGGATATTCGGTTCGACAATGCGGCGCAAGCGAGTCGTCAGATTATGGCACCGCAGTGGGAATTCAAACCTCGTGGGGAATGTGGGATGGAGATATCCGAACTCCTTCCCCATATTGCAGGTATCGCCGACGATATCACGTTGATCCGATCCATGCATTCCGCAGTGAACAACCATTTCCCTGGGTTCTTTGCAATGAATACGGGTGGGATTGTGGGAGGTCGCGCCACGTTGGGGAGTTGGCTGACTTATGCACTGGGCAGTGAGACCCAGGAATTGCCGGCGTATGTCGCGTTAACGCATCCATCGGGATTGCCCATTTGTGGAGGGGATAGTTGGACCAATGGTGGACTTCCCTCCATCTACCAGGGAACGGTCGTTCGCCCAACCGAGCCTCGCATGTTCAATTTGAATCCGCCTCCTCATTTGCGAGGTGCGGCGCAGGCGGAGCAATTGCGATTTCTCGAGGAGTTCAACCGCCAACACTTGGAACAGTTTCCAGGCAACCATGATTTGGAGGCTCGGATTGCCAGCTACCAACTCGCGGCCAAGATGCAATTGTCAGCGCGAGATGCGTTTGACATATCCGGAGAAACCGCAGAAACGCTGGAGATGTACGGCATCAACAACCCCACGACCCGTGACTATGGAACACGCTGTCTGATTGCCCGTCGATTGGTCGAAAGGGGAGTACGGTATGTACAAATCTTTAACAACGGGCAATCTTGGGATCACCATTCCTCGATCGCCACCGAGCTTCCAGCGCGTTGCCGGGAGATCGATCAACCGGCCGCCGCGTTGGTCAAGGATCTGAAGCAGCGAGGATTGCTCGATAGCACCTTGGTCCACTGGGGTGGAGAGATGGGCCGCTTGCCGACAATCCAAGTCCCGGTTGGGGATACCGAGCTCAAAAAGGTGGGGCGCGATCACAACACGTACGGCTTTAGCATGTGGGTCGCGGGAGCGGGAATCAAGGGTGGATACGTGCATGGAGAAACCGATGAGTTCTCCCATTACGCGGTGAAGGATTTAGTCACCCATCATGATTGGCTCACCACAGTCCTCGATCGATTCGGTCTCGACGCCCAGTCCCTTCATTTCGAGATTGGAGCTCAAAAGCTCTCGTTGGTCGAAAGCCCCAGTGCACGTGTCATCCAAGAAATCCTGGCATGATCCGGAAAATGCGAGCCATAGGCCCCGTGCATCTGTCTTCGAAGGCGTTGCGTGCTTTGGGGGACTTGATCGCGTGGCATACTAAACAGTTCGATATTCGGGTATCCTTCGTGTTCCCTGTTTGTAGCCACGATTGCTTGGAGAATTGAGTTGTCCGACGCTTCTGCCCCGCCACTACCGACCCGTCCTGCCGCTCCGACTGGGCCATTGCCCTCTCTGGACACCGTCCCCATCGACTCGATTCTTCTCGTTTCCTTCGGGGGGCCGGAAGGAATGGATGACGTCATGCCGTTCCTGGAAAATGTCCTCCGCGGCAAAAATGTACCGAAGGAACGGATGTTAGAAGTCGCAGAGCATTACAAGCACTTCGGTGGCATCAGCCCAATCAACCAACAGTGCCGCGATCTGTTGGAGGCAATACGAGCTGAGTGCAAAGCACGGGGCATCGATCTGCCCATTTACTGGGGTAACCGCAATTGGCATCCGCTGTTGCCCGACACGCTTCGCGATATGGCAGACGAAGGGAAGAAAAGGGCCATCGCCTTTTTCACGTCGATGTTTAGCTGCTACAGCGGATGTCGACAATATCGCGAAAACATAGCGGACGCACAGAGTGCAGTCGGGGAGAACGCTCCGCTAATTGAGAAGGTACGTATGGGATTCAATCATCCCAAATTCATCGCTGCACAAGCCGATTGCGTCCGCACAGCTCTGGAACAAACCCCTGCACCCGAGCGAGCCAATGCCAAACTGCTTTATTGCGCCCACAGCATTCCAATGGGTATGTCGCAATATTCACGGTATGTCGAACAGCTCCGAGAAGCCGCTCGCTTGGTTTCCGAGGCGGTGGGGCACGGAAATTGGGAATTGGTTTTTCAAAGTCGTTCGGGTCCTCCCCAACAACCTTGGCTCGAGCCAGATGTCTGTGACCGAATCGAGCAACTCGTTACCGACGAAGGACTCCAGAGCGTGGTGCTCGTACCGCTCGGATTTATCTCCGATCACATGGAGGTCCTCTACGATTTAGATGAAGAAGCAGCCCACCTTTGTAAGGAAAAGGGGATCGGATGCGTGCGAGCGAGCTCCGTAGGCATTCACCCCGAGTTTGTCTCGATGATCGTCGACTTGATCGAAGAACGGCTTGCGACGGGAACAGCGAGACCGTTCGTGGGCACGTATGGGCCAAGTCACGATTTGTGCCCAGCAAACTGCTGTCTTTATCCGCAACCGTCCCGACCTATGCCAGGTCCATCACAAGTAATTGAAAAGCGATAGCTGATTGGCACTAGCCAATAGCCTGAGGCTAGCCTCATAAGAAACCTGTCGAGCATTCAATTGCGAAATGACGGAGATCATATCCGCTTCGATCTGGTTCGATTCATCTGCTTTGAGAGCGATTCGTGATTCTTCTTTGATCGCTTTCAAGTTATCGATGCGTTGTTGCTCCACACCGAGCGATCCTCGACTGAGGCTCAATCTCTCCAAGTCTTGGTCCATCAATTGGACGGATCTCGCGATCTCTGCTAAGTCCTGATTGGCGATCGCGTCTCGCAGGCGTGTTAGCGAGTTGAAGATTCCGCGAACTTCTTGTGGGTTAGGGTCCGAACCCGTGTAGACAAACTCCGACCCCACAAGCTGTGCTGTCGACTCCGACTGGCCGTGCGGTACCAATCCCAGCACCGAAGCAGCTTGGCTCCCTCCAGCCGAACGGATCCGGATGGGACCTGGGTCAGGAACCAAAGGAACGCTCGGGATGGCTGACGTGAGGACGATGCCATTTCCGGTGGAGGCAAGGGAAGCGGTGATGCGAGTCTCGATGACTTGGTTGTCAACATGGTTGTTGATCGTGTCCAGAACATCCTGGATGGTCGTCGCGTTGTCCAGATCGACCCCAAGCTCGGTCCCATCATTGCGGCGGATAATCAGATCCGCGCCTTGGATCGTCTCCATTCCTTGACCGTAGTTCAGCTCCGAGACTCGGGTTTGACCATGGAAGGTTCGCAACCCGAGCGATTCCGCCAGATTCCCGTTCAGTTCCCCGATCGCAAAGTCCGTTCCGCTGATACGAGATTTGATTTGCAATCCTCGTCCGTCTGGTGAAATAGAAGCGATGACGGGAGCTTCCGAGCGATGGATCAGGTTGATAGCGTCTTCGACCGTTTCAGCGCCGGTGAAGAGGACGTCGAAGTTCCGGCCACCCTGTGAAATTCGGAGTCCATCCCCCCATGGCAACCCTGCACCATCGTTCAGTTGCGAAAGCTTGGTCGTCAATTGAATGGCGGGTTCGAGGGACCGACCGATGATCGGCAGCGTGGGAGCAGGTTCGTTCGTTGCAATACCAAGGTCGCTAGCCGTCCGTCCCGTTGCGACTTCTTGAATCCGCAAGATTCCCGGGTTGCCATCTGCATATTGGAAGGCCAATCTGCCGTTGACCAGTGTCGCAGATACTTCCCGGCCGTTGAACGATACATTTCCATTCACGCGATCGAGAATATCCCCCACAAACTCCGACTTGGCGAGATCGATCGTGACTTGGTTCACGCCATCGGACAACCGGATCGCGCCCGGCGCGATGCCTTGCCCATGATTGAGATCGGTGATGCGAGTTGTTTCGGATGCGACGGGGTTCAAATCGTTGCGACCGACCATGGCGTCGGAGAGGAGTCCTAGTGCTTTTTGACCGGTCACGTTGTGAGAGAGATAGTCACCGCTATCGGTCAGCGTGAGCAGACTCATATCGTTTCCGTTGTACTGGATCCCTTCGCGGCTATTAGTCACCGTCGGAGTTCCCACCAATCCACCGGAAAACAGGTAGCGATCGATATGCTTTGCGTTGGCTAGCGATTGCAGACGAGTAATGGAAGCTTCGATTTGATTGATCCAGCCCGTCCTTTCCTCGACTCCGGCTACGTTGGTCGATGCCTCGACGCCCAAGCCGCGAAGCTCCGTCATAAGGTCTTGAATATTCGACAAGTTTGCTTCGGTTGCGTTGAGGTAGCTCTGGGATGAATCGAGATTCTTGATCGTCTGATCACGGAACTCGAGTTCCCGTTGCAAACTGATGACCCGAAGTGCCGACGTTGGATCTTGGCTTGGCAGCGTATATCGCATACCGCTGCTAAGTTGAGACTCCAAGTCCTGAAGCCCCATCTTTCCCATCTGGACCTGATAGAGGGATCGATAGCGATTGGCGGCATCGCTCGTTCGACCAGCTACGACAGGATAAAAGGAGCTCAGCATGGCTTAGATGATGTTGACGAGAGTTTCGAGGAGGTCAGAGGCGACCGACACAAGACGCGATTGCGCTTGAAAGGCTCTTTGAAAGAGCATCATCTTGACCGCCTCTTCATCGAGGTTCACACCGGAGATCCCCAAGTGCTTGGATTCGAGGGTCTGTTGGAAGTTGCGGAGTCCATCTGCGATCCCTTTTTGAGTATTGATCTCGCGGGTTGTGTCCGAGATGATCGCGTCGTAAATGCCGTTTAAACTACGACCGCCCAGCAAGGTGGATGGGTTGTTGAAGGCTTCTGCCAATCGAATGGCGTTGCCTGCGCCGTTTCCTACCCCGTTGGTACTGATTGCCAGTTTCGTGGGATCTTCAGTGATTTCCGATCGAACTTGAATCGTACTGGCTGTATCTCCAGTAAAGAATGTGTTGATCCCTAGGGATGCCAAGGCACCGCTCGTATCGTTGGAGAAGCTAAACGTTAGGGCTTCGGATTCCGATCGGATTTCGAATCGACCATTATTGGTAACGGACGCTGAAAGTCCCACGATGGAATCGATGGCTGCCGCGAGTTGTTCGGGCGTGGTGTCGGTGGTCATCCCCTGCTGGCGAACAGGAACTTCGTAGGTTGTCGAGCTATTGGTGCGTCGATCCGTCAGCGTGATGGTGAACGAGCCGTTCTCGAGATTGAATTCAGGATTGGAAACTTCCAATGGCACATCGGTTTTATTGACGATGATTTCGCTTTGGATACTTCGAAAGCCTTGCGACCCTTGCCCCTGCGAGTGAATTCGGTTCACAACGTGGATGATGTCCCGAGTGAGAGAATCCAATTTGCCCAGAAATCCTCGGCTGGTCGCCATTTGGGCCGCTTCGTATAGGCCGCGAATCTTTCCTCCCGACACGTTTACCCGAGCGTCGGTATCCTCGAACCGTAATTCGAGGTTCGAGAATTCGCCATCATCTACCAATTCGGCTTTGACTCGACGGGGGATGGCATCGGTGACCAAATAATCCCCTCCCACAAAGACCGTGACCGCTCCGTTGGGCTGTTCTTGGGTTGTGATATCGACATAGTTGGAGAGTTCGTCCATCGCTTTGAGGCGTTCGTCGCGCAGTCCCACGGCATCGGACATGGAGCCACCTTCCATCTCCACGATTCGTAGATTGAGTTTCGCGATCGAATCGACCAAGCGGTTGATCTGCTGTACCGCTTGTCCTACTTCATCTCGATTGCGGAGCGACGCTTTGATCACACTATCGGATACGGACCGAAGTTGGGAAGCAAGTTCTTGGCCACGTTGGATCGCTAGTGCGCGGATCGATTCGCTTCCGGGTTGATTCGCGACTTCTTGAAAGGCGGCTGACAAGTTGCTCATGCGGGTCGAGATATCGTTCCCGGTCAGTTCGTTCAAGAACGATTCTAGTTCGCCGTTGGCCGACTCGAGGACTTCCTGATAGCTAAGTTGACTTTGCGTTTGCCGAAGTCGTTCTAGAACAAAATTGTCAAGCTTTTGTTCCACCGCGACGGCTTGGACCCCCTGGCCGATGATCAAATCGCCAGCTCGGTAACCGAGAGCAGGGGCGACGACGAGATCTTGGCGCACGTATCCAGGGGTGTTGACGTTGGCAATGTTATTGCCGACGACCTGCAGTCCGAGTTGATTCACCCGAAGTGCGTTGGCGGAACCTTGGATCGCGCTGAATAGACTCATCGTAGAATGATCCTAAGGGACTAGGCGGCTTCGTTCATCAGGAATCCACCTTCCATGCTCCGCGCTTCTCCGGGTGCGTAGGTAGCGGTATCAGCGCGGCCGGTGGCCAGCACGAGAAGCATTTCCGACACCAGCGACTTGCTCTGGTACGCGCTCATCCAAAGGGTGATGCTCAACCGTTGAATTCGGTTCAATTGCAGCTCCAATTGGGAGATGCGATGGGTCCATATCGCTGGCCACTGGGCGTCCATGAGCTGCGATAGTTCCTTCAAGTGGCGAGCTTGCAGCCCTATTGCCGCAGCCCGATCCAGCAGTTCTTGCCTCTCACGTTTGCAGTCGGCGATCTCTTGATGGATCGATTCGGCTTCGGTGCAAGCTATTGTCATGGATTCAAGATTGGATAGCAGGTACGCCTTTTCGACATCCTGCAGTTTGGACTCCCAACGATGGAGAGCGTCGGAAAATCGATCGAGCCACAGTCCGATTTGGTGAAGAAGCGTTTGAACCATTTGAATCCAGTGTTCTAAGAACGAGAACGGGAATGGCCGAAAGGCCCTTTCGGGCCTTTCAGTTGCGATTCGCTTTCCAGTTAGAACTGGAAGGTGTATCCCAGATCCAGGCCATGCAAGAAGTAGGTATCGGTCTGGAACCGTGGAAGCGGTCGACTCATGACGCCATTGATATTGGCGAAGTCGATGGTCGTATCGATTTGGTCCGCTGCCAACGCTACGTTCGGCATCACGAGCAGCGTGTATCCGACACCGATTTGGCCTCGCCCCAGTCGATACTTCAGCTTGGCACCTGCCTCGGGAAGGAAGGTGAACCGATCGCGGCTGGTGGTTCCGCTGTTTTGTGGCTGAGCAAAGAGCCCGCGATCTTCGGTGACGGCCGGAGAGTTAGGAGGCGTCTCGCTATAGAAGCCGGAGGTCTGGGTCCTCTGCTCCATGTTTCCCATAGCGACTTTTCCGAGCAGGCTCAACGTAAAGCGACCTGAGGTCAGATCGCTTGTAAAACCGATATGCCCCCCATGAAACGTGTTTTTGGTTCCGAAGTTATCGCGGGTCACGATCACGGTACCGTTCTGGATCGGATTGGTGATTCCATCGGTTACCGACGTTTCGAGCGTGTAGCCGCTATCGAGTCGCATAAAGGTATAGCCTGTCAGCAGATCCACGCGGTGAGCGGCATCGCCGATCATCAAGGTGCGAAGCGACGCGTCTGCCCCAATGAAATTGAGGTCTGTCGATTCGGTGATGGTACCAGTGTTCGCACCGTTAGGAGAGGCGTCGAGGTTTACCAAGTAGAACGAGGGCCCTGCGTTCACGTCGAAGTAAGCGACACCATTGGAGACCCCGGTATTCCCGAAGGTTTGAGATGTTTCGCTTCCGAAGAGGCCATAAACGCGGCCTTGCAGACCATAGTTCTTATCGCAATCGAGCCACTTTCCAGCCGTGACACGCATCCCAGCGAACATTTCGTTTCCGACTGGATTGTCTTCGCCACCGCTGAGCACGTTGACTGGGAGGCCACCGGGGGTGTTACCCGACATGATCAAAGGGGTATTGGTAAAGCCCTTGCCCCACCACAGGATCGCTTCGGTTTCGACCCAACTGGTTCCCAAGTCTCCGCAACTGGCCATCGACTCGCATCCGGAGATCGATTCGCAGCCTCGCGAGCTGCTGGCCTGATGGCTGGCGAGAGTGCCGGGCGTATGGAATTCAGGTTGATGGAACGACACCGGATGGTTCGTCGTGGGGGAGAATGGAACGGTCGGTTCCATCGAACGAATGCTCCCCATACGAGGATCATTACCAATGGTCCCTTCGCCTGAAGCAGAGTTGTCTGCAATGCGACCGCTGCTAGCGAGAGGGGAGGATTGCGGGACATCTTGGCCTACGGCATACGCAGACGCACTCGTTCCGCATAGAGAGGCAATGATCAAGGATAGGGTCTTACGATTGATTTTCATTTGTTCCTTCTCGCTAAGCAGAGCCTTGCGTATTGTTCGAATAATCAGATCGGCCGGAATCCTCAGAAGCTAAGACAAAAATGCTACATCACGCAAACTCGGCCCATTCCCCCCATCCCACCAAACAGGCCCAATACGAGGGAATTCATGGGTAGAAACCGCCCTCCGGAGCGGAATCTCATCGGTCGAAGCGTTAGAATGTCGGGTTGGAGATCTTGCGGCGGCCCCACCGAGCGCTGAAATCGAATCCTTTCCCCTTTTTCGAGACCGCGCAGCATCCTAGGATGAACTCGCATTTCCCCCCTTCGCGTCCGAGCTCCAACTGTCATGAATAGCAGCATTCCATCCAGCCAAAACGCAACAGGTGATTCAAACGGGGATGGTTTGATGAAGACGGCTCCTATTCCTTCGTCGAGTGCCGTTCCTCCGTCGAATGTTCCCCTTCCCCCCACTGGAAAGCGAAAATCAAAAGAGTCGTCACCTGGTGTTCCAACGACTCCCGGGCTTCCTCTGCCGCCAGCTGGAGGATCGGAAAAGAAGCTGCATCTCCCGTACAAGCCACATGTTTCAGCGGGCTGGAAGCTACCCGGTGTCGCGCAATACAAAGTCAATCAATGGCTGGGACAAGTCCGCTTAGTGAATGGGTGGGAATCGCAACGCAGGAGCTTGAGCGATAGCCAGGTTCGCAAGGAAGCTCTGTCGCTTATTTACAGGGCCAAGAGTGGAGAACCGCTCGAGGATCTGCTCCCGGAGACCTATTCACTCGTTCGCGAAGCGGGACGTCGAGCGATGAACATGCGTCACTACGATGTCCAGATCCTCGGTGGCACCTGTCTCTTCTACGGTTGCATTGCCGAGATGCAGACTGGCGAAGGAAAGACGCTCACCGCCACGCTCCCAATGGTGCTTCATTCCTTGGTTGGAAAGGGAGCTCACTTGGCAACCGTCAACGACTATCTGGCGGAGCGGGACGCCGATTGGATGCGTCCTCTCTATGACGCATTGGGATTGTCCGTAGGAATCGTGCTCACCAATCACAGTCAAGATGAACGTCGTCGAGCGTATGGCTCCGATCTCACCTATGGAACCGCGAAAGAGTTTGGCTTTGATTTCTTGCGCGACCGTTTATTGATGCGTGCGCAAGGCCGAGCGGTGGACGATTTCCTAGGAGCGGGATCGAGCGAACGCTGGTCTTCTTCAGGGGAGCAACCGGTTCAGCGTGGTATGCATTTCGTTCTGGTCGACGAAGCGGACAGCATTTTGATCGACGAGGCCCGGACACCATTGATCATCGGTTCGCTCGGTGATGAAGCCCGCGAAGTGGTAATTGCGACTTACAAATGGGCCTCCAAGCATGCTCCTCTCTTCGAGTTGAAAGAGCATTTCACGATTGAAGAGGACAATCGTAAGATTGAGCTGACGGCCAAGGGTCGACAGTTTGTGCGCGCGTTGCCCCGAGATGAAGTCATACGTCTCGCGGCTTTGGTCGACCTCTACGAATTTATCGAACGCGCGATCAAAGTTCATCGCGATTTCTCCTTAGACCGCCAATACGTCGTGCGAGATGGCGAAATTGTCATCGTCGATGAATTCACTGGCCGACTTGCCGAAGGACGCAAATGGCGAGACGGTATTCACCAAGCCATTGAAGCGAAAGAGAACATCGATGTCTCCGTCCCCACGGGTCAGGCAGCGAGGATCACCGTCCAAGATCTGTTTTTGCGATACAAACGTCTCGGTGGAATGACGGGAACGGCCGCGACCAGCGCTGGGGAGATGCGTCGTATCTATAAGACGCCGGTCGTGCAAGTTCCCACCAACAGGCCTCCGAAACGAATCCGATTGCCCGACATCGTCTGCCCCGACATGATGACCAAATTCCATGCCATTGTGGAAGAGGTCAAGGGTATCCATGCGAAAGGGAGACCCATCTTGATCGGCACCCGGTCGATCGACAAGTCCTCGATTTTGGCCAAACTGCTGCGCGACGAAGGATTGGCCGTCCAAGTCTTGAATGCGTACGAAGTCGAACGGGAAGCAGAGATTGTTTCACGCGCCGGGGAGCGAGGTGCGATCACCGTCGCGACCAACATGGCAGGCCGAGGAACCGACATCAAACTGCAAGATGAGATCCGAGAGATCGGCGGGATGTTCGTCATCTGTACGGAACTGCATGATGCGGCGCGAATCGATCGTCAGCTGATCGGACGGTGCGGTCGGCAAGGGGATCCCGGTTCCTACCGACAGTATCTCGGCATGGACGATGAAATCCTCAGGAATGGGCTCGGGGTGAAAGTATCCGAAAAGATGAAGAAAATCGGAGCCGCCGAGGTCCAGAATCCTCGCGCTACCCAAAAGCTCAACCGCTTCGCTTCTCATTTCAAACGGGCGCAAAGGAAAGTCGAGAAGAAACACTTCCGAGATCGGATGGCCCTCCTTTATCACGAAAAGGAACGAACTAAGATTCAGAGAGAAATGGGACAAGACCCCTATCTCGATACTGCGGAATAATCCATCG